>NZ_JBNDMQ010000001.1:0-566756 GCF_050436665.1 Paraburkholderia sp. EB58 | reverse complement strand
CATACGCCGGTGCTGGCGAACATCCGCCCGACCGGTTCGTACCTGATGGAAGATTTTTATTATGCGGGTGGCCTGCAGGCGATGCTGGGCGAACTTGGCGAGCTGATCGACCGCTCGCAGAAGACGGTGAACGGCCGCACGATCGGCGAGAACCTCGAAGGCGCGAAGATCTTCAATGACGACGTGATTCGCCGCCGCGCAACGCCGCTGTTGCCGAACAACGGCCTCGCCGTCCTGCGCGGCAATATCGCGCCCGACGGTGCGGTGATCAAGCCGGGCGCAGCGGACCCGAAGCTGCACGTGCATACGGGCCGTGCGGTGGTGTTCAAGGACTACAACGACATGGCCGCGCGCATCGACGATGACGCGCTCGACATCGACGAAACCTGTGTGATCGTGCTGCAGCATGCGGGTCCGGTGGGTGCGCCGGGAATGCCGGAGTGGGGCCAGTTGCCGATTCCGAAGAAGCTGCTGCAAAAGGGCGTGCGCGACATGTTGCGCATCTCCGACGCACGCATGAGCGGCACGAGCTATGGCGCATGCGTGCTGCATGTGGCGCCGGAGTCGTTCATTGGCGGACCGTTCGCGCTGGTGCAGGACGGCGACCTGATCGAACTCGATGTGCCGCAACGCAAGCTGAATGTGCTGGTGTCGGACGAGGAACTGGCGCGCCGCAAGGCGGCGTGGGTCGAACCGGCGCCGCGCTTCACGCGTGGTTACGGCGCGATGCATCAGGTGCATGTGATGCAGGCCAACAAGGGCTGCGACTTCGACTTCCTGCAACGCGAAGGGGCGGGCGGAGGGGCCACTAGCGGTAGTGCAGCCGAGCCGGAGATTCACTAAAGCTGAAGTTGCACAGGACTATCAAGGGGCGGTTTAACTGCCCCATGAGAAGTCTGACACAGCAAGGACCAGAGAGCGGCGCGCTGCGGGTTTATCCGCATCGCGTAACCAGCCACCCGATTCAATCACCGACCCGATACACTCGCCCCGTCTGCGCCCCTTCGACGCTGCGCAGATACGCCTGCGCCGCACGCTGCGCCGTCACTGGTTCGAAGCCGCGGAAATACGGAGCGTAAGCGCCTAGCGATTCAGTCAGCACGGTCGGGCTCACCACGTTGATGCGGATACCACGCGGCAATTCAATCGCCGCGCCGCGCATGAAACCTTCCAGCGCCAGATTGACGGTGGTGGCGTTCGCGCCTTCGCGGATCGGCTCGTCGGTCAAGATGCCGCTCGTCAATGTGAAAGAGCCGCCGTCGTTCACATACTGCTGCCCCACGAGCACCACGTTGATCTGCCCCATCAATTTGTCGCGCAGGCCGACCCAGAACTGCTCGACGGTCATCTCCGGTAGCGGGCCGAAATGCACTTTGCCGGTGGTGGTGACAACGCCATCCACCTTGCCGATTTCGCGGAACAGCTTTTCGATGCTTGCTGGGTCCGTGCTGTCGACGTGATACTGGCCGCGCGTTGCGCCGACCTCGATGACTTCATGACGCGCTTTCAATTCGGTGCTCACCGCCCGGCCTAATGTGCCTGTTGCGCCGATTACGACGATCTTTTTCATCTAAGACCTCTGAATGTTAAATGTGGCTTCGATTGTCGATGGCCCGCGCAGTGAGAAAAAGGGGGCATGGCTTGCAGGTCCTTAAACCTGCAGTTTCTAATCGGGATTCGCAGCGAAGATGATGCGCAACCTGCGCCGTTATTCAAACGGCGCGGGATGCACGAGCCCGCTCGCAGTCAGGCGAGAGAACCGAAAAGCAAACGGCGAATGCGCGATGCCACACGCCGTCATTTATTTCACGCGCTGCAGTTCGATCACGCGTGTGGGCCGCATGTGGTTGAGCGCGAAGTGAATGCGCCCGCGGTCCTGACGGCTTGCTGCGGTTTGCTCTTCTTCGAACTGGTGATCTTCGTCGTAGGCCGATTGCGGCCCGATCATCCCCTTGTCGATCACCGTATAGCCTGGCTCGAGGGCAAGCAGCAGATGATTACCGCCCACCCGGCTATCGAAGCCGCCGAGACCATCGCCGGCCTCCGGCACGCTGTTCACGAGCGTGGCGTTGGTGGTGGTGACTTCGTCCGGTCCGATAGGACTGTGGCCCGCGATTCGCGCCGCTTCGAGGTTCTTGCCATCGGTGTCGACGGTGCTGTCGTGGGTGCGGTCGTTGTGCAGCTCCGCGCTGCCCGGGTTGCCCGTACTCGGCGCGGTTACTAAGGGTTTGCCAGTGTCATTGCTGTTCATCATGCATTCTCCTAATAGAGTGCCCCCAAACCTGTCGCTTCGCGCCAGGCCCCCCGAGGTGGACCAATCCCCCAAGGGGACTTCCTCCGGGGCGGAAAGCTTGGGGCGGCCCGGCGCTTTCTTGATTGGCCACATGGTTGAAGTATCAGCAAAACTTGTTCCGGAGATCCCTGAGGCAAGTTGTACGCCTTCCGGTTCGCGCTTGCACACGCGTATGACATTCTTTTGATTTTTTTTAATCAACTCGTATTTTCTACAGAGTATGATCTTACTCCGACGAGTAAGCGCGGTTAAATTGACGGCTTCTGCCAAGCCGTTTCAGCGTGGCCGGTGGGAGACGACGACGCGCTGCTCGAACACTATATGAGGCAGTCAGGGCGGAGGGCGGGTGACACATGCACTTTGATGCTGCATTCACACATCGCGGCTACTTGCTTAACTGCGCGCCGGCGCGCGCGGGCGACGGAACTTGGCAACCTTACGTGGTCATCTCACGTTCCAGCGACGGCGAGCTGGTTGCCAACCGGTTTTTCCCTACCGATTTCCGCTTCGCCGACGAAGCCGCCGCAATTGCGCACGCGCGCGACTGGGCGGTTCGCTGGATCGACGCTAGCAGCGTTACTATCTGACGCAGCTAGCGTGGACGCAGCGCTGCACAAGCGGCGGTAAAACGCGGTAATCTCTGGGGACAATTCACTCTGAGCGTGCTTGTCGCACGGCCGCCGTCCTCACTATGCCAAACTCTCCTTCCCGCAACTGGGGCCTCGAACAGATCGTCGCTGATCTGCGCGCGTCGCGCGAGCAGTTGCATCGCACCCGCCATCCGCGCGGAATTCGCGACCTGCCGTCGCGCGATGCCGTCAGCAATATCGTCACTGGCCTGCGCGCCGCGCTTTTTCCGACCCACTACGGTGCGCCCGACCTGACCGACGAGACCGTCGACTATTACGTCGGGCACACGCTCGAGAGCACGCTGCGGCTGCTCGCCGAACAGATCCGTCGCGCGTTGCGCTTTCTGCCGGAACATGGCGAAACCTCGGACACGGTGCTAGGCGAGCGCGCCTTTGAAGTGGCGCGCGAATTCGGCACCCAGTTGCCGGGTATACGCGCGCTTCTGGTGAGCGACATTCAGGCCGCTTTTACCGGCGACCCGGCTGCGCAGCACATCACCGAAATCCTGCTTTGCTATCCGGGCGTCTGGGCGATGACGCACCACCGCCTCGCGCACGCGCTGCACCGGCTCGGTGTGCCGCTGCTGGCACGCTTTATCAACGAGATCGCCCATTCGGCAACCGGCATCGACATTCACCCCGGTGCGCAAATCGGACCGAGCTTCTTCATTGACCACGGCACGGGTGTGGTGATCGGCGAGACCGCCATCATCGGCGAGCACGTGCGCGTGTATCAGGCGGTGACGCTCGGGGCAAAAAGCTTTGCGGCGGATGTCGACGGCACGCTTATCAAGGGCAATGCGCGCCATCCGGTCGTCGAGGACGATGTGGTGATCTACGCGGGCGCAACGATTCTCGGACGCGTGACGATTGGGCGCGGCTCAGTGATTGGCGGAAATGTCTGGTTGACCCATAGCGTGCCGCCAGGCAGCAGCGTCTCGCAAGGCAAGATCCGCGAAAGCGATAGCCACAGCAATAGCAACAGCAATAGCAGTAGCAACGACGAAGGGCGGCGCTGATGGTCACGTCGTCGCCGTCGTTCGCCTACCAAGGCCGCTAACCGTGGCTGCCGGCCGCGTGCAGATGCCGCGCTGTGCGCTCGCCGGCGTAGAGGCGACCGTTGCAGAAACGGTCCGTGCGTTTCCACGTCATTCGCACGACCGCTTCGGCCTTGGGGTCATCATGCGTGGCGGTCATCGCTCTGCCAGCGGACGGGGCATGGTGGAAGCGCGCGCGAACGACGCGATCATGGTCAATCCTGGCGAAGTTCACGACGGCAGCCCACTCGACGAGCGTGGGCGCGCATGGCGCATGCTGTACTTCGAGCCTGCGCTGGTCTGCGACGCCGCGGCTGAACTGGCCCATGAGTGGGTGGGCACCGGTTCTCGTCAGATTGAATTGACCCAGCCCGTCGCGCACGATCCCTTGTTGAAGGCATTGTTCGAGCGGCTGTTCCTGGTTTCCGTCACGCTGGCGGACGGCGGGGACGCACTGGCGCGCGAAACGGCGCTGCTGCAGATGCTCGGATATCTCGGGCGCCACCACACCACGTTGACCTGCGCATCGACGCGAGCGCTAGCGGGTCCGATTATGCGCGCCAAAGCCCGCATCGACGACGATCCCGCAGCGGCGCTGACGCTCGCTGAACTGGCTGCCGAGGCGGGCATGAGCCGTTTTCAGTTGTTGCGCGGTTTCGCGCAGGCGATGGGCTTGCCGCCGCATGCGTATCGTATGCAGCGGCGTGTGGTGCTTGCCCGTCAACTGATCGCGCGTGGCACGACACTCGCCGATGCCGCGGCTGCCGCCGGATTCGCCGACCAGAGCCATATGACTCGCGCGTTCGTGCGTTTGCTCGGCGTGACGCCGGCTAACTACGCGAGCGCGATTCGTTAGGTCGCGGTCAGCGGCGTTGCGCGTCCGTTGCGCGCCTTTGTTACCTTCTCGGTTCGTCCTTCGTTTGCATGTGCTGATCTGCGGTGCGCAAGTGCAGCCCAAGCGCGCTGCAATTTCGTTCAAGACCGCCCGCCACGCGACTCTTAAGCTGGCCTTTCATTCAAATCATGAACGGCGGCTGCATGAATTCGCGCTACGTGGGTTATGTGTTTTGCGCTCTGGCGATGATCGGTGTCGGCAGCACGGTGATAGTCAGCAAATCGATCGCAGCGGGGCTGCCGCCGTTTTCAGCAACGGCCCTACGTTTTGCGATTGCGTTTCCCGTGTTCGTGCTGGTGATGCGCGTGCGTGGTGTTCGTTGGCCACGTCCTGGGCGGCGTGACGTGTTGCTGCTGATCGCGCAGGCAGGAGCGGGCAGCGTCGGCTATACGGTGTTTCTGATCAGCGGCATGAAGCTCGCATCGGCGGCGGATGCGGGTGTGATTGCGGGCACCTTGCCGGCCGTGTCGGCGCTGGTGGCGATGCTGGCGCTCGGCGAGCGGCCCGCGCCCTCGCTCATCGGCGCCATTGTTTTAGCCACTTTAGGCGTACTGGTATGCACCGTACATATCGACGAGCTCGCCGCACCGCGTGCAGCGAGCTCGCTCACCGGTAATGCGCTAGTGTTTGCGGCGATTGTTTGCGAGACCCTCTTCATTCTGCTCAATCGCAAGCTGCACACACCGGTGGCGGCGCTGCCGTTGTCCGCATTGATGAGCGGGCTCGGTTTTGCGGTGGCGATCGTACCGGCGAGTTTTGAACAGGCGTGGCGGCTGCCGTTCGACGCAGATGCGCTCGCCGGCGTTGTCTATTACGCCCTGGTGCCGACGGTGGGTGGATTCGTGCTCTGGTATGCAGGTGCTGCACGGATCACGGGCGCGGAAGCCGGGCTCATGACCGCGCTCGTGCCCGTCAGCGCGGTGGCGATGGCGGCGCTGCTGCTGCACGAGTCGGTGTCGGGCGCGCAGCTTGCCGGGGTAGCGTGCGTGCTAGGGGCGGTATTGCTTGCGACGGTAGGGCACATGTGGCGCATACCGCGTCGCTCAGCGTGATGTGGCGTGCAAGTCAGGAGGGCTAAAATTGCCGTTCTGCATGTCGGCCTTCCTCGTTGCCGCTTAGGTGCCTAGGTATTCGCGACTGCCACGATACCAGGATTGCCGACGATCGACAAAAACTCGCGGCGGGTCGACGGATCTGTGCGAAACGTGCCGAGCATGCGCGAGGTGACCATCGTGACGCCGGCTTTGTGTACGCCGCGCGTCGACATACATTGATGTGACGCTTCCAGAATGACACCGACCCCCTCAGGCTGCAGCACTTCGTTGAGGGTATCGGCGATCTGCACGGTCATCTTCTCCTGGATCTGCAGACGCTTGGCGAACGCATCGACGAGCCGCGCCAGTTTCGAAATGCCCACCACCCGATGACCCGGCAGATACGCGACGTGCGCGCGGCCGATGATCGGCACCATGTGATGCTCGCAATAGCTTTCGAAGCGGATGTCTTTCAGCACGATCATCTCGTCGTAGCCGTCCACTTCGGAGAAGGTGCGCGCGAGGATCTCGCGCGGATCGACCGAATAGCCCGCGAAGAACTCCTCGTAAGAGCGCACCACGCGCGCTGGCGTGTCCAGCAGACCCTCGCGTTGCGGATCGTCGCCGGCCCAACGCAGCAGCACGCGCACGGCGGCTTCGGCTTCATCGCGCGTCGGGCGGCCCAGGGCTTCGCTTTGTTTGGTCTTCTTTGCCTTGCTGCTCATCCTTCGCTCCTGTGAACTCGCATGTTGAATATGACCGCGGACGGTTGCGGCCATTGTTCCATGTTTCGCGTTGCGGCGTGCGTGGCGGCTGCCTTGCGGCCTGTGCGCCGTCCTCTGCTATAGCGTCGGGGGACTATTTTGGCCACTCGTCCAAAGCGTCGTTATAGAGTTCGGCGATGACGCTGCGCAGCCAGCTCGCCCGCGGATCGTTATGAAACTTGCGATGCCAGTGCTGCTTGAGGTCGAAGCGCGGCAACTCGAGCGGCGGTTCGACGAGCGTGATCGATGCATGTTCCGAAACGTACGCAAAGCCGATTGCGTGCGGCACCGTGGCAATCAGGTCCGTGCGAGCGAGGATGAACGGCAAGCTCATGAAGTGCGAGGTCTCCAGCACGGCGCGGCGCCGGATGCGCTTTTTCTCGAGAAATTGCTCGAGGACTTCCTGACTGCGGCCTTCGGCGCGCACCACGGCATGACCGGACGCGACGAACTGCGCCAGCGTGAGCGGTTCGCGTACGAGCCGATGGTCGCTGCGCATCAGACAGATGAAGCGGTGCGTGAAGAGGCGTTGCTGAAAGAAGTTGTTGCCCGATAGGTCCGGGAAGTAGCCCACTGCCAGGTCCACGTCGCCCGATTCGAGGCCGCGTTCGATCTGGGCGTGGGGCAGGGAGACCGAGCGCAGATTCGCATGCGGCGCGCGCTCGGCGAAGAGCTGTAGCAGGCGTGGCAGGAACACGATTTCGCCGACATCGGAGAGGGCGATCGAAAACGTATGCGTAGTGGTGGCGGGGTCGAAGTCTTGTGCGTCGAGCATGCCTTGCTTGATACGCGTCAGCGCTTCACGCGCTGCGGGGATCAACGCGAGCGCCCGCGGCGTCGGCTCCATGCCGCGCGAAGTGCGCACGAAGAGCTGATCGCCGAAGTACTCGCGTAGCCGACCGAGCGCCGTGCTCACGCGCGGTTGGCTGACGCCGAGGCGCTCCGCGGCGCGTGCTCACGTTGCGGGTTTCCTCCATCGCAACGAGGTACGGGATCAGGTTCAGGTCGAGGTCGGACATGCGGGCGGGGCCGGGGAGTATCGCTTAAGCGTATACACCATACCTCGAAAATCGCGTTGGTGGATATTGGGGAAAGCGCCGAGGATCCGCCCGTTTGAGGCTAGCCTGCCGGCGCGTCGCACCATTCCAGCAGCGCGTCGCGCACTTCTTTGACAACCGTATTCCAATCGCCTGGTTCGCGTTGGCGGAACAGGCGCATTGAGGGATACCAAGGGCTGTCATTTCGATCTGTCATCCAGCGCCAGTCAGCACCTGCGTGCAGCAGTGTCCACACCGGCAAGCCCGCGGCACCGGCAAGGTGCGCAACTGACGTGTCGACGGAAATGAGCAGGTCGAGCGTCTCAAGTATTGCAAGCGTGTCGGTGAAGTCTCGAATAGCTGGGCCTAGTGTATGCAAGTCGAATTGGTCCCCTAAGGCTTCGCTTTCGCGCTCGCAGTCCCCTTTCTGGATTGAATACCAAGTTGTTCCCGGCACTGCAAAAAGCGGCTTCAGCGCATCAAGGCGGATAGACCGGAAACGGTTAAGGACAAAGTACGGGCCTCCCGCCCAGACGACCCCAATTCGTCGATTTCTCTTACGTGCGGCTGCTGGCGAAGTTGCATCGATGCAAGCCTGCCAGTGGTCGAGCTTATCGGGCGATGCAACGATGTACGGCATGGCAATGGGGAGCATCGACTGATTGAGATTCATATGCTCTGGCATCCTTAGCATATGGCTCCAGTAGTCGTAAGGGCCAGGCGGTACGGCGGTGAACACGGCCCGCACTCCCGTCATGCTGGCCGCTATGCCCGCGATGGGCTGACTAACCAATACATCAACGATTGCGCCCTGTCTGGATAGCCACTCAGCGAACCGGATAAACTGGATTTCATCGCCGCGCCCCTGCTCGCCGACAAGCAGGAACATGCATCCGGAGACCGGTTCGCCTTTCCAATCAGGGAAATCTGGCCAAACCATCTCCTTGGCTTTGCCCGGCAGCGCGTAAAACCAGGCGTAACGCTTCCAGCCCTCTTCGAATTTACCCAGACTAAGCAACGTGCCCGCGAACTGGAACTGTAGATATGGGTTATGGGGCAGTAGTCTCGCGGCTTCCATACTGTGCGGTAAGCCTTCAGAATACCTGCCACATATGCTGAGTGCTCGCGCGGCATTGTGATGCAGAAGAGGATGAAGAGGGGCAATAGCGAGCCCCTGTCTTGTCACACTAAGCGCTTCCCTGAAGCGGTCGTTCGTGTTGAGTACGAACGCCAGTGACTTTAGCGCCTCAGCGTCCTCAGCGAAGCAGGTTCTGATCTTGGTGATAACGTCGTCAAGCCGTCTGGTGCGACGCGCTTTAATCAGTGACTCGATCATGTCGAGGCCGTCTTGCAGCTCTCCTGGGTCGAGCGTCCATGCTTTTAGCCAGTAGTCTGCAGCAACGTCAGTCTCACCGAGTTCCTTACTGATACGCGCGAGCGCACGGATCGCATGATGGAGTCCAGGTTCCAGATCAATAGCTTTTTCGTAGTGGGCCTTGGCTTCGACAAGTCGGCCCAATTGTCGAAGACAGTCGGCCAGATTCCGGTGCAGTGTTGCTGTACTCCCTGCAATATCGATGGCCTGGTGATAGAACCCTTCGGCACGGACATACTCACGTTTCAATGCGGCGATCAGGCCCGCATGCTCCCATAGTTCGGCAAGCTCGGGAGCGGCCTTTAACGCAAGTCCTATATGCGTATTCGCTTCATCAATAGCATTTGTATGCACGCACGCAAGAGCCAGGCGGTGCAGCGCGTGCAAGTTGTTCCGGCTTTCGGTCAACACCTTTCGGTAGTGACACGCCGCTTCACTCATGCGCCGCGCTGCGAAGGCGCCGTCGGCGCGTTCGATCATCGCGCCAACGTCTGAGCGGCTGAAATCTGCATTTGACATTATGACGGACCGACTGTTTACTAAATGTTGGTCATACCCCTGTGCCACCGAACTGACTGCAGGGGTATCGTTATCAGGTGACGCGCTACTGGCAGGGAATCGTGCCCGGACCACATAAGCCACGAGATTGATCGGGCGGAGTGTTGAACGCGCGGATGTTAGCGTTATCCACCGCCGTCTTGGCTGTTACTCTTGCATACCAGGTGCCTCCACCGGCCATTGCTAACCCGGCACAGGAAGCCGGCACCCCGCCTGTCATGATTGACGAGCAATCAGGTGACACCATGGATGCTGTACCTCCTTTGACTTCCAGCGTCGCGGCATCATTCGCCGAAGACGATTTGAGGTCAAAGCTGGTCGTCCATGTGGTGTTGACAAGCAGGCTTCGTACTGCTCCCGGAGCAACGATCGAAAAATATTGAACCTCGCCCTTAGCCAATGGAAAGTTCAATCCATACAGGGCGGCGTAATCGTTGTCGGAGAGATCGGTTACGAGAAGCGGCTTCACACTAACGGGACGCTTGACAGTGCTTACCGCCCCGCTGGTATCCGTCACCGTAAGTGTGATCGTGTATGTTCCTGGGTAGTCGTAGTTAATGACTGGATTGGTCGAGGATGTAACGACTGTATCAGGACGACCATCGCCGAAATTCCAGGCCCATGACCTGATGGGCGCACTACCGCGTGCCGTCGAGAGGTCCGTGCACGTGAGTTGCATGAGCTGCGCGCTTTGCGAGCATTCGAAGTCCGCGGCTGCTGGAATTTTTCCCGACCTGGCAGCGATGACCGTGGCGTACGCGTCAACGATCCCTGATCCAATAGGCTGATCCGGCCCACTGCCCGGAAACGGCTGTACATTCTGCATAAGCAGCGTCCGCATTTCCGCGGGCGTCAGGGGTCTGGGAGCAACTGACTGGGCAAGCGCCATCACGCCACTTACCGCGGGCGTAGCCATCGACGTGCCGGACATATATCCGTAGCTTTCGCTACCAGGCGCCGATGTCCCGTTGTTGTAGGAGGACCAGATTGAATCAGCCGGCGCGGCAACATCGACTGTTGCGCCGAAGTCCGAGTCAACCCATCTTGCTCCAGGGCGGTTAATTCCGCCTACACTGACAGTGCCGCGACAGTTTGCTGGTTCGTAATTCGACGCGTCAACTGAGTTGTTGCCTGCGGCGGCCGCGACCATCGATCCCTGACTGATTGCGTAGTCGATGGCCTTCTGGAAAGTGGTCTCGCACATACCGAGACCACCCAGGCTAACGTTGATGATCTTTGCCGGATAGGGGTTCACGGGAACACCCGGAACGGTTCCGCCAGCGGCCCAGGTGATGCCATCAGCAATATCGGACGTGTATCCGGTTCCGCAAGCGTTAAGCACCCGCACCGGAACCACCTTCGCGCCTGGCGCGACCCCGGCGATTCCGACACCGTTGTTGGTTAGCGCTGCAGCGATACCCGCTACGTGCGTGCCATGCCAGACGACGCTGCAGTTTTTCTCGGTCGTGATCCCAGGATTCATGCCGGTTCCACCTCTATTGCTGGAGGTGAAGTCGTACCCGGGCAGGATGTTTGCGTTCAGGTCACTATGGCTCGTTACACCGTTATCCACCACCGCGATAACGACACCGGATCCGTTCGCAACATCCCACGCTCCTTCGGCCCGAATGCCCGCAGTGGTGACGCCGGGTTTCTGGTTAGACGTGAGTCCCCATTGTTTGCTGTATTCCGGATCGTTCGGGGCCATGCTCACCGTCATCACCGTATCTGGCTCAACATATTCAACATTCGGGTCAGACGCGATCGCCCGCATGAACGCCTTGGCTTCCTTAGCATTCAGTTTGCGCTCTGTTGTGACGACATCCGATCCGATACCCATACGTCGTAAATGGTGCGCCCTGGCGGGGAAGGCGCTCGCGAGCCTGTCGAGTTTCGACTGGGCTGCTGTGGTAGAAACGCGTTCCGCGCTGCCTGTTTTGTATCTGATGATGAAGCGAT
This sequence comes from Paraburkholderia sp. EB58, assembly GCF_050436665.1. Classification (NCBI taxonomy): domain Bacteria; kingdom Pseudomonadati; phylum Pseudomonadota; class Betaproteobacteria; order Burkholderiales; family Burkholderiaceae; genus Paraburkholderia; species Paraburkholderia sp. EB58. The sequence continues at coordinate 555,175 of NZ_JBNDMQ010000001.1, read as the reverse complement.
CGGTAGACGTGTCTGGAGCAATGCTGCTCGTATTCATTTTTAACGACGTGGCCAGAGTAACGGCGCTAGAACTCGCGGCGCTTGCCGCCGCCGCTACCTCCGCCGTGCTTTGCGCAGCGGGAGATGCAGCGGAAGTCGGGTCCGTGCCGCTGTCCCCGCCACACGCTGTGAGTGCTAGCGAAAGCGCAATGCAGACGCTGCCGGAAAGTACGCGTTGGGTGCTTCTCTCTGACCACAGCAAGCTGAGCCTGTTGATCGACCTGTAGAGTCCGGGCGTACCTTCGTTGTGTCTCTTTGTTCGCATTGTTCGTTCATCCCTCTCACGGATGTGAGTTCTGGCATTGCAGACCGATATGCGAGCGCGACCCACATTCCGACCGCATGCCGGATTTGATTAAATTAATATTCCTAACTAATAGGTGTTCTGCAGGCACGTCGCCGTACGACACTCCTCCTCGTGTAGCGCGCACGCTATGTTTGTCTACGGAGATTCCTGATTGAGATAATAATTATCTTAAACAAGATAAAAAATCAGGCACTTCTTCTCGTTAATCAGAAGATTTACCTGGCGCGTGAGATTTCGCGCTAGCCCGATATCTTCCGTTGCGTGAGGCGCACGCGGGCGGTGGCGAGACGGAAGGACATCCAATAGGCGGAACGCGAACCGCTCCGCAAGAGGGAAACTAGATCAACCTCCCTCCGCTGCACTTCCCCGCAGAAAAGCGGATCATGGATATCCCCGCCTTGACAAGCAGAACGGCCGCCTTTCATAATGCGCGAGTGCGTTCGCTAAACGAATCAGTGTTCGTGTAGCGAACAAATTGCGAATCAATCGCGTGTTGACCTCATCTGGTCTGCGCGCCATGACAAGGGCGTGGAGACCGTCCCGCGTGTTGTTCCGCATGGCTCGCCAGCAAGGCGCGCCATGCGGATCGAGCGGCACGGTGCGGCGCGTCCCAAAGGGAATTCGACATGATCAACAAGATTTTCCAGTCACTTCAGTCGGCGGTCGCCGATGTGCACGACGGTGCGACCGTCATGATTGGCGGCTTCGGCACGGCCGGTATGCCGTCCGAACTCATCGACGCGCTGATCGAACAGGGCGCGCGCGAGCTCACCATCGTCAACAACAATGCGGGCAATGGCGACATCGGCCTGGCCGCGTTGCTCAAGGCCAAGCGGGTGCGCAAGATCATCTGTTCGTTTCCGCGCCAGACGGACTCCTACGTGTTCGACGCGCTCTACCGCGCCGGTGAAATCGAGCTCGAACTCGTGCCTCAGGGCAATCTGGCTGAACGCATTCGTGCAGCCGGCGCAGGCATCGGCGGCTTCTTCACGCCAACCGGCTACGGCACGAAACTCGCCGAGGGCAAGGAAACGCGTCTGATCGACGGCAAGCATTACGTGCTGGAGTCGCCGCTGCACGCCGACTTCGCGCTCGTCAAGGCGTTCAAAGGCGATCGCTGGGGCAATCTGGTCTATCGCAAGACGGCGCGCAACTTCGGGCCGATCATGGCCAGCGCGGCGAAAACTGCCATCGTGCAGGTATCGAAAGTCGTGCCGCTCGGCGAGCTCGATCCCGAAGAGATCGTGACGCCCGGCATCTTCGTGCAACGTGTGATTGAAGTGCCGCAAGCCACGCATCAAGCCGAGCTCGCATCTGCGACGGCTGCCTGAGGAGACCTGACATGAAAAAACTGACTCGCGATGAAATGGCCAGGCGCGTCGCCCAGGACATCCCTGAAGGCGCGTATGTGAACCTCGGCATCGGCGTGCCGACGCTGGTGGCCAACCACCTCGCTGCGGACAAGGAAATCTTCCTGCACAGCGAAAACGGTTTACTGGGCATGGGCCCGGCGCCCGCGAAAGGCGAAGAGGACGACGAACTGATCAATGCCGGCAAGCAGCACGTCACGCTGTTGACTGGCGGTGCGTTCTTTCACCATGCGGACTCGTTCGCAATGATGCGCGGCGGCCACCTCGACTTCTGCGTGCTCGGCGCGTTTCAGGTGTCGGCCAAGGGCGATCTCGCTAACTGGCATACGGGCGCACCGGACGCGATTCCGGCGGTCGGCGGGGCGATGGATCTGGCGATCGGCGCGAAGCAGGTCTACGTGATGATGGAACACCTGACCAAGCAGGGTGAGAGCAAGATCGCCGCGGAATGCACTTACCCGGTGACGGGCGTGGAATGCGTCGATCGCATCTATACGGATCTGGCCATGATCGACGTGACCGCCGATGGTCTCGTGGTGCGTGAGATCTTCTCGGATATCGACTTCGATGCGCTGCACAAACTGACCGGCGTACCGCTGATCGACGGCACCAAGGCGGCACGCGCCGCGTGACGTTGGCGTGGCGTTTGGCGACAATGGCGTCTAATGCGCCAAACAGCGTGCCGGACGCCGCCCATCCTCCGCTTGCGCTTAGACCGGCGCAGGCGGACGATATCTTCTTCTCCGTTTTGCCGACTCCATCATGCTCGAAGCCAGCGCCCGTCTGACCGGTCTCCTCTGCGGCACGCAGCCAATGAACGACATCTGGTCGCCACGCGCAACGCTGCAAAGCATGCTTGATGTCGAAGCGGCGCTTGCACGGGCGTCAGCGGCGCACAAAGTGATCCCGCAGTCGGCGGTGGTCGCGATCGAGTCGGCCTGCCATGCGGATCAACTGGATGCCGAAAGCCTCGCGCGTGACGCCGCGCTCGGCGGCAACCTTGCCATTCCCCTCGTCAAGCAACTGACCGCACGCGTTAAGGCGGCGGACGCGGAAGCATCGAAATACGTCCATTGGGGCGCAACCAGCCAGGACATCATCGATACCGCGACCGTCCTGCAACTGCGCGACACCTTCGATCTGCTTGACAGTCATCTGCAATCGACCTGCACGGTGCTCGTCGCGCTGGCGCGCAGGCATCGCGCCACGCCGATGATCGGCCGCACCTGGTTGCAGCAGGCGCTGCCCATCACGCTGGGGCTGAAGTTCGCGCAGTGGCTCGACGCGTTGCTGCGCCATCATGAGCGGCTCGCTGCGTTGCGCACGCGGGTGCTGGTGCTGCAATTCGGCGGTGCAGCCGGCACGCTCGCGAGCCTGCGCGACGCCGCACCGGCGGTGACGCAAGCGTTAGGCGCAGAACTGAACCTGACCGTGCCTGCGGTACCGTGGCACACGCAGCGCGATCGCATGGCCGAAACCGCTTCGTGGTTCGGTATGCTGATCGGCACGCTCGGCAAGATTGCCCGCGATATCTCACTGCAGATGCAAACCGAACTCGGCGAACTGGCCGAACCGGCTGCGGCGGGCAAGGGCGGTTCATCGACGATGCCGCATAAGCGCAATCCAGTCGGCTGCGCGGCCGTGCTGACCGCCGCGACGCGCGCGCCCGGCCTCGTTGCCACCGTGCTGTCGGGCATGGTGCAGGAACACGAGCGCGCCCTTGGCGGCTGGCAGGCCGAATGGGACGCGTTGCCCGATCTCGCCCGTCTCGCAGGCGGTGCGCTTGCCAACATAGAACAGATCGTGAGCGGTCTGGACGTCAACGTCGAGCGTCTCGCAGCGAACCTCGAGGTCACTCACGGCCTGATTCTCGGCGAATCGGTGATGCTTGCGCTCGGCGACAGCATCGGCCGGCTCGACGCACATCATCTGGTTGAGCGTGCCTCGAAAACGGCGGTGCAGTCGGGGCAGACGCTTTTCGACGTGCTCGCAGCGGATCCCGCAGTCACCCAACATCTCTCGGTCGAGCAATTGCAGCGCCTGCTCGATCCGGCTCAATACGTCGGCCAGGCGCACGCGTATGTAGACGCAGTGCTGGCCCTTCATGACGAGCGCGCTGGCCGCGCCACCTCAGAGGAGTAAAGGAATGCCCTACGCCGCAGTCAACGGCATCGAGCTTCACTATCGGATCGATGGCGACCGCCACGGACATGCCCCGTGGATCGTGCTGTCGAATTCGCTTGGCAGCGACATGTCCATGTGGACGCCCCAGGTTGCAGCACTGTCGAAGAAGTTTCGCGTCTTGCGTTATGACACACGCGGACACGGTCACTCCGAGGCGCCGAAAGGGCCTTACACGATCGAACAGTTGACCGGTGACGTGCTGGGCCTGATGGATACGCTGAAGATCGCCACGGCGAATTTCTGCGGCCTGTCGATGGGCGGCCTGACCGGCGTTGCTCTCGCGGCGCGTCACGCGAATCGCTTCGAGCGCGTCGTGCTGAGCAACACGGCGGCGCGCATCGGCTCGCCGGAAGTGTGGGTGCCGCGTGCCGAACGGGCGCGTAAAGAAGGCATGCTGGTGCTCTCGGAAGCGGTCTTGCCACGCTGGTTCACCGGCGAATTTATCGCCCGCGAACCGCTGATGTTCTCCGTGATCCGCGATGTTTTCGTCCACACGGACAAGGAAGGCTACGCCAGCAACTGCGAAGCGATCGACGCCGCGGACCTGCGTCCCGAAGCCCCTGGCATCAAGCTGCCGGCGCTGGTGATCAGTGGTACGCATGATGTCGCGGCGACGCCGGCGCAAGGCAAGGAACTGGCCGCGGCGATTCCTGGCGCCCGTTATGTCGAACTGGATGCCTCGCATATCTCCAACATCGAGCAGGCAGACACGTTTACGAAGACCGTGCTCGACTTCCTCACGGAGCAACAATGAACGACGACGAACGTTATGAAGCAGGACTGAAGACGCGCCGCAAGGTGCTGGGCGACGGGCACGTCGAGCGGTCGTTGGCCAACCGCACCGAGATCACCGAGGAATTCCAGAACTTCATCACGCGCTATGCATGGGGTGAAATCTGGACGCGCGACGGTTTGCCCCATCACACGCGCAGCCTGATCACCATTGGCCTGATGGTCGCGCTCAATCGCAGCGAGGAACTCGCCTTGCATCTGCGCGCTGCGAAGAACAATGGCGTGACGCGTGACGAGATCAAGGAAGTGCTGCTGCAGACCGCGATCTATTGCGGCGTGCCGGCCGCGAATTCGGCTTTCCATCTGGCCGACAAGCTGTTCCGCGAAGATGATGCCGCCGCGAAGGCGTGAACGTTACGCGTGATGCGGTGTTCGATGACACGCCGTGTTTCGTTGCGGAGCGTTAGACCAGAAAGATAAAGGGCGACAGGAGACAGCCATGACAAATACGATGCCAGGCCCATCACGCACGCTTGACGTGCAACAGTTCATCGATGAACGGCGTTTCTCGCCGTATCAATGGTTTGTACTGATTCTGTGCTTTCTGATTGTCGCGACTGACGGCTTCGACACGGCCGCGATCGGCTTCGTCGCGCCTTCGCTCGCGCAGGAATGGCACGCGACCAAGGCGGCGTTGTCGCCGGTGATGAGTGCCGCGCTGGTCGGCCTCGCAATCGGCGCATTTGCTGCAGGTCCGCTGGCAGACCGCATTGGGCGCAAGAAAGTGCTGGTGGGCTCCGTGCTGGTATTTGGCGCGCTCAGCATTGCGTGTGCGTTTGCCGGTTCGGTTACCGAGTTGGCGGTGCTGCGCCTTTTGACCGGCATCGGTCTCGGCGCGGCAATGCCGAACGCCACCACGCTGACCTCCGAATATGCCCCGGCTCGCAAGCGCTCGTTTCTCGTCAATACGATGTTTTGTGGTTTTACCGTGGGGGCTTCGGCGGGCGGTCTTGTTGCGGCAGCGCTGATTCCGCAGTATGGCTGGCGCAGCGTGTTCGTCGCAGGCGGCCTGATGCCGATCGTGCTGGGCTTCGTGTTGATCGGGCTGCCCGAATCGATCCGCTTCATGGTTTTGCGCGGCTGGGCGGTGGAGCGGATCGCGGCGGTGCTGCGGCGCATCGCGCCAAACGAGTCGTTCGATAACGTGCGTTTCGTGTTGCCGGAAGATCCTGCCGTGCAGCGGCAGACCGGCGGATCCGTGGTGCTTTCTTCGCGCTTCAGAACCGGCACCGTCATGCTGTGGATTACCTATTTCTCCGGACTGCTGGTGTACTACATGCTGACCAGCTGGCTGCCGACCTTGATTCGCGATACCGGTTTTACCGTACGTCAGGCCGCGCTTGTTACCGCGCTCTTTCCGTTCGGCGGCGGCGTGGGTTCGATCACAGTGGGCTGGCTGATGGACCGCTTCGAGCCGCATCGCGTGATTGCGATTACTTACGTGCTGACGGGTCTGTTTGTGTGGATGGTCGGCCAGCAGTCAGGCAGTCTTGTCTGGCTCGCGGCCATCACCTTTATCGCAGGTGTTTGCATGAATGGCGCGCAGTCGTCGTTGCCCACCTTGGCGGCGGCGTTCTATCCGACCAGCGGCCGGGCAACAGGCGTGGCCTGGATGCTGGGCGTCGGCCGGTTTGGCGGCATTCTCGGGGCGTTTTCCGGCGGCCTGCTGCTGCAGGCCAATATTGGCTTCAGCACGATTTTTGCGCTGCTGGCCGTGCCTTCGCTGATCGCGGCGGCGGCGTTGATGGTGAAGCGTTCCGCTGCGCATCGGGCCGCAAATACGGGCTTGCCGCGGGAAGCGGCGTAAGCGCCGCAGCGGCCGCACTTATACTGAAGTACTCTCGCTCACGGTGCCGGTGTCTTCAACCGGCACACGCGCCAACACCGACCGCAACACGGTCTCCTTCATGACCTCGCGCCAGTGCGCGAGGGCCGCCTTCTCCATTAGCGATTCGCCGAGAAACGCGCTGAGCGTGTACTGGTTGGCGTTATAAAAATAGCCGAGCGAGGCAATCATGATGTACACGTCGCGCGCCGCGATGCCGTCACGAAACACGCCTTTCGCCTTGCCCGCATCCAGCACCTTCTGCACCACGGAAATCGCGTAGCCGGAAATCTCGCGCAGCTTCGACGATTTCTTTGCGTGCTTGCCCTGATGCAAATTCTCGCTGGACAGCAGCGTGACGAACTCGGGATGATCGAGGTAGTACTGCCAGACAAACTCGACGACCTGCTGCAAACCGCGCACGGGGTCGTCGAAATCCAGATCGAGCCGGCTTTCGGCTTCATTGAACTGCGAGTAGATCGTCTCCAATACTTCGACGAACAACTGCTCCTTGCTGCCGAAGTAGTAGTAAATCATCCGGTCGTGCGAGCGTGCCGCTTTTGAAATGCTCTCGACCCGGCCGCTCGCATAACCTTGCTTGGCGAACACCTTGATGGCGGCCTTCAGAATCTTTGCTCGCGTATCCTGGGCCTGCTTCGCGCGGATGCCGGTAGCGCCCGTCTTGCGGGCGGCGGTTGGACTCATGGGCGGCCTCGACTCTCTCTGTTAGCTTCAAGTGCATCTGCTCACAACACAGCGGGCCAACGCTTATCTGCCTGCGATTTCGCTGCCGGCCCGCTGTCATGATACAGCCGGGACGCATCCCGACCAGCAGATCTCTAATCGAACACGGGCGATTCGACTCCCAGCACCTTGTGCAGTTTGGTACTGGTTGTTGTGTACTGCATATGAATCTTCTTGTCCGGGAAAATATAGGGCGCCGCGCCGAATGCCGCCAGCGCCGCTTCGTGAAAGCCAGACAGGATCAGCTTCTTCTTGCCCGGATAGGTATTGATATCGCCCACCGCGAAGATGCCGGGCACGTTGGTTTCAAACTTCTCGGTATCGACGCCAATCTGTTTGCGCTCGATTTCGAGGCCCCACTGGGCAATTGGCCCGAGTTGAGGCGAAAGGCCGAAGAACACCAGCAGGTGATCGAGTTCGAGCGTCCGTGTCACGCCGTCGCCACCTGTCACCTTGATACGATGGAGTGCTTCGTGATTGTCTTCGAAGCCGCTTACCTGGCCCACGAGACATTGCATGCGCAGGTCATCGCATAGCGCGCGCATTTTCGCCACTGAGGCGGGCGCGGCGCGGAATTCGTCGCGCCGGTGCACGAGGATCACGCTTTGCGCAATGTCCACGAGATTGAGCGCCCAGTCCAGCGCGGAGTCGCCGCCGCCGCAGATCACGATGTCTTCATCGCGGAACAGCTCGGGATCGCGCACCCGATAGAACAGTTGCCGGCCATGGTATTTGTCGATGCCGGTGACTTTCAACGAACGCGGCTGAAACGAGCCGACGCCTGCAGCGATGAAGATAGTCTTGGTAATGAACTCGGTGCCTTTACTGGTGCGCACAAAAAATCGCCGGTCTTCCAGACGCTCGACGATCTGCACTTCCTGCCCGAGGTGAAACGTTGCGCCGAACGGCTCGATCTGTTTGAGCAGATTGTCCGCGAGCTCCTGTCCGGTGCAGATCGGCACCGCAGGAATATCGTAGATCGGCTTGTCCGGATACAGCTCGACGCACTGGCCGCCCACTACCGGCAGCGAATCGATCACATGTGCCTTGATTTCCAGCAGACCTAGTTCGAACACCTGAAAGAGGCCGACCGGCCCTGCACCGACGATCAATGCGTCGGTCTCGATGGGCGATGGCGGTTCGGCGTGGGTGTCCAGCGTGCTGTGAGAGGTGGGGTGGTCAACTACTTCGTTCATGGGTTTCTCCCGCAATCGGTTGAGTGAGGAACAACGGGGGAACGATGAGCCGTGCGCGTAGCCTGGGGCGGCTGCGGCAGGGCGAAATCAGGGTGCCTCGCAGCGGAGGCAGGGGTAGTGGCGGCGGCGCGGCAAGCGGCATGGCGTCCCTCTGCTCAGCGCTCGAGCAGAGCCAGCTTGTCCGTGACGTCCTTCCATGCGTCGGCGTCGGGCAACGGCTCTTCACGTTTGGTCAGCACCGGAAACACACCGGTTAACTCGGCGTTCAGCGCGGTGAACGCCTGTTGGTCTGCAGGCAGGTCTTCTTCGGCGTAAATTGCATTGACGGGGCATTCGGCCACGCAGACCGCGCAGTCGATGCATTCGTCCGGGTCGATCACCAGCATGTTCGGTCCGGCGTGGAAGCAGTCCACCGGACAGACGTCCACACAGTCGGTATAGCGGCAGCGGATGCAGGCTTCTGTCACGACATGAGTCACGGCGAAACTCCTTCTGCATAGGGCCGCGGCGCGGAAAATGGCGCGCCGCAACAAAACGAACAATCGGGAAAAGGCGTTGCGCAGTCTATTTTGATCGAGTAGATTTCAATCAAGTTTGGTGTAGTGGATACTACACGAACGGTGAGTGACCGCAACATTTTTCAAAATGAGAGTTGTTGGGTGTCACACGAATGTGCCTTGAAACAAGGGCTATTTCGTCAGCCGGGTAGGGCCGATTGTAATGTCGTCGTATGGGAACCCCACCATGACTGAACATACGAAGGTCGATTTCGGTGCAGACGGCGTCGATGGCGAAACCGCCTCGACGCCCGGTCCGACCGTGCTCGAAAAAGCGGCGCCCCGCAGCGAGCGGATGGCGAGCAACAAGATCGAATGCAATGCGTGTCCCGTGTTGTGTCAGATCTCCGAAGGCCGCACCGGCGCGTGCGACCGTTACGCAAACTCGGACGGGCGGTTGATCCGGGTTGACCCTGTTGTGTTCGTGTCGCGTACGCTCGCGGTTGGCGCAAGCACTGGCGAAACGGCTGCGATCGAATTTGGTGCATCGGGCGTGGCGGACGGCGACGCCGCGGTGGCCGCACCGCAGAGACAGGCGGCGCAGGATCGGGAGCTGTTCGTCACCGGCGTGGGCGCCTCGTCCACTTACCCTGACTACAAGCCCGCGCCGTTCATCGTCGCTTCAAAGCTCGACGACGTCGACATGGTGACGGTCGTCACCGAGGGCATTTTCAGCTATTGCAGCTTCAAGGTAAAAATCGACACCGACCGCTTTCTCGGGCCGGAGCAGTCCAACGTGCGTTGCCAGGGCGAGATTGTCGGTCACGTGACGACGGCCGAATACGGCTCGCAGATGCTGAGCCTCGGCGGCGTGCATCATCTGACCGGCGGCAGCAAGAAAGAAGGCCGCGTGACCTGCGACATGATGCTCGCGCTCGGCAACAAGCAGGCGGTGGAGTTGACCATCGACGGCGGTGCGAGCCTCGTGATCCGCGCCGGTGCTGCGCCGATCGTGGACGGCGTTGAGGAACAGCGCATGCGGGTGGGCTGTGGCTCGGCCACCATCGGCATCTTCGCTAAACAGTGGTTTGGACATGTCGACGAAGTGGTAGTGGTCGACGATCACATTACCGGCGTGCTCACCGAGCATCAGGCAGGACGGTGCCTCGGCATGACGCGTTCAGGTCTGAAGATTCGCGGCCGCAAATCGACTCCAGGCCGCTATTTTCAGGTCGCCAATCCCGGCACGGGATGGGGTGGCACGGATATTCAGGACCCGCTAGCGATCATTGAAGGCTTCGATCCCGCCGTGGCGCGGCCGGGCATGCGTTTTCTGATGGTGTCGACCACCGGTGAGCACGCGCAGTGGTACGAACTGGACGCTAATCTCGTGCCGCGTATCGCAGAGATGCCTATGGCGGTGCGGAGTACCGTGGAGCGGATTGGCGAGAACTGCGAGCCGTCGCTTGCGACGGTACTGTTCCTGGGCGGCGCGGGCGGCAGCTTGCGCGCTGGCGCGACCGAGAATCCGGTCTTGCTCACGCGCGCCATCAAACAGCGGCTCGTAAACGTGACCTGCGGAGGTGCCCCGGCTTACGTATGGCCCGGTGGCGGCATTACGGTAATGGTCGATGTGACGCGCATGCCCGACCGCTCGTTCGGCACGGTGCCCACGCCTGCGATCGTCGCGCCGATCGAATTCACCATGAGCTACGACGTATATCGTGACCTCGGCGGCCATCTCGACGCGGTGCGTTCGCTGGAAAGCGTGCTGGCAAATGGACCGGATCACGTCGAAGGGGCGCCGCTCGCGCGTCGTACTTTGGCGCGTCACCCCGATAACCCATGGCCGCTCGGCATGCCGCCGATGCTGGGATGACGGCCATGACCGCGACCCGCGCCCAACTCGACGCCACACGCTGGCACTTGCAGCACGGCCCGATCGATCTGATCATCGGCGCCGACGGCGAGGACGCGGCCGTGCGGGCCGCGCATGAAGCCTGCTGGCAGCGCTTTAGCAGCGTACTGGACGAACTGGTCGCGGAACTGCGTTGCCTGCGGCAACCCGTCCAACGCGACGCGCTGAGCCGGCCATGCGAGGGTCGTGTTGCCAGCCGCATGTGGGATGCATGCTATCCGCACCGGGCGCGCTATATCACGCCGATGGCCGCGGTTGCGGGTAGCGTCGCGGATGAACTGATCGCGGCGTTCGCGCGACCTGGCGTGTCGCGCGCGTTCATCAATAACGGTGGCGACATTGCGCTGTATCTGAGTGAGGGCCAGCGGTACCGTATCGGTGTATTTACCGACCTGGCCCAATTTGACGGCGTTCGCCCTGGCAGCGGCCTTCCGCTCGATGCCAACCTGACGCTCGACGCGGCGTCGCCGGTGCGCGGCATCGCCACAAGCGGCTGGCGTGGCCGCAGTTTCAGCCTTGGCATTGCAGACAGCGTGACTGTGCTGGCCCGTACCGCCGCCGCCGGCGACGCCGCTGCAACGATGATCGCGAATGCCGTGGACCTGAAACACGCTGATATCGTCCGCCAGCCAGCTTCTTCGCTGAAAGACGACACCGATCTCGGCGACCTGCTGGTGACGGTCGATGTACCGCCGTTGCCGCAACCGTTGATCGACTTTGCACTCGCGCGCGGTGCTCAGGAAGCGGCCCGCCTGCACGAACAAGGTTTAATTGAAGGCGCGGCGCTGTTTCTGCAGCGCAGCGTGCGTGTGGTCGGCATGGCCGACCGGCCCGCATCGGCGCCGGCTGGTAGCAGCGGCTTGCGCCTCGCCCGTGATACCCATTACCCAACGGAGGCCCCGTGTTCGAAATACGCCGCGTGCTGACGCACGTCGAAGACATTTTTCACGAGTTCGGTCCGGCGCCTGCGCATCCCTTGCGCAAAGGCGCGATTGCTGCCGTGATGACCAATCCGTTTGCGGGTCGCTATGAGGCCGACATCCAGCACGCCATGGAGGCGCTCAAGCCTATCGGTGTCGATATGGCGCAGCGGCTGCTGGCGGCGATGGCTGTCCCGCATGCAGCGATCGAAAGCTACGGCAAGGGCGCGATTGTCGGCTCGGCCGGCGAACTCGAGCATGGCGCGTTGTGGCATGTGCCAGGCGGCTATGCGATGCGCGAATTGCTGGAGAAGAATGGTGTGCCGACCAATGCGATCGTGCCTTCCACCAAGAAGGTGGGGGCGCCATCCACTGCACTCGACGTGCCGATGACCCACGTCAACGCGAGCTACGTGCGCAGCCACTTCGATGCGATCGAAGTACGCGTGCCTGGCGCGCCGGCCGCGGACGAGGTGGTCTACATCCTCGTGATGAGCACCGGACAGCGTGTGCACGCGCGCGTCGGTGGTCTCGCGAAAGAGGCCGTCGTCGGCAAGGACGGCCTGCGCTAACCCGCGGCGTCATCAACACAAACGCAGCGAACCCATACTCGGAGAGCGAAATGGCAATCAAGCTTCGCAAGCTGGTAGTGCAGGTGGATGAAACACGCATTGAAATGGGGCAGACGATCGATCCGCCGGTGCGCCGCGCGGTCGCCATTGCGGTAATCGAAAACCCTTATGCGGGCCGCTTCGAACCCAAACTGGATGCGTTGATCGACGCGGGTGAAGAACTCGGCGCGCTGCTCGGCAAGAAATGCGTCGAGGCGCTGGGCATCGCGCCGGGCGAAGCGCAAAGTTACGGTAAGGCCGCGATTGTCGGCGAAGCGGGCGAACTGGAGCACGCCGCCGCTATCCTGCATCCGAAGCTCGGCGCGCCGCTGCGTGTCGCGGTGGAGAAGGGCGCAGCGCTGGTGCCATCGGCAAAGAAGATGGGCACGCTCGGCACGGCGATCGATGTGCCGCTCGGCCACAAGGACGCCGCGTTCGTGCGCAGTCACTTCGACGCCATCGAAGCACGCGTCTCCGACGCGCCGCGCGCCAACGAGATTGTGGTGGCGGTTGCGGTGACGGCGTCAGGCCGGCCGCTGCCACGCATCGGCGGATTGCAGGTTAGCGAAATCAAAGGCGAAGATGGTTTGCGCTGAATAATTTCGCTGGTAGTGTCCTGCGCATTGGATGGATTGCACGCCGCTGAGGGTTACGATGCTTTCGAATCTGCTGGTACAACTGATCAACGGACTTGCCGACGCGTCGACGCTGTTTCTCGTCGCCGCGGGGCTGTCGCTGATCTTCGGCGTCACGCGCATCGTCAACTTCGCGCACGGCTCGTTCTACATGTTCGGCATTTACGTTGCCTACAGCATTGCGAGCCGCTTCGGCCAGACGACGGGCGGCTTCTGGCTCTCCGTGCTGGCCGCCGCACTGGTCGTCGCGGTGCTCGGCGCGCTGGTCGAAATGATCGTGTTGCGGCGTATTTATCAGGCACCCGAACTGTTTCATCTGCTCGCCACCTTTGCGCTGGTGCTGATCTTCCGTGACGCTGCGCTCTGGCTGTGGGGTCCTGAGGAGCTGTTCGGGCCGCGTGCGCCGCATCTGGCCGGCGCGGTCAATCTGCTTGGTCATGCGTTGCCCACCTACGATATCGCCCTCATCGTGATCGGTCCGCTGGTGCTGTTGCTGCTTTGGTATGGCCTCACGCGCACGCGTTGGGGCACGCTGGTGCGTGCGGCGACGCAGGATCGCGAGATGCTCGGCGCGCTCGGTATCAATCAGGCGTGGCTCTTTACCGGCGTGTTCTTTGTGGGCGCGTTTCTCGCTGGACTGGGCGGGGCGTTGCAGGGGCCGCGCATGTCGGCGAATCTGTCGCTCGATCTGGAGACCATCGGCAATGCGTTCGTGGTTGTGGTGGTTGGTGGTATGGGTTCCATTCCCGGTGCCTTCGTCGCAGCGTTGTTGATTGCCGAGATCAAGGCGCTGTGTATCGGCATTGGACACGTGTCGATTGGCGGGATCGATTTTTCGCTGAGCCGCTTCACGCTGGTGGCGGAGTTTGTCGTGATGGCCGTTGTACTCGTCGTGCGGCCCTGGGGCTTGCTTGGTCGTGCGAGCGCAGCAGTACGTGGCATGGCCGCGCCGGACGCGCCGCTGCGGCCCGCGGGCAAGCGTCTGAAATGGCTGGCCGTGGCGGTGCTCGCCGTGCTTGTGCTCGCGCCGCTTGCTGCCAGCGCGTTTCCTTATATGCCCATTCTGCTGGTCGAAATCCTGATTGCGGTGTTGTTTGCGACCAGCCTGCACTTCATCATGGGGCCGGGTGGCATGCACTCGTTCGGGCATGCCGCGTATTTCGGACTCGGCGCGTATGGCGCAGCGCTCTTTCTCAAAGTCCTGAATCTGCCGATGGAAGCAGCGCTCTTGCTGGGGCCGCTGCTCGCGCTTGGTGGGGCGCTGGTATTCGGGTGGTTCTGCGTGCGGCTGTCCGGCGTCTATCTGGCGATGCTGACGCTCGCGTTCGCGCAGATCGTCTGGTCAGTGGTGTTCCAGTGGGATGACGTGACGGGCGGCAGTAACGGCGTGCTCGGATTGTGGCCGTCGAACTGGCTGTCCTCGCCGGTCGCCTATTACTACCTGACGCTCGCGTGTGTCGCGGTGTGTGTCTGGTTGTTGCGGCGCATGCTGTTTTCTCCGCTTGGCTACGCGATGCGGGCTTCTCGCGATTCCGGCTTGCGAGCCGAGGCAATCGGTATCGACGTCAAGCGTGTGCAATGGGCATCGTTTGTGATTGCTTCGGTGTTTTGCGGGCTCGCCGGTTCCTTATACGCGTTCTCTAAAGGCACGATTTCTCCGGAGGTCATCAGCGTGAGCCGCTCTGTCGATGGACTCGTGATGGTGCTGCTCGGCGGCCTGCAGACCTTGACTGGGCCGATTGTCGGCGCCGCGGTCTTCACATGGCTACAGGACACCGTCGCGCGTCAGACCGATTACTGGCAGGCACTGCTCGGCTTCGCCATCCTGTTGCTGGTGATCGCGTTCCCGCAGGGCATTGTGGGCTTCATCCGTGACCGCTTCGGCGACGACGACTCCAGTACGAAAAACGGTCACGCAGGCGGTACGCCCGAGACCGATCGCCGCAATGTGCCTTCACCGTCGCCCTCGCAAGCGACGGCCATGAAGGAGGGTCTATGAGCCTCCTACGCGTATCGGGCTTGTCGAAATCGTTCGGTGGACTTAAGGCCGTCGACGACGTGTCGTTCGAACTCGAAGCCGGTCAACTGCTCGCGTTGCTGGGTCCAAACGGTGCAGGCAAATCCACCTGCTTCAACATGGTCAACGGGCAACTGCGGCCGTCGTCCGGTTCGATCCGGCTCGACGATCACGAACTCGTCGGCATGCGGCCGCGCGATATCTGGCGGCTCGGCGTGGGCCGCACGTTCCAGATTGCGGCGACCTTCAACTCGATGACCGTGCTCGAAAACGTGCAGATGGCGCTGGTGTCGCGTGAACGCAAGCTGTTCGGGCTGTGGAAACCGGCGGGATCGTGGTACGCGGATGAAGCGTTCAGCCTGCTCGAACAGGTTGGGATGGCCGCCGACGCGCATCGTGCCTGCGGCGTGCTGGCCTATGGCGATGTCAAGCGCGTCGAACTCGCCATCGCCATGGCGAACCGTCCGAAGCTGCTGCTGATGGACGAACCGACGGCCGGCATGGCGCCGAAGGAGCGCAACGAACTGATGGCACTAACCAAGCGCCTCGTCACCGAGCACAAAATTGGCGTGTTGTTCACCGAACACAGCATGGACGTAGTGTTCGCCTACGCCGACCGCATGATCGTGCTGGCGCGCGGCAAACTGATTGCGGAAGGCAGCGCCGACACGATCCGCAGCGATGCTCGCGTGCAGGAAGTGTATTTCGGCACCGGCAAGACCTTTCAGGCGCATGCGGCGCTGGATCATCATGACGGCCAGGCGGGTCGTCAAGGGGCGTTGCAATGAGCGAGCCGATGCTGAAAGTCTCCGGTCTCAATGCGTTCTATGGCCGTGCGCACATCCTGTTCGACGTCGGTCTCGAAGTGGGACGCGGCGAAGTGGTGGCGTTGATGGGCCGCAACGGTGCGGGCAAATCGACCACGATGAAAGCAGTGATGGGCCTGCTGCCGCGCCGCCAGGGCGAAGTGCGGTTTCGCGGCGCGGACATTGCAGCGCTGCCGCCGTATCGCATCGCCCGTATGGGGATGGGCTTCGTGCCGGAAGACCGCCGGGTGTTCTCCGATCTCACGGTGATGGAGAACCTCGACGCAGGCCGTCAACCGCCACGCGAGGACGCCCCGCAATGGACCCCAGAAAAGCTGTTCCGGCTTTTCCCCAATCTCGGCGAAATGCCCAGGCGTCCCGGCGGACAAATGAGCGGCGGCGAACAGCAGATGCTGACGGTCTCGCGCACGCTGATGGGCAATCCTTATCTGGTGTTGCTTGACGAACCGTCGGAGGGCGTGGCGCCGGTGATCGTCGAGCAGATGGCGAACATGATTCTCGAACTCAAGCGCGAAGGGCTGTCGATTCTGTTGTCCGAACAGAACCTGCACTTCGCCGAGCTGGTCAGCGACCGCGCGTACGTCCTCGAGAAAGGACAGATCCGCTTTAGCGGCACGATCGGCGAACTCGCGAAGAACGAAACAGTCAGGCGCGCTTATCTGAGCGTCTGATTCCTGCGACGCGGCTCTGCGCTCAGCGAGACGCGGGCGAGCGGTTGCGTCGGGTAGTCGTTGCGAAAGGAGAGGCAGATGGCAGCAGAGACGTTGACAGGGTTGTCGGGCAAGGTCGTGATAACGAATATCGGCCTGCTGTTATCCGGCGATATCGACAAACCGATTCTCGACGCCGACACGCTGGTGATCGACGACGGCGTGATCGTCGCAGTGGGTAAGGAGAAAGACTGCGACCTCGAAGGCGCACGCACCACGGTCGATTGCAAAGGTACGACGGTGGCGCCTGGCCTGATCGATTCGCACGTGCATCCTGTCTTCGGCGACTGGACGCCGCGCCAGAACCAGATGGGCTGGATCGAATCGAATCTGAACGGCGGCGTGACGACGATGATTTCGGCCGGCGAAGTGCATTTGCCAGGACGTCCTAAGGATATCATCGGCGTGAAGGCCCTCGCGATCACGGCGCAACGCTCGTTCGAAGGCATGCGCGGTGCGGGCGTCGGCGGCGGCGTGAAGGTGCTGGCCGGTGCCCCTGTGATCGAAAAGGGCATGGTCGAGGAGGACTTCAAGGAACTGTCGGAAGCGGGCGTGAAGCTACTGGGCGAAGTGGGTCTTGGTAGCGTGAAGGCCGGTGAAGAAGCCGGCCAGATGGTTGCCTGGGCGCGCAAGTACGGGATTCAAAGCACGATTCACACGGGTGGACCGTCGATTCCCGGCTCGGGACTGATCGATAAAGACGTGGTGCTCGCGGCGGATGCCGATGTCATCGGCCACATCAACGGCGGCCATACGTCGCTGCCTTATCGCCATGTCTGCGACCTGTGCGAGCAATCCACGCGTGCACTGGAAATCGTCCATAACGGTAATGAACGGATCGCGCTGTTGACCGCACGTCATGCCATCGAACTCAAATGCCCGCACCGGATCATCCTCGGTACGGACAGCCCTGCGGGTTCGGGCGTGCAACCGCTCGGCATTCTGCGGATGATTGCGCTGATCTCGAGTCTCGCTGACGTCCCCGCGGAAATCGCTTTCTGCTTTGCGACCGGCAACACCGCACGGCAGCGCAATCTGCGCCAGGGGTTGATTGAAGTGGGCCGTCCTGCGGACCTGGTGTTCATGGACCGCGCGCAGCACACGGCCGGCAGCACGCTGCTCGAAAGCGTGCAGCTTGGCGATATTCCGGGTGTGGGCATGGTGATGATCGACGGCCTGATCCGTTGTCGGCGCAGTCGCAATACGCCGCCGGCCACCGAAGTGCCGGTGGTCGTCTGAGCGCGCGACACGATCCGCCGACGCCGCGGCCATGAACCGCCCCGCGAACCTCACGCTCAACGTCAACGGCGCGACGCATGCCGTCAGCGCCGGTGTCGACACGCCGCTGCTGTATCTGCTGCGTAACGATCTGGCGCTGAACGGGCCGAAGTTCGGTTGCGGGCTCGGCGAGTGCGGTGCGTGCACGGTATTGCTCGACGGCGTTCCCACGCGCTCGTGCGTGACCACCGCCAAGGTGGCGTTGGGGCACGAAATCACCACGCTCGAAGGATTGGGTACACGTGCCGCGCTGCATCCGGTGCAGCAGGCGTTCATCCTGGAACAGGCCGCACAGTGCGGCTACTGCCTGAACGGCATGATCATGACCGCGAAAGCGCTGCTCGACCGAGATCCTCATCCCAGCGACGACACGATCCGCCGTGAGCTTTCGCGCAACCTGTGTCGTTGCGGCACGCATATCGAGATCGTGCGCGCCGTGCACCGGGCCGCCGAATTGCTGGCGGCGCAGCGCTGTGAGCATGAAGGAGAGCGCGCATGACCGGGCCGGACGTCAGCGTCGAACGGCAACCGCTCTCGCGGCAGCAACTTGATGACGCCCAGAATGTGCTGATGGTGGTGCGGCCGCCGCAGGCGCCGGTCAAGCCGGCAGTCGGGCAGCCGGGCTCGCGCTCGTCGTTCGTGCCGACCATGGCGGACGTCTTCCTCGTGGTCCGCGGCGACGGCAGCGTGATGGCGTTCAACGGACACGTCGATCTGGGAACGGGTATCGGCACCGCGCTCGCGCAGATCGTCGCGGAAGAACTGGATGTGCCGCTCACGCGCGTGTCAGTTGTGCTCGGGCACACGACTGAAGTGCCGAACCAGGGACCGACGATTGCGAGCGCAACGATCCAGATCTCCGCGGTGCCGCTGCGTCTCGCCGCGGCGCAGGCGCGGCAGTTCCTGGTGCAGCAGGCGGCCGCGCGCTTTGGCGTCAGTGCCGACACGCTAGAAGTACACGACGGAATCGTGCATCGCCGCGGCGAGGAGGCGACGCAAGGCATCGGCTATGGGGAACTGATCGCCGGGCGGCATATCGAGTTGACCCTTTCGACGGATACGCCGGTCAAACCGCCGGAGGCTTATCGGATTGTCGGAAAGAGCACGGCGCGCGTCGATATTCCTGCTAAAGCCACTGGCGAGCTGATGTTCGTGCACGACGTTCGAGTGCCCGGGATGCTGCATGGGCGAGTGGTGCGTCCACCTTATGCGGGCGTGGCGCAAGGCGACTTTATTGGCAACAGCCTGCTGCACGTCGACGAGGATTCGGTGCGCGACTTGCCCGGCATCGTCAAAGTCGTCGTGATCCGAGATTTTGTGGGCATCGTGGCCGAGCGCGAGGAGGTTGCGCAGCAGGCCGCCAAACGTCTCGACGTACAGTGGAAACCAGTGGAGGGTTTGCCGCCGCTTGAAAGCAGCGAGGAGGTAGAGACCGCCTTGCGTGCCAACCCGTCGAAGCGTCGCGATCTGGTGATTGAAGGCGATGTCGACGCGGCGCTTGCACAAGCCGGCAACACCCTGGATCGCACCTACGTGTGGCCGTTTCAGATGCATGCGTCGATCGGGCCGTCGTGCGCGGTGGCCGACTACCGTGACGGCGCGCTCAAGGTCTGGTCCGGCACACAGAATCCGCATTCGCTGCGCGCCGATCTGGCGTTGCTCATGGCACTGGACGAAGCGCGCATCGAAGTGGTCCGGATGGAGGCCGCGGGTTGTTACGGCCGCAATTGTGCCGATGATGTGGTCGCAGATGCGGCGTTGCTCTCGCGTGCAGTGGGCAAACCGGTGCGCGTGCAACTATCGCGTGAAGACGAACACGCCTGGGAACCGAAAGGCGCGGCGCAACTGATGGACGTGCGCGGCGCGGTGGATGCGAACGGCCAGCTCACGGGCTACGATTTCGCCACCCGTTACCCTTCGAATGACGCGCCGACGCTCGCCTTGCTGCTGACCGGCGCGATCGCGCCGCAGCCGCAGGTGTTCGAAATGGGCGACCGCACGGCGGTGCCGCCCTACGACTACCGGACCATGCGCATTGTTTGCGACGACACGCCGCCGATTGTCCGGGCGTCATGGTTGCGCGGTGTCTCTGCGTTGCCCAATACGTTTGCGCACGAATCGTTCATCGACGAACTGGCTGAGCAAGCGGGCGTCGATCCTGTCGAGTTCCGTCTGCAGCACCTGACCGATCCGCGCGCGATCGATCTGGTCAAGGCGGTGGCGGACAAGGCCGGTTGGCAGCCACGTAACGTCGCGCTAAATGCGCAAGCCGAGTCAAACGAGTTACAGGAGCAGGAGGGTGACATCGCGCGCGGCAGAGGCTTTGCATACGCACGTTACGTACACAGCAAATTCCCCGGCTTCGGTGCGGCATGGTCCGCCTGGGTGGCAGACGTTGAAGTGAACCGCAAGAGCGGCGAGATGGCCGTCACGCGGGTCGTGGTGGGCCAGGATACCGGCACGATGGTCAATCCGGATGGCGTGCGTCACCAGATCCACGGCAATGTGATCCAGGCGACGAGCCGTGCGTTGAAAGAGCGCGTGACCTTCGGCAAGAACGAAGTCACGAGCCAGGAGTGGGGCGCCTATCCGATCCTGACGTTCCGCGAGGTACCGGTGATCGAAGTGGTGATGATGCCGCGCCACGGCGAGCCGCCCATGGGTACCGGCGAATCGGCTTCGCTGCCGGGCGCGGCGGCGATTGCCAACGCGCTCTTCGATGCGACCGGCGTGCGTTTTCGCCGTCCGCCGTTTACGCCGGAGGTGATCCGTGCGGCGCTCGCCGACGGCCCGGCGCAAGAAGCGGCCGCTGCTGCAGCCGCGCGCAGGAAAAAGCGCTGGCGCTTCGGTTTTCTGGGCGCATTAGCCGCAGGCGCTGCGGGCTGGCTCAGCATGGCTTCGTTCGCACCCCAACCCATTGCACCGATTACGCCACCACTGGCTTCGGCGTTTGCACCCGAACTGATCGCACGCGGCAAACTGCTCGCCTCGCTCGGCGATTGCGCCGTGTGCCACACCGCTCACAACGGCGTGCCGAACGCAGGTGGTCTCGCGCTCGATACGCCGTTCGGCACCGTCTACACCACGAATATCACGCCGGATGAGCAGACCGGCATTGGCAACTGGTCGTTCGAAGCGTTCGTGCGAGCCATGCGCCAGGGCATTCATCGCGACGGACGGCACCTGTACCCCGCTTTCCCGTACACCTCATTCAAGAACGTCTCTGACGACGACCTGAAAGCGCTATACGCCTACCTGATGTCGCAAACGCCGGTACGTTCCCGGCCGCCGGAAACGAAACTGGCGTTTCCATTCAGCGTGCGGCCCATGATGGCGGCGTGGAACAGCCTGTTTCTGAAGCGCAATGCCTTCACACAGGATGCAACGCAAACGGCGCAATGGAATCGCGGCGCCTATCTGGTCAACGGCCTCGGTCATTGCAGCGCGTGTCACACGCCGCGCAATGCTTTCGGCGCAGAGAAAACCGGCGCAGCATTCCTCGGCGGCGGCATGGCGGAAGGCTGGGAAGCGCCAGCCTTGACCACGCTTTCCAACGCGCCAGTCCCGTGGACCGAAGACGAACTGTTCAGCTATCTGCGCTTCGGCCACGCGCCGCTGCATGGCGTGGCCGCCGGACCGATGGGGCCGGTCGTCAGCGAACTCGCGCACCTGCCCGACAGCGATATCCGCGCCATGGCGAACTATCTCGCCTCGCTCAATCCGGCGGGACCGAATGCCAATCCGCAGGCCCTGGCGCGCGAATATGAAGAGGCCAGCATGGCGACGCCGGTCGCATCCAGTCTCGGCGCGCGGCTCTTCGACGGCGCCTGCGCGGCGTGCCACCACACCGGCAGCGGACCGCAACTATTCGGCGCGCATCCGTCGCTCGCACTTAACACGAATCTGCATAGTGCGGCGCCCGACAACCTGATACGCGTCATTCTGGACGGCATCGGCTCGCCTGCGCGGCCCGAACTCGGTACGATGCCGGCGTACCGCGACAGTTTCAACGACGCCCAGGTGACCGAACTGGTGTCGTACCTGCGTCAGCAGTTTGCCGGCGGTAAGCCCGCGTGGCAGGACGTCGAGGCGACGGTGGCGCGCATTCGCGCCGAGCCGCGCGCTGATTTCGCATTCCCGCAATCCCACTGATAACGGAGAAAGGCATGACCACACGCGCAGGATGGATCTCACGTCTGACCGTCTCGTTGACGCTCACGTTGACCGCACTCGGGGCAGCGGCACAGGAGACGATCAAGATTGGCGAAATCAACAGCTATAAGGCGCAGCCGGCCTTTCTCGGCCCTTACAAGAACGGCTGGAATCTCGCGCTCGACGAGGTGAATGCGTCAGGCGGGGTGCTCGGCAAGAAGCTCGAAGTTGTCTCGCGCGACGACAACGCTAACCCGGGCGACACGGTGCGGGTCGCGCAGGAACTGGTCACGGGCGAGGGCGTGCAGTTGTTGTTCGGCGGCTTCCTGTCGAATACGGGCCTGGCGCTCGCCGATTACGCCAAGCAGAAGCATGTTTTCTTCCTCGCTGCTGAACCGCTGACCGACAAGATCGTGTGGGCCGACGGCAACAAATACACGTACCGTCTGCGTCCGTCCACGTACATGCAGGTTGCGATGCTGGTGCCGGAAGCCCTCAAACTGCATAAAAAGCGCTGGGCGCTCGTCTATCCGAACTACGAGTACGGCCAGTCGGCGGTGGCGACTTTCAAGCGTCTGATGCAGGCTGCGCAGCCCGATATCGAGTTCGTCTCGGATCAGGCCACGCCGCTCGGCAATCTCGATGCGGGTGCGGTGACCCAGGCGATTGCCGATGCGAAGCCCGACGCGATCTTCAACGTGCTGTTCGGCGCGGATCTCGGCAAATTCGTGCGCCAGGGCAATACGACGGGACTCTTCAAGGATCGCAGCGTGGTTTCGTTGCTGACGGGCGAGCCTGATTATCTGGACCCGCTCGGCGCCGAAGCGCCGACGGGTTGGATCGTGACCGGCTACCCTTGGTATTCGATCGATACGGCAGCCAACAAGAAGTTCGTCGACGCGTACCAGGCGAAGTATCACGACTATCCGCGTCTCGGCTCAGTGGTCGGCTATTCCGCGTTGATGTCGATTGCGGACGGCCTGAAGAAAGCCGGTTCCACCGATCCTGACAAACTCGCCGCTGCCTTCAAGGGCTTGAATGTCGAGACGCCGTTCGGGCCGATTACGTACCGTGCACAGGACAATCAGTCGACCATGGGCGCTTATGTGGGCGTGACGGGCGTGAAGGACGGCAAGGGTGTGATGACGTCGTACCGTTATATCGACGGCGCGAGCGTGCAGCCTTCGGACGCCGAAGTGAAGAAAATGCGTCCGGCTGACTGAGTCCGAATAAGCCTAAGGCGCGCAAAGGCACGTCAATAACGTGCGCTAATGCCACGGGTGGGCGAAACCGTCACGATTTCGCCCACTCGCTATTCCTCCGCGTCGTGCTCGGTGACGAAGCGCCGCAAATACGCAAGCACAGCCGCTTCCGCCGCGCGATGATCAGCACAGCTTTTCGAGCCGGCGTTCTCCTCGTCGCCGAACAGCGTCGACGGCGCGTTGTGCACATCCACTTCCTGCCCCTCGCGAAACACGCGAATCTCGTGGACGTCCTCGGCATATTCGGCAACCCAGTGGACTCCTTCAATATGGGCGCCCGCGCGTACGGTGGATGTCTTCATGCGGCTTCTCCCGGATGGCCGGGCACAAACCGCCGGCCCTTTCTATAACCATACGCCGTCCGCGCGGATGCCGCACGGCTTGTTTTCCTTGCGGCACAGCTGTTGCTGCATAAGTTGAGGCCTACATCCAATCCGGAGGACTGTTATGCCTGAACAGAAAACCATCCACCGTGCCCAGGCCGACAAGCGCGCCGGCAAAGCCGCGAGCACCCAGGCCGGGGAATTCGTCAAGGAAGAGGTCGACCGCGTGCGCGCAGGTAAGCACGGCGTGAGATCGGCCAAGCAGGCGATCGCTATCGGTTTGTCGAAGGCGCGCCGCACCGGCGTCGATCTGAAGGCGCCAAAGAAGGGTACGACCAGCGAAGCGACCCGTAAGAAGGCCGCCAAGGACACCGCGGCAGGCCAGCACAAGGCCGCTGCCAAGAGCACCAGCAGCGAATCGAAGACGAAGCGCGCACGTGCCGCCACCACGGCGCTCAAGCGCGAGAGCGGACAGGGCGCGTCCAGTGCGGCGTTATCGAAGCAGACGAAGGCGGCAGCCGCGCGTCGGCCGGCCGCGAGCCGTTCAGCGGCGGCGAAGAAGGCCGCCAGCACCAAGGGCGCTGCCGGCCGATCGGCAGCGGCGAAAAAGGCCGCTCATACGCGGGCTGCACGCTCGCATCATTGACGCATGCGTCAAGCGTTGAGGGCGGTGGTGCAATGCCGCCGCCCGTTTACCCGCCGGACAATGCGCCGCCGGGCAATGTGGACGCTTTGCACGTAAAAAATACAGAAGCCGTGCCTGTTTCCAGCCTAACGCGTGCGGCCAATGCGTTCGCATGCGGCCAGCATCTGAAACCCTTCGTCTCCGCGAAAAGCCGTGTACATTATTTTTTTGGTCATCTATAACCTGACCGCTAGGACAGGATTCAGGGTGACGTAGCGGCGTTGAGATGCGCAATGCATGAACCGGACCCTTCACGCGAGGACGGCCAGCGTCGCTGCATTGCGGCATCTCAACGTGTAAGCTCAGCGCGCGGCCGCCAAGGCTGGACGCGGGGCGCCTTGCGCTGCACTATACGGGGCACGCACGGGCACCGATGAGCACACCCTCGCGCCGTGCCCGGCAAGACCAACAAGAGAGACGAGAGGAGGAAGATAGGTATGCGAAGTAAGGTCAATCAGGCTCTACGTACACCATTCCATCCAACCACCCCTCACCCGCGCCGCCGTCCAGAACGGTGCGTGCTGATGAACCCAAATCGGGCCGCTTAACAGGCCGCGCACCGCATACACCAACGTGCTGGAGAGGCCGGCTTCGTGCCGCCAGCCCGCTTGGCGAATCTCCCGATCATCCTCATTCCGATAGAGCGAGCACAACGTGGATATCGTACGTAGCCTGTGTGGCATTGTCTTTCTGTTGCTGATCGCTTATGTGCTCTCGACGAATCGAAGCGGCATTCGTCTGCGCACGCTGATTCCGGCGCTGGCCGCCCAGGTGGCGATCGGCGCGCTGGTGCTGTTCGTGCCGCTCGGTAGCGCAGCCCTTGCTGCCGCCGCGCGCGGCGTCAATCATGTGCTGCAGATGGGCGACCGCGGTGTCTCGTTCATGTTCGGCGGTCTCGTCGACCAAAAGATGTTCACGTTGTTCGGCGGCGGTGGTTTCGTGTTTGCGCTGCGCGTGCTGCCCATGATCATCTTCGTCACCGCGCTGATCGCGGTGCTGTACCACATCGGCGTGATGAAGTGGATCATCAACGGCCTGGGCATCGTCTTCGAGAAGCTGCTCGGCGTGAGCCGCGTCGAAGCCTGTTCCGCGGTGGCCACTATTTTTCTCGGTCAGAGCGAGATGCCGGCCTTCGTCAAACCCTTCGTCAGGCAGATGACCGGCGCGGAGCTGTTTGCCGTCATGTCGAGCGGCATGGCTTCGGTAGCGGGTTCGGTGCTGGCAGGCTATGCGGGTCTTGGCGTTAATCTGGAGTATCTGTTGGCCGCCTCGTTCATGGCGATTCCGGGTGGCCTGCTGTTTGCCAAGGTCATTTTCCCGACCAACGAGCCGAGCCGCGTCGTCCTGGAGGGGCTCAGTTTCGACGAGCGACGATCGGCCAACGTGATCGAAGCGGCCGCATCGGGCGCGGCCATCGGCCTGCGCATCGCAATCAATGTCGGCGCCATGCTGATCGCTTTCATTGGCCTGATCGCGCTGCTGAATTCGACCGTCAGCGGCATTGCCGGTCTGTTCGGGCATCCGCAGATCACGCTGCAGGGTCTCCTTGGCTGGCTGTTTGCACCGTTGGCGTGGCTGATCGGTGTACCTTGGCACGACGCGCCGCTCGCCGGTAACTTTATCGGCGAGAAGATGATCCTCAACGAGTTCGTGGCGTATGTCGATCTGTCGCCGTACCTGAAGGGCGCGCAGTCGGTTACCGCGGCCGGCCTGCAGGTGCTGGATCCGAAGACGCTGGCTATCGTGTCGTTTGCGCTGTGCGGGTTTGCCAATTTCTCCTCGATCGCGATTCTTACGGGCGGCTTTAGTGCCGTCGCAGCGGAGCGTCGTTCGGAAGTGGCGCGTTATGGATTGCGCGTCGTCGCGGCGGCCACGCTGTCGAATCTGATGAGCGCGGCGATTGCGGGCATTTTCCTGTCGTTTCATTAAGCGCATTGAGCGCATTGCGTGCAATGAACGGCAGAACTTGAAATGAAGCCACGGTTTCCTACCTGGGGTTGGGTCGATCATCATGTCGTTGATGCAGGAAATCATTCGCAAGAAGCGTGACCAGCAGCCGCTCAGCCGCAGCGAGATCGCCGAGTTCGTGCAGGGCGTCGCTGATGGCAGCGTCACTGATGGGCAGGTCGCCGCTTTTGCAATGGCGGTGTACTTCAACGACATGAGCGTGGAAGAGCGTGTCGCATTGACGCTCGCGCAACGCGACTCGGGCCGGGTGCTCGCCTGGCAGGACTTCAATCTGCCCGGCCCGCTGATCGACAAGCATTCGACGGGGGGCGTCGGCGATCTCACTTCGTTACTGCTCGGCCCGATGGTGGCCGCGTGCGGAGGCTTCGTGCCGATGATCTCAGGGCGAGGACTCGGCCACACCGGCGGCACACTCGACAAGCTCGCGGCCATACCCGGCTACAACGTCGTCCCTGAGACCGGGACGTTTCAACGCGTCGTGCGCGAGGTCGGCGTGGCGATCATCGGCCAGACGGCGCAGCTCGCACCGGCGGACAAGCGAATCTATGCGATCCGCGACGTGACGGCGACGGTCGAATCGGTGCCGTTGATTACCGCGTCCATTCTCTCGAAGAAACTCGCGGCGGGGCTTTCGGGCCTGACGATGGATATCAAGGTCGGGTCGGGCGCTTTCATGCCGACCTACGAGAAGTCGCTGGAACTGGCGAGAAGCATCGTTGACGTCGGTAACGGCGCCGGCATGAAGACGACGGCCGTGCTGACCGATATGAACCAGCCGTTAGCCCCATGCGCGGGCAACGCGCTGGAGGTCCGCTGTGCGATCGACTATCTCACTGGGCGTAGTCGTCCGGCACGCCTGCACGAGGTCACGCTTGCGCTCGCTGCGCAGATGCTCGTGTCGGGCGGCCTCGCCGCCGATCCCGCACAAGCCCGTGCCAAGCTGAACGCCGCGCTCGATTCAGGCGCGGCTGTCGAGCGTTTCGCGCGGATGGTGCGCGCACTCGGCGGTCCAGCGGACCTGGTCGAGGCATCCGAGCGTCATCTGGGCGACACTCCGGTTGTGTGTGACGTTACCGCGCCGCACGCGGGTTATGTGACGCGCATCGATTGTCGGGCGCTCGGCCTGGCGGTGGTGGGGCTGGGTGGCGGCAGACGCCGTCCCGAAGACGGGATCGACTATCAGGTCGGTTTGACAGACCTCGTTGAACTCGGACAATACGTCGATGCGGGAGCGCCCCTTGCGCGGGTTCACGCTCGCGATCCGTCCGCGATCCAGCACGCGGCTGGTGAGATCCAGGCAGCGTTCACGCTAGCCGCAACCGCAACAACGGTGCCGCCCACCGTGTACGGTCTGATCGAGTGATCAAGTAAGCGAGTGGAGCGAATAAAAGCCCGCGGATTCCTGACCCTGATGCGGAGGAGTAGTGAAACACGAACAACTGATAGACGAAGCACGTAAAGCGCGCGAGCGTGCCTATGCGCCTTATTCGGGCTTTCTGGTGGGCGCCGCGATCGAGACGAACGACGGCACCATCTTTCACGGCTGCAACGTCGAGAATGCCTCGTATGGCCTGTGCAATTGCGCTGAACGTACGGCGTTTTTTAGCGCGGTGGCAGCGGGTTATCGTCCGGGGCAGTTCAAGACGCTGGCTGTGATCGGCAAAACGGATGGCCCGATCGCGCCGTGCGGCGCGTGCCGTCAGGTGATGATCGAACTGGGTTCGCCGAGGCTTGAAGTCGTGCTGAGCAACCTGGACGGTAATGTCGAAGTGACCAGCGCCGCCGCGCTGCTGCCTGGCGCGTTTTATCTGGAGCCCGGCGGCGCAGCTGTCGCGTGATCGCGCGCTTGTCGCGTGGCGCTTTCCCCTGCAATACAACGTGAGTGTCCAACCATGCACAAGGTAATTTTCGACACGGACCCGGGCGTCGATGACTCGATGGCGCTGGTGTTCCAGACCCGTCATCCAGAGATCGAACTGATCGGCGTGACGTCCGTGTTCGGCAACGCGACGATCGAAACCACGACCCGTAATGCGGTCTATCTCGTCGAACGGTTTGCCGACCCCACGGTGGTCGTCGCGCGCGGCGCAGGAAAACCGCTGCGTAGAGCGAATCCGGAACCGATTCCGCACATTCACGGGCACAACGGCCTGGGCGACATCGAGCTGCCCACGCTAGCCGATGACGGCCGGGCTCGCCTCGATGCGCGGCCAGCCCATCGCTTCATCATCGACGAAATTCGCAAGCACCCGCATGAGATCAACCTCATCGCCGTGGGGCCGATGACCAATCTCGCGCTGGCGTTGCAGGAAGACCCGGAGATCCAGCACCTGGTGAAACAGGTGATCATCATGGGCGGCGCGTTCGGCATAAACGGCGTGTTAGGCAATGTCAGCCCGTGCGCAGAGGCGAATATTTCTGCAGACCCGGATGCGGCCGATCAGGTCTTTGCCGCTGCCTGGAAGGTCACCGCGGTGGGGCTGGACGTGACGCAAAAGGCCATCATGCACACCGCTTACCTCGATCGCATCCGTCAGCACGGCGGCGAGCTCGGTCAGTTCATCTGGGACGTGTCGCGTCTGTACGAGCAGTTTCACATCGACAGTTCGGGCGTGCAGGGAATCTACGTGCACGATTCGTCGGCGGTCGCCTATCTGGTGGCGCCCGAGCTTTATCAGATCCGGCGTGGGGCGGTGCGGGTGGTGGTGGAAGGCATTGCGGTTGGCCAGACCATCCAGAAACCGGAGACCATGGGCGTGCCTGCGCCGAACTGGGACAGTTCGACCAAACAGGACGTGTGTGTGGATGTCGACGTGGAGGGCTTTTTGAAGCTCTACTTCGATACGATCGTCGGGAGTGCTGCTTAAGATAAGCAGCCTGCCACGGGCAGCGGCGCCACGCCGCCGCCCTCTGGAGATTTACTGAATGGTGGCGAGCACGTCGCGCACGGTCTTGAAGATGTGCTGGATCTGCTCTTCGCTGACGATCAGCGGCGGCGAGAAAGCGAGGATATCGCCCGTGAAGCGGACCAGCACGCCGGCCTCGAAGCATTTGACGAACGCTTCATAGGCGCGCGCGCCCGGTGCGCCGTCGCGCGGTTCGAGCTCGATCCCGGCGACCATGCCGAGATTGCGAATGTCCTTCACATGCTTGGCATCGCGCAGCGCGTGAGCCGCCGTCTCGAACGCGGGCGCGAGCGAGGCGGCACGGCCGAACAGGTCTTCGCGGCGATACAGATCGAGCGTGGCCACTGCAGCCGCAGCCGCGGCCGGGTGCGCCGAATACGTGTAGCCGTGGAACAGTTCGATCGCGCCTTGCGCGCCGGCATTGACGATGGTGTCGTGGATCGTGCGGCTGGCGGCCACCGCGCCCATCGGAATCGCAGCGTTGTTGATGGCCTTTGCCATGGTCAGCAGATCCGGCGTGACACCGAAGTACTCGCTCGCCGTAGCTTTGCCAAGACGCCCAAAGCCGGTAATCACTTCGTCGAAAATCAGCAGGATGCCCTGCTTGGTACAGATCTCGCGCAGCTTCTGCAGATAGCCTTGCGGCGGCACCAGCACGCCCGTCGAGCCGGCCACCGGTTCGACGATCACCGCAGCGATCGTCGAGGCGTCGTGCAGCGTGACGATGCGCTCGAGTTCGTCGGCCAGATGCGCCCCCCAGGCCGGCTGACCCTTCGTAAACGCGTTGTGTTCGAGGTTATGGGTGTGCGGCAGATGATCGACCGCCGGCAACAGCGCGCCGGAGAAGGTCTTGCGATTCGGGGCGATGCCGCCAACCGAGATGCCACCAAAGCCCACGCCGTGATAGCCACGTTCGCGACCGATCAGACGGGTACGCTGGCCTTCGCCCCGCGCGCGGTGATAAGCCAGCGCGATCTTCAGCGCCGTATCCACCGACTCGGAACCCGAGTTCGTGAAGAAAATCCGGTCAAGGCCCGCCGGCATCAATTCGGCGACCTTCGATGCGGCTTCGAAGGCGAGCGGGTGGCCCATCTGGAAGGTCGGCGCGAAGTCGAGCGTCGAAAGCTGGTGGGTGATCGCAGCGACGATCTCGTCGCGGCTATGGCCGGCGTTTACACACCAGAGCCCGGCGCAGGCGTCGAGCACCTCGCGCCCGTCCGTCGTGCGGTAATACATGCCCTTGGCCGATTCCAGCAGGCGCGGAGCGGCCTTGAATTGGCGGTTGGCGGTGAAAGGCATCCAGAAAGACGACAGATCGTCGATGACGGGGCGCGAAGTCATGGTTATCTCCTCGAAGTGGTCCCCCAAGGAGACTTCCTTCGGGGCGTTGCGAAACTGTAGCGTCCGCGGTTAAATGGCGGACATAAACAGTTGATGCACTGCGCTGCTAACTGTACAGGCGAAGTTGCTGCAACTGTGTTGGTCTCTTGAGGGTTTCGCACCTTGCCCTACCGGCTCCCATCGCAACATTGCGTCCCCCGTCATGATTGAACTTGAACTGGAACGGGACCGCCGCGCCGCGCCCACCCTCGTCGAACAGCTCGTGCAAGGCTTTGCGCGCGCTATCGAGGCGCAGTCGCTACGCGCCGGCGCGCTGTTGCCATCGGTACGGCAACTGGCGTCGAGCCACGAACTGAGCACGTTTACTGTCACGGAGGCCTACAACCGGCTGGTTTCGATGGGGCTGGTAGTCGCCCGGCGCGGTTCCGGCTACCGGGTGGCGGCGCGCGCCCAGGCCGCGCGCGCGAGTGCCACCGACTGGCAGCCGCCCAGCCTGACCGCCACCTGGCTGCTGTCCGACGTGTTTGCCGACCATTCGGTGCCGATCAAGGCCGGCGGCGGCTGGTTGCCGAACGAATGGGTCAACGAAAGCGGCCTGCAGCAGGCGCTGCGGGCGATGAGCCGGGTGCCGGGGCCGCGCTTGGGCGACTACGGTCATCCGTATGGTTTTGCACCGTTGCGCGAGCGGATTGCCGGTCAGCTCGACCGGCACGGCTTGCCGGTCGAGGTGTCGAACGTGCTGCTCACGCAGGGCGCGACCCAAGGGCTCGATCTGATCGTGCGGACGCTATTGCGCGCCGGGGATGTGGTGCTGGTCGAAGATCCCGGCTACTGCAATCTGCTGCAGATTCTCAAGCTGGCAGGGTTGGTCGTGTACGGCGTGCCGCGCACGCCGGCCGGCGTCGATACGGAGGCGCTGGAGACGCTGGTGGCGACACACCGGCCTAAGGCAATCTTCGTCAACACGACGCTGCAGAATCCGACCGGTGCGACCTTCGGCATGGCTGCGGCCTTCCGTCTGCTGCAGATCGCGGAACGGGCGCGCATGTGGGTGATCGAGGATGATGTGAGCCGCGAACTCGCGCCGCCGGGAGCGCCGCTCTTTGCCGCGATGGAGGGCCTGCAACGTGTGCTTTACGTAGGCGGGTTCTCGAAGACGGTCACGCCGGGATTGCGCTGCGGCTATGTGGTGGCCGAGCGCGACGTGCTGCGCGAACTGGCGCGCACCAAAATGGCGGTGGGGCTGACTTCGTCGGAGACGATCGAGCGCATCGTCGACAAGGTGCTGCTCGAAGGGCGCTACGCGCGTCACGTGGAGGATGTGAACGAACGGCTCAAGGCCGCGCATGCAGTGGTGGAAGAGCGGCTCGATGCGTTGGGGCTGGAGCTGTTTCACCGGCCGCGTGCGGGGTTGTTTCTGTGGGCGCGTTTGCCGATTGAAGCTGAGCGGGCCGGCGAAGTGGCGACCGCGGCGCTCGGGCATGGCATCTGGCTCGCGCCGGGGTCGTATTTCAGGCCGGATGATGCGGCGAGCGCCTGGTTCCGCTTCAACGCACCGTATTCGACGGACGATGCGTTGTGGCGGTTTATCGAGCGGGTGGGGGACGCGTAACCTAGCTCAGCAACCGCACCGCAATCGGATACAGCGTCATCACGAGCAACAAGGCCATCACGACGTTGAAAATGCGCAGCCGCTTCGGATCCGTGAGCACTTGCCGCATCGCCGTGCCGAAACCGGCCCACAGCGCGATGCACGGAAAGCCGATCACATAGAACAGCACCGCCATCAACAGCACGTTATGGCTGAAGCTCTCGCTGACATGAATGGTCGTGGCGGCGGTCAGTACCATCATCCACGCCTTCGGATTGACCCACTGGAAGGCGACCGCTTCGTAAAACTTCATCGGCCGGCGTTCGCCGTTGCGCAATTTGACCTCGCCCGAGGTGCCGATCTTCCACGCCAGATACAGCAGATAGGCCACGCTGGCGATTTCCAGCACCGTATACAGCACCGGAAAACGCTGAAACGCCTCGCCAAGACCGAAGCCGACCGCCAGCATCAGCACCACCACGCCCAGGCTAATGCCGAACAGGTGCGGCAGCGTGCGCCGAAAGCCGAAATTGACGCCCGAGGCGAGCAACATGGTGTTGTTCGGGCCCGGCGTGATAGTGGTGACGAGCGCGAACAGGATGCCCGCGGGCAGCGCGCCAAAGGATTCGAAGGACATGATGGCTCCGGTGTCGATGCGTTTTAATGCAGTTTATCGACGGAAGCCGGTACAGTAACGGTACAGATTGGAGGATGGTGTCCGGTACAGATAGAGCCGACGGCTGTGTCGGCCCGCTATGCGCTTTGAGCCGGGCTGGCCACTAGACCGAGCGCAACATCCCTCCATCGACAAAATAGGTCGCGCCGACGCTATAGCTAGCCTTGTCTGAACAAAGAAACACGATAAAGTTAGCCAACTCTTCCGCGGACGCAAACCTTCGAATAGGCGCATGCTCGTCCGCGACCCGTTGCAGATGCCCTTCCCAATCGCCGCCTGAATCCTGCGTTAATTGTTTGGCGGTCTTGACCCAGTCCGGCGTCAGCACCAGCCCCGGATTGATCGTATTCACGCGGATATTGTCCTGAATGAACTCGTTCGCCATATTCTTCGACAACATCATCAATGCCGCTTTCGTCACGTTGTAGATCGGCTCGTAGCCGAGCGGCTGCGTCGCGCAAATCGATGCGTTATTCAGGATCGTGCCACCGCCGCGCGCTTTCATCAGTGGCACGAGGCCGCGTGCAAGGCGCACCGCAGCCATCACATGAAGATCCCAGTACGCGAGCCATTTTTCGTCCGGCGCGTTCATGATCGTTTCATTGCTGCCCGTGCCCGCGTTATTGAAGACAATATCCGCGCCACCGAAATTCGCTTTAGCAGCAGCGACCAGCTTATCGACGCCTGCTGCAGTCGCCACATCGCAAGCAACCGGCACGGCCGTCACGCCGAATTTCTTTGCAATCGCTTCTGCGGCCGCGGACAGGCGCTCCTGATTGCGCGCTGCGAGCAGAAGATGGGTTCCTTCGGCTGCGAACGCCTCTGCCACAGCCAGCCCGATGCCCACGCTGGCACCCGTCAACACTGCCACCTTACCGCGCAAATTCAGATCCATTTCTGTTGCCTCCGGTTTTGATAAGCCAAGCTAAACGAGTCCCACGCCTCAACCATCAGGTCGGCGGCAGTACTTCGGCGGCAGTACTAATGGGCAGCCGGATCGGGAACGGACTTCTTATAGCCCTGCCGCGCCAGCAGTTTCCACGCGCCGTTCTGTTTCTGCCAGACCAACAACACGTCGAAATCGACTTCAGCGAGCTTGCCGGCCGATTCCGTTGTGCCCGAGAAGTGATCGCGCACGACAGCATTGTCTGCCGTGACCGTCGTCACAGTATTGCTCAAGTCGATGCGCTTGTAGCGCGTCTGGCCGCTGGCGATTGTGTCGATGAACGCGGCCTGATCCTGTACGCGGCCGTTTGAGTGGCCGTACGTGAGTGTATCGGCAGTCAGGTCTTTCATCTTCTGCGCGTCGCCGGCGATCATGGCGGCACTGAGCCGGTTCATCGCATCGTTGACGGCCGTTTCGTCTGCGGCGTTGGCCCATGCACCCGAGCAGGCGAGGCCGGCCGCGACAAACAGAATCAGTTTCTTCATGTTGATGAGTTCCTTCCGGTTTAGTTCGTCGCAAGCGAGCGCGTCAGTACCATGCGCTTGATATCGCCGACCACGAACACGTAGCAAAGCACGGCGACCACCGCGTTCGCGCCAATGAAGACCAGCGCAGAGTTGAACGAGCCCGAACGCTGCACGAGATAGCCGATGATGATAGGCGTCGTGATGCTCGACAGGTTGCCGAATGCGTTGAAGAGCGAAGCGCAGACGCCGCCGGCTTCCACCGGCGCCGTATCCGACACGACTGCCCAGCCGAGCGCACCAATGCCTTTGCCGAAAAACGCGCCTGCCATGATGGCGACGACCAGCACTTCCGAGTCGACGTAGTTGCAGGCAATCATGCAGGTAGACAGCAGCATGCCGAATACGATCGGTGTTTTACGCGCCACGCTGGCGCTATAGCCTCGCTTGAGCATCGCGTCCGAAATCACGCCGCCCAATACGCCGCCGAGAAAACCGCAGATGGCGGGAATCGAAGTCACAAAGCCGGCCTTCAGAATCGACATGTGCCGTTGCTGGACGAGGTAAATGGGAAACCAGGTAAGGAAGAAATAGGTGAGGGCGTTGATGCAGTACTGCGCGATGAAAATGCCGAGCAACATCCGGCTGCCGAGCATCTCGCGAATCGATGCGCCCAGCGCGACTTTGGCGGGTTGTTTTGCTTTCGCAGCGACGCCGTCTTCACGGGTTTCGAGCTCGACCAGCGCGCCGCCCGCTTCGATAAAGCGCAACTCGGCGGCGTTCGCGCGCGGATGGTCCTTCGGCGCGTAAATGGTCTTCAGCCAGACGCCGGTCATCAGGATGCCGAGTACGCCCATCGCATAGAACACGGATGGCCAGCCGAACGTATGCACGAGCCATCCCATGATGGGCGTGAAGAGCACGGCGGCAAAGTATTGCGAGGCGTTGAAAATCGCGGCCGCCGTGCCGCGTTCGGCGCGAGGGAACCACGATGACGTCAGGCGGCTATTGCCAGGGAAGGCGGGCGCTTCGGCGAGGCCCATGGCGAAGCGCAAACAGAACATCGCTGCGACGGCCACCGCTGCGGTCAGCCCAGCCGTGAGGCCCTGCGCGAACGTGAAGATTGACCACGCGAACAGGCTGACGGCGTAGACGCGTTTCGTGCCGAAGCGGTCGAGCAGGCGCCCGCCCGGCAGTTGTCCGATCACATAGGCCCAACCGAAGGAGGAAAACACATAGCCCATCGTCACCGGTGTCAGCCCTAGCGCGTGCTGCATCGCGCTGCCGGCGATGGACAGGCTGGCGCGGTCCGCGTAGTTGATCGTCGTGACGGCGAATAGAATGAAGAGAATCAACCAGCGCACACGCGTAGCGCTTTCGTTGCGAGCTGGGGTTGCCCCGGACGGCGGGTTGATCGCACCCGGTTGCGCACCTGATGCATGCGGCGATGGGCGGGTTGAGGCTCGTCTCGCCGCTTCGTCTATGTGGGCCACAGCGTCTCCTTGGTGTTTTTTCAACAGTTATGCGTCATCGTATAACATTGGGAAAGATTGTGCCGAGGAGGTGAGGCGGAAGGAGGGGTATACCACTAGTTTTGGATGATTTCGGCGCCGTTTCTGCTGAGGCTACGGGCCAGAGAGGATTATTCTAGGCATCGGTCATCGTATAAGTTTGATGATGCCAACCAGCCTCAATTTCCCCAATCTGTCACGGCGGTTGCCACCGCGACTGGCGACTACCGCCGGAGTGCCGCTGCAGACGGCAGGTTCGGCAACCTACGCCTGGCTATGCGTTAGGCGTTATCCGTTGCATCGCCCGCTGCACGACCCGATGGAGGAACGCCAAGGGCTGTCGCCTGTGGCGACAACCGGTTGATCAGCTTCTGTTCGATCACACCCGTATTGACAGTCGATACGCTTGCGAGGACACCCGTGTCTAAACCGAACGAAATCGCTACCACGCCAGCAAGCATGGCCGCGCCGATTCCTCGGCGAATCCATTCCCCCGCGCCGAGCGAGCGTTTCATCGCCGTGAACACCCGGCCGCCAATCAGCAGCGCCACTGCGAGCGAGGTTGCCGCGCCGGCGGCATAGGCGGCCAACAGCAGCGTCGTGCCGACACTCGCGCCGCGCAGCGCGGCACCCGTGAGCACCAGACCGAGAATCGGACCGGCGCAGGGCGCCCACAGCAGACCCGTGGCGATGCCCAGCAGGAACGACGACCCCGCGCGAACCTGCTGACCGTCGGCCTGGGCAAAGTTCGACAGACGATTCCCGGCGCTCACCAGCGGACGCATCAGATGGTCGGCAAAGCGCGGAAACAGGAGGGTCAGGCCGAATACAGCGAGCAGGGCGATGGCGAGCCAGCGGCCGTACTGGTTGGCCTGGGTGACCCAGCCCCCGCCGACGGCAGCAAGCGTCGCTACCAAAGCGAACGTGAGGGCCATGCCGACGAGCAGCGGCAGGCCGCTGCGTACGAAAGGCTGATCGGCGCGCGCAAAGACGAACGGCAGCACCGGCAGAATGCACGGGCTGAGGATGGTCAGGGCACCGCCGAGGTAGGCGAGAACGATGAGTAGCATGGCTGTTCCGGGCGTGGGTTGGAAACGCGGCCAAGCCCGTATGGCTGTCGGACCTGGTGCGTGACGAAAGAGATCAAGCCGACATCCGATGCGATTGCTGGCCTATGCGATGAATTCGACTCTTTAGGCGGTCTTGCCGGTGCCGACAGGCGCGCACTGGCAAGCATGTTCCACTGGTTTCAGTGGCCGAAGTAAATTGGCTTGAGGCCCGCATTGCTTGAGTAATGCGAGGCGGCAGGGCTTCCCGATGCGGAGGAGCCGTTCAACATGCCGCCCACGCCGCTGGTCTCGCCGTTTTGTGCGGCTACGCGCGCTTCCGCAGCCTGAATGTCGTCGGGGTAATACGGATCCGCAGCGCGAGCGGGGTTGTAGCCGGCCTGTTCAAGCTGGACCAGTTCGGCGCGAACCTGTGCCCGGGTCAGGGGCCCGTTCGACTGGGCGAACGCGGCGATGGGAGCAGCGACTGCAGCGGCGAGAACAACGGCTTGAATGAGCGACTTCATGACGGATACCTCCGGAGTTTGGTTTGTCCTACCAGGAAT
The DNA here is from genome assembly GCF_050436665.1 of Paraburkholderia sp. EB58. Classification (NCBI taxonomy): domain Bacteria; kingdom Pseudomonadati; phylum Pseudomonadota; class Betaproteobacteria; order Burkholderiales; family Burkholderiaceae; genus Paraburkholderia; species Paraburkholderia sp. EB58. Next base: position 517,868 of record NZ_JBNDMQ010000001.1, on the reverse strand, counting down.
ATCTCCGGAAGCCAGGAGCCCCGAATTGCAGTCCGTTGGGATCTGCGTGGTTGGACTCCTTTACTTCCGGCGTTGATGCATTAAAACTCGCAGAGGTATCTGGCTTGTGTCGGAAAGCCGCTCGAGTGCAACGCTGTGTATCGCCGTCATCCGTAGATACGTTGCGATACGAATCTCGACCGGACTTTGCATACAGGGCAGGTGCGCCTGATGCGTTTTCTGTCTGTCTACGAGGCAAAATCGATGGGAGAGGGAGGCGTGCCGCGCTTCGATTGGCTTGCTGGCGCTGCAGAGCGCGAAAGCGCGGTGGTCAAATCGCGCATGTGCGTGATTCCGCGAACTGACGCGAGTCCGGTGTAGTCTTGAGAGCCGGACTCGAAGGACGATGGGATGTAAATGACGATGCGCCTAACAGGCGGGGGCGCGACTCACGTATCGCGCCCGTCCGATCGCCGCCAATCCGGCGTTTGCCGGTCAGTTACCTCCTTGTTCCTGCAGCGTCAGCTTGCTTGTGACCGAAGTAACCCCTTGAACCTTGGCAGCGGCAGCCTGGGCAAGACGATCCTGGTCTTCAGTCTCGATGAATCCCGCCAGCGTCACCTGGCCCGTGTTTGCCTTTGCGAAGACCACGATGTCTGCGTCTGCCAGACCTTTGGTTTTGTAGATGGCTTGCTGGACCCGCCTCGCGAACGCCCGATTTGCCTGGCGCACAGCCTTCTTTGTCAGGGGAGCTTGAGCGGGAGCCGCGGCATCGGCATCGGGGCTTGATGCCGGTGTCTGCGCATAAGCGACGGTAGAAAGCAGGGCTGCGGCTGCAACGCCAATTACCACTTTCCTCAAGTCCATATTTTCACCTGTGATTGTCAAGTTAGGGGAGGTCGTTTACATCCGCCTGTTTTACCAGGCGCATTCAATTATGGGTCCAAACGTGTCATCCGTATGACGATTGCGCCGGTTTGACCGGTAATGATTGTGCTCGCTTTTTGGCCAGTTTTCCGCATCTCCAGGCATCAGAGTAATTGGCCGCGTCGCGTGGTGCTATAAAACTCATGGTTCGAAATTCGAACAACTCGGATGAGCGACACATACCTTTGTATGTATAGGTTCACAGCCTGAAACCCGCCATGCGACGTTACTCGCCAGTGTCAAACCACACTAGCGTCAAGTACTTTCCCGCTCAATCAGGCTGAACCCGACGTCGATCATTTGCTCGCCGCCCGCACGGCCGGAGGATTCAAGCTAAAGCGATTTCGGCCCCGACGATCAACTTGGCCGGCTCAACCTGTTGACTGCCGGGAAGATTCTGCAACGTATACAGGAAGTATGTGAAGGCCGTGTGTTCTGTCTGAGCTTGCCGCTCGGCTGTCTGGGCGGCACAGCATTGAACCCGCGCCGCCAGCCTCCGCGCATTGAGCCGACACAGCGCGGTGAGCGCTCAACGGTGAAGCGTGTGGCGACCGTGTAGTGCTGTTGCGAGCGACAAACTCGCGTTGGAGCGAGAATGCGTCTGCGGACTTCCCCTCTCCTGAGGGCGATATCCACGCAGTTAGCCGCGCGGCTCAATGAACAACTCGTTATCCGTAGAGGAGAGTCAGATGAATAAGCTGTACCGCATCGCCGTCATCCCCGGAGACGGCATCGGCAAGGAAGTGATGCCCGAGGGGCTGCGGGCGCTGGAGGCTGTCAGCAAGCGGTTCGGCATCTCGCTGGAATTCAGGCACATCGAGTGGGCAAGCTGCGACTACTACGCGAAGCACGGCCAGATGATGCCGGACGACTGGAAAGCGCAACTGCAACCCATGGATGCGATTCTGTTCGGCGCGGTCGGCTGGCCGGACAAGGTTCCTGACCATATTTCGCTGTGGGGTTCGCTGCTAAAGTTCCGGCGCGAGTTCGATCAGTACATCAACTTGCGCCCCGCACGTCTCTTTGCCGGCGTGCCGTCTCCGCTCGCAGGGCGCAAGGCGGGCGACATCGATTTCTGGATCGTGCGCGAAAATACCGAAGGCGAGTACTCGTCGGTGGGCGGGGTGATGTTCGAAGGCACGGAGCGAGAATTCGTCCTGCAGGAATCGGTGTTCACGCGGCATGGCAGCGAGCGCGTCCTGAAGTTCGCGTTCGACCTCGCGCAGCGTCGCGAGCGCAAGAAGATCACCGTGGCGACAAAGAGCAACGGCATCGCCATCAGCATGCCTTGGTGGGACAAATGCGCGGCCGGTATTGCGGCGCAGTACCCGGATGTGACGTGGGACAAGCAGCACATCGACATTCTCTGCGCGCGCTTCGTGCTGAATCCGGACCGCTTCGATGTGGTCGTGGCTACCAATCTGTTCGGCGATATTCTGTCCGATCTCGGGCCCGCCTGCACGGGCACGATCGGTCTCGCACCCTCGGCCAATATGAATCCTGATCGCAAGTTTCCTTCGTTGTTCGAACCGGTTCACGGTTCGGCGCCGGATATCTTCGGCAAGAACATCGCTAATCCGATTGCGATGGTCTGGTCGGCTGCGATGATGCTCGACTTCCTCGGCAATGGCCAGGGCGTCGAGCGCGAGGCTCACGACGCCATGCTCGCCGCGATCGAAGCGGTGCTGAAGGATGGTCCGCGCACCGGCGATCTCGGTGGCCGGGCGAATACCACGGAAGTGGGCAAGGCGATCGCGGAGCGGCTCGCCTGAACAAGGAGTTGACCATGGCAACGAAATTCGAATTGAGCGATCTGATCCGCACCGAGCACTTTATCGACGGTCAGTGGGTGGCTTCTATAGACGGCGAGCGCTTCGACGTCACGAATCCGGCGACAGCGGAAGTGATCGCCACCATCGCCGACGGCGGCGAGGCCGATGCCCGCGCCGCGGTGGACGCGGCCGCGCGGGCCTTCCCCGCCTGGCGCGAGGCGCTGCCGCAAGAGCGTGCGGACGTGCTGTACCGCTGGCACGCGCTGATGCTCGAGAACGCCGACCCGCTCGGCCGCCTGATCTCGCTCGAGCAAGGCAAGCCGTTCGCGGAAGGGCGCGGCGAAGTGCTGTATGGCGCCTCGTATGTAGCGTGGTTCGCGGATGAAGCGACGCACATCTATGGCGACCTGATTCCGCAGCAACAGCGTGGCAAGCGCATGAGCGCGGTGAAGGAGCCGGTCGGTGTTGTCGCGGCGATTACGCCATGGAATTTCCCGCTCGCGATGATCGCCCGCAAGATCGCCCCGGCGCTTGCCGCAGGCTGTACGGTCGTGGGCAAGCCAGCCGAGGACACGCCGCTCACCGCGCTGGCGCTCGTGATGCTCGCGCACGAAGCGGGCGTGCCGCCCGGGGTGCTCAACCTGATCGCTTCGTCGCGCGAAAACGCGGTGCCGGCTGTGGCCGCGTGGCTGCACGACAGCCGGGTGCGCAAGATTACGTTCACCGGTTCGACGCCGGTCGGCAAGTACCTGGCGCGCGAGTCGGCGGAGACGCTCAAGAAGCTCTCGCTCGAACTGGGCGGCAACGCACCTTTTATCGTGTTCGACGATGCGGACCTGGCGGCTGCCGTCGACGGTGTGCTCGCGTCGAAATTCCGCAACGGTGGACAGACCTGCGTGTGCCCGAATCGCGTGTATGTGCAGTCGTCGGTGTACGACAAATTCAGCGACATGCTCGCAAAACGCGTCGCAGAACTGAAGGTTGCGCCTGCCACCGATCCTGCCGCTCAGATCGGCCCGATGATCAACGCTCGCGCCGTCGAGAAGATCGAGCGTCACATCGACGACGCCGTTTCGAAAGGCGCACGCGTTCTAGCGGGCGGAAAGCGGCTCACCGAACTCGGTCCCAACTACTACGCGCCGACCGTCCTCGCCGATGCCACCGGCGAAATGCAGTTGAGCTGCGAGGAAACGTTTGGCCCGGTCGCGCCGCTGTTCCGGTTCGAAGATGAAGCGGAAGTCATCCGGGTGGCCAACGACACGCCGTTTGGCCTCGCCGCGTACTTCTACAGCCAGGACGTGCGTAGAATCGACCGCGTTTCGCGCCGGCTGGAAGCGGGTATCGTCGGCATCAACGAGGGTGCCATCTCGAACGCGGCTGCGCCCTTTGGCGGCGTGAAAGAATCGGGCTATGGCCGCGAAGGATCGAAGTACGGTCTCGACGATTATCTTTCGATCAAATATCTCTGCCAGGGCGGACTCGACTAAACGAGGGCAGGCGCTATGGGCATCCGGTGCGGGGAGCGAGTGCTCATAAGTGTTTTGTATCGCGACAGATCAAACCATAAGGATCCGAATTGGAAAACATTTTGCAGATGTTTGATCTATCAGGACGTCGTGCTTTAGTCACGGGTTCAAGTGCCGGGATTGGCTACGCGCTAGCAAAAGGACTGGCCGCCGCGGGGGCCGAGGTCATTCTGAATGCCCGCCGCGAAGCGCCGCTGACCGAGGCGGTTAGCCGGCTGAACGCCGAAGGCGCAGTCGCACACGCGGCTCGCTTCGATGTGACGTCCGCAACCGACGTAGAGGCGGCCATTGAGCGCATCGAACGTGAGATCGGAGTGATCGATATTCTGGTCAACAACGCTGGCATGCAGCGCCGCGCGCCGCTCGAACAGTTTTCCCATGCGCAGTGGGAAGAGCTCATGAAGACGAACGTCGACAGTGTGTTTCTGGTCGGGCAGGCGGTTGCCCGCCATATGATCGAGCGCAAGCGGGGCAAGATTATCAACATCTGCTCGGTTCAGAGCGAACTGGGTCGACCGAATATCGCTGCTTACATGGCAAGCAAAGGCGCGGTCAAGATGCTGACGAAGGGCATGGCCATCGACTGGGGGCAGCACGGCATCCAGGTCAACGGTCTTGGTCCGGGGTATTTCAAAACAGAGTTGACCGAGGCCCTCGTCAAGGACGAGGCGTTCAGCAACTGGCTAATCGGTCGCACACCATCGCGTCGATGGGGCGATGTCGAAGATCTCGTCGGCGCCGCCGTGTTTCTGGCAAGCGGCGCTTCGAACTTTGTGAATGGACATATCCTGTATGTCGACGGCGGGGTTACGGCCACGTTGTAGCTGAGCAGCGTATTTTGCAGGTCTTTGCGTCGCGCCGCCGCTTCCTGCCGTATATCGAGCAGGAAGCGGCGTGCGCTACAGTTCACGACTCAGTCACAAATACTTCATCTACATCATCAAAACCGGTACGTCGCGCCGATCTGGAAGAAGCGCCCGAGGTCCGTGTACAGCGACTGGTCGTAACCGGTGATGTCCGGCGTAGCCTGCCACTCAACGTCAAACGGCGGCTTCTTGTCAAACAGGTTCGAGACGCCGCCGTAAATCGTCCAGTGCTTGATGCCGCGATAACTCGCCATCAGGTTGAACTGGCTGTACGACGCCACGGAACCCGTTCCGCCATCTCCGAACTCCGCCGCCACCGCGTTCGTATAGGGCCCCGTGTATTGCCAGGTCAACGAAGTGGTCAGGTTGTGGAAATCCCAGGCCAGCGTCGTATTGCCCTTCCAGCGCGGCGTGCTGGCGCCGAACGGTTGCAGATATGCCAGGTTGTTGCCGGCGAAGTCCTGCGGTGCGGAGCCCGGGCTGCGAAGCTTGAAGTGCCATACGTAGGCCCAGTCGCCCGTCAGCGTGAACGTACCGTAAGTGGTGCGAACCGCCTTGCGGAAGTTCATGTCGAAGCCGTCGGTATCCAGCGAGCCGAGGTTCACGAACGGCTGCACGATATAGCGGATCGTGCCATCCGGATTGCGCACCACCGTCGTCGGATCGTTCGCCTGAAGCACCGCATTTGGATCTGCAGTCCCGATCACGCCATCGATGTGCACTTTGTAGAACGCCGCGCCAATGTCGGTCAACGCATCCGGCGACAACTGGAAGCCGATGTTGTAGTTCTTCGTGTGCTCAGGTTGCAGATTCGGATTGCCGGTGGTCTGCTCCGTCGTGAAGTGCTTCGTCGGCACGCCGCTCGGATCGTTCGGATCGACCAGATTCTGGTGGCCGAGATAGACCGCCTGCGAGTTTTCAACGCCCGTCGGCGCACGGAAGCCGCGGCTGTATGACGCGAATGTCGTCAGCATGCGCACCGGCTGGAAGCGCAGTGCGAAGCTCGGCGAAAAAGCGCCACCGAAGTCACTATAGTGGTCGTAGCGGGAGGCTTGCGTGAACGTCAGGTTGCTGAGGATCGGAATATCGACCTGATAGAACACCGCCGCCACATTGCGCGAGCTATCCACGGACTGTACGTTGGCCGGTGCCGTAATACCCTGCGACGCCAGCGTCTGCGGATTGATCACCGACGATTCGTGACGGAATTCCGTGCCGAGCCCCAGGCCAACATTACCCGTCGGCAGCGTGAACAGATTCGCCGTTGAGGTCTTGGCGGTCACGCTGTCGATCTTCGAAATCGCCTGCTGATTGTCGTCGCTGAACACGCCGTTCAGGCCGTTGGGCGTCGAAGACGGATTCGCGAAGTTATACGTGCCGTTCGTCAGCATGTTCTCGAGGCCCGCCACGTTCAGGCGGTTCGAGTACGTCGTGTCGACGGTGCTCTGTGAATGACCGTAGTCGGCCGACCAGTCCCAGTTACCGAGCTTCGCGGTGTTGAACGAACCCTTGACGCCAGTCGACGCCATCCAGAACGTCGACACGGTATCCGCCACGCCGACGTTGTTCGGGAACGTCAGGTTGATCGGCGTTGGCACGCCAAACGGGTTGAACGGATTCGACGCCGGCACCGTGCGCGGAAGCGGTGCGACGGAGCCCGCGCCAGGGTTGAACACGTTCGTCGTGCTGCTGATCGAAGCGGGGCCCTGCAACTGCACGTTTTCGTCACGGCTCACCCAGAAGCCGGCGTACGCTTCGGTGTCGTCGTCAAGCTTGAAGGTGCCGCGAACCTTCCCGTTCAGGCGCGTCACGGCCGGCGTCAGGGAAGTACCGGCAGCGACGTTGTAGGTGCACGATTGGCCATTCGTCGCCGCTGGGTTGCTGCCAGGCGGGCAGGGGCTCAGCGCCACGTTGCCACCGGGGGTGCCCCAGTACGACTGCTGGTTGGGACCAAACGGCGCGGCGTGGCCGCCGTCGTACTGCGTAAAATCCTGAGACGACGTCATGTCGCGATCGGCCAGCGTCGAGCCGCTGTCGCGGTAGTAGCTTGCCGCGGCCGTGACGTTGAAGCGATCGGAATTGAGGTCGCCGAAACCGCCGAGCACGCTGAAGCTACCCTGGCCATTGCCCGGATGCTGCGCCTTGCCCAGTTGAGTGTCGAGCTGCAGGCCCTGGAAATTCTTCTTGGTAATGATGTTGACGACACCGGCGATCGCATCCGAGCCGTAGATCGACACCGCACCCGTCTTGACGATATCAATGTGATCGACGATGTTCAACGGAATCGTGTTGACGTCGAAGAAGGTGTCGGTGAAGTTCACCGCTTGCGCGTAGTTGGCGACCCGTTGTCCGTCAACCAGTACGAGCGTGTACTTTTCGCTCAGGCCGCGCAGTGCGATACCGGCTCCGCCCGGCGCCGAGCTGTTCATGGTGGACTGGGACCAGCTGCTGGCCGAGTTGGCCGCGGTGCCGCGCAGGAAATCGGCGACGGTAGTGTAGCCGCTTTGCTGGATGTCTTTCGCCGTTATGGTTTGGACCTCGATATTGCCAACCTTGTCCGACGTGCGGATCAGCGAACCCGTGACTTCAAATTTCTTGAGCTGCTTGACGCCCGATGTGGCGGCCGCGTTGGAAGCTGCGGCAGGCGCCGTGGCACTGTCCTGCGTGCTTGCTTGCGCAACCGTAGCGGACGATGCGGCCACAGCCCCTGCTGCTGATGGCTGGCTCTGCGCGAACGCGGAACTGCTTACCACCGCGGTTAAAGCCATTTCTGCCCAAACTATTCTTCGTATGGCCGATCCTAAAGCCTTCTGTCTCATGTTTCTCTCTCTTGCCACTAACGCCAGTTGTTATACGAAGAGACCTGGCTAGCCTCTTCGTTTGCGGCACCTCACCGCGTTGCTTCGACTGCTGCGCTTTTTCTCGAAACCCAAACGACGATCAACCAGATGGTTGATCTGGTTTCTTCAATATTTGAGTAGGTATACTAATTAAATGACTTGACTTGGTGCGAGACGTATCAACTTCCGTGAGAAGTCAGGATTCTTCTGTTAAGCGAGCAATACGAATCCCAAACTCTTATGAAAAATATAAAATTAGTTATCCTTAGTTTGAGGAATTGGAAACGCCCCTCGCACTTCTGCAATGCCGACGAGGATCCCTTGGGCGGTGTTGCCCGGCCGCGCTCAACCATCGAAAGGAGCGGCCTCGAGTACCTGCCTACTTCCCATCTTCCTCAACGATGCACTGCAAGCGCTTGTGATGCGTCCTGCTCTTGCTTCCCAACAAATGGACTGTAGTTGCCTTTCATTTCGTGTACGGAAACATATCAGGGCAGAAATATTTCGTCAAAATTTGTTTGGGAGCAGTTAAAAAAGTGTGTGCTTTTCGTAACATGAAAGCGTGAGGCGTTTCGGCCCAAGGCACGGAGCGGCGGGGCAGCCCGGCTACTGGCTGCGTCGAGCGGGAAAAAAAAGACCTGCGCGCCCAAGGGTAGGCGGCAGGTCGAGAACAACTGACAAGTGCACTTACGTGGAAGTAAGTGGGGTGATTGTAATGCAAACGAAATTAACATGTAAACATGTGATGCTCGCCAGTCCTCACCTGTTGGCTTTCGGGGCGACGACGCTGCTGCCGCTACGGATACATCCCCAACTAGCCACCGACCTGCGCGGTCGGCCTGACAGGCAGAGGCCCGAAGAACATTTTCCGAAACTTGTCGTGGCCGATCATACGGGCCAGTTCGGCGAGTACACAGTAATTGGCGATCAACGTTACCAGCAGAATCTGGATAGCCCAGAAATGCGCCCAATTCAGTTCGACGAGCAGTTTATGGTCGGCGGCAACGAAGCCTGGCGCTTCCTTCCAGTAGTCGTACAGGCGCTCCAGGTAATGCACGATCAACGCCACCACGGCATAAATGGCAGTCTTCCAGCCTGCGTTCCAGATCAGTGGCTTCTCGGGAAAGCGATTGATGAAAGGCAGATGGTTGGCGAGTAGTACCGATTTGCCAAGAATCAGGGCAGCGATGGTGACAGACGCGGACGTCGGAAGTGTGATGCCGGCGCCGTGGGTTATCAGCGCGCGAATGATCGCGACAATGTGAAGGATGACGAAAAAAAACAGCGTCGGCGGCAACATCTCCATCAATTCATGCTTGATCGTGGCGCTCAGTTTGCTCATAGTCATCTCCCAAGGCGGTCCAGTGGTCGCCGAACTGCGGCCGCATGCGCTGTCCCCAGCGCGTGGGGGGCCGCACGGGATACGATAGCACCGCGCCCCGTGGGCTGGACGAGCGCAAATGCGAGGCTACGGCCGTCGACACCGATCAAACAACGCTGTGTCTTTTCCTTCATATTTCCTAGAATGTTTAATGGAACCGGGGTCTATCCACGTCAAGGAGGTGCCATGGAACTTCACATGCATTCGCACCATTTTGCTCACCGCATACCTGACTGGCGTGCCGCGGTAATAGGCGGTTGTATTGCGGGAGCGATCTTCCTGGCGCTCGAACTTGTTGCCATGTGGATGTTCGGACAGAGCCCGTGGGGAGCACCGAGGATGATTGCGGCGATCGCGCTGGGTCACGGCATGCTGTCGGAGCCGGCGACTTTCGGCGTCGGTCTCGGCATCCTTCTCGGGGGGCTGATCACGCACCTCGTGCTGTCAGTCATTTTCGTACTCGTTCTGGCGGCGATCATCGCGCCGTTCGGCCTTGATTCGAGCGTGGGAATGGCCTCGCTGGCGGGCGCGGGCTTCGGCGCCGCCTTGTATCTGGTCAACTTCTATGGAATGAGCCAGATATTCCCGTGGTTCGCAGACGCCCGTAGTTGGGCGAGTTTCGTGTCCCATATCGTGTTTGGTCTCGTCGCTGCCGATACGTACTTGCGGTTTGAGACGAAGGAGGAAGCGGGCGTCAGCTGACAGGTTGACCTAGCGATTTCGCTTCTTCCTGCCCTGAAATCCTTTCCGCAATGCCTCGATCAGCGCCTCGCCTGCCGGCTGTATGGCACGGCCCTTGGCCCGAGTGATTGAAACCGTGCGATAGAGGCCGTCGGGAGCGACATGCGCGGTGCCGAGCGCCTTCATGTCAAACAATGAAAGCATGCCGACAGGCATGAACGTAATGCCGAATCCTGCCTTGACGAGCGCAAACACCGAGATCGCGTTATGGGTCTCGAACGAAGGACGAAAGGGTAGTGCTTGCGCCGCGTAGGCGTTGGCTAGCATTCCGTGCGTCGCGGTCTCACGCGGCAGCGTCAGCAGGGGGTACTGCGACGCTTGAGCAATCGTGACGGTGCCCGTTTGTACGAGCGGGTGGTCCTTCGGCGCAACAAGCACGAACTCCTCATCACTCAACGGCTCGCAATCGAAACGATCGTCCGAATCGGCAGACGGCGTCACTGCGAAGTCGATTTCTCCAAGATGTACGCGATCCAGCGCTCGACCGAGCAGATCATCGTGCAGCACGACTTCAATCCCCGGCCAGCGCTCGCGGAACTGCTGAATGATGGACGGGAGGAGTGCGCCGGCGATAGTCGGCGTCGCGCCTAGCACGACCCGCCCGCGCTTGAGACGGGCTTCGTCCTTGAATTCCTGCGCAAGCATGCGGAGTTCGGCCATCGCCTGCTCCGCGCGAGCGACGAACCGCTCGCCGTGACCGGTGATCGTGACCCTGCGCGTCGTGCGATTAAACAGCTTCACGCCGAGCACGTCCTCGGCGTGGCGTACGCGCGCCGAGACCGACGGCTGTGCAATACCCAATGCGGCAGCCGCCGCGCGAAACGATCCGTGCGTCGCCACTGCAAGAATGGCCTCGATGTCGCGCGGGCCGATATTGATAGGATTCATCGATCAATTTATAGAATAAAAAGCCTTTTTCTGTCAATCGTCCGTTCCTAGAATGCCAGTACTGGCTAGCGCAACTCGCGCGCCGTACAGAAAACAGCGGGCCCGTTCTGAACGGTCACGCTCAGGAGACGAGACATCATGCATCCCAGACCGTCAGCGGCAGGGCATACGCAGTCACAAGCGCTCGCGGCGTTCGCCTTGCACTTCGAGGCTTCACGGATTCCCGTTAATGTCCGCGACGCTGCGCGCGACCACTTCCTCGACACGCTAGGGGTGGCGCTCGTGTCATCTACGTTCGGATTCGGCGACGCCGTGCTTGCCGCTGCGCGCGAACTGGGCTCCGGCGGCGATGCTCGCGCAATCGGTTCGGGCGCGGTATTGCCAGCGGCTTCTGCCGCGCTGGTCAACGGTACGCTCGCGCACGGGCTCGACTACGACGACACGCACATCGGCGCGATCTATCACGCTAGCGCACCGGCGCTCGCAGCGGCGCTGGCGATTGGACAGGCGGTGCATGCATCCGGGTCCCACGTACTCGATGCCTACCTGATCGCGCTCGAGATCGGCTGCCGTCTCGCCGGCGCGGCACCGGGCGAGTTCCATGCCCGTGGCTTGCATCCGACAGCGCAATGCGGCGTATTTGCTGCTGCGGCGGCGTCCGCCCGGTTGCGGCGCAGCAAACCTGATGAACTGGTCTCGGCATTTGGTCTGGCCGGGAGTCAGGCCAGCGGCATTCTGGAGATCGGGCAGAGCTGGCTCAAGCGGCTGCATCCGGGCTGGGCTGCGCACGCTGGACTCGTCGCGGACTCACTCGGCCGTGCCGGATTTCTCGGGCCGGAGACGGTCTTCGAGGGGCCGCATGGCTTCTACGCCGCTCACGTTGGACACGTTCCCGAAGATGCGCGTCTGCCTGCTCATCAGCTAGGCGAGATCTGGCATGCGTCGGATATCGCGCTCAAGCCGTATCCGTGCTGTCACTTCATTCACGCGTTCGTCGACGCAGCTCTGGCAGTGCGCCACGACGTGGCGATCGAGAACATCGAGCGTATCGATTGCCTGTTGAGCCGCGGCCTCCATCATATGGTCGCCGAACCGCGGGAGCAAAAGATCCGTCCGGCCGCCGTCTATGAGGCCTTGTTCAGCGTCCCGTACACCGTGGCGTTGGCGCTCGTCAAGGGACGCGTCGATCTCGCCGCGTACTACGACGAACCGCTCGATGACGCTCGCGTACTGGCAGTTGCGGCGCGCACGCATTGCGTCGACGACCCGAAGAGCGACTTCCCGAAACATTTCCCCGGCGAGATCCGCATCGTCCTCAAAGACGGGCGTGTTCTTCAGCATCGCGAAGCAAGCAGCCTGGGTACGCCCGAACGTCCGCTTGCGCGCAAAGCAGTCGAAGAAAAGTTTATGGCGAACGCTTCCCGCGCACTTGGCCGGGAACGTTCGCAACGCGTGATCGAGGCTGTCCGGAATCTCGACGACATGCCCCGGATCGATGAGTTACTCGAACTTTGCACCACTACTCCAGAGAAGCAAGCATGAATACGAAACGCATTTCACATGGCCTGATGTATGAGGACTTCGAACCCGGGAGACGGTTTCGCCACCACTGGGCCCGCACGTTCAGCGACGCTGATGCCACCGCATACAGCGCGATGACGATGCAGTACAACCCGATCTATTTCAGCGCGCCGCATGCGGCGGCCGCCGGATATGACGGCATCCCCGTGCATCCGATGTTTGTGTTCGCGACGACAGTTGGACTTTCCGTCGAGGATCTCTCGGAAGCGGGCGGCCCGTTCCTCGGCGTCGAGGATGTCATTTTCCAGCGAGTCGTGTATCCGGGCGACACAATCAGCGCACATTCGGTGGTGACGAGCCGGCGGGCGACTGAGTCTCGTCCCGGCTGGGGCGTCGTGGAATGGCATACCAAAGCGCTCAATCAGCGCGGCGAGCCGGTGATCGAATTTCGGCGGCGCAATCTCTCGCGGATGCGTTCGGTTCCGCAACAGGTGGTCAGCTAACGGGTCAGGTCAGACGATTCATTGGGAAGAGTAGAAATGAAGATAGATAGCATTACTGAATTTACGGATGAGCTTCGCGAGCTGCAACAGGCAACGCGGGACTTCGCCGAAGCTGAAATCGCACCGGTGGCGCAGAGGCTTCATCTGGCCGGCGAGCAGATACCGGACAGCCTGCTGGCGAAGATGCAGGAAATGGGTTTCTTCCGCGTGCTCGCCTCACCCGAGTACGGTGGACTGGGGCTCGGCGCACGGGCTGTGGCACTCGTTACGGAGGAGCTTAGCCGAGCCTGGTTCAGTGCCGGTGCACTTCCTGCGCGTAACTGGGGACTTGGCGTGCTGCTTGAACGGTTCGGCACGCCAGAGCAAAAGAAAAAATGGCTGCCTGGAATCGTATCAGGCGAATTGCAGGCGGCACACTCAGGCACAGAGCCGGAGGCAGGCTCGGATGCAGCGAACATCAAGACGACCGCCAGCTTGCGCGATGGACGCTATGTGGTTAATGGAACGAAGCAATGGTGCACGCACGCCAACCGCGCGGACCTGATCTCGCTCTTTTGCCGCACGGGACGGGACGCGGGCAAGCATGGCGGCATCAGCTTGCTGCTCGTCGAGAAGGCCCGCGGCGAGCAGTTCGTGCCGCCGACACTGACAGGTAGCCGGATCGAGACAGTCGGCTATCACGGCATGCACAGCTACACGCTCTTCTTCGACGACCATGAGGTGCCTGAGGAGAATTTGCTTGGTGGCATTGAAGGGGTCGCTTTCAAACAGTTGATGGCGATCTACGAGCTTGCTCGCTTGCAGTTTGCGTTTCGCTGCATTGGCCTCGCACGGGCGGCATACGAAGCAGCGCTCGAGCATAGCGGCAATCGCGTCCAGTTCGGCCAGCCCATCAGCCAGTTCCAGGCGATCCGCCACAAGCTGGCCGACATGGCGACGCAGATCGAGGCGGCTCGCCAGCTTGGCTACATGGTCGCACGGAAGATGGACGCGGGTTGCCGCGTCGATCTCGAGGCCGGCATGGTCAAGCTTTTTGCCTCGGAAATGGCGCACAAGGTCTGTCACGACGCCGTACAGATACATGGCGGCATGGGTTTCGCGGTCGAGACTCCCGTTAATCGTTACTGGCGCGATTCCGGTCTTTGCACCATTGGCGAAGGCACAAGCGAGATCCAGCGTGAGGTCATTGCGCGACGACTACTGGGGGAGAAGTGAATATGAGTCACGGTACCTACTTCGAGGACTTTGGCGTCGGCGAAATGTACGAGCACACCAGGGGGCGCACGGTCACGAACTACGACAACTATGGGCTCACCCATCTGTCGATGAACACGGCCGAGGCGCATTTCAACCTGGTCTATAGCCGCCAGGCGCTCGACGGACGGTTTGCCGAGCGAATCGTCGCAGGCCCGTGCACGTTGGGTATTGTCGTCGGCCTGACAAGCCAGGATATGAGTGAAAACGCGTTCCTGGATGTGGGCGTCACGGCTTTGCGCTTACCCAATCCGGTCTTTACCGGCGATACGCTCCACGCAAAAAGCGAGGTGCTGCAACTCACCGACGACCGGCCTGACAGCGGCTTGTTGCGCTATCGCTTCAGCGCGACTAACCAGGATGGCAAGACCGTCGCCGAAGGCGAGCGTACGGTACGTCTCAAGAAGCGTTCAGCATGGGCTCACAAGGACGAAGCCGTGATGCCCGGTCATGACATGGGAGAGCAATCATGAGCACCGCATTGTCGGGCATTACCGTCGTGGACCTGACGCAGGGCGTGTCGGGACCCTTTGCCACGCGCCTGCTCAGTCAGATGGGTGCGCGCGTCATCAAGATCGAACGTCCCGATACGGGCGATCTCATTCGCTTCTGGGACGACATTGTTCACGGCATGTGTTCCGGCCACGCATGGGTCAACCCGGGCAAGGAGAGTGTGGCGCTGGACCTTAAGAGCGAGAGTGGGCGCGACATTCTCCATCAGTTGATCGAGCGCGCCGACGTGCTCATCGAAAACTTCGTTCCGGGTACGGTTGATGCTTGGGGTCTGAATTATGAAAAGGTCAAGGCGATCAAGCCGGACATCATTTTTTGCCACATCTCCGGTTTCGGCCAGGAGGGACCGTATCGTGATCGCGCGGCGCTCGATCTGATCGTGCAGGGCGAGGCGGGTCTCATCATGACCAATGGCACGCCCGAAGCGCCATCGAAAATTTCCGTGTCGCTCTGCGATATTGCAGGCTCCATGTACGCGACGATTGCCATTCTTGAAGCGCTGTTTCATCGCGAGCGAACGGAGCGTGGACAGGACATCCAGGTTTCGCTGCTCGACTCGGTGCTCACGTGGACTGGCTATTTCCCGTACATGGTCTGGTACGGCAATAAGCTGCCGAAGCGTGTGGGTCTGCATCATCACACGATGGCGCCGTATGGTCCCTATCCATGCGGAGACGAGCGCATGGTGATCGTGGCTGCCGGCGGCGGTCATGTGGAGATGTGGCGCAAGTTCTGTCAGGCAATCGAATGCCCGGACATGGTCGATGACGAGCGATTTGCTACCAACGCATTGCGCCTCGCCAACCGCAGCGCACTCGACGAACGAATCTGCCAGGCGATCGGCACTCGCGAGCGGGCGTACTGGCTGGAGCGTTTCCACGCTTTTGGCATTCCTGCCGGCGCCATGAACGACCTCGGTGAAGCGCTGGATCATCCGGCCATCAAGGCGCGGGACCTGATCAAGGAAGTGGATAGCGCGGTCGGCAAGGTCAAGGTGTTCGACTTCCCGCCGCAGTCGTCGGAGTTCGAATCGGTCAACAAGCTGGGGCCGCCTGTACTCGGCGAGCATACGGCTCAGGTGCTGGCGGAACTCGGCATCGACGCCGCGACGATCGAAACGCTCGTGTCGGCCGGTGTCGTGCAATGCGCCGGGCCGGAGAAGGAGAAGTCTCATGTTTGATTCATCCGCGGACGACGCGACACTCGCGTTGGCACGTTTTGCAGCAACGACCGGATTGGAAAGTGTGCCGTCGGTCGTATGCAAACGGCTCAAGGACTGTCTGCTCGATTTCGTCGGCAATGCCGCGTTCGCAGCTGTCAATGCGGAGAGCAGCGCTGCATTTCGTGCGGGTGCTATGGCGTTGCAGGGCGCGAACGACGATGCAACGGTGGTCGGCGACGCGCAGGGATATTCGTACCTGCAGGCTGCCTTGCTCAACGGCGCGTTCGCCCATACCCTCGATTTCGACGATACCAACGTATGGGGCTGCCTGCATCCCGGTGCGCCGGTGATCGCCGCTGCGCTGGTTGAGGCTGAGCGCACCCATGCCACCGGGAAGCGATGGCTTGCCGCTCTGGCAGTCGGTTACGAGGTCGCGACGCGTATCGGCGCGGCATTGGGCAGTACCGCTTACGATCGCGGCTTTCACGTCACGTCCGTCGCCGGCATCTTCGGCGCTGTGGCGGCCGTGGGTCGATTGCGCGGCGTCGATGCCGGCACGCTTGCCAGTGCGTTTGGCATCGCCGGCAGCAAAGCGGCGGGCTCCATGCAGTATCTTGCGAATGGCTCGTGGAACAAGCGCCTGCATCCGGGCTTTGCCGCGCACGACGCGTTACTCGCGCTCGCATTTGCGCAGGCCGGCGTGCTCGGCGCCGCTGCGCCGATAGAAGGGCGATACGGACTACTGGCGGGATACACGAACGAGGCGACGCCGTCGGCGCTCACGGATCGTCTCGGTGAGTGGTGGCCGTCGGCTGAGACGGCAATCAAGCCCTTTCCGTCCTGTCGCTTCAATCACGGCGCGATCGAAGCGGCGTTGCAGTTGCATGAGCGACTCGGCACCGATGCCCGTAAGCGCATCGAGGCTGCTTTACGCGAGGGGACACGGATCGAAGTGCGTCTGTCACCCAAAGCCGCGCAAATCGTCGGTGAGGCAACCCCAAACAAGATAGACCCGCGCAACATCGTCGATGCGCAGTTCAGCGTTTACTTTCAGGTTGCGGTGGCGCTGCTGGACGGACGTTGCAACTGGCAGAGCTATGAGCGCATCGGTGCAACGGACGTCACAGCGTTGTGCTCGGCCATCTATGTCGTAATCGACGGACAGTTGCCCATCATGGGAGCGGCACTGTCGTTCGCCGGGCAGGTGGTCCGCATCGACGAGCCGCTTGGTGAACCGTCGCGGCCATGCGATGGCGCATTTCTCCGACGCAAGTTCGATGACCTCGCCGTGCCCGTGTTCGGCGGGGCACACGCCGCTCGGATCGCTCAGCGCGTGGCGGCTCTCGAAGACGAAACGGATGCGTCGACGCTGATCCGGCAATTTCGCAGGAGCGTGCAATGACAGGTTTTTGCCGCCGTAGCCAGCTTGTCACGCCGGCGAGCAGCGAAAAGCTGCTGGAAAAAGCGCTGACGATCGACTGCGATTCGCTTGTCATCGATCTCGAAGACGCTGTCGCGCCGACCTTCAAGCATGAGGCGCGCCAGGTGTTGCGTCGGGCGCTGGCCCGAGCTGAACCGGGTAGGCGTGAATTGTGCGTGCGTATCAACGGTCTGGAGACGCCGTGGTGTCTCGACGATTTGCTCGCATTGGAGGGGTTGCCAATCGATACGGTGGTCGTGCCGAAGGTGCAGGGTCCTGAAGATCTGTACGTGTACGACCAGTTGCTGCGGCAGCTCGAACTGCGCGACGGCCGCCGTGGATTGATGTTGCTTGCACTGATCGAGAGCGCGGGTGGAGTGGAAAACGCGCTGTCGATTGCACGCGCGTCGCGACGCTGCCAGGCGCTGATTTTTGGCGTCGGCGATTTCATTGCTCAAACGGGCATGGCGTTCGACGAGCAGACGCTGTTGCCCGTGCGTTCGCGCATCGTTACCGCTGCGGTCGCGTCCGGCGTGCAGGCCCTCGATCATGTACACCCCGATGTGGCGGATAGCGAAGGACTGGTGCGCGCTGCTCAGGCGGGCAAGAAGCTCGGCTTCACCGGAAAATGGGCGATTCATCCGCGGCAAGTCGAACCGATCGGGCGGGTATTTAGCCCCGACCAGGACGAAATTGCCACTGCGCGCCGCACGATTGCTGCGTATGAGGAGGCGCAGCGAGAGGGCCGCGGCGCAATCATCGTGGATGGCCTGCTGGTCGATGAGGCGGTTCTCAAGATAGCGCAGCGAAAATTGGCGCTGGCAGAGCGCATCGCTCCAGAAGGGGAAGCGCAAGCTTCATAGACATACGTCGCAATACGAGGGCGAGCCGGACTTGCCGGCAACTTCCATTCAGAGGAAAAACATCATGAGCTACCCAACCGATTTCAAAGAAATTCGTGAACGAGCCGGCTATACCAACGACGAAGACGTACGCAAGCGCAAATATCCGACCGACTTCAAAAGCATTCGCGAGGAAGTCAGCGCGGAAGAGTGGCAGGCACGCGTCGATCTGGCGGCCTGCTACCGGCTTATCGACGTCTACGGGATGAGCGATCTCATCTACAACCATATCACCGTGCGGATTCCGGGAACGGAGCATCTTCTCATCAACCTGTATGGGATGACGTACAAGGAGATCACAGCGTCGAGCCTGATGAAAATCGATGTTGAAGGCAACATCATCTGGAAGCCTGAAACACAGTACGGTCTGAATTCCGCTGGTTATGTGATTCATGGCGCGATCCATACCGCGCGTCCCGAAACGAACTGCGTCATACACACGCACACGCGCGCCGGAATGGCTGTTTCGGCAATGGAGTGCGGACTGCTGCCGGTCACGCAGCATGCAATGCGGTTTCATGGGCACATCGGCTACCACGACTACGAAGGCCCGGTTGTCGATCTGAGTGAGCGCGAGCGCCTCGTCAAAAACCTGGGAGAACATAACGCGCTGATCCTGCGTAATCACGGCCTCATTACCTGCGGCCCGAGCGCTGCGGAAGCATTCAATCTGCTCTATCAGCTCGAGATGTCCTGCCGGGCCCAGGTGGATCTGATGGCCGCGGGCGCCAGAATCAACATGCCGTCGCCGGAAGTGATCGAACGTACGTCTAGCATCTTTCAACCAGGAAAGATCCGCTCCTACGGCATTCTCGAGTGGCCAGCCATGTTGCGCCGCCTCGAAGCCGAGCAGCGAAACAACGGCTATCCGCAGTATGACCAGTGAGTAGCCGGCAATCCCGATTGACGATTTCGAAGGAAGCACCCATGACCACCAATGTTCCAGACAGGTTTGCCGTGTGTCCCGCGCCGGACCGGAACCCGCACGCACCGACGCGTTTCCGCATGCCGTGGGGCGCGGTCGACACGCATGCCCATGTGATCGGCGCTCCGCCCGATTACCCGTTGATAGAAAACCGCAGTTATACGCCGGCGCCGGCAACGGTCGAAGACTACTTTCACATGCTCGACGCAACGGGCGTGACGTTCGCCGTGCTCGTACAGGTAAGCGTGCATGGCACGGACAACCGGTTATTGATGGACATGCTCGACCGCTACCCCGAGCGCTTGCGCGGTATTGCAGTCGCTCCGCACGACTTGCCCGAACGCGAGTTCCTAAAAATGAAAGATGCGGGTGTCGTGGGCTTGCGTCTCAATACGTTGTCCGGTGGTGGTATCGGCCTCGATCATCTGGACAGCTACGAAGCGTTGTGCGCGGAGCTCGGCTGGCATCTGCAGTTCCTTACCGATACGAGCCGCCTCGAACCCGTCGCGTCCCGCCTTTCGAAGTTGCGAGTGCCATACATCATGGACCACATGGGGCACTTCGCCGTGTCGGACGGACTTCAGTCAGCAGGCATGCAACTGATGCTCAAGCTGATGGCGGACGGCGCATGGGTCAAGCTCTCAGGTGCATACCGTGTCTCAGACGCGCCCGGCTACACGGACACCGTGCCTTTTGCGCGGGCTTTGATCGAGGCGGCACCTGACCGGTGCGTGTGGGGTTCGGACTGGCCGCATCCGGCTTATTGGGGGACGATGCCGAACGACGGCGATCTGCTCGATCTCCTTGCCGACTGGGCGCCGTACGAGGCGGTCCGCAATGCAATTCTTGCGGACAACGCTCACCGGTTATACGGCTTTCCGGGCTCGCCGGTTGTTGACTGAGGGTGTGCATTTCGACAGACCTTCACGGGCGTAGACGCCCGTCCAGCGGCGCTGCCGCATAAAACAAAATCAGGAGACAACGATGAGACAGTTGAACGTGCACGGTATTGCCGACGAAGCACGGTTCGGCGCTTTACATGCCACCATCCTGCTTATCTGTACGCTGATCATCGTCGCCGACGGCTACGACCTGGCGATCATAGGCGCGGCCCTGCCGTCCGTCATGAAGGACCTGAACATCGTTCCGGCCCAGGCAGGCATGATGGTGAGTGCGGGTTTCGCTGGCCTGATGATCGGCGCAATTTCTGCAGGGATGCTTGCTGACCGCGTCGGTCGCAGGAGGACGATGGCGTTCTGCGTGGTCCTCTTCAGTATCGTGACGGTCTGCACGGGCTTCGTTCACGATGCCGTGCTGTTCGGCATTGTTCGTTTCGTGGCCGGCATAGGAATTGGCGGTGTCATGCCGTGCGTTGTGGCTCACGTCACGGAGTTTGCTCCGCGAAAGCATCGGGCGACGATGGTGACGGTGGCGTTCAGTGGCTTTGCGATTGGCGGAATGTTGGCGGCCTTCCTTGGTCGCACGATGATAGAGGCGTATGGCTGGCGGTCTGTATTCTTCATCGCAGCCTTGCCGCTCGTCGTCGTTCCGTTTGTGGTCGGACTGCTGCCTGAGTCGATCGCCTATCTGGCCAGGACCCATCGCGTCGCCGAATTGCGCGCTATTGTGCGTGGCCTGAATCCCCGGCTCGAAATGCGGCCCGACGATGCTTTTGTCGCCCCGGCTCGCAGTAATGCGGGGCCCGCGCAAGATGACGTCTCTGTCGGCCATCTGTTCAGCGATGGCCGTCTGTCCAGCACGATCATGTTCTGGCTCGCTTCGCTCATGTGTGTGTTTGTCATCTACGGACTGGCGTCGTGGCTCGCAAAGATGATGACCAATGCTGGCTATAGCCTCGCATCGGCATTGAATCTTCTGCTCGCATTGAATGTCGGCGCGCTCGTGGGAGGCGTTTGCGCTGGCCTGCTTGCGGATCGCTTGCCGATCAAGTTGGTCCTGTGCTCGTTCTATCTGCTCGCCTCCATGGCGATCCTGATATCGGGCAGCGACGTTCCCGTCACATGGCTTTACGTCACGACAGGCTTGCTTGGTGCATCGACGTATGGTGGCCAGATGCTTACCTATGCGTATGCCGGACAGTTCTATCCTCCCGCCATCCGCTCGTCGGGCGTGGGATGGGTCACCGGGGTGGGAAGACTGGGTGCCATTCTCGCGCCAATCGCGTTCGGAGCGTTGATGGCAATGCAACTGCCACGCTACCAGAACTTTCTGCTTATTTCGATCCCGATGTTCATCGCTGCGGCCGCGGTGACACTGATCGGTCACGGAAACTCGAGCGGGAAGGGGAGTGCGAACGACATCCCCGTATATGACGGATCGACCCCACGGTAGGTATCGGCTTAGTAGATCGCGCCAGCTCGTCAACTCATCACGATAGATCCCCCGCTGAAGATCGACGATGCAGAGAATTAAAAATAGTTAGTTATACTAAATAACTCAAAGATCGCGCCACGCATATCGGGCTGGCGCCAACACATGGTAAAGGAGACGCAATGAAACTGAAGTGGATAGCAGCGGCCGTATTGGTTGCTATAGGGAGTGCGGCGCACGCGCAATCGTCGGTGACGCTTTATGGTGCCCTTGATGCCGGCTTGCTGTATCAGAGCACATCGGCGGCTTCGTTCTCGCCAAAGGCGTCGAACACAGGGAAGATATACGCATTCAAGGATGGCGGTGTCTATTCGAGCATCTGGGGCCTCAAAGGCGTTGAAGACATCGGCGGCGGCTACAAGATCAACTTCAAGCTGCAGGGGTCGTTCAACAGCGGTACTGGGAAGCTCGGATTGGCCGACGCGCCGGGCGCCACTGCGGTCTTCAATCAGCAAACCACAATTGGCGTGTCGGGTCCATTCGGCTCCCTGGATGCGGGGCGGCAGATCGCTCCGATGATCTACGCGATGTATGACACCGATGTACGGGGCGCCCAATATTTCGGCAGTATCCTGACCGCGTGGCTTGGCATGAACCAGGCCGCGGGCTGGCCGGGCTCCAGCACAAACGGTCCAATCGGCGCACTGTGGGACGACAACGCACTGGTTTACCAGTCACCGAAGTTCTATGGTGCATCCTTCGCGCTAGAGTATGCGCCCGGCGGCGTAGCAGGCCAGCTTCAGGGTGGAACGCGCGAGTCCGCCGTGCTGAAGTACTCGAACTACGGCCTCAATCTGGCCGCCGCGTACTACAACGGGCACGATGCGAACCCTTCCGCCACGACCGTCGCGACCGGACTGGACAATAACCGCTTTTACTATCTGGGCGCGATGTATACGTTTCACGATTTTTCCGTGTCGACGTCATACAGCATCGGGAAGAATCCTGCCAACAGTGCCCACGTCAACTATGAGATGGTCTCCGCGGGTCTGGGCTACAGGTTCACGCCGGCCTTCAGGGTGACATCGGGCTTCTATTACCTGAAGGACCGCAACAATTCGGCCAATCACTCGGATGAATTCGCGGTGGGCGGCGAATACAGCTTGTCCAAGAGCACCTTGGGCTATGTACAGATCGGGTACGTCAACAATAACGGCACGCTGAATCAGACGATCGTGTATGGCCAGCCAGTTGCGCCGGGTGTGTCGACCACGGCGGCCATGATCGGCATCCGTCACACGTTCTGATCCCACGGTCCATAACAACTGGATACCTCAATGAAGACAGTCACTGCACGCAGGTCGGCCTGTGGCGTATTGATCGCCCTGGCATCTGTTTGCGCATGGTCACAGACCGGCGCAACGAGCGCGGCGTCGAACGGATCGTCCGTGGCGGCGTCGGGTGCCTCGACGATAAAGGCGGCCCGCCGGGCGAATCGCGCGCTTCGCCGCAAAGTCTATGCTGCCGTCGTGAAGCACAAGGAGATTGACGCCGGCAATATCAGCGTGATTGCGAAGGACGGCGCCGTGACGCTTGACGGCACGGTGGTGGACGCAACGCAGATCGACAAAGTGACGGAAATCGCCAAAGGCGTTCCGGGCGTGATGTCCGTGACCAACAGATTGACCGAAAAAAAGCAATTTGGCGGTCAGTGAGTGCCCTCGACGCCGCAGTCGTCAGTCGTCAGTCGCCAGGCGATTGCGGCGCCACCCTCATTCATAGGAGAAGACGCCGCCGAATTTGTCCATGCGCTCGAGCGCCATGCCCGAGCCGCGCACGACGCAAGTTAGAGGGTCTTCGGCAACAAACACCGGCAAACCGGTCTCTTCGGCCAGCAGCCGGTCGAGATCACGCAGCAGCGCGCCACCGCCCGCAAGCATGATGCCGCGCTCAGCGATATCGGCACCGAGCTCCGGCGGCGTCTGTTCGAGCGCGATCTTGACCGCCGACACGATCTGGTTCAGCGGATCGGTGAGGGCTTCGAGGATCTCGTTGCTGGAGATCGTGAAGCTGCGCGGTATGCCTTCCGACATGTTGCGGCCCTTCACATCCATTTCCCTCACTTCCGACCCCGGGAACGCGGAGCCGATTTCCTTCTTGATGGCTTCGGCAGTCGGCTCACCGATCAGCATGCCGTAGTTACGGCGGATGTAGTTGACGATGGCTTCGTCGAATTTGTCGCCACCGACGCGCACAGAACCTTTGTATACGATGCCGCCGAGCGAAATGACACCCACTTCGGTGGTGCCGCCGCCGATATCCACCACCATCGAGCCGGTCGCCTCTGACACTGGCATTCCGGCACCCGTTGCGGCGGCCATAGGCTCCTCGATCAGGTAGACCTGTGACGCCCCCGCACTGTGCGCGGCTTCCTTGATTGCACGTCGTTCAACCTGGGTAGACCCGCACGGCACGCAAATGATGATGCGCGGCGACGGCGCAAACATTCGCGGTGCGTGAACCATACGGATAAACTGTTTGATCATCTGCTCGGTAATGTTGAAGTCGGCGATCACGCCGTCCTTCATCGGGCGGATGGCCTCGATGTTGCCCGGAACCTTGCCAAGCATCTGCTTGGCTTCCTTGCCGGCCGCCAGAATGGTCTTTTTGCCACTCGGGCCACCTTCCTGGCGGATCGCCACTACCGACGGTTCATCGAGGACAATGCCCTTGCCGCGCATGTAGATCAGCGTGTTCGATGTGCCGAGATCGATCGCGAGGTCGTGGGAAAAGTATCTGCGCAGAAAACCAAACATTCGAAATCCTGTCTCGCCTGATGCCAGGCGTTCGGCTTGTGAAATGCGACGGTGCGGCAGTCGGGAGACCAGAGAATAACAGTTCCGGCGGCCCGGAGACGCCGTGGTGCATGCGAAAGGCTCGTCTCCTCAGGAACAACACTGAGACCCGGCACCAGCGTAAGATAACCGTGATTTTCGGGCGCGTGAACCGCCACTGCGGGCCGACATGGGGAGGCACTGCGAACTGTCGGGCGAAAGACTGATCTCCCAAGCGATTTTCTCCGATGAATCTCCCTTCGCTGCGTGACTGGATTTTTTCGCTAAAGACCTTCGTCGCGGGGATGCTCGCGCTTTACATCGCGTTTTACTTCTCGCTTCCGAGGCCGTACTGGGCGTTGGCGTCGGTCTATATTGTGTCGAACCCGTTTGTCGGTGCAACGCGGTCAAAGGCGCTTTATCGCGTGATCGGCACGGTGCTTGGCGCGGTTGCCTCCATCGCCCTCGTGCCGCCTTTCGCGGAGACGCCATATCTGTTGAGTGCGCTGATCGCGCTATGGACCGGCGTGTTCGTCTACATTTCGATCTCGACGCGAGCCGCACGTAATTACGTTTTTCTGCTCGCCAGCTATTCGCTGTCCGTCATTGCTCTACCGGCATTGTCTGATCCGTTGAGCATCTTCGATGTGGCCGTGGCGCGAACCGAAGAAATCGTGCTGGGCATCGTCTGCGCGAGCATCGTCGGCAGCGTTTTCTTTCCAAGCCGGCTCGCGCCGACATTGATCGAGCGAACGGATTCGTGGTTCGGCGATGCCGCTCTTTACGTGCAAGAGTCACTGGCGGGCCGGGTTGCTGGAGCGCTCGTTTCCGGAAGCCGACAGAAGATGGCCTCCAGTGTCCGCGGCTTCGAATTCCTGTTGAGCCAGTTGGCCTACGATCACGTCAGTCCGGCGATTCTCGCTCGCAGCAAGGAGCTGCAAGACCGGATGCAAATGATACTGCCCATCACCGCAGCGCTTGCAGACGTGGTCGAGGCCGCGCAGAAGTCAGGCGCCGGCCTTCCTGCGGGCTTCGGCGTACTGCTGCGCGACATCGGACGCTGGATGGAGGCGCCGCTCGGCGAGGATCCCGAGCGTGAGGCGCCGCTACTGCGAAAGCGTATTACGCAACTGGATCCGGCGCCCCACGAACTGACGTCATGGCAGGCGGCATTGTTATCCAGCGCCCTCTGGCGCATGCGGCAGGTGGTCGATCTATGGGTCGATTGCCGGACCTTACGCCTTAACATCGTTCATGGCACCGGACACTGGCGGCCGCGGTTTCGTCATTGGCGGCTTGGCGCGCAGGCCGCTTTTCTTGACCAGGGGCTTGCCGTGTTCTCCGCCGGCTCGACGGCGCTGGTCATCTTCGTTTCGTGCTGCATATGGATCGCTTCGGGATGGCAGGACGGTGCGTCCGCAGTGTCGTTGAGCGCTATCGGCGTCTGCTTTTTCGCCGCGCTGGATGAGCCCGTGCCCATGATGATTACTTTCCTGAAGTGCATGACGATGGGCATCATCATTGCAGCGTTCTATCAGTTCGTCGTGTTGCCGAGTGGCCAGGACTTCCCTGTGCTGGTCATTTTCTTCTCGTTTCTGTTTATTCCGCTTGGGCTGTTGATGCCCCGTCCGAAATGGGCGTTGATATCGACGCTCGTGGCGTTGTTGGCCGCAACCTTTCTCGGCATCGGCGACGTCTATGACGCCAACATCCTGAACTTCCTGAATGCGAATCTCGCGGGGCTGGGCGGCATGACTTTCGCGTCGGTGATGACGGGGGTCATCCGCCCGTTCGGAACGGATGCGGCGACGGCACGACTGACCCGGTCGAGCTGGAGGGACGTCGTTTTGAGCGGGACGGATCTGCTAATCGACCAGCAGCGCGATCTGAACGCACGCATGCTCGACCGGCTTATGCAGCTTATTCCGCGCGTTGCGCCGAGCGACGACTACAAGCACCCGTCCACTGAAAGCCTGCGCGACATGCGCATTGCGCTCAATACACTCGACCTGCGCAGACTCTCGGACAAGTTTTCTGGCGAGTTGCCGGTCTTGTTGAATCGTGTACTCGCCGAGGTGCGATCGCACTATGAACGATGTCTGGAATCGGGCGAGCGCGAAAGCGTACCGTCGACACTTGCGGCCAGAGTCGATGCCGCTATCGGGCGGATCATGTCTGACTGCGCGGCCGACCCCGGCGCGCCCGGCTACAGGCGGCGCAAAGGTGCGCTGCATGCCCTCGTCGGACTCCGGCTGTCGTTGTTCCCGGGCGTGGCGCCTGGCGACGCGTCCTGACCGGCGTCGACATGGCAAGACTGCCCGGATATGGCCCGGGCAGTCCTCGGGGATCCGACTCAGATGTCGGCGTAGTCGATACCGGTCAGCACACCGAGATGAGCAACGGTGGTGAAGTGCGATTCTTCCTTGGTATCGATGTCCAGCTCGCGCACGTTGCCGCCCAGATCGGTCACAAAGGCGCGACGCCCTTGTGCGTCCAGCGACACGCCAATGCCCTCTTGCAGCTCGCGGGCGAGCACGTGGCGATCTACCAGTCCGGACGCCGTGATTCTTGCCCGGTTCAGGGTATTGCCGTCATGCGTATCGTCGCCGCGATCCGTCCAGTAAAGCATGTGGTCGCGGTGATCGATATCGAGGTCGATCGGCTCGGGCAGATCGGCCAGCAAACATTCGATGTCCGGGCGCCGATCAGGCGTCGCGCCAGCCGGCAGCTCGATGCCCGCCCTGAAGATGCGCCCTTCGCCGGCATCTGGCGGTCCCTTTTGCGTCCAGTAGACGTGCCCGTTTGCCTTATCCAATACAATGCCGACGCAATGGCGGGTCGCGTCGCCGGTATCCTCCGGGAAATTCCCGGTACGGACGAGTTCCGTCACCTCCGTGCCGTCCAGCCGCGCGCGCATGACGCGCATGCCTTCGCGATCGCACCAATACAGGTGACCGCCTTCCTTGTCCAGCACGAGTTCCTTGGGCGTTCCGGCCTTACCGGAAGGCACCAGCACACGATGCTCGCTGCCGTCGAGCTTCGCGCTTTCGATCGTGCCGTCGTTGGGGGGAACCGCGCCGGAATCCGGATCGCCGTCGACCAGATGGATGCCGGTTCCCATGTTGGTCCAGTAGACCACCTGGTTTTCGGCGTCGACCTTGATGCCGTCGGGCGTGCGCGTAAGGTTCGCGAGAACGACCTCGTGTGACCCGTCCGGTGACAGGGCGATGATCGCCGGTGGACGTGCCTGCAGGACATACAGCGTACCGCCATTCTCAGTAGCCACAGTAAGTACCCTCCATCAGGTTTCTACAACCGTTGTCGTACTTGGCGGAGTCGATCCGTTGGCCCGCCGCTCTCGAACCGTTCCCGACAGACTACCTTAGGTTGCGTGAGAACTTCGTGAACCGTGCAAACAGCATACGGGGCAGGATCAGCGTGGCTCAGTGAGCGTAGCAAGCGCGCCATGGGGGCGCTATTACATAATGCTGGAACGCTGGTTTATCACCCATCCCTAAAGCTTTTCAGCTGCGCGGTCGATAACAGCACTATGGGCAAAATCGATCCGTTAAGTTAATCGAAAGCGAAAGCATGAAATCCTATTTCGACAAAGCGCTCGCCGAGCGCTATGGCTACGGTCTGGCCGTGTTCATCGCTGCCGAGACTTCCGATCTGCAACGCATTATCGACCGCACGAATGCTCGACGTGAGCTCGACGGTCGAACTCTGCTCGAAAACGTGATGATTGAGGATGTTATCTCCGTCATGCGTAAGAGGGGCATGCTCCCGGCACAACGTAGTGAAGACGACTCCAATGTGACGGACGCGGGCGCCGCCGGCTGACAATTAAAAACGCCACGGCAACCCTCCCGTGGCGTCTTTTCTGACCGGCAACGCGTACGCCTTCAAAACACGCATCGCCACGATCAGCAGTAGCAATCCGCAGGGCGGACCCTTACCGATTCATCGTTAAGCAGCCTCGATCGCTTCGCGTGCGCCAGCGAGCGCTGCTCCAGCTGCATCCGGGCCCATGGCGAGGCCTTCAGCGTAGATGAAATTCACGTCGGTCATGCCAAGGAAGCCGAGGAAGGTTTGCAGATACGGCGTGTGGGTATCGTCCGGGGTGCCGACATACTTGCCGCCGCGCGCCGTAACGACGAAGACCTTTTTGCCCTTCACGAAACCTTCCGAACCGTCGGCCGTGTACTGGAACGAGATGCCGGCGCGAGAGATAAAGTCGAAATACGTCTTCAGTTGCGACGAGATGCCGAAGTTGTACATCGGTGCGCCGATCACAATGATGTCGGCCGCTTGCAGTTCGGCGATCAACGCCTCGCTACGGGCAGAGATAGCAGCTTGTTCCGGGGTCCGCTGGTCCGCCGGCGTGAAGAAGGCACCGAGGATCGAATCGTCGAGGTGGGGCAGCGGCTCAGCTTGCAGATTACGGACGACGACTTGCGCGCCCGGATTCGATTGTTGCAGCTTCTCAGTCAGCTCGTTGACGAGCAGGGTCGATTGAGCGCCTTGCGAGCGGGCTGCCGAGTTGATTTGCAGAATCGTGGTCATGATAGGTCCGATATTGGGTCGATGGCTGTTCGTTGATGCATGATGGACCCGGTCCATCGATTTGCCGTACCATTTTTCCGATGTACACGTTCGATGGAGTTGCACATGTTGTCGGAGGACGAACTGGCGCTGCTGGACGCGATTCGCGAAACGGGGAGCCTGTCGCGCGCGGCCGCTCGACTGGGCAAGGCGCCGTCGACCGTCTCGCACGCTGCGCGCCAGCTCGAGAGCCGCTTCGACGCGCTGTTGTTCGATCGCCGGCGCTACCGGTTACAACTTACGCCGGCTGGGCTCCTGCTGGCGGAGGAGGCGGGGCGGCTCATGCAGGACATGGCGCGCATGACGCAGCGGGTCCGGCAGATTGCGAGTGGGTGGGAGGACCGTCTGTGGATCGTAATCGACGAAATCATCGATTTCGATCTGCTCATGCCGGTAATTCGAACGTTTGACACCTTGCAATCCGGGGTCAAGCTACGTCTGACGAATGAAGTACTAGGCGGTACGTGGGAGGCCCTTCGCGATGCCAGAGCCGACCTGATCATCGGGGCTACCAACGAGCCGCCTGCTATACCCGGTCTGCGCTGGTTCGATCTTGGTGCGATGGAATGGGTATTTGCGGTCTCACCGCGCCATCCGCTGGCGGCGGCCAAAGGGCCGCTCAAGCGGGAGAACATTTCGGCGCATCGTGGTGTCGTCGTTGCCGATACGTCAAGAGTGACGTCCGGACGCGCCTACGGACTCGTTGGCGGCCAGGCGTCGCTTGCCGTACCCAACATGCGGGCGAAGATTCTGGCACAGCGCGACGGCCTTGGTGTCGGCTGGCTGCCAAAACGCCAGGTTGCGTCGCTGCTCAAGCGCGGCGATCTGGTTGAGAAAGATACGGTCGATCCGCGTGAACCCAACAAACTTTATGTTGCCTGGCGTGGCGATCACGAAGGGCGCGCCCTGCAATGGTGGGTGGAACAACTGCGTCAACCTCGTCTTGCGCGGCGACTCGTGCAGGGGCTCGATCTGTTTGCATAAGCCCGTCCCATCCGCACGGTGATTCACCGCGCGTCTTGAGTCGAACTTACTGGCGCCCACGCAAGGCCACGAACACCACACCGGCAATCGCCATCAGGCCGCCGCACAACGTCGCGATGCCTGGTCGCTCGCCCGTGAGCCATGTCGACAACGCTGTCGCCACAATGGGCGTCAGGTAGAGAAGATTCGCCGCGCGCGCCGCGCCGAAATGACCGAGCGCGAAGGTCCACGTCGCATACCCGAGGGCGGCGGGAAACACGCCGAGCACCAACACCGCCGGCAACGTGCCGCGCGGCGCGCCGGCGAGAGATTCGAGCGCGCCGGGCAGCCAGGGTGTGAGCAGAAGCGCGCCCGCCAGCAGTGTGTACGCGGTACATGTCAGTGCTCCATACACGGGAATCAAGCGCCGCTGCAACACGAAGTAGCTCGCCGAACACAGCGCCGCGCCGAGAATCAGCGTGCTACCCGCGCCGAGCGCCAAGCCGCCCGGCTGACCGTGCGCGATCACGGCAATGCCGGCCAGACTAACCAATGAACCGAGCCATCCCCAGCGGTTGAAGCGCTCGCCGAGAAACACGACCGCGAGCACCGCCGTGAAAATCGGCAAGGTATTGACGATAAAACTGGCTGCGCCCGCCGCCACGCTTTTCTCACCGGTGTTGAGCAGTGCGTTATAAAGTGCGATGCCGAGAAAGCCGCACAGCATGAAGCGCAAAGCATCGCGCCATGCGGGCAGACGCGGCCGCCTCCACGCAAGCCAGGCGATTACCAGCAATGCCGCGGTGGCGAAACGCGCCGCTGCCAGTTGTAACGGCGACAAGCCTTGCAGGCCAATCCGGATGAATGGGAAAGCGGCCGCCCACGAGAGAATCGTGAAGACGACCACACCTGCCGCGATGAGCCGCTGCCTTGCAGCACGCGAGGCATGCGGCTTTGAGGCCGAAAAGAGTGTGTTCATGGCGCGATTGTGCTGAGTCGCGGCCTGACGAGCTAGCGCATGAATCAACGTGGTGATGTGAGAATGGCTCACACCTCTTCTCGCCGGCAGGCAGGCGCGGCTGCAGCAGAGCAGCCATAAGAATCATCGCAATCCACTCAAACGCCGTGCGCAATCAGTCTGGCTGCGTACCATTGCGAGAACAGCTCCAGGTACGCTTCTGTGAATGGAGAGAACGGTCCCGGCTCATACGCCGGGTCCTGAGTCCCACGGTAGTTGTTTGCAACCAGCCTGGCGTCTTGCGTATTCGTGGCAACCCATACTTCAGTCAACTTCTGCAGGTCGTAATCGACACCCTCGACAGCATCCTGATGGACCAGCCATTTCGTACGCACAAGCGTCCTGTCCGGTGCAAGAGGAATAGCGTATGAAATGACCGCATGGTCGCTCATCACATGGGTCCACGAATTATGAGTCCACATGTGCACGTCGCCGAGGTCGCGACGCTGCATGTCAGCGAACAGCCTGGTGCTTGCGACCCTGGTGTCCATGGTTTGCGACTCGCCATTGCCCGCGATGACCAGACGCTGGGTCCGGAAACCCGTGGCGATATCGGCTTCCAGCTTTTCGACCGTGCTGCAGATGTGTCCGTCCTGTTCCCAACTGGAGACGTTCGCGGCGTTGCGTGCGTGATAAGCGTCGAGTGCGCGCTGCGACTCTTCGCTCAGACCGTCCGGGCAGAATCCGAAGTCCTCGGGAAGAAAAGACGCAGTCAGCTCCGGATGAGTTGCACTACAGTGATAGCACTCGCGATTGTTTTCCATCACGAGCTTCCAGTTTCCGTCCTCGATGATCTCCGTCTCGTGGGCGATTTTGGCGTCCGTCAGGTTGTACGGCGCGAAGCGGGGCGCCATCGTCTCTTCAAGCGTAGCGATGTCGTCGGGTGCATCATCCGATAGACACACGAAAATATGTGTGCCCACGATGCGCGTCTTCACCGGGAAAAGGCTGCGGCACGAGCGGTCGAAATCGATGCCCATGTGGGTTGTGTGTTTCAGGTTACCGTCGAGGTCGTAGGTCCACTGGTGATAAGGACACACAAGCATGCCGACCGTGGACTTCCCGGCGTCCTTGAGTCGCGCCCCACGGTGTCGGCAAACGTTTCGATAAGTCCGGATGTTCTCGTCGTCATCGCGAACAATGAGAACGGATGCCTTTCCGATGTCGACGGTCGAGACGTCGCCCGGTTCCGGCACGTCGGCAGTCACGCCGACCAGAATCCAGTGCTTGTGGAAGAAGACATCAATGTCCGTCTCGAACACGTCCTGGCGCCCGAACAGTTCGCCGGGCATACCATGGCCTGGTCGACGACTGCGAATCAGTTGGCCGTGTGTTTTGAAGTTGACTTCGGACATCGGTTGCCCCCTTTATGCCTGGACCGTAATGATGCTGCCGCCCCTTCGCTGCGAATCCAGTATTGGAGGGACGAAATAGGGCGTCAATGCGCTTTATTCTCACTATCGCATTACCACAGGTTATGCGAAGCGCGCGTTATCTGGACTCCACATCCCCGCGCAACCAGTCAATCATGCTGTTTGTCGTCGGGGTTATCGTGCGACCGTGGGGGATAACAACAAAATAGGACTCGCTCACTTTGACGGATGTATCGACGAGGCGGACCAGTTCTCCTCTCTTGAGCAGGTCGCTTACCAGCCTGTGCCAGCCGAGCGCGACTCCTTGCCCGTGAAGCGCAGCTTGTATCGCATCCGTATAAAGACTGCATCGCAGTGCGAAGTGCAATCTTGGCGGTCGCGCTCCGGCCGCATGGAACCATTCTTCCCAATCCATCCAGCCTTCGGACGTTCGATCAGACTCAATCAGCGGCGCTTTCGTAATGTCCATGAGTGTTTGTGGCGAGCCATTGGCAAGCAACCAAGCCGGCGAACAAACGGGGAATACCTCCTCGTCGAACAGCAACGACGACGTTCCGTCTTGCCATTTTCCGTTGCCGTACCGGACGGCTATGTCCACTTCGTTGTGGCGCAGATCCGCGGTGAACATCTGCGTAGTCAAACGAAGCTGCAACTGGGGTTGCAGGCGCTTTAGCGCTGGCAACTGCGGTAAAACACGAAAGTGCGAAAACGCTGCGGTGGTCGCAAGAACCAGTTCCTGCTGCTCGGTTCCGTTCGAAAGTCGGTCGAACGCTCCCGCAATACGCTGCATTGATTCCGCCACCACGAGGTACAGCGCCTCCCCCTCGCTCGTGAGTTTGATTGAACGGTGCAAGCGATGGAAAAGGCGAATGCCGAGCGACTCCTCGAGGAATTTCACTTGCCTGCTCACGGCTGCTTGAGTGACTCCCAGCTCATTCGCCGCCAGCGTAAAGCTGCTTAGCCGAGCAACAGCCTCGAATTCAACCAGGGCCGTCAACGATGGGATGAGCCGTCTATACCCTTTTGCTCCTTCAGTTACCGCTTTCATCTTCTGATTCTGGTCCAGGAAAAGGTCTGGGTGGAGGGGGCAGTGCGGGCGCCGCCGCGCTCTGATGATATTCGAGAATGGTCGCGCGGAACCAGGGGGACCGGCGCGGTTCCACCGCGCGGTGTTTCCCGGGGCAGTGCGTTTTCTTTCGAGTGCCGGTTGTTACTTTACTCGAAGATGCGGGAATTGGCGGAGGGAAATGCTATTTTTGATGAGAGTAGTCGCTATATATGCGAAGTTGCGTCATGTATGCCTTCTTGGCAGACATGTGATCAATGACGGACGCTGAATTCAATACGCAGATTTCTCGGCATCATCGAAAAGGCAAATACCTGTTCAACGAGAGCTCTGCAGCGACAAAATTCAATACTATGGTCAGATGATAGAAATGGCGGTGTTGCTTTAACCCTTGGCCATTCGCGGCTGTATTTAGAGCGTGCCTGCTGCGCGCGCTCAACTATGATGATTCATGCGCTCCGTAGCCTCATGCTGATCGCGCGGATGAGGAGACACTTCATGCCACGACGCCGGGCGTCGAAGCGTTGCGACGCTGTGCGTGTGCAGTGATGTCGGGCCGCCACGAGCCGGCGTCCTCATCTCCGTCATGGAGGCTGAAATGAAGTTCATAGTTCAATGGAAAGGGCTGCCGTCAACGCAAAATCCAGCAGTCGAGCGCTTCCTGGAAACCGGTGGCCGTCCCCCGGACAACGTCAAACTGCTAGGACGCTGGCATACGATCGGTGAATTGAGCGGCGTCGCGATTGTTGAGGCAACGGACGCCAGCGGACTTGCGCAATGGGTGCTTCAATGGGGCGATCTGTTCTCGTTCACAAACGCGCCCGCACTGTCCGATGAAGAACTGGGTGCCGTCCTGTCGGCTCATCGAGCCGCGTCGAAATAGGATGCTGAGGCGAACAAAGACAAGTTAGCACTGCAGCGCGTCGGGGATTCGCGCTGCTAACCGCTTCGCCGACCCGCTGCCTTACGCTCCAAGGCAGCAGAAAAATAAAGCCATACACCCATCCGCCAGGTTCCAGCCCGCTTTTTACACGACTGCTTACTGCAGGTACACTACGCCGAGGTGTGGCACGCGCCACCCGTTCCCGGCCACTTCTCGCTGCGGCAAATCAGCCGGTCTTATGCAAAATGGCATCAATTTCGATCTGAAGGCGCTCGAGGTTTTCGTGCTTGTCGTCGAGTCCGGCGGCATGACCGCTGCGGGTCAACGGCTCAATCTCACACAGTCCTCAGTTTCTCAAACGCTATCGAACCTGGAACAAACCCTCAATCTGCAATTGCTGGATCGCTCGCAACGCCCTCCGATGCTGACACCCGTGGGTCGCCAGTTCTACAACCGGGCCTGTACGCTGCTGGATGACGCCAAGCATCTGAGTCAAGAGTTCCGCACACCTCACGGCGAACCGCTCAAACATATTCGCATTGCGCTGGTCGATTCCATGGCCACGAGTATCGGCGCCGAACTGCTGGCGGCGATACGCCAGCGCACCTCCAACTGGTCGATGGTGGCCGGCCAATCGCATCAGCATGCCGAAGCATTGTTGTCCAGACGGGTAGACATCATCGTTTCCGATGATCCGGTGTTAAAGAACCCCTCGCTATACCGCCAACGCATCTTGCGCGAACCATTCGTACTGGTCTTGCCCGGCGACTTCAAAGGATCCGTTCCTTCTCTGCGCAGTCTGCTGGTCAGAGACGACTTCATTCGCTACAGCAATACCACCGTCATTGGCCGCAGTATTGAAACGCAGTTGGAGAAGTGGGGGATTCAACCGCCGGTACGGCTGCAACTCGACAACACGTTCGCGATCATGTCTCTCGTGATGGCCAATGCCGGCTGGACCATCACCACGCCACTGTGCCTGTTGCAGTCGGGGCTGACACCGGACAACAAGTTCTCCCAGGCGTTTCGCCTGTTCCCGGTTCCCGGCGAGGAGTTCTTCCGCGAACTCACCATGGTCGCCCGTCAAGACGACTTGGGCTTACTGCCGCAGCAACTCGCCCAGGACAGCGTGCAATTGCTAAGGGATCGCTTCCTGCCGATCATCGACGCGAATGCGCCCTGGCTGCTGCCTTCTATTGAGTTGGGTTGATTTCAAAGCAGCTTGACGCCGGGCCTCAATTTTTCGTAACGCAGTTGGCGTAAGTCCGCAACGTTGGCGCCGGGCGCGGCCACCACGAGGATTTCGTCCGCCAGCGCGGCAAAGTCCGCCCGGAAATGTACTGAGCTCTTTAGAACCAGAATGCGGTAATCAGCCGGCTCGGCACCGACATGGCGGAACATGGCTCGATCGGCAGCCTGCTGTTTGCGGCTCGACACCACGATCTCGACGCCGAGCGGGCCACCGCACCGCACCCGGGCCATCGCCCCGAGATCCATGTGACAGCCCAGATAGAACGGCCCCGTGCCAGTGAAACGGCCGGTTCCCAGCGCAAGCACCTCAAACGACGCCTGAAGCGGCGGCGCTCCCGTCCCGCTAGCCGCGCCCAGCGGGACATCGATGACAGCGCCGACGCCAGCACGCGTTGCCGCTTCGACAAAGCCGGCATCGCACAACACGCCGACGCAAACCCGTTGCGCTTTTTGCCGCAGCAGTTCGTGCAGGATATCGGTCGTATCTCCGCTGCCCCCGCCGCCCGGATTATCCTGCGTGTCGGACAGGATAATCGTGCCGCCTCCCGTTCGTAGCCCCTGCTCGATTGCATGCGCGACCGCTTCGGTCGGTTCATACAGACATCCGCCGAAATCGCCCTGTCTGGCGAGCGCAGCCTGCACCAGAGATTCGACGGCCCGCTCGACCGCCATCCGGTCGTGGCCATAGGCAATCACGCTGGGCCCGCTATGGTAAATATCGGCGAGCGGGAAACCCGGCACGAACTCGGCCGCAAAAACCTGCTCCGATGCCAGCGATTCTCCGAGTGCAACCAGACTACGCATCGGCTCGCTCAAGGTGCTTTGCCAAGGCATGGGAATCAGAAAGGGGAGTTGCCGATAGCCCTTGTGCAACACTCTGCCGCCAAGCAACCGGTCGAGCAACACCTGAGCACGCTGCCCGGTCTGCGCCATATCGACATGCGGATAGCTGCGGTACGTTAGCAGGCCGCTCGCGTGTTCAAACATGGCGGGTGTGATATTGGCGTGAAAATCGAGCGCCACGACGATCGGCATCGCGGAGCCGACTCTCTGCCGCAGGCGCCGGAGCAACTCTCCCTCACCGTCCTCCAGATGCTCACTTACCATCGCGCCGTGCAGATCGAGAACCAGCGCGTCTAGCGGACCGGCGTCACGGATCATCCTGTCGAGCATGAAGGCAATAGCTTCGAATGCGTCTTCTGTTACCGGGCCGCTGGGGTTGGCCGAGGCCCACAATAGCGGCACCAACTGATGCGAGCTGTGCGCAGCCTGTATAAAACCGTCGATTGCCAGATTGACACCCGAGACCGCGCCGAACATCTCCTCGCCAACCAGCAAACCGGGCCACGCATCTGCCTCGACGAAAGTGGCGAAGCGCGCCCGGCTGGCGGCAAAGGTATTCGTCTCATGTAGAAAACCGGCGATCCCGATTCTTGCCACACCAACCCCTCAATAACACTGGTTCGTTCCAACTGGCGTTACAACATGCCTTCGACTGCCGTCACGAAGATGCGACTATAGTCAGCATCACTAAACGGAATCGGGTTGGTCCCGGCGGATCCATCAACCACGGCCATTTCTCCGACCTTCGCCGCGTCGCGAGCGTCGATGCCAATTTCACTCAGCGTATGGGGAATGCCGAGCGAATCGCGCATTGCCAGCACCCAGTCGAGGAAGGATGCAAACGAGGGCTGCGCCAGTTCAAGGTAGCGCGCCAGCAATTCGATCCGCTCTGCGATGGCCGATTCATTGGCCTTGAGCACGTACGGCATCAGGATGGCGTTGAGCATGCCGTGGTGGGCGTCATACAACGCGCCCAGCGGATGGGCCAGCGCATGCATCGCGCCGAGGCCTCGCTGAAACGCGGTGGCGCCCATGCTCGACGCCACCAGCATTTGCAGGCGAGCGTCGAGATCGCGACCATCCTTCACTGCGCGCGGCAAAAACTGCTTGATCAAACGAATACCCTCGAGCGCGATGCCCGTTGCCATCGGATGATAAAACGGCGAGCAGTAGGCTTCGAGGTTATGCGACAGGGCGTCCATGCCGGTCGCCGCTGTCAGTTTTGCCGGCAGGCCCACCGTCAACTCAGGGTCGAGAATGACGACGGAGGGCAGCATCTTTGCGTGAAAGATGATTCGTTTCACATGGGCGTGGTCGTCGGTGATCACCGATGCCCGTCCGACTTCCGAGCCGGTCCCGGCGGTGGTCGGTACAGCCACAACGGGCGCCATACCAGCCACGTTGACGCGCAGATAGTTGTCGCCGACATCTTCGAAATCCCACAGCGGACGATCCTGTCCAACCATCAGCGCCACGGCCTTGGCCGCATCGAGGGCCGACCCGCCGCCAAAGGCGATCACGCCGTCATGACCGCCAGCCTTGAAGGCCGCCACGCCATCGTCGACATTCTTGCCAGTCGGGTTTCCCTTGATATCGTGAAACACCCCGCATTCGAAGCCGGCGGAGCGGCAGTGATCCAGCACGCTGCCGATCAGCGGCAATGCCGCGAGACCTGGGTCGGTAATCAGCAGCGGCCGGCGCATGTCGAGGCTTTCACACCATTGCGGCAATTCGCGGATGCGGCCTGCGCCGACCTTGACCGCGGTCGGGTAGTTCCAGTTCACGGAGGGAAGTGACATACGAAATTCCTTTGGGGGTGCGGCTCAAAGGCCGGTTTTCAGATGAAAAGATTTGGGTCGCGTCAGATGCTCGTAGCCGACTACCGACAAGGTCGCACCTCGGCCCGTATTCTTCACCCCGGTCCAGGCGAGCGCCGGGTCGAGATAATCGCAGCGGTTCATAAAGAAGGTGCCGGTTTCGACACGCCGTCCGATTGATAGCGCGGCATCTTCGTCGCTCGTAAATACGGCGGCTGTCAAGCCATAGGGGCTGTCGTTCATCAGTTCGATGGCCTGTTCATCGCCGGACACAGGCATGATGCCGACCACCGGTCCGAAACACTCATCGTTCATCAGCGTCATGCCGTGATCGACATTCACGAACACGCCCGGCGCCACGTAAGGCGTGCCGACGCGCGACATGCCGAATCGGCTTTCGTCGATCAGATTTTTGGCGCCTTTGGCAAGGGCTTCCGCGATCACCGCGCGCACGCCGTCGGCTGCCGCCGTCCGCACGACCGGCCCCAAGGTGGTTTGCGCATCGAGTGGATTACCCAATACATACTGATTGGTCCGCGCCACGGCGCGTTCGACAAAATCCTGATACACAGGCTCGGCCACATAAATTCTCTGGATACCGCAGCAGGACTGACCCGAATTGAAGAAGGCACCGTCCACCAGCGTCTCCACTGCGTGATCAAGTTTTGCATCGGTTCGCACATAGGCCGGATCATTGCCGCCCAATTCCAGCCCAACACCGATAAAGCGCCCGGCCGCCGCTTCCTCGACGATACGGCCACCGCCCACCGAACCGGTGAAACAGACAAAGCCGATCTCGTCGGAGCGTATCAATCGACGCACGCGCTCATGATCTGCATGCAGATACTGGAATACGCCCTCGGGCAACCCGGCCTCAACAAAGGCCTGGTGAATGAGTTCGGCACACAACGGCGTCTGGTCGGAGTGCTTAAGAATCACCGCGTTGCCCGCGAGCAAAGCCGGCACGATACTGTTGACGGCGGTGAGCAAGGGGTAGTTCCACGGCGCGATGGTCAACAGCACGCCAACCGGTTCACGCGAAATAAACCGGGTAAAGCCTGCTTGCGGTTCCACCTGAACGGGCTTCAATGCCTCTTCTGCAATCGCCATCATATGGCGCGCCCGGGCGGCAAAGCCGTCCACCTCGCCGGCGGTGTAGCGCAACGGCCGTCCCATCTGGCGGGTAATCGCTTCGGCGATGGTGGCCTTGTTCTCGACAAAGTGTTCGACGGCGCGGCCAACCAGCGCCACGCGCTCGGACAACGGTCTTGCGGCCCACGCCTTCTGGGCAAATTGTGCGTTTTGTAGCGTCTGCTCGATGTGCGACTCGCTCGCATAAGGGCGGCGCACGACTTCGCTGCCGTCTATTGGGCTAATCACAATCAGTTCATCTTTCATCGTAGGGAGCCTGGATTTTTTGGACTCAGATAATTTCAAAGTAGCGGGCCAGTTCCCAATCGGTCACATGCCGACGGAACTGCCGCTCTTCCCATTCGCGCGTCGCGACAAAGTGCTCGACAAACGCTTCGCCAAACAAGGTCTTCGCAGCTTCGGAATGGCGCAGTCGCTGTGCCGAATCCCACAGGGTGTTGGGCAGTTTCAAATGAGCTGGAAATTCCTGCGTATAGGCGTTGCCCTGTACGATCGGCTCCGGATTCAGGCCCTGTTCGATGCCATACAAGCCGGCGCCCAATGCGGCAGCCAATGCTATATAGGGATTGGCGTCGGCCGAACCGATGCGGACTTCAACGCGCTGACATTTCTCCGAACCCGGGATCAGGCGCAGGGCCGTGGTTCGATTTTCGACGCCCCAGGTTGCATCGAGCGGCGCCCAATAGCCCGGTACCAGACGTGAATAGCTATTGACGGTCTGCGCGAACATCGACATGAATTCGGGCAGGTAGCGTTGCACGCCCGCCATGAAACTGGCTTGCCTCGCGCTCATATTGTAAGGACGGCTTTCGTCGTAAAACACCGACTTGCCGGTGCTCTTCTCGCGCAAGGACATGTGGATATGACCGCTCTGTCCTGGGTGGTCATGTGACCATTTCGCCATGAAGGTGGCCATCAGATTGTTCTTCTGGGCCAGCGCCTTGGTGAACGTCTTGAACAATATCGCTTTGTCCGCCATGTCGGCCGCGCGGTCGAACGCCAGTGCGGCCTCCAGTACACCGGGACCGGTCTCGGTATGCAGGCCCTCGATCGGCATGTCCATCTGCTCGCACAGATCGAGCAGTTGCCGGTAGAAATCGCCTTGGACCGTACTGCGGAGCACTGAATAACCGAAATTGCCCGGCGTCCAGTTTTTCAGGTCACGGTATTTCTTCTCGCGCACCGAATGCGGCGTCTCCTCGAACATAAAGAATTCATATTCAAGTGCGGAGAAAGCCTCGAAGCCCATCCCGTCTGCGCGCTTCAATATGCGTTTTAGTAAGCCTCGCGGACAGATTGCTTCGGCATCCTCCGCAAATTCGGCGAGGAAGAACAACATGTCTTCGCCGTCGCCCTGTTCGAGAGGCAAACGCCGGCAGCTCTCCGGGACGATACGCACCATGGCGTCCGGGTAGGCGGTATGCCAGCCGGTGTAGTGGGTGTTGTCGTACATCTGGTCGTCCACGTCCCAGCCCAGTACGACATTGCAGAACGCGAAACCTGAACGCAGCGCCCCGAGGAATTTATCCTTGCGCAGATATTTACCGCGCAAAATGCCATCGACGTCGGACAGACCGACTTTGATATGCGTGAGCCCGCTCGCCTCTACCAGACGAATCGCATCCTCTACCGTTTTGATTGCCCGTTCGGGCTTCGCATGCGCATCCATAGACAGTGTCTCCGCGTTATCATTTTTTCGTACGGTAGATTCATCTTAGGAACGGCCACAGCCCAGATCAACAACAATCGGAATTGTTTATGGTGACGATCGGCAGGGGTAATGCTCGATGCTTATGGCGCTGCCTTTGATTCGATCAAGGCCGCCGCCGGCATGCGCGCCAGCTCGATAAAGCCCTTGAGGTAGTCAATCTCAGTGTCGGTCTCGCGGGCACCCAGGAAAATCTGCTTGGCGATGCCCTTTCGCCCGAGGCGCACGGGGACAATGTTCATCTTGCCGGCATACTCTTCAACCAGCCAGCGGGGCAGCGCCGCGACACCTCGGCCGCTTTCCACCATCTGCAGCATGATATCGGTGGTCTCGATCACCTTGTGGCGCCGGGGCGTGACACCTGCCGGCATCAAAAACTGATTGTAGATGTCGAGCCGGTCGGTCTCCACCGGATACGTCACCAGCACCTCCCGCGTCAGCTGCTCCGGCTTCACACACTCTACGCTGGCGAGCGGATGCTCGCGGTTCACGACCAGCACCTGCTCGTAGTCGAACACCGGTTCGAAGCGCAAGCCTGGCTTGTAGAGCGGATCCGGCGTTACGAGCAGGTCGATCTCATAGCCGAACAGGGCGCCAATGCCGCCAAACTGGAATTTCTGCCTGACGTCGACATCCACGTCCGGCCAGCGCGCGAGATAGGGCGAGACCACCTTGAGCAACCACTGATAGCAGGGATGGCACTCCATCCCGATGCGCAGCGCGCCGCGTTCGCCCTGCGCATACTGCTTAAGGCGTTCCTCCGCGAGATCCAGTTGCGGCAGCAGGCGATTGGCAACCGCAAGCAGGTATTGACCGGCCTGGGTCAATCGCAAGCTGCGGCCCTCGCGGAACCAGATATCCGTACCCAGTTGCTGCTCCAGCTTTTTCATGGAGTGGCTGAGGGCGGATTGCGTTACGCAGAGGATGTCCGCCGCCGCGGTGAGCGAGCCGTGTTTGTCCACCGCCTGGACAATGGTCAGGTGAATTCTCTCAAGCATGCCGGTACATGAGCTAAACTCATGATTCGTTGAATTAACACCATTTTACTTCATAAACCGTGTTCGCTACGATCTGCCCATCCGCAACCTGACCGAACCAAGGCGACACGATGGCAACAACACACAATCTGGGCTTTCCGCGTATCGGCGCGAAGCGCGAACTGAAATTCGCGCTGGAGTCCTACTGGAAAGGCGAGTCCTCGCTTGGCGAACTGAAAGCGCTGGGCGCCCAGTTGCGCCAGCGTCACTGGGCACACCAGGCTGACCTGGGTCTGGCTGCCGTGGGCGATTTCGCCTTCTACGACCAGGTGCTGGACATGAGCTTCACGCTGGGCAACCTGCCGGAACGCGTGCAGGGCTTTCACGGCGATGCCATCGACAACTATTTCCGCGTGGCTCGCGGCCGCTCGGCGAAAGGTGCCGAGGACCACAGCGCGTGCTGCGGCGGCGTCGCTGCCGGCGAAATGACCAAGTGGTTCGACACGAACTATCACTACATCGTCCCCGAATTCAGCGCTAACACCGAATTCAAGCTGGATCCGTCGCGCCTGTTGGAACAACTGGCCGAGGCCAAGGCGCAAGGCGTCAAGGCCAAGCCGGTGATCGTGGGACCGGTTACTTATCTGGCGATCGGCAAGGCCAAGGACGAGTCCGACAAGTTGGCGCTGCTGCCGCGCCTGCTGCCGGTGTATGCGGAATTGCTGGCTACGCTGGCGGCGCAAGGTGTCGAATGGGTTCAGATCGACGAACCGATCCTCGTCACGGAGCTGTCCGCCGAATGGCAGCAGGCGTACGTGACCGCATACCAGGCGCTTTCGAGCAGCAAGGTGAAGCTGTTGCTGGCGACGTACTTCGGCGAGTTGCTGGGCAACCTGTCGTTGGCTTGCGAACTGCCGGTACAAGGCCTGCATCTGGATGCGATCAATGCCCGCGCTGAAGTGGATGCGGTGATCGCTCAACTTCCGAAAGACAGCGTGCTGTCGCTGGGCGTGATCAACGGCCGCAACATCTGGAAGACGGATCTTAACGGCGTACTCGATTGGCTCGAACCGGTCGCGAAGCAACTGGGCGAACGCCTCTGGATCGCACCGTCGTGCTCGCTACTGCACGTGCCGGTGGATCTGGCAAGCGAACAGAAGCTGGATGCGGAAGTCCGCTCGTCGCTTGCCTTCGCGCTGCAAAAGCTCGGCGAATTGAAGGTGCTGGACACCGCGCTGAGCAACGGCCGCGACGCCGTCAAGGCGGAACTGGCCGCTAACGCTGCGGCCATTGCCGCACGCCGTGCGTCGCCGCGTGTGAACAACCCAGCGGTTAAAGCCGCCCTCGCGAAGATCAATCCGGGCTTGGGTCAGCGCAAAAACGCCTATCCGGCGCGCGCCGACAGGCAAGCGGCACTGTTGAAGCTGCCGGCATACCCGACCACGACGATCGGTTCGTTCCCGCAGACCGGCGAGATCCGCCATGCGCGCAGCCAGTTCAAGAGCGGCGCACTGGACGAAGCCGGTTACAAGACCGCGATGCGCGCCGAGATCGAACGCAGCGTGCGCGAGCAGGAAGCACTGGGTCTTGACGTGCTGGTTCACGGTGAAGCCGAGCGTAACGACATGGTCGAATACTTCGGTGAACAACTCGATGGCTACGCGTTCAGCCAGTTCGGCTGGGTGCAGTCGTATGGCTCGCGGTGCGTGAAACCGCCCATCCTGTTCGGCGACATCAGCCGCCCGAAGGCGATGACCGTCGAATGGATCAAGTACGCCCAGTCGCTTACCAGCAAGCCGATGAAGGGCATGCTGACAGGCCCGGTGACGATTCTGAACTGGTCCTTCGTGCGCGACGACCAGCCGCGCTCGGTGTCGTGCTACCAGCTCGCACTGGCGATCCGCGAAGAAGTACTGGACCTGGAAAAGGCCGGGGTGCGTGTGATCCAGATCGACGAGGCCGCCTTGCGCGAAGGCCTGCCGCTGCGTAAGTCGCAGTGGAAGGAATACCTGGACTGGGCGGTGACGTCGTTCCGTATCACCGCCAATGGCGTGGATGACGACACGCAGATCCACACGCATATGTGCTATTCGGAGTTCAACGACATCATCGCCTCGATCGCCGATATGGACGCGGACGTGATCACCATCGAGACCTCGCGCTCGGATATGGAGTTGCTGGACGCGTTCGACAACTTCAACTACCCGAACGAAATCGGACCGGGCGTGTACGACATTCACTCGCCGAACATCCCGACCGAAGAGCACATCGTTCAACTGATGAAGAAGGCGGCTGAACGCATTCCGGCGCAACGCCTGTGGGTGAATCCGGACTGCGGCCTGAAGACGCGTCAGTGGGAAGAAGTCATTCCGGCGCTGACCAACATGGTCGCGGCTGCCAGGAAGCTGCGCGCTTCCGCCTAAGGCACTTGCGCCGCCTCGCAAGTTCTACAAGCGATTACGGACTGAATACCAGGCACCTCTTGCAAGAAAGCCGGCCACCTTCGGGTGGCCGGCTTTGTCATTTCTGGTCGTGCTCCTCGCTGTGAATTGTCGCCAAGGAGTAGCATGGTCGCGCGCAAGTCCAAAGAGCGATCATCTTTGAGCGTAATGCGCGCTGGGACTGCAACCACCGTTCTACCTTCCCTACGACATGGCATGGAGCAAAGCATGGCCTATCGCAACTATCACAAGCGCACGATTGCCGATCGCGATCTGCACCCTGAAACCCAGATGATGTCGTACGGCTACGATCCCTTCCTGTCGGAAGGGTCGGTGAAACCGCCGGTCTTTTTGACGTCGACGTTTGCGTTTCGCACGGCCGAGGACGGCGCAGACTTCTTCGATATGGTTTCAGGCCGCAAGCCTTCA
This sequence comes from Paraburkholderia sp. EB58, assembly GCF_050436665.1. Lineage (NCBI taxonomy): Bacteria > Pseudomonadati > Pseudomonadota > Betaproteobacteria > Burkholderiales > Burkholderiaceae > Paraburkholderia > Paraburkholderia sp. EB58. Next base: position 473,057 of record NZ_JBNDMQ010000001.1, on the reverse strand, counting down.
CCGGAAGGCGAAAGCGCGGGCCTCGTGTACAGCCGCTTTAATCACCCGAATCTCGAGATCGTCGAAGATCGTCTTGCGTTGCTCGATGGCTCCGAATCCGCTGTCGTGACCTCGAGCGGCATGTCTGCTATCGCGGCGATTCTGCTGGCATTTCTGCGCCCAGGTGACTGTGTGGTTCAGTCCGTGCCACTTTATGGCGGCACCGAAACGCTGATTTCAAAGTTTCTGCCGGAGTGGGGCATCAAATCCCAGGTGATCGAGGATGGGCTTTCGGTGGAGGCGATCCACGACGCACTCGAAGCGGCGGCGAAAAAGGGCCCTGTGCGGATGTGCTACGTCGAGACACCGGCCAACCCGACGGACGCGCTATTCGATCTGGAAGGGCTGCGCCGCGAGATCGACGCGTTCGAAACGCGCCACGGCTATCGTCCTCTTTCGGTGTGCGACAACACGTTGCTGGGTCCGCTGTATCAGAAGCCGGTGCAGCAGGGCATCGACCTGAGCGTGTATTCGCTGACGAAATACATTGGTGGTCATAGCGATCTGGTGGCGGGTGGCGTCACCGGCAGCCGTAGCCTGATCACGAAAGTCCGCTCTATCCGCAGCATGCTGGGCTCGCAACTCGATCCGCATTCGTCATGGATGATCACACGCTCCATGGAGACGCTGGTGCTGCGCATGGAGCAGGCCGCACGCAGCGGCAGCGCCGTCGCGCGGTGGCTCGCGGCCAATCCGTATCATCCCGTGAAAGTCCTGCATCCGGAACTGATCGAAGACCCAGTGTATCAGGCGGTCTACCGGCGTCAATGCACCGGGCCTGGCTCGACGTTTGCTTTCGTCCTCGACGGCGGTCGCGAGCAGGCGTTCAAACTGATCAACGGCCTGACGCTGTTCAAATCGGCCGTGAGCCTTGGCGGTACGGAGTCGCTGATCTGTCACCCCGCCTCGACGACGCATTCAGGCGTGCCCGCTGAAGCACGCGCGAAGGCGGGCGTATCGGAAGGGTTGATTCGCGTGTCTGTGGGGCTGGAGCATCCCGACGATCTGATCGCCGACTTGTCGTACGCGCTGGAGCACTGCTGACGCGAGCTTGGTGAGGTGAAACGCCCGCTGCATTGCGGGCGTTTCACGAGATGCCTACTGACGTATGTGATTTCGGAGGAGGGAGGATGCAACCGCGCAAGCGGTTGCATTGCCTTAGAGGTAAGCCGACTTGCCGACGATCCGGCCTGTCGATGCGGGGCGTTGGGCACGCTCGGCGAGCGCGCCGAACAGCAAGCCGATCGTAGTCCACAAGATCACTTGCATGCCGATCGCCGCGACCCTGAACTTCCAGAGCAGAACCGCAGGGAACGCCGCCGGCACTTCGTTGATCACGGGCAGCGCCAACTGCACGGCACCGATGATTACAACAAACACGATGCCCGCAACGATCGACGCATTCCATTGACCCAGGCGTGCAGTAGCATGCTTGCGCACCTTGAGCGAGAACACCATCGTTGCGATCGAAATCGCGATCATGAGGAAGAACAAGCGGGTCCGCATCCCGATCGTCTCGGGGTCACCCACCGAAGGTGGATTGGCAGGGTATTTGATGTTCGGCACGATCACCAGGGTGATGAATGCCGCGAGCGCAAGCCAGGCAGACAACGGTCGTGCCCCCAGTTTGCTGGCACGGCCGAACACATAGGCGAAGGTTAGTGCAAACAGACCTCCAACCGCGGCGCTGAACGTGACCACACCGGTCAAGAGACCTAAGCCTGCCTGCGTGTGCCGGCTGACGATCTCGGGCTCAGGCGGTTCGCCCTTTGCCGCATCGGCCTTTTCCTCGAAGGAAATGGCCTGATCCACTTGGGGTTCGCCGACCAGCTTGGCGAAACTGAACGTGAGAAGACCCGCGGCGACGCCCGCGAGCATGCCGCGTACCAACAATTTACCGACCATGATGGACTCCGCGTTAGTGGCAGGGGAAGCCAAGCAGGTGGCGGCCGTCGTGGACGAATTCGTGGACATACATACCGGGGACCAGCGATGTCGCGCCCTCTTCAGCACCCACGAAGTAGATGGCGAGCAGCATGATCAAGCCGCCAAAGATGACCCATGGCAGCAGTTCACGCAGAGGAATGGGAGTCGGCTCGGCGGCCGGATTCAATGCAGCGTCAGTCATGATTGACTTTCTCCAGGGGTTACGCGCCCCAATAGTGGATTGCAGAAGTGACGCGGAGCTCGGGTCTGGCTTTCGGTTCGACGGTGAACCGCTTACAGTGGCGCGACCGCGCCGGGCTTGCACCGGCTTCCGTGCTCCACGCTAAGGCGTATTCTACGCGCTAAGCTTTCATGATCGGGTAAATGCAAGGTGTCGTGCGCGCCACCGGCATGGTTTTCAACTGAAAGGAAAGAATGGATACACGTGTTTTGCTGGTCAGCCACGCAGCGACGCCCGCGATGCGGCAGGGCAGGTTTCCCGCCGACGATCCATTGGACGCGCGTGGGATCGCGGACGCCATGGCCTGGCGCGAACGCATGCCTCCGGTCAAGGAGGCGGTCGCGTTCAGCAGTCCTGCGGCTTGCGCACGCGATACGGCGCAGTCGCTCGGGCTTAAGGCGCTTGTTGCGCCCGGACTCGCAGATATGGACTATGGTCAGTGGCGCGGCCGGCGGCTTGCAGAGGTTGCGGAAGACGCGCCGCATGAGCTCGCAACATGGAGCCGCGATCCCGATGCGGCGTCGCATGGCGGCGAGTCCTTTGTGCAGGTTCTTGCACGGGTTAGTGGCTGGCTTGATTCGCTGAACGAGACGGCGAGTGTGGTCGCCGTCACCCATGCGCCGGTTATCCGTGCCGCTTTGATTCATGCATTGAACGCACCCCCGGCATCGTTCAGCCGTATCGAGATCGCGCCACTCTCGGTTATCGAATTACGGCGTTCGGCTCGCGGATGGGCATGGTGGCCGGCACAGTCGTGAGGTCGCGCCGTGACTTCACTTTGGGTATTCGCCAGTAACCGTCCGGGTCGGGCGCAACGCTGAAAATTAAACCTGCGCGAGCCCGCCGTCGACGAACAGTTCCGTCCCGGTGATATAGCTGGCGTCGTCGGACGCGAGAAAGGAAACCGCCTTCGCGATCTCGTCGGCGTCACCCACGCGGCCGAGGGGAGTGGTTGCGGAAACTTCCTTGCTATACGATTCAATCTGGTCGTCACTCAACTTCAGTTCGGTCTTATAGGCAGGCGTGACGACGACGCCAGGTGCGACCACGTTCACCCGGATGTCGCGCCCTTTGAGATCCGACGCCCAGGTACGGGCGAAGGAGCGTAGGGCAGCCTTGGTGGCGGCATAAACACCGAAGGCCGGTGTTCCTTGTATCGATGCGATCGAGCCTGTTATCACGATCGCGCTACCCGGACGCATGAGCGGCAATGCACTTTGCACGGTGAGCAAGGTACCTTTCACGTTGATGCCGAAGTACTTGTCGAACTGTGCTTCGGTGATCTCGCCGAGAGGGACGAACTCTCCGCCGCCCGCATTGGCAAAGAGAATGTCGATCCTTTGATGTTCCGCGGCCACCGTATCGACAATGGTCTTGAGGTCCGCCGCCGACGAAATGTCGCCACGTATCGCACGTGCCGCGTGCCCGATTTCAACAACCGCAGCGTCCAATTCCGCCTGACGTCTACCGGTAATAAACACGGTTGCACCCTCGCGAGCGAGGCGCTTGGCAGTGGCGAGGCCGATTCCGGTGCTACCGCCAGTCACGAGTGCTACCTTTCCCGCATGCTTGCTCGAATGGATGTTTTCATAAAGAGAGGTTTTCATTTCAGAGTTCCTGGTTCACCTATGTGGACGACTGAGCCCAGCTTAGTTTAAACACCCGTGCGGATAAATAGGTGTATCGTGGTTTATCTATCCATACGTGTGGATAATCGACGGGGCAGATTCCATGGACCATTTGCAAGCAATCCGTATCTTTGTCCGCGTTGTTGAGACAGGGGGCTTTGGGCGCGCAGCCCTTTCCCTGAATATCCCCAATGCCACGGCGAGCAAATGGGTCCAGTCGCTGGAGGCCCATCTCGGCATAAAACTGCTGGAGCGAAATACGCGGCGGGTTAGCGTGACGACCGATGGCGCTGCGTACTATGAACGCACCCGGCAACTGCTCAGCGAACTCGATGACATTGAGGCCACGCTCGGCCGGGGGCAAGCGAGCCCACGTGGCGTGCTGAGAGTCGATAGCGGTGGATCGACTGCAAGCGGCATCCTCATTCCTGCATTGCCGGCATTTCTTGAGCGCTATCCGGAGATACAGGTTCAACTCAGCGTGACAGACCGTACCGTGGATCTTGTGGCAGAAAACATAGACTGTGCCATTCGAAGTACAGCCGATGACCCAAACCTCGTGACACATGAGATCGGGACGCTTGCTTGGACCACCTGTGCGAGTCCCGCGTATCTCGAGAAGCACGGCACTCCGAAACATCCCCAGGATATCGTGGATAAAGACATGCCCGTCGTTGGGTACTTTTCTGCAAGTACGGGCGTGACACAGCCCCTGATGTTTCGCCGAGGTGAGGAGACGATCACGCTGGGTCGAATACGTAATGACATTCTGGTCAGCGAGAGCAACTCGCACCTTGCAACTGCACTGGCTGGTTTGGGGATCGTCCACACCTTGGACTTCATGGTTCGCCCGTTCATCGAGCAAAAAAGACTCGTACCCATTCTTGCGCGATGGCGACCGGAGCCGATTCAGGTCTATATCGCGTATCCGCCTAGTCGAAGATATAGCACCAAGGTGAGGGTGTTTGCGGATTGGGCCGCTAGGTTGTTCGCGGCTGGGTGAGCTTTCAAATTTGGGGGCTAAACCCGAACGCACTATCCACTACAGGTTCAGACAACAATTCATGTGCCTGCGACATTCGCCTATCTCGCAGTTCGCACCAGTCGCATACGTTGCCTATCATGCTAAGCGCGCTTCCTGGTTTCGCAGGGCCTTCGCCAGAACAGAAACGGAATGAAAAACAACGTTCCCTACGCCAGGCTGTTAGTCGTTGCCGGCACAGCAGGCGTGATCGTGTCCGCATTCGCGCAGAACAGTATCACGCTGTATGGGATTGTCGATTCCGGTATCGTCTATCAGAGCAGCCAGACCTCGCTCGGCTCGACAGCCAATGGCCATTCTGCCGTCAAGCTTGGCCAGAACATCTGGAATGGCAATCGTGTGGGCCTGAGAGGGCAGGAGGATCTGGGAGGCGGCACCCAAGCCGTATTTACACTCGAGTCCGGATTCAACCTGAATACCGGTACCCAGCAGTTCGCGAATGGCGAGTTCAGCCGACAGGCATTCGTCGGCCTGGTGAATGCCGACTACGGCACGCTCACTGCGGGCCGTCAATACACCTCGTACTACTCGCTGGTAGGTCCTTATGGCCCCACCACCTGGTTGACCGGTTATTTCGGAGGGCACGCCGGGGATATCGATAACCTCGACGTCATTTACCGGGTCAACAATTCGCTTGTCTACACGTCGCCCGCGTTTTACGGCGTGACGGTCAGCGGCACGTACTCGCTCGGCGGGGTGCCAGGCAGTTTCACTCAGGGGGCGAGCTGGAGCGCCGCCCTTCGGTATTCGAGTGGGCCGCTCGGCGTCGCCGCCGGGGTCGAGCGGTTCAATAACTCGACGCCAAGTGGCGGTGCGTGGGGAGCCGCCTCGACCGCGAGCTCAGGCGGTGAGCCTGGCGTGTCGGCCCTTACCAATGGCTATCAGACGGCGACCGCTCAGCAGCGGATCGCCGTTGCGGGCACCTACGCGCTCGCCCAGGATTGGGACATATCGGCATCCTATTCAAATGTTCAATACATTGCTGGCGTCGGCTCGGCGTTCCGCGATACGGCCATCTTCAATACGGTCGGCGCCGTGCTGCACTTCAGTGCAACAGTGTTCGCCAACCTCGCGGCGGGCTACAGCATCACGCGCGCGACCCGCGCAAACGGCATTGCGAACCCGGCACAGTACCAGCAGTTCAATCTGGCGGAGTCGTACAGCCTGTCGAAGCGCACCTTGCTTTACGCACTGCTGGGCTTTCAGCGCGCGCATGGCCAGACGTTGGGCACGGCCGGCGCCGGCAACGTCATCGATGCGACCGCGACGATCGGTGACGGCTTCAACGCCGCACCCTCATCAGGCCGCAGCCAGTTTGCATGTGCCATCGCCATATCGCATCGCTTCTAGATTTGCCGCGGCAATTCGAACGATATGCCCCCCGTGCACTTCGAGTTAAGCGTTTAACAAGCATCGCTGGCACCATCTTTCGCAGAGCACGCGGCTATTGATACCGATTCCATCTAGAAGGAAACCTTTTCGACTGATGATCAGCGACTAAGATGGTAGGGGGGCCAGGTCATGCACGCTTTCGCCGACTAAAACTGTTCAAGTGTGGTGACCGTGGTTGCGCGCCCAGCGATTTGAGGATGTGACATGCTCGAAAATGCGCTTCCGACCCGCAATGCGCCAATGACTGCCCGGCAGCGCCGGACGATCCTGATCGCCAGTTCTGGAGGAGCGCTCGAGACGTTCGACTTCATCATCTACGGGTTCTTCGCGCAGGACATCGGCCGCGCGTTCTTTCCAGCGGGATTGGGTGCGTCGGTGTTGACGCTGTCCTTTGTCATATTCGCTATCGGCCACCTTTCGAGACCCTTAGGCGGTATCTTCCTCGGCCGCCTCGGCGACAAATACGGGCGACGCGTCGTGTTTGCCGCGTCCGCGATGATCTCTGCCGTCTCCACGCTCCTGATTGGCGTACTCCCCTCGTATCAGACATGGAGTGTCGCGGCTCCCGCGCTCCTGCTGCTTTTGCGGCTGACGCAGGGCGTTTGTGTGGGCGGCGAATTGCCGGGCTCCATTGTCTATGCCGTGGAAACCACGCGTGCCGATCAGGGCTTCTTGTGCGGCATCGTGTTTTTCGCCGTCAACGTGGCGTTGTTACTTGCCGCCGGCATCAATCTTTGTCTGCAACTGGCTTTGACCCCCGCGCAAGTCAGTGCGTATGGATGGCGCGCAAGCTTTCTCGTAGGCGGTGCAATCGGGCTACTTAGTTTCGTCTTGCGCCGCACGCTGCCGGAGACGGATGCCTATTCGGGATCGGTCAGCGTTGCACACCGGGAGCCGCTTGCCGAGCTGTTTCGCTGGCATCTTGCGCCGCTTGCGACAGGCGTCGCGGCGACCATGCTGGTGGGCATCTGCAATGGGCTCTTTGTCGCCTACATGCCTGCGTATCTCCGGCAGCTTAACTATGCTCCGCGTGAGATCGCAATTGCCCAGACGCTCTATGTGATTGTCATCGGATCCTGCGTTCTCCTCACGGCCAAGGCCGGCGATCTGTTGCCGCGACGCTATGTATACCGTACGGGCGCCGTGCTGTCCGCCCTGTTCGCGCCGTGCTTTTACGTGGCTGTCAACCGCGAGCGAGCTGACTTGTTGATCTGGTTTTTCCTGGCAGGGGTGGTCGCTTCGTTCGCAGCCGGCACCTTCGCGTGTGCGATTGCCGAAATGTTTCCGATTGGCGTGCGATTTAGCGGGGTTGGCTGCGCAATGAATCTCGGTTTGGCTGCAACCATGGGCACCGCTCCGCTCGCCGCTACGATTCTGGTTGCTCGAACCCATTGGAATGCAGCTCCCGCGCTGCTCATGGTGCTGTGTGCGGGGCTCGGCTTTGTGGCGTCGTTTGCGATGAGACCGTCTCGCGCAAAACGGGGCGTTCTGGCGAGCAATTGACGGATCGACGTCGCGGGAGCGCACGTGAACAACCCCTGTCCCGTGAGAATTGCGGATATTGAACTGGACGTCGAGCGCTACGAATTGCGCCGTGGCGGCCAGCAAATCCGGCTTGAACGCATGCCAATGGAATTGCTCATCCTGATGGCATCGCGCAGCGGGCAACTTGTGACGCGTGGAGACATCGTCAAGGCGCTGTGGGGCGGAGACGCGTTTCGCGACACCGACAATGGCATCAATACGGCGATCCGCAAAATTCGCGTAGCCCTTGGCGAAGACCCCGAGAACCCTCGGCATCTGCTGACCGTCAAGGGCAAAGGCTATCGCCTCGAGGGTCTGCAAGTCTTTGCTCCGCAGTCGCCGCCGGCCACGCCACCCGCTGCGGTTCGCGTGCTCGTGCTGCCGTTCGAGAACAAGACCGATGACGCGTGCCTGGACAACTTTTGCGATGCGCTCGCAGACGAGACCTCCGCCAACCTCGGCATGCTCAATCCTGAGCAGATCCTGGTGATCGCGAGGACGACAGCCAAGTGTTACCAGCACACCCGCAAGAGCATTGCGGAGATTGCCCATGAGCTGGGACTCGACTATATGCTGGAAGGCTCCTTGACGCGGGATAGGGGGCACGTGCGCCTGCGGGCGCAACTGGTTCGCTGCTTCGATCAGACACAGGTCTGGAGCGGCACTCGCGAGATGTTGGCAACAGACGCGCTGGACATGCAGATGGAGGTCGGCGCCGCGCTCGCCGGGGAAGTCTCACCCGCACTCGCGGAGCAGCAGCGTCGCATGCTCGCACGACGCCTGCCGATCGATCCTTGTGCCCATGACGCTTATCTGCGCGGCCGGTATTACTGGACCCGCCGCGTGCATTTCGAGGCAGGATTCGCGGACCACCATGGGCTTAGCGCGGAGGACTTCATTCGCGCGCGCGGTTACTTCGAGACTGCAATCGATCACGATCCAACTTACGCGCTTGGCTATGTCGGTTTGTCCAACGTCTATGGCGCCACCGCTACGCACGGTTTCTATGCCGCGCGTACGGGCTACCCGAGAGCGCGCGAAGCGGCGCTACGCGCGTTGGAACTCGACGCCGATCTTCCGGAGGCCCACCAGGCACTGGCTGGCGTGCACTATTTTCATGACTGGGATTGGCGCAAAGCGGAAGCGGAGTTTCTGGAAGCGTTGCGTCTGAATCCGAATCACGCTGAAACCAGCCGGCTTTATGCGAGGCTGCTGCTTGTGGTCGGACGGGAAGCGGAGGGCCAAGCGCAATTCGCACGTGCCGAGAAAACCGACCCGCTGGGATTCGAGGGCTCGCGCATATTCGGCCTTGTGCAGTCGGGCAGGTACGAGGAGGTCATCAAGGAGTATCTTGCCGGCGGACCAAGCAACCACTCGCCGCTCGTCTATCAGCTACTCGCGACGGCGTTTGAAGTGCAGGGTTTATACAAGGAGGCTGTCGATGCGACCGTCGACGCACTCACGCGTTGCAACGAGTTCGCCCGAGCGGAGGCGATTCAGACAGTTTGGACAACTGGCGGTTACGATGCAGTGTTGCAATGGTATTTGCAGAACTTGCTAACCAGGCGTCAAAGCGGCTACACCTCACCATTCCTGTTTGCGGAGTTGTACGCGAGGCTGGCAAAACCGGACGAAATGTTTCATTGGCTCGAAGCTGCGCTGGCGGACCGCTCGCCGCGCCTGTGTGAACTCCGCACGAATCCGTGGTTTCGTAGTTACCATTCGTGCAAGCGATTCCGCAACATCGAAAAACGCATAGGTTATTGACAGGCGCGTGCGCAGGGGACCCGCTTCAGCGAGCCATTGTGAGGTCACTGACCCCTATAGAGGCCATTCCAAAGCCGGGTCTGTTCCCCCGATTGCTCTGAGTGAACAAGGTCCTGATAAACCTGTTGCCGTGTCATCGCTTGTGGCGCTCCGGCGGCGCTTCTTGATGCGTCGGAGATGCCCCCAACGTCCTGGGCGGGCTGCGCAGCAACTGGAGGAGCAGGCTGGTCTTGCGCGCAAACGTGTCCGGCGACGAGGGCGACGGCGCAGGTCACCACGATTCGAAACATCTTCATGTCGAATTCCTCCAGCAAAGAAGTATGGACACGGTCAGCCGGTAGCTGACCGAAACGGCAATGCCGGGTGTTTTGGTGAATTCTGTGCGCAGTCCGGATCGCCCCCGCTAATACTGGGGTCCAGTTGCTGGGAACACCATGGATGGAAGCTGAAGAAATCGTTAACTTACGGTGGACGTGTCGGGCGGATGTAAGGCCGCGCAGCCCAACTTAGCCCAATCCTAAGCCAGGCGAGCGCAAGGCGATAGTGCTGCACGCAGCGGCTATTTCTGCACGCTTAGCTTGTCCTGCGTGTGGGTCTCGAAGTCGGTGGCGGCATGGCGTTCGTGCAGCTGGTCCGAAAGCTCGCCAAAAGTGCGATTGACCTTCCGTCCACGCTGCACGGCCGGGCGTGCGCCGATCGTATCGGCCCAACGCTGCAGATGCTTATAGTCTTGCACCGAGAGGAATTCGCCCCCCTCGTAGAGCCAGCCTTTCACCAGGCCGCCGTACCAGGGCCAGATGGCCATGTCGGCGATGGTGTACTCACTGCCCGCTATGTATTCGTTATCGGCGAGCTGCTTGTCGAGGACGTCGAGCTGACGCTTCACCTCCATCGTAAACCGGTCGATCGCATATTCGATTTTGCTGGGGGCGTACGCATAAAAGTGACCGAAGCCGCCACCCAGATACGGTGCGCTGCCCATCTGCCAGAACAGCCATGAGAGGCATTCGGCCCGCGCGCCGGCCTCGGTCGGCAGAAAAGCGCCGAATTTCTCGGCAAGGTACATCAGAATCGAACCCGACTCGAACACCCGGATCGGCTTCGCGCCACTGCGATCGAGTAGCGCGGGAATCTTGGAGTTCGGATTCACGCTGACGAAGCCGCTACCGAACTGTTCGCCATCGCCGATCCTGATTAGCCAGGCGTCGTATTCCGCGCCGCTATGGCCAAGCGCCAGCAGCTCTTCGAGCATCACCGTGACCTTTACGCCGTTGGGCGTCGCCAGCGAATAGAGCTGGAGGGGATGCAGGCCGACCGGCAATTCCTTGTCGTGCGTCGGCCCCGAGATTGGGCGGTTGATGCTAGCGAAGCGGCCGCCGTTCTCCTTGTTCCAGGTCCAAACCTTCGGTGGCACGTAGTCGACAGTGCTCATGCTTCACGCTCCTTGTGTCCTTGCGTCGTGGGAATAGGGGTTTCGAAGCGAGATTAACAAATTGATGGAGAACGTGCTGGAGAGCGGCCAAAGTCGGGGCGAGGTCGGACTGTTCCGTGTCTGCCCGGTTTGAAACGCCTCGGCAACGTCAAGCAACTCGTCTTCTTGACGGATTGTATGACAGGCGTATAAACTGATTTGCAAGTCGTGTGGGTTCGCTGTCCCAATTCAGAGTGGCGAACGGCCCGCGGGCAAAAGACCGAGATAGACGGAGACACCATCATGCCGGGCTATGCAAGCGTAGGAGCACGTCTGGACGGCCTGCCGCTGTCCGGATTCCATTGGCGGACGCTCGGTCTGATTGCCGCCGGCATGTACTTCGATTCGTTCGACATTTACATCGCGGGCACCGTACTTGCCGCCATGATTCACAGCGGCGAATCTACGCTCAGTCTCAACGCGGCCTTCGTCTCCGTAACGTTCATCGGCATGATGACGGGAGCATGGTTGTCAGGTGTCCTTGGCGACAGATTTGGACGCCGCTTCTGCTATCAGTTCAACCTCGGTATCTATGGCTTTGCTTCGATTGCGGCTGCGTTTGCGCCGTCGATGCCGTGGCTCATCTTCTTCCGGCTCATCATGGGTGTTGGAATGGGGGCCGAGATCGTCGTTGGCTACGGCACGTTAAGCGAGTTCATTCCCGCCACGTGGCGTGGCCGCTTCGGCACGATTCTCAACCTTATTATCAACACGTCATTGTTTCTTTCGACGTTTCTCGGCTGGCTGATCGTCCCTCAATATGGATGGCGCTGGATGTTCGCCATCGCGGGCTGTGGCGCGCTGGTGGTCTGGTTCCTGCGCAAGTCGATGCCGGAGTCGCCGCGTTGGCTCGAGTCGAGAGGCCGCGTCGGCGAAGCTGCGGCGATCGTTTCGCGCATCGAGTCCGCATGCGGCGTGGACGCTGCCGCCACCCATGCGAACGAACCGGCGCCGCGTCGCGTGGATTCGGACGAGCAGGGCCGGTTGCGCGAACTGTTCTCCCGGCAACTATTGGGTCGCACGATTACGGGCATCACGGTACTGGTTGCGCTTTTCACGGTCAATTACGCGTTCGTTAGCTGGATACCGACGTTCCTGGTCAAGCAAGGGCATAGCGTATCCAGTTCGCTGGGTCTGACCGCCGTGATGTTTGCAGGGGGGCCGGTTGGTTCGCTGATCGCGTTCCTGCTCGCCGAGCGTATGGGCCGGAAATGGGGCATCGTGGTGTTTTCGCTAATCTGCGCGGCGTTCGGTGTCGTCTATCCGTTCGCGCAGTCTGCTGTCGCCATTACGGCGTTGGGGTTTGCGATTACGTGCTGCATCTACGTGCTGTCGTCGTTCAGTGTGGCGACTTATGTCCCTGAGTTGTTTCCGACCCGCTTGCGGCTGCGTGGAGCGGGGCTGTCGAATACCGTTGGACGCGCGGTCAGCATCGGGATTCCTTATGCGGTTGCGGCATCGTTCATGAGGTTTGGCATCGCCGGTGTGTTGACGCTGATAGTTGGAACACTGCTTGCGCAAGCGTTGATCGTGGCCTTGATTGGCACGGAGACGAAACGGCGCTCGCTCGAAGCCATTGAACAGGAAGTGGGCAGCGCGGCGCCCGAAACGATCGAGGGCGGCGCAGCCGAGGCGGTCAGATGAAGCCGGACGCAGTGAGACTGAAGCATCGCTGAAGCGGGCCTATGCGCCAACTGCATTTCAATCAATACGAGGACACCCGAGACATGTCATCGCAAGTCGAGAACTACCGGATTTTCGCAGTCAAGTACGCGCACTTCGAGCGCCGTTCGGGCGACAACTTCATCGGCGGCGATTCTCATGACGTCGCGATGCCGCTCGATTACTTCGTGTGGGCGGTGGTCGGCGAGACGCGCACGTTCATCGTCGATACCGGTTTCGATCAGATGATGGCCGACAAGCGCGGACGCACGATCACGAATTCAGTAGAGCGTGGCTTGCAGAAAATCGGCATCTCCGCTGCATCCGTCGAGGACGTGATCATCACCCACATGCACTACGATCATGCGGGCAACAGTGCGCTATTTCCGCACGCCCGGTATCACATTCAGGACCGCGAGATGGCCTATTGCACGGGCCGCTGCATGTGCCACCATGCGCTCAGTCATCCGTTTGAACCGGAGGACGTGAAATCGATGGTCGGCCGTCTGTTCGACGGACGCGTGCAGTTTCATGACGGCGCATCGGAAGTCGCGCCGGGCTTGAGCGTGCATTGGGTCGGCGGCCATACGAACGGTCTGCAGGTCGTGCGCGTGCATACGAAGCGCGGCTGGGTCGTGCTGGCGTCCGATGCGTCGCACTTCTACGCGAATATGCAGCAGCATCGGCCGTTTCCGGTCGTCTATAACGTCGGCGACATGCTGGAAGGCTACGAGACCGCGCATCGTCTTGCCGCCTCGCCGAACCATGTGATTCCCGGTCATGATCCGGCTGTGCTCTCGCGCTATCCCGCACATGATCGCGAGACGGACGGCTGGATTGTGCGTCTCGATGTCGAGCCCCGCTAAGAGAAACCGCACATGGCGCTAAACGGAAAAAATGTGCTCGTGACGGGTTCGTCGAACGGACTTGGCCTGGCAATGGCAAAAGCACTCGCGGCGAGCGGTTGCGATATCGTCCTGCATGGTCTTGAGACGGCGCACGGTATGGAGCAAACGACTGCTGAACTTGCGTCTTCGTTCGATGTCAACGTGAGTTACGTTCGTGCTGATCTGTCGACGGTGGAAGGCATCGACGCGCTCGTCGAAACGGCGTGCGCGCAGCTGGGATCGATTGACGTGTTGATCAACAATGCAGTGGTCCGGCATTTCGCCGGCATCGAATCATTCGCGCTCGAGCACTGGCACAGCGCACTGGCCGTGAATCTGACGGCGGCGTTTCGTGCTATCCAATTGACGTTGCCCGGCATGCGCGAGCGCGGTTGGGGACGCATCTTCAACATGACCTCGGTGTATGGCGCACGGGCGACGGCTAACCGCGTCGATTACGTCACGACGAAGACGGCGTTGCTCGGGCTCACGCGTTCGGTAGCCATTGAGACGCTCAATCAGGGCATTACATGCAACGCGATCTGCCCAGGGTCGGTACTGACACCGAACATCGACGGTCGCATCAACGATCTGATAGATGCGCGCGGACTGAGTCGCCACGACGCAGTACATGAATTCCTGAAAGGCAAGCAGCCTACGGGCGAGCTGATCGATGCAGCGCATGTGGGCGAACTGATCGTGTTTCTATGTTCCCCGGCGGCAAGCCAGATTACCGGCGCGCTGATGCCGATTGAAGGAGGCTGGCTTGCAGGCTAATTCCTTCACGACGCATGTAGTCCCGGCAGACACCGTTACGCGTGAACTCGCGCGATTCGTGGCGACTACTAAATGGTCCGACATACCCGCCGCCGCGCGACATGAGGCAAAGCGCGCTTTGGTTAACTACGTCGCGGTTTCGCTTTCTGGCTGTCGCGATCCGGTGATCGACAAGGCAGTTGCCGTTTACAGTCGTTTCCGCGCGAATGAGAACGCTAGCGTGATTGGGCGCGGGGAAAGAACGGACATGCTGAACGCAGCGGCGCTCAACGCGATGAGCGCTAACGTCTTCGACTTCGACGACACGCACATGCCGACCATCATCCATCCGACGGCACCGGTCGCGGCGCCGTTGCTTGCGCTGGCCGAAGCGCAAGCGGAGTCGGCGACGATCAGCGGTGAAGCGCTGCTCCTTGCGTTCGCGCTCGGCGTGGAGGTCGAATGCCGGATCGGCAATGCAGTGTCGCCCGAACATTATCAACGCGGCTGGCATATCACGTCGACGTGTGGCGTATTCGGCGCTGCGGCGGCGGTCGCGAAAGCCTGCGGACTGAACGAACACCAAATCGTTTGGGCGCTTGGCAATGCATCGGCGCAGGCGGGGGGGCTGGTCGAAACGCTTGGCACGATGTCGAAAAGCATTGGCGTCGGGAATGCGGCGCGCAATGGACTGTTGTCGGCATTACTGGCGGCTGACGGGTTTTCTGGTCCCGATGCCCCGCTCGAAGGTGCACGCGGGTTTCTGCACGTGACCGTTGCCGCGCCGGATCTGAGCGCGATCACGGCTGGACTGGGGCGCAATTGGGCGCTGTCATCCAACACGTATAAGCCATACCCCTGCGGTGTGGTGCTGAATCCGGTCATCGATGCATGCCTCGATCTTCGCCGCGATGCCGCCTGGACGCTCGACGATATCGAACGTGTCGAGCTGACCGGGCACCCGCTGCTGCGCGAGCGCACCGACCGGGCCGGCGTGCGCTCTGGGCGCGAATCGCAGGTCAGCGCACAACACGCCGTGGCGGTGACACTGGCGCGCGGCAAGGCAGGTCTTGCGGAATTCAGCGATGCGGCGGTGGCGGCCCCCTCGCTACAAGCGTTCGCGGGCCGCTTGCATTTCATCGACGATGCATCGTGGGCCGTCGAGTCGGCGCAGGTCAGGATCGTGTTGCGCTCAGGCGAGTCCGTATCGCGACGGATTCACGCCGCGCGCGGCAGCCTTGCGGCGCCGCTGGCGGACGAGGAGCTGGCAGCGAAGCTGCGCGAACTAGCCGCATACGGCGGCTCGGGCGTTTCGCCGCAACCGCTTGTCGATTTGTTATGGCGCTTCGATCGCGAGCCCGATGCCGCCGCATTGATGCGCATGGCGCGCGCCTCGTGAAGGGCCTGACGGGGGCGAGAATCTTTCATGGATGAGGGAAATCATGTCGAGCAGTGAGCAAAACAGTCAAATCGGCTTTGTTGGTGTGGGCGTAATGGGACGTCCGATGGCACGGCGTCTGATCGAAGCGGGTCACGCGTTGATCGTGTATGACCGCGACGAACAGGCGGTCGCTGAACTCGCGGCGCTCGGCGCGCGTACTGCGAAGTCGGTTCGTGAAGTAGCGGACAGCGCACGCATCGTGTTCACGAGCCTGCCGACGCCGGCCGTGTTCAAGCAGGTCGCACTGGGCGATGGCGGGCTCATTGAAGGCCGCGCCCTGAAGATACTGGTCGATTTGTCGACCGTGGGGTCGCGCACCGAGAAGGAAGTCGCCGACGGCCTGCTGGCCAAAGGCATCGCGACCGTCGATGCGCCGGTCAGCGGCGGTGCAGCAGGGGCGAAGAATGGCACGCTCGCGATCATGGCGGCGGGCCAACCAGCGGCAGTGAACGAGGTGCGCGCGTTGTTCGAAGTGCTCGGCAAGGTGTTCGTCGTGGGCGAAGAGCCCGGGCAAGGGCAGTTGCTGAAGCTGTTGAACAACATGCTGTCGTCGACCGCCTTCGCCATTACGTCCGAGGCTTTCGTTGCAGGTGTGCGGGGCGGCCTGGACCCCGAGGTGATGATGTCAGTGATCAACGCAGGAAGCGGCAAAAACGGCGCGACGCTGGACAAGTTTCCGAAGCAGGTATTGCCGCGCACCTTCGATTTTGGCTTTCCCATTGGCAGCGTCTGCAAGGACATCGGCCTTGCCGTCGAAGAATGCCAGGCACTGGGCGTGCCGATGTGGGTCGGCAGTGTTGCGCGTCAAGTCTGGAACTACGCGGCGATGCAGGACGGCACGAAGCGCGACATGACCGAGCTCGTCAAATACGTCGAACGTTGGTCGTCTGGCGAAGGGCTGGCCGACTGACCGGTTGAACGCTACAAGACGAACAATACATAACCTGAAGAAACGGAGTACTACATGATTGTCGAAATGCGCATCTACCACTGCGCACCCACGCGCCTGCCCGCGTTGCTCGATCGCTTTACCACGACGACGCTCGGCTTCTTCGAGAAATACGGCATTCAACAAATCGGCTTCTGGACCACGCTGATCGGCCCAAGCAATCACACGCTCACCTACATGGTGAAGTGGGAGAGCCTCGCGGAGCGCGAGCTGAAGTGGAACGCATTCCAGGCGGATGCGGAGTGGATCGCCAAGCGCGCTGCAACCGAAGCGGAAAGGCCGATTGTCGAGCGCATCGAAAATCACTTTCTGACGCCGACTGCCTTCTCGGCTTTGAAGTAGGAGACGCTTATCATGGCACAACCGAAACGCATCGGCTTCATCGGACTCGGCATGATGGGCGCGCCGATGGTGCAGTGTCTCGCCGCCGGCGGGTTCGAACTGTACCTCGGCGATGCCGATGCTGCGCGCGCCGATACGCTCGCCGCACAAATTGGCGGCCAGCGCCTCCAAGCCGAACACGCTGCAACGCTGGACGTCGTGATTACGATGCTGCCCAATTCGGCGATCGTAGAAGCCGTGCTGCTTGGGGACGGCGCGCAAGGTTGGGCGAGCCGGCTCGCGAGCGGCGCGGTCGTGATCGATATGAGCTCGTCGGAGCCTGCGCGCTCTCGCAAGCTCGGCGCGACGCTCGAAGAGCGCGGTCTCGCCTATCTGGATGCGCCCGTATCGGGCGGCGTAAAGAAGGCGAAAGACGGTACCCTGGCAATCCTGGTTGGCGGCCGTGCGGAGGTGCTTGCACGCTGCAAGCCGGTGCTCGATGCAATGGGAAAGAGCGTGCTGCATATCGGCAGCGCGGGCGCCGGCCATGCGGCGAAGGCGCTGAACAACTACGTCTCGGCGGCGGGCCTCGCGGCGACCGTCGAAGCGCTGCACATCGCGCAGCGTTTCGGCATCGAAGCAGAGGTGATGACTGATGTGCTGAATGCGTCGACGGGCCGCAGCAATACGTCCGAGAACAAGGTCAAGCAGTTCATGCTGAGCGGCACGTTTGCGTCGGGCTTCGCGCTTCAGTTGATGAACAAGGATCTGAAGATCGCGCGCGCGTTGGCGCAATCGGTCGGCTATCCGATGACGCTCGGTGTGACCTGCACGACGATGTGGGACGAAGCGGCGCAGCGTTCGACACCGGCTACTGACCACACGGAAATGTATCGGCTGTTGTCCGGCGATGCATCCTGAACCAACAGAACGGAGTCTGTCATGTCACATGCAGCACAGTTCTATATCGACGGACAATGGGTCGAACCTTCGTCCACCATCGGCTTTGACGTCATCAATCCGGCTACCGAAGCGCCGATCGAGCGGCTCGCGCTCGGCAACGCGCAAGACGTGGATCGGGCTGTGGCTGCGGCACGTCGCGCGTTTCCGGCGTGGTCAGTAACGGATGTACGCGAACGCGTCGCCTTGCTCAAACGCGTGTTGAAAATCTATGAGCGCCGCTATGACGAATTCGCCGAACTGATCCGCCGCGAAATGGGTGCGCCGATCACCTTCGCTCGCAGCGGCCAAGCCGCGCGCGGGCCGGCGCATCTGAATGCGTTAATCGACGTGCTCGAACGGTTTAGCTTTGAGGAGCAGCGCGGCAGCACACGCGTCGTGCTGGAGGCGATCGGCGTATGCGGGCTGATCACGCCATGGAACTGGCCTATCAACCAGATCGTGGTGAAGATCGCGCCCGCGCTCGCGGCGGGCTGCACGATGGTGCTTAAACCCAGCGAGTATTCGCCGTTGAGCGCCTTGCTGTTCGCCGAAGTGCTCGACGAAGCGCAGGTGCCGGCGGGTGTTTTCAACCTCGTCAATGGCGATGGTCCCGGTGTTGGCACGGCGATCGCCTCTCATCCGGACATCGACATGGTGTCGTTTACCGGATCAACCCGTGCGGGCGTGCAGGTGGCACAGGCGGCGGCACAAACGGTCAAGCGCGTCGCGCAGGAGCTTGGCGGCAAGTCGGCGAATATCCTGCTCGACGACGTCAACCTCGACGAAGCGGTGACGCGTGGCCTGGCAGCATGCTTTACAAACTCCGGCCAGTCGTGTTCGATTCCGACTCGCATGCTGGTACCGCGTCATCTGATGAACGATGCCGCGCAAATCGCGAAGCGTGCAGCCGAAGCCTACCGTCTCGGCCCAACTGACGATCCGGCCACGCAGCTTGGACCGCTCGTCAACCGCAACCAGTTCGACCGCGTGCAGACGTTGATCCAGAAGGGCATCGACGAAGGGGCGCGGCTCGTAACGGGCGGCACGGGTTTGCCTGCGGGCGTTGAGCGGGGCTATTACGTGCGCCCGACGGTCTTCGCGGATGTGACGCCAGACATGACGATTGCGCGCGAGGAAATCTTCGGACCAGTATTGTCGATCATCGCGTATGACTCGGAAGAGGACGCGGTCGAGATTGCCAACGGTACCGACTATGGACTCGCCGCCTATGTGCAGTCGGGTGATATCCAGCGAGCGCGGAAAGTGGGACGTGCATTGCGTGCAGGCGGCGTGCACCTGAACTATCCGCCCGCCGATTTCGGCGCACCGTTTGGCGGCTACAAGCGCTCGGGTAACGGCCGCGAGTGGGGCGAGGCGGGCTTGCGCGAGTATCTCGAGACGAAGGCGATGGTTGGATATGGCGCTGTCTGAGGCGAGGCACGACATGTGTCGTGCCGGACCAACCCGCGTAAAAAATTTTGCAGTTTTTGATTGTCGGACAATCAGCGTGTCCGGCAGCAAGATGGTTTGAATGTGAAACCACCACGAACCACAGAGGATTTCATGATGGATAACAGCGAACGCTTCGACAAAGGCTTTGAGAACCGCAAGGAGGTGCTCGGCGCCGGCCATGTGGAAAAGTCTTGGGCCAATGCGGATGACTTCAATCGGCCGATGCAGAAGTTTGTCACCGAGTACTGCTGGGGCGATATCTGGGGCGATACGACATTGCCCTTCAAGACACGCAGCATGCTGAACCTCGGCATGTTGACGGCGATGAGCCAGCATCACGAACTGGCGGTGCACGTGAAGGGCGCATTGCGCAACGGCGTCACGCGGGACGAAATCCGCGCGGTGTTGATGCAGGCGGCTGTCTATTGCGGCGCGCCTCTCGCGCTTGCCGCATTTCGCGTAGCGACAGAGGCCATCAAGGCGTACGAGGCGGAGAACTCGACGGCCTGACCGCATGGCAGACCCATATCAGCCGACAAAAAACCTGGAGACAATGATGAAGACCATAACTGCTAACGACGTTGTTCAGTCGCAAGGGGCGCAGTCGATAGAAACGAAAAGGCGCAATGCCATCAAGGGTGCGTTCTTTTCCGAGTTTATCGACATGTTCGATATCTACCTTCCGGTCGTCGTGTTGTCGCCGGTGCTGGGGTTCTTTCAGCCGCCCCATCTGTCGAGCGGAACGGAGACAATTCTGGCGTCGCTCGTATTCATCACGACACTGCTCGGCCGGCCTGTCGGCGCATTGCTGTTCGGGATGATCGCGGATCGGATCGGCAGGCGTAAAGCCTCCATCTGGTCGGTGTCGGGTTTCGGCGTGGTCACCTTGTTGATTGCGCTACTGCCGGGATACGAGACGATCGGCATCGTGTCCTACTGGCTGCTGGTGTTGCTACGCTTCGTCGACGGCATCTTTCTGGGCGGCGGCTACACCGGCGCGATGCCGCTGGCAATCGAGTATTCGAAGAAAGAACAGCGCGGCTTCGTCGGCGGTTTCATCATCGCGGGCTTTCCCGCTGCCTACGTGACGATCAATCTCGTCGCGATGCTGATGTTTGCGCTCTTTCCGCTGCATGGCATGAATTCGCCTTATGCGCAGTGGGGCTGGCGTGTGCCGTTCGTACTGGGGGCCCTGCTTGCTGGCGTGCTCGCGATGTATTACGTGCACAAGGTGGCAGAGTCGGAAATCTGGAAGACCGAAGCCGCCGACAAGGCGGCCCAGGCCGAAAAACTGCCGCTGACTGACCTGCTGCGCGGCAAGAGCGGACGCAACCTGCTGCAGGTGCTGGTGATGATGACGGGCTTCTGGCTCACGCAGAACATCGTGACGATCTTTCTGCCAACCGGGTTGCTGGTGAAAACGCTGCACCTGTCCGGCTTTCAGATGGCGTCCACGCTGATGATCACCTATTTCGTGCTGTTCTTCAGCTATATCGGTTCGGGGCTGATCGCACAGCGAATCGGGCGCCGCCGCTTCTTCGTCATTGTCGGCCCGCTGATTGCGACGGTCGGCGCAGCGCTTTTGTACGTGCTTGCGAATGGCGAAGGTTTGTCGTTGACCACCATCATCGGGCTCGTCTGCGTGCTCGCCGTGCTCGTGACGTCGCCATGGGGCGTGATTGTCACGTACATCAACGAGCGCTTCGTGACCGATGTACGTGCAACGGGCTTCGGCGTCGGTTTCAGTCTTTCCGTGATCATCCCATCGTTCTACGCGTTCTATATGAACTGGCTCAGCGCATTCATGCCACTGCGTTTGACCTCGGTTGCGCTGCTGTGCGTAGGAGGCCTGATCGGAATGGTCGGCGCGCTCATGGGCCCGGAAACGAAAGATGTCGATTTCTAAGGTAACTGTTTTCTTTGGAGGGAAGCGATTCATGAATCAGAATCGGATCGGCTTTATCGGCCTTGGCAACATGGGCGGCCGAATGACGAGACGGCTCGTCGATGCAGGTATCGCCGTGCTCGGCTTCGATACCGTCGCGGACCGTATTGCAGCGACTGGTGCCGAGCCGGCCGGCACGTTGCGCGATGTCATGTCGTTCGCCGACGTCGTGATGATGTCGCTGCCGGACAGCAAGGTCGTGGAGGCGGTAGTCGAAGGCGAGGGCGGTGTGCTTGCGCATTGCAGATCAGGACAGATCGTCGTCGATCTGAGCACGGCTGCCGCCAGTTCGACTATCCGGCTGGCGAAGCGGTTTGCGGAACGCGGCGTCCATTACGTCGACGCCGGCATCTCGGGCGGCGCCGCAGCCGCTGAAAAGGGTACGCTGACGTTGATGGTGGGCGGCGACGCCAGTGCGGTCGAGACGCTGCAGTGGGCGTTCAAACCGATTAGCGCAAAGGTCGCCTACATGGGCGCGAGCGGAACCGGGCATACGACGAAGCTACTGAATAACTTTCTGAACGCGGTGAGCCTCGCCGCGAGCGCTGAAGTGATGGTCGCGGGCAAAAAGGCCGGCCTCGATTTGCATCTGCTGCTCGAGGTGCTGAACAGCAGTAGTGGCGTCAACTTCGCGACGTTGAACCGTTTTCCGAAAATCGTCGACGGCGATTATCTGGAAGGCGGTCTCACCGGCAAGCTGATGACCAAGGATGTGGTGCTGTACGTGGACCGGGCGCGCGAACTGGGTGTGACGTCGCTGAATGCCGCGGGTCCACTGGCAAGCTTCGGCCTTGGCACGGCATTGGGTTATGGCGATGTGATCAGCAATCGGGTCGTCGATGCGATTGGCGACGTGTCGGGCGGCGTGCGGCTGTTCGACGGACAACCTTAAAAGGAGAAACAGGCATGAAGGTATTTCACGGCAGGGCGGACGGCGCGATGTCGGAGCTTCGGGGCGAGACGTTTTCGGGCACGGTGTGGGCCGACCCCGTGATGCCGACCACGAACGGCGTCACGATCAACACCGTGTTTTTTGCCCCGCGTGGCCGAACCTACTGGCATACGCACGAGCAAGGCCAGGTGCTGACCGTCATGGCTGGGAAGGGCTGGATCTGCCGGGAAGGTGAAGCGCCGCAGCCGATCCGCCAGGGCGACATCGTGTTCATCGGTCCCAACGAGCGGCATTGGCATGGCGCTAGCGACGGCAGCTACATGGTGCATATCGCGACGTCGATCGGCAAGGCGACCTGGCAGGAAGAGGTGGCGGAAGCGGATTATCCGGCAGGCGTTTAGCGCTGCCCTGACCGGGCCGGCCGTGCGCAGCCGCCGCGCGCGGCTGGCCCATATCCGGCTACATCTCCGCTTTGTACAGGAAGGATGCGATGAGTTTAAATGAGTCAAGCACACCGTCACCCCAGCCGCGCGACGCACAGTCCATCAAGGAAGAGTTCATGCGCGTGCATGGCGTGTGGTCTCCCGCCTGGGAAAGCATGCTGCGTCTTGACGCGGGCTTCGTTGCTGCCTATTTGCAGTTTTCGCGCGTGCCGCAGCGACACAACCATCTTGGCGACAAGGTCCGCGCGTTTATCGCGCTTGCTGCCGACGCCTGTGCCACCCAACTGTATGCGCCAGGTGTCGCGCATCATCTGCAACGCGCGTTGTCGTTCGGCGCCACGCGCGAGGAATTGATGGGAGTGCTCGAACTGGTGAGCACGATTGGAATTCATACGAGCAACGTCGGCGTGCCGGTGCTGCTCGAAGTGCTCGAAGAAGAGGGCTTGCGGACGGGACCCGTGCCGCTCGACGATCGAAGGCGCGCATTGAAGGCCGCTTTCGAAACGAACCGTGGCTACTGGCACCCTTCGTGGGAAGGTCTGCTCGAGCTCGATCCCGATCTGTTCGAAGCCTACGTCGAATTTTCATCGGTGCCCTGGAAAACCGGTGTTTTAAGTCCGAAGGTGAAGGAACTGATGTACTGCGCGTTCGACGCTTCTTCCACGCATCTGTACGTGCCGGGATTGAAGCTCCATATGCGCAATGCGCTGCGGTATGGGGCAACGGCTGAAGAAATCATGGAGATGCTGGAGATTGTCAGCACGACAGGCATACACGGTGCAGAACTTGGTGCGCCGTTGCTCGAGGCGGCATTACAAACGGCGTACGCAGGGCGTGATTCCTAGACAGGACGCAGAGATTGGCAAGCCGTGAACTATCATTCAGACTGACACTTTGTGTGACGGGAAGACAATCATGTCAACGGATATGGGCCTGATCAGACCTGAGACGCTGCGTCACCAGGTCGAGAACGTATTGCGGCAGGCGATCATGAGCGGACGGTTTGCGCCGGGTGCGCGACTGATCGAACGCGAGCTTTGTGAAACGCTGGGTGTGAGCCGCACATCGGTACGCGAAGCGTTGCGCAAGCTCGAAGCGGAAAAACTGGTGCGCAGCGTGCCGCATAAAGGCCCGATCGTCGCGGTGATCTCGAAGCAGGAGGCAAGCGAGCTGTACGCGTTGCGCGGTTTGCTCGAAGGGTTCGCGGCTCACGAATTTGCGCGGCTGGCGAGCGATGCGGCGATCGCGCGCTTTGGCGAGGCCGCAAAAGAATTGCGAGCCGAGGCGCAGGCGCAAAACCAGGCGGGTGTGTTGAAGGCCAAGACCGCCCTGTACGACGTGCTTCTCGACAATTGCGGCAACGGCCTGATCAAGGAGGTCCTCACGAGCCTGTATTCGCGGGTCAACCTGTTGCGCGCAACGTCGTTGATGCATCCGGACCGTTTGCCGAGCAGTTTGCGTGAAATCGACAAGCTGTACAAAGCGCTGAGGGCACGCGACGCGGAATGCGCCCAACAGCTCGCGCAATTGCACGTTGCTAACGCGGAGAAGGCGGCCATGCGCATGCTCGAAGAATCCGAAAAGGCACTCGGGCAAGGCGACGATATCTAGACGGTGGCGAGTTCAGAACGTCGCACAACGGGGCTTGTTGGCTGGCCGCCGCCCATTCGTCAGCTCTGAGCGAGCTTTTTGCTCGCTAGCGACCACAAAAATCATAATTTCGCTAATCCGTGGCCCTGATCAGAATGTGACTCATACCAGAGTCGCATTTCAGGAGGAGCCAGCCATGACAGCTGAAAAAACGTCAATTGATACGCTTGTTGTAGGCGCCGGTCAGGCCGGCGTCGCCATGAGCGAGCATCTCAGCAAACTCGGGGTGCCCCACCTCGTCCTGGAGCGCGATCGCATTGCTGAACGCTGGCGCACGGGGCGCTGGGATTCGCTGGTTGCCAACGGCCCTGCCTGGCATGACCGGTTTCCGGGTCTCCAGTTCGACGATCTCGATCCCGACGCCTTCGCCGGGAAAGAACGCGTGGCGGACTATTTTGAAGCCTATGCCAGGAAGTTCAACGCCCCCATCCGCACCGGTGTGGAAGTGAAGAGTGTGGTGCGCAACGCTGGCCGGCCGGGATTCATCGTTGAAACCTCGAAGGGCCGGATCGAGGCCAACCGCGTGGTCGTCGCAACGGGGCCGTTCCAACGACCGGTTATCCCGCCGATCGCTCCCAAAGATGGCACGATCGTACAGATCCACTCCGCCGAATACCGCAATCCACAGCAATTGCCCGAAGGGGCGGTTCTGGTGGTGGGCGCCGGTTCGTCAGGGGTGCAGATTGCCGATGAGCTGCAGCGCGCAGGCAAGAAAGTCTACCTGTCGGTTGGACCGCATGATCGCCCGCCGCGCTCCTATCGCAATCGTGACTTCTGCTGGTGGCTGGGCGTTCTGGGCGAATGGGACAAGGAGGTCGCTACGCCGGGCCGGGAGCACGTCACGATTGCGGTCAGCGGCGCTCGGGGTGGCCAGACGATTGACTTCAGGGTGCTTGCCAGGCAGGGGATCACGCTCGTTGGTCTGACGAAGGCGTTCAGTGGCGACGTGGTGACGTTCGAGTCGGATATTGCAGCCAACCTTGCTCAAGGCGATGAGAACTATCTGTCGCTGTTGAATGCGGCTGACGCCTATGTTGCCCGCAATGGCCTCGACCTTCCCGAAGAACCCGAGGCCCGCAATACGCTGCCGGATCCAGAATGCGTGACCCATCCCATTCTCGAACTCGATCTGGCCGCGGCGGGTGTCACCTCGATCGTATGGGCAACGGGCTATGCCGTTGACTACAGTTGGCTGAATGTCAACGCTCTGGATGCAAAGGGTAAGCCGCGGCATCAGCGCGGCGTTTCGACCGAACCTGGCGTCTATTTTCTGGGTCTGCCGTGGCTGTCGCGTCGTGGCTCCAGTTTCATCTGGGGCGTTTGGCACGATGCCAAACATATTGCGGACCATATCGCCACGCAGCACAAATATCTTTCGTATCGCGATGCGTCGCAACGTCATGGAGAAGTCTGCGAGAAGACTCGGCCCGACGGAACACACCCTGATTTGCAACATTTAGCCGATCTCTTGAACTGATAGCGCAAGGCGGGCCGCTATCCGCCTTTCCGAGCAGTTTGCGTAAATTTTTCTACTGTCTATCCAGGTACATTGATGAGCCAACCTACCCATACCCGCATTCGCATGTTCAACACGAAGGATACTTATCCGAACCAGACGTTGAATAACGACCTGTGCCAGGCGGTGCGTGCCGGCAATACCGTTTACGTGCGCGGCCAGGTGGGCACGGATTTCGACGGCCGGCTGGTCGGGCTCGGCGATCCGCAGGCCCAGGCCGAGCAGGCCATGAAGAACGTCAAACAGCTGCTTGAGGAGGCGGGTAGCGACCTGTCCCACATCGTCAAGACCACTACCTATCTGACCGACCCGCGCTATCGCGAGGCGGTGTATCAGGAGGTAGGCAAGTGGTTGAAGGGCGTGTTCCCCATTTCCACAGGCCTTGTTGTGACCGCCTTGGGCCAGCCGCAGTGGCTGATGGAGATCGATGTGGTTGCGGTCATCCCGGATGGCTGGAAACCGAATCAGGTCTAAGGGGTAGGACATGACATTCTCTATCATCGGACGTTGCCCGGAGACCGGCCAGCTTGGGGTGGCGATCAGCTCTTCCAGTATCTCGGTGGGCGCCCGATGTCCCTGGCTACGTGCAGGTGTGGGAGCGGTGGCGACGCAGAACGTCACACTGCCAGCCCTTGGCCCGCAGATCCTCGACCTTCTCGAAGAGCAGCAGCTCGAACCCGCGGCAGCTCTCGAGCGCGCGCTCAACGCGAACGGCTGGAGCCAGTATCGACAGGTTACGGTGATCGATAGCCAGGGCCACACTGCATTTTTCACGGGGAAAGAAGCGCTTGGCGTGCACAACGCCGTTGCTGGCGAGCAGTGCGTCGCCGCGGGCAACATGCTGGCGGGTGTGCAGGTCATTGAGGCCATGGTTCAGGCCTTCGAAAATACCCCTGGATTGCTGGCTGAACGTTTACTCGCTGCCATGTATACGGCGATGGCGGCCGGTGGTGAAGCGGGACCCGTGCATTCGGCGGCGCTGAAGGTCGTTGATGACCACACGTGGCCGATCGTTGATCTGCGTATTGACTGGGCGGATGAAGACCCCATCGACAAGCTGAATAGCCTCTGGCAGGCCTATCGGCCGCAGATGCAGGACTACGTGACGCGGGCGTTGAATCCGACCGCCGCGCCCAGCTACGGAGTGCCCGGAGATGAGTGAGATGTCGAGCCGTGAACTGCTTGACCGGCTGATTGGTTTCGCCACGGTCAGCCGGGACTCGAACCTCGAGCTGATCGCCTTCATCCGGGATTACCTTGCGGAGCTCGGGGTGCAGAGCGAGCTCTTCTACAACCCGGAACGTACCAAGGCGAACCTGTTTGCCACCATCGGTCCTCTCGACCGGGGTGGCGTTGTGCTTTCCGGCCATACCGACGTGGTTCCAGTGGACGGCCAGGCCTGGACAATGGAGCCTTTCCGCCTTACCGAGCGAGACGGACGCCTGTACGGTCGCGGTACTGCGGACATGAAAGGCTTTATCGCATCGGTGCTGGCGGCAGTACCCGTTTTTCTCAGGCGACCGCTAAACATGCCGGTACATCTGGCCTTTTCCTATGACGAGGAAGTGGGATGCCTGGGTGTGCGACCCATGTTGGCCGCGCTGGCGCAGCGTCCGCACAAGCCGCGTCTGTGCCTGATTGGCGAACCGACTGAGTTGAAACCGGTGCTGGGCCACAAAGGCAAGCTGGCGATGCGCTGCAATGTGAAGGGCGCGGCGTGCCACTCTGCCTACGCGCCTTATGGCGTCAACGCTATCCAGTACGCGGCGCGACTGATCGGCAGGTTGGAAGAGATCGGCTCGGAGCTGGCCCAGCCTGAGCATCACGATGAGAGATTCGACCCACCGTTCTCGACCGTGCAGACGGGTGTCATCAAAGGAGGGCGCGTGTTGAACATCGTGCCGGCCGAATGCGAATTCGATTTCGAGGTACGTGCGCTGCCTGGCTTCAATGCCGAACAGGTGTCGGATAAGCTGCAGACCTACGCAGAGGCCGAGTTGCTGCCGAAAATGCGTGCTGTGCAGAACGACACGGACATTCGCCTGCAGCCGCTCAGCGCCTACCCAGGATTGGCGACCTCGCCCGACAGCGAAGCGGCCCGCCTGTTGGCCCTGTTAAGCGGGTCCAGCGACTTTGGTACCGTGGCCTTCGGCACCGAGGGCGGACTGTTCGGCGAGGCGGGCATTCCCACAGTGGTCTGCGGGCCAGGAAGCATGGATCAAGGACACAAGCCAGACGAGTTTGTTTCGCTTGAGCAACTGGCAGGCTGCGATGCAATGCTCATACGCCTCGCCGACTATCTTGCGGACCCACGCTAATGCGCTGACCAGCGCAAGGTCGAGACTGCATTCGCGTTCGCTTAGCGTCCCAGAGCGGATAGGATAGTTAGCGCAGCCTCTACTTTTGCGATGCTTCGTTGATCTGAGCGAGTCGCTCACGGCAGAAATCTACGAACGATTGTGCCGGCTTGGTCAGTTGCCCACGCTTGAGTCGAGCGCTCACAAGCCCTGAAGGCGCGACGGTCTCCGTGATATCGATGCTCACGAGCTTCTTGCCGTCGTAGGTGTACTCGGAATAGGGACGAGTGACCAGCAAGGAGAAGCCGAAGCCCTGACCCACCATGCCACGTACCATTTCAATCGACGGTGAGCCGAAAACGATGTTGGGCGTGAGACCCAGTTCGTGGAACAGGCTGACGAAGTAGGTGCGGCTCGGTTGCACATCCAGCAGGATCATCGGTTCAAGACATAGATCGCGCAGGGATACCTCGGTCTGACTGGCGAACTTATGGTTTTCCGGCAGCAGCACATAGGGCTTCTGTGGCGGCATCAGCGGTTCGGTTTCGATGGTGCTGTCCAGATCATGGTCGTAAAGGAAGGCCACATCGAAGGTGCCGTCGGTCAGGCCTTGCACCAGATCCTGTTGCTCGCCGTCGCGCATGCGGATGCTCACGCCGGGGTAAAGCTCGCGAAAGCCAGCGATCAGTTGCGGCAGGTAGAGCGGGGCTACCGTTTCGAAGCACCCAATGTCAATTTGCCCCGTGACAATGTCGTTGTCGGCGAGCGCATTCTGCTCGAATTCGTGCGCCATCCGCAGCAGTTCCTGCGCCTTGTGATAGAAGCGCGTCCCTCCTGGGGTCAACGAAACCCCTTGGGCGTGGTGGCGGATGAATAGCTTTACCCCGAAGCTCTCCTCCAGCGCTTTGATGGCAGTGGAGATGGAGGGCTGGGCGATGAAGAGCTGGCGTGAGGCTTCGGCGACGCTGCCGGATTCCACCGTGGTCACGAAGTATCGAAGTTGTCGCAAAGTATAGTAAGCCACAGGCACCTCTGCTGCTTGGCCGCAGGCGCCTCGCCTGACAGCGCATTTCGTCGGTCATTTTGAGTAGCACCTTACCCGAAGAAGATATTCCCAGGGGCTACGGTTGAAAAGCTTTTTCATACGACTGGGAAATATTTTTAGTATTTTTCGTCTTCGCCAGAGCAGCGCACCATGCTTGAACCGACATTAAAGCGCGTGCGGCCACGCAAGACTGGAGACAAACCTATGACCACCCCGGATGGCAACGTGTCCTCGTTCATCGAGAAACACACAATCGGCTATGTGCCGCCTGAAGATCGCCACGGTAAAGTGCGTGATCTGTTTACCCTGTGGTTCGGCGGGAATATTGCGCCACTGCCTATCGTCACTGGAGCACTGGGCGTTCAGTTGTTTCACCTGAACCTGGTGTGGGCAATCGTTGCCATCATCGTCGGCCAGGCAGTGGGTGGGATCCTGATGGCGTTGCATTCCGCACAGGGTCCGCAGATGGGGATCCCGCAGATGATCCAGAGCCGCGCGCAGTTCGGCTCATGGGGGGCACTGCTCGTCACCGTGATAGCGGCCGTGATGTACGTGGGTTTCTTCGCGTCCAATATCGTGCTGGCAGGGAAGTCCGTACACGGGATTGAATCCTCGATCCCGGTTCCGATCGGCATCGTGATTGGGGCAGTGGGATCAGGGCTGATCGGGATCATCGGTTATCGATTCATCCATATCCTGAACCGCATTGGTACCTGGGTACTTGGAATCGGTATCCTCGTCGGGTTCTGGTACATCCTCACTCATGTCTCTACTGCCGACTTTCTGACGCGCGGCGAATTCAGTATTGCCGGCTGGCTTGCCACAGTCTCACTGTCGGCGCTTTGGCAGATCGCTTTCGCGCCATATGTTTCGGACTATTCACGTTATCTGCCGAACGACGTGGGCGTCGCGTCGACATTCTGGGCGACCTATCTTGGCTGCAGTCTTGGCTCGACGCTGGCGTTTATCTTTGGCGCTGTTGCGGTGCTTGCAGTACCGGCTGGTGTCGACACGATGGATGCAGTCAAGCAGGCTACGGGGCCGCTCGGTTCGCTGATGCTGGTTCTCTTCCTGTTGAGCGTGATCAGCCACAACGCCTTGAATCTCTACGGCGCGGTGCTCGCGGTGATTACTTCGGTGCAGACCTTCGCCTATCGGTGGATTCCCACGGCGAAAGCGCGTGCAGTGGTTTCCATCGCTATCTTTAGCGCATGTTGCTACGCGGCCATCGGGGCATCGACGAACTTTGTCGGGAATCTGGTGGATCTGGTCCTCGCGCTTCTTGTGGTTCTCGTGCCCTGGACCGCGATTAACCTGATCGACTTTTATGTGATCCACAAAGGGAAGTACGACATTCGGTCCATCTTCGAGGCGGACGGTGGGATTTATGGCCGCTTCAATCCGCAGGCGCTGATTGCGTATGCGGTGGGTATCGTTGTTCAGATTCCGTTCATGAACACGCCTATGTACACAGGTCCTATTCCCCACTACCTCGATGGTGCGGATCTCTCCTGGGTCGTCGGGCTCCTGCTGACGTCGCCGTTGTATTACTGGCTGGCGTCACGGGACACCGTGTATCGCCGCAGACAGCGGAATGCGAATATTCCGCCCTCGGTTGCGCGGTAGAGGCGGGTTCAGAAGTTCTCCACCCAAGGCCTGACCTCGAGCTCCCACGACCATGCGCTGCGGTGCTGGCGCAGCAGGTCGATATAGGATTGGGCGATGGCATCGGGGTCAAGCGTGCTGTCCGGCCGGTCCGGCGGATCGGCGCGGTGCTCGGCACGCACGCCACCATCGATGACGACATGCGCGACATGGATGCCCTTCGGCGCCAACTCGCGCGCCGCGCTCTGCGCGAGACCCCGCAATGCGAACTTGCCCATGGCGAAGGGCGCAGAGAGTGCGAAACCTTTGACGCCGGCTGTAGCGCCTGTCAGCAGGATTGCGCCCTTGCCGGCCGGCACCATTCGCCTGGCCGCCTGCTGCACGGCATAGAAGGCACCCAGCGCCGAGACAGCGACCGCATGCTCGACCTCCGCAGGATCGAGGTCCGCGATGGGGCCGCGGACCCGGCCGCTGGCGTTGTAGACCACGATCTCCGGAGCGCCGATCCGTGCCTCCGTCTCCGCGAAAAGCTGCTCGACCTGGGCGGCATCAGTCGCATCCACCGGTAGGGCAATGGCGCCTGTCTGCTTGACCAGCGGCGCCAGCTTGTCGATATTTCGCGCGGCGACGACAACTGGAATGTCGGCTGCGCGCAGGAGCCGGGTCACAGATGCGCTGATGCCGGTTCCTGCTCCGATGACGAGGGCGCTTCGGTAGGGGATGTCGTTCATGGTTTCACCGTCGGAAGGGTAGGGAGGACGATTTGGGCGCTGCCGGGTCCCCGGATCGTTGAGCACAGTGTAGGGGAAAACCGTGTCGCTTTCTCGGCCGGTGTCATTGTGTTGTCATTCCCACCCGCTCAAATGATCATACTGCCGCGCATTTTAGTGCGCAGGCACGTGACGGAAATGTGACGTGCGTCGTTTGCGTTACGGGTCTCGGTAGTACGTCTCAATACGTCTAGACGTTTAGATGATATTCGGGGCAGGATAACCGCGCTCCGAAACGACGGGAATGCCGCCGGGCGCCGCACCACCCCTAATTACAACCACCACCACTGCGTCGTACAGCAACTCCAAGTTGCGCTGACGCGTATACGGAGTCAGTCGATGTTGATCAGGAACGCTCGCGTCGTCACGCGAGACGAAGAGTTTGCCGGGACCGTTTGCATTGAAGACGGCGTCATCCGTGACGTCGAACGCGGCAGCACGTCCGCACGCGAAGCCGTCGACTGGGACGGAGACTATCTGCTGCCCGGCCTGATCGAACTGCACACGGACAATCTTGAGAAGCATCTGGCACCGCGCCCCGGCGTGCGGTGGAATATCGACGCGGCGTTTGTGATTCACGATGCGCAGGTGGCGGCCGCGGGCATTACTACCGTGTTCGATTCTCTCAGAATTGGTGCGCGCTCCGACGTGGACATGCACAACCGCGATCTGCAGACGCAATGCACGCAAGCGCTCGCGCGCTTGTCCGAAAGCGAATTGCTGCGTGCCGAACATTTTCTGCATCTGCGCTGCGAAATCGCGGCACCTGACGTGGTGGAAGTATTCGATTCGCTCTACGCGCATCCATTGCTGCGTCTTGCTTCTGTCATGGATCACACGCCGGGACAGCGGCAATGGCAGGATGCGAGTCAATGGCGCCGCTGGCAGGAACGTCACGGCAAGCTGACTGACGAACGTTTCGCCGCCGTGGTGGCCGAGCTTGCCGATGGACAGGAACGCTACGCAGACCAGCACCGCCGCGAAATCGTGGCGCGCTGCGCGAAGCTCGGCATACCGGTTGCGAGCCACGACGATACGGTGGTCGAGCATGTCGAACAGGCAGCCGCCGAAGGCGTCGCGCTGGCCGAATTCCCGACCACCCGTATTGCCGCGCAAGCCGCGCGCGAACACGGTATCGCAACGATCATGGGTGCACCCAATATCGTGAGGGGCGGATCGCACTCCGGCAACGTCTCGGCGCTCGAACTCGCGCAAGCCGGCTTGCTCGACATTCTTTCGTCTGACTACGTGCCATCGAGTTTGTTGACCGCTGCGTTTGAACTCGTCGATAAGGCTGGGTGGACGCTCCCGCGTGCAATGACAACCGTCTCCGCCGCACCGGCTCGCGCAGCGGGATTGCACGACCGTGGCGCGATAGCCCCCGGTTTGCGAGCTGACTTTGTGCGTGTGCGGATGCATGAAGCGCTGCCCGTACCCCGCGAAACATGGCGGGCGGGTGAGCGCGTCGTTTGATGCACGCCACGCACCGGTCAGGCACGTGGGCAGGGCAACGGAAATCGATTCATCTAGACGTCTCCATGCATACATGGATGTGTCACATGTGATTTCTAGAATGCGCCAGGTTGGATAGCGGGACCGCGCCGAACATCGTCAGGGAAGGCGGGCGCGGAAGCTGGAAATCGTCGTTGAATCGCACGCTACGCTTTAAACCTATTCTGAGGAAAACATGAAGGTATCCAAAGTTTTAGCAGCCGTGGCGTTTGCGGCGGGTCTTGCCTCCGGTGCAGCACATGCAGAGGGCGCCTGTCCGAACAACGGTGTGGTTCGCTTCGGCGTCGAGCCGTACGAATCGGCGCAACGCATGCTGCCGGTCTATACGGACCTCGCCAAGATGATCGGCGACAAGCTCGGCTGCACTGTCCAGCTTTACGTGGCAACCAGTTATAACGCCGAGATCGAGGCGATGCGCAATAACAAGCTCGAATTCGGCCAGTTCGGCCCGCTTGGCTACGTGCTCGCACACCAGGTCGCGCATGCCGAGGCTGTTGCGACGTTCGCCGGCGAGGCAGGCAAACCGGCCACCTACTACGCGTCCATCGTCACCTGGCCCGGCTCGGGCATCAAGACGCTGGCCGACACCAACGGCCACTCGTTCGCTTACGCAGATCCGGCTTCCACCTCGGGTCATCTGTTCCCAGCCTATGGCCTGAGCAAGAACGGCGTGGACCCTGACAAGGGCGTCAAGGCAATCTACGCGGGCAGCCACACGGCATCGTTCGAAGCGCTGCGCAACCACAAGGTCGAAGCGGGTGAGCTGAACAGCGAGGAAATCGCCAGCGCCAAGATGCACAATGAATACGATCCGGCCGCGTACGTGACCCTGTGGCAATCGCAGCCCATCCCGCTCGATCCCTTCGCGGTGCGCGGTGACTTGCCCGCAGATTTCAAGGCTCGTTTAGCGAGCGTGCTGAGTTCGCTCGACCTGCGTCAATTGCCGGAGGCTGATCAGAAGTTCATGGCAGCGAACGAAACGCCGGAA
This sequence comes from Paraburkholderia sp. EB58, assembly GCF_050436665.1. Lineage (NCBI taxonomy): Bacteria > Pseudomonadati > Pseudomonadota > Betaproteobacteria > Burkholderiales > Burkholderiaceae > Paraburkholderia > Paraburkholderia sp. EB58. The sequence goes on along the minus strand of NZ_JBNDMQ010000001.1, from coordinate 438,954 downwards.
CTGAAGACCGTGCCGCAATCGGATGCTTCGTACAACCAGATCCGCGATCTGGTTGCGACGCTCCATATCGATCTGGCAAAACTGTGAGTACCCAGTTCAGCGCATCCGGCGATCTGCCGCTGGACCCTGTGGCCGCCTTCGCGGCCGCGGCGGCCAGCACACGCGCGACAGCGCCGCGCACCACACTCGCACCCGGCGTGAAGCTGGCCGTCCACAACTTGACGATGAGGTATGCGAACGGTCATACGGCGCTGCGCGATTTCAATGTCTCGGTGGACGCTGGCGAGATGGTCGTGGTGCTGGGTAGCAATGGCAGCGGCAAGTCGACCTTCATGAAGTGCGTGGTCGGACTGAACCGGCCGACCGCCGGCTCGGTCGAGGTTGCAGGACGCGATCTGGCCGCGCTTTCGGGCAAAGCGCTGCGCCGGGCGCGTCTGCCGCTCGCGCTGATTTCCCAGAACGCCAATCTCGTCAGGCGGCGCAGTGTGCTGGCTAACGTTTGCTGCGGCACGCTGGGGCGCCACCGGACCTTGGCGACAGCGATGGGTCGGGTGCCACGCGAGGAAATCGAACCGGCACGCGCGTATCTGGACGAAGTCGGCCTGCTGCATCTGGCTGGCCAGCGCGCCGGCACGCTCTCGGGCGGACAGGCGCAGCGCGTGGCGGTTGCGCGAGCCCTCGCGCAACGTCCGCACGTGTTACTCGCCGACGAACCGGTCGCGAGCCTCGACCCCGAAGCCGCCGATGAAGTCATGCGCCTGTTGCGCCGCCTCGCCACCGAAGACGGCCTCGCAGTGGTCTGCGTGCTGCACCAGCCGGAACTGGCGGCGCGTTATGCCGATAGGCTGGTCGGTTTGCGTCGTGGCCAGATGGAGTTCGACCGGCCGGCATCGCAAGTCTCCAGTCAGCAGATCGCGCAGCTCTACGTGGACGAGGCTTCATGAACAAGGCTCTTGAAATGCGTGCGCCGGTCGGCTCGCCCGGCGCACGGTCGTTCTGGACGGTGTGTGCGATTGTTATCGCACTGGCCCTGTTCGTGCAGGCGTGGATAGTCGTTCAGGCGCGTCCGCAGGATCTGGTGACGGGCGCGCACGGGATGGCCGACATCATTTCGCGCGCTATGCCGCCCGCGTTCGACCAGTTCGTGCCGAATCTCTGGCCGGTGCTCGAGACAATCGATCTGGCAATTTTTGGCACCGTGTTCGGCGTCATTCTGGCTTTCCCGCTGGCCATTCTGGCTGCCGCGAATGTCACGCCGGCCAAACCCCTGTATGTCATTTCCCGCGCGGTGATCGGCGTCACGCGCGCGGTGCCCGACCTCGTATGGGCACTGCTGTTCGTGACCGCTGTTGGGCTCGGACCGTTTCCGGGCGCACTTGCACTGGCAGTCCATTCGGTTGGCATGCTTGGACGGCTGTTTGCGGAAGTGATCGAAGACATGGACATGGGTCCAGTCGAAGCGCTGACGCTCACGGGCGCCGGCCGCTTGCAGGTGTTGAGCCATGCGGTGGTGCCGGGCGTGTTGCCGTCGCTGCTCGGCATTGGGCTGTTCCGCTTCGACGAAAATCTGCGTTCCTCGCTCGTGCTGGGCTTCGTCGGCGCGGGCGGAATCGGCTTTCAGCTGCTGACTGCGATGAATCTGTTCCAGTACCAGACTGTGTCGTTTCTGCTGATTGCCACGTTCCTGCTGGTCGCGTGCGCCGAGCGCGTGTCTGCCTGGCTGCGCGGCCTCGTCATGTGAGTGCGCAGTCGCTGCTATCTTTATCCCCTCATCATTTAACTTCGAAATTTCTATGTTGATTAATCATGGCGTCGGGGGAGATCCGTGGACGCAAGGCCGCGTCATGTCGGAAAATCCGGAGATACATCCGACCGCGGTTGTTCGAGCCAGTGATTTTGGCCGCTACACCTATCTCGGCCCACGCAGCCATGTTGCCCAAACCATATTGGGCGATTACGGCTATGCGATGGGCGACAACCAGATCGCTCATGCGGTGATCGGCAAGTTCGTGAACATTGCCACCGGTGCACGTGTCAACCCGCCCAATCATCCGACGTGGCGGGCGACCAATCATCACTTTACGTATCGGTCGCGCTCTTATGGGCTCTCGCTCGATGACGACGCCAGCATCTTCGAATGGCGGGCGGAGGATCGGGTTGTGATTGGACACGATGTGTGGCTCGGACATAACGCCATCGTCATGCCAGGGGTCAAGATTGGCACGGGGGCGGCCGTTGGGTCGGGGGCTGTGGTGACCAAAGACGTGCCGCCGTTTGCGATTGTCGTTGGTGTACCGGCGCGGGTGCTGCGCTTTCGTGTAGAGCCGCAGATTGCGGAGCGGTTGCAGCAGATCGCCTGGTGGGACTGGAACCCCCCGCAAATCGACGCTGCGTTGGCCGATTTCCGCGCGCTCAGCGCGGTCGAGTTCACCGAGAAGTACGGCGGTTAGCTCCGCGCGGAAGCTGGCGAAAACCATTACCGAACGGGCGGTCCGAACCCTCCGCCCGTTGTTGCACCGGCTATTCGCGGCTGGTGTCTGTCGTCGGCGAACTGTTTTCGCCCCTCTGTCTGGCCCCGCACAACACCCCTCCGCCTCCCTGCAGGCCCTGGCCGCTCATCCCGAGGTCGGCGCAACACGCCCTTTCCCTTGTGCCATAAGGCGCTGAAGCCAAATTGAACACGCCGGCCTCTCGCCTGGCACACCCTATGCGTTATGTGGTGTGAGCGCGACCAGATGCTCACCTCAACCAAACTGCATAACACCTTAGGAGTATTAACCATGAAATCCACTCTCATGATCAAAGACCTGCCCATCGCCGAAGAACTCGACAGCAAGGCAATGTCCGCCGTACGTGGCGGAAGCGCAACCTCCATCGTGGGCGGCAACAGCCAGAACGTAGTCGGCGGCGGCGGCTTTGTCAGCTCGACGACGGGTCTGCAGGTCGGGCCGGCCGTCAACACGACTGATGCAAGCTCGCATCTCAATCTGAGCATCCCGACGTTCCAGAACTTCGGCGGCAACCAGCTGGTTATCTAAACAATGTGCGTGCCACCCCACGACGGGGTGGCCACATCAAATCTTCTCTCAAAGGAATCAATCATGCACTCGAACCTCATGATCAAAGATCTGCCCATCGCCGAAGAACTCGACAGCAAGGCAATGTCCGCCGTGCGTGGCGGCAGCGCCACCTCGGTGGTTGGCGGCAACACACAAAACGTCCTGGGCGGCGGTGGATTTGTCACCTCGACGACGGGCCAGCAAGTCGGGGCGACCGTCAACACCATCGATGCAAGCTCGCATCTCAATCTGAGCATCCCCACCGTCCAGAACTTCGGCGGCTTGCAAGGCGCGTTGGTGTAACACGTCCGCGTGCCACCCTTCGTGGAGGGTGGCACCTACCCGCTCATCTCCAGGAGCCAGTCATGCAATCGACCCTTATGATCAGAGATCTGCCCGCTAGCGAAACCCTTGACCGCAAGGACATGTCCGCTATCCGTGGTGGCAGCGCACTCGCCGGTGTCGGCGGAAATTACGGCAACGTGTTCGGCGGCGGCGGTTTTGCCAGCCCCACCATCGGTATCCAGATTGGGCCGATCGTGACGACCACCGATGCGAGCCAGCACGTGAATGTCAGCGTTCCGAGCATCGAGAACTTCGGCGGCTATCAGTCGGGCGCGCTGTAGCGGTGTGCGGTGTCGCCCTTCGGGGAGGGGGACGCTGCACGCTGCAAGCGTTGTAACTACACGCGCTTTATCCCGTTCAGAGCATTGAGGCGTTCGCGTAGCATTCTGCGAGCGCTGCTTTGCGGGACACATAAAACTGCACGATCCAGTCCGAGTACAACGCCTCGAGCACACTGGAGCCTTCGGGGTGGCGGAGAAGCTGTGCCGCCAGCGATGCCGCCCAGGCGCCGGATTCGACAGCAAATCTGAATCCGTCGCCTGTGGCGGGATCGAGTTGCACCGCGGCGTCGCCGCATACGAAGTAGCCGGGGCCGGCTGCCTGCTGAAGGCAACGCCAACGGCGGCAATCGCGCCATCTTTTGCCGGTGGGCCACACGCCATCGGGCCAATGTACGGTGGTATCACGCTGGGTCGACAGGGATGTCCAGATCATTCCCGCAGAGGTCGTATTGATCCATAACCACCCTTGCTGGGCAATTTGCCAGTGATGGTCCGGTGCATGGCTGTGCGCTGCGGCGAGTCCACGTTCCAGCCACAATGCTGGAGAGCCGATTGATTCTTCGAGTTGCATGGCCCGGCGAAGCCAGCCGTTTGATCCGCTGGCGTCGATCACGACGGGACTGGCGATCGATGACGCCCCGCAATGCACGCCACAAATTTTGCCTCGTGCTATATGCGGTTCAACGCGTCCCGCCGCGAGGGGAACGTATCGGGCGCCCGCATCCAGGGCTTCGATCCTGAAGCGTGGATCGAACTTGCCGCGCAGCAGGGCGCGACCTGACTGCGGTAAAGGTTCTGGGTCCAGCCAGATGCCGGTTTCACGCGACAGACGCGGAGCCAGCTCAGCCAGCAGCATCAGGGACGCGCGTGAGAGATACTCCGGCGCGCCGCTCGAACGGCCGCGGCCGAGCATGACGACCTCGAGTCCCGCTCGCGCGGCCGTAATGGTCGCAGCGCAACCGGCCGGTCCGTCGCCAATGACGATGATGTCGGCGTTACTCATCGTTCTGTACTCTTGGCGTATGACTCGCCGCACATCGCGCGTCACCTTTCGCGCAGATAAAGCGCCAACGCATCGGCACCGGGCGCGGCGGTGCGAACGTGGGCCAGCCGCTCGGTCGCGGTCGCGTCGCAACACAACGCCTTCGCATAGGGCACGCGCAAGCGGCCCGGTGCGGTTTGCAACGGTTGCGGAGCGTGGTCGAGCGGAAACACAAACAGGAAACGGTAAACGGTCTGCGCAGCCGCTGGCCTGTCGTTGACACGCCGTGCCGAGATGAGCCACAACTTGGTATGGGCAGGCGTCTGTCCATGATCGCAAGCAGCCACGGCGTGACGTAGCGCTCTGATGCGCCGGATCAGCTCCGCAGCGTCGACGTGCTGCAAGGCGCCGAACAGCATGTTGCCCGCCAGCGCATTCGATACGTAATCCGAACGATAGATGTCGGCGTATTCGGCCATGCCGTCTGGCGTCAGATAAGGGCCATACTCGCCATCCCATCCGCGGCACTCCTCGGCTATGCCCTTGAGCACCAGCGGATGTTCAGGATGCAGGCCGATTTCCTCGTCCAGCATCGGGATTGCGGTTGGGGCGTCGGCACGATTGAAGGTGCGTGAGGCGTCCGGGCTCAGCGCGGGCCAGAAGCTGTTCGATGCCGCGCAGAGCTTGACGTCTTCGGCGAACGGGCTGCCGAGTCCATGTGTGGCGAGAAATATGCCGCCGCGATCGCTCGCGTAGGTCACGTCCCAGCCCGGCGCGAATACATTGGACGAAGCGTCCGACAGGAATGAAACCATTTTCGCCTCGGGCGCCGCCGGACTCGTGTGATGTTCGGTACGGGCGGCGAGGCTGAATGCAACGGAGATGGTGGTGTCGGTGCGAGGGAATGCTGGCTTCCCAGTGAGCGGATCGTTGTGTTGTGGGTTGGCGGTCAAGCGTTCGCCGCTTAGCGACGAGGGGCCGCCATTTCTGAATTGCGATTTAGGATCGGTACGCGATTGCTGAAACCAGCGCTGCAACTCGACCTGATCGGCGTATGGATAGAAATCGGGCGCAGCTACGATCGAATAGGCGGGAAGAACGGGCAGCCCAGCCGGCTCGTTCAGCGCGACGCTGATCACGCCCTCGGCGCAATGGTCGATGAAAAAGCGGGTTTCGTATCCACCGTGTTTGACTCCCTCCAGGAATTTCTCACGGGTTTCCGGGTGGAAGCACATGTTCGGCGCCAATCCGTTGCCGCGTTTCGCGGGGTGACGGATGTTGATGTATTCCGGCGCGTTGCGGGGCTCGGGGTAGCGCAGCCAGTTCGGTGCGAAGTGCGGGAAATAGAGTTGTCGAACTTCGTCGAGCAGGGCGAGGAACAGCTTGGACAGGGAATTGACGATACGCATCGTCGTATAGCGCCGGTTGACCAACGCAAACGGCCACGGCCACTGACGCGGAACCTTGAAGCCATCCACTGGAGGGGTCGCGGCCTGCACGGACTCGATGAGCGGCAGAGGCTTGGGCATGACCAGCACGGCGGAGCCGGATTGCACCAGTCCCACTGTATCTGCAGCCAGGCCGCTGCTTGTCATGGTGAACGGCGGCGCGTTCAGGTCTACTGAAGGCGGCACCGGAATGCCCCATCGCGCCTGCGCGGCGCGTTTGAGCTTGTCGCCAACATGGCGATGGACGAAGGACAGCGATACAGAGATTCCCGGCAGGCATTCAGAGCCCTGGAACAGCTTGTAGACGGGTGTCACGAAGTCGCGTTCATGATCGCCGCTTTGCTCGCCTTCGATCAATGCCAGCGCGTGCGGTCCCTGGCGGCGACGCACGAGGAACGCGCCGAAGCGTGCCGGCAGCACACGAACATGCGCGGCGTCGCCGGCATCCGGGGAAAAGCAGCGGCCAGGTGAATCGAACTTGGCCTCGCGATCGCCATTGCGGGCAATGCCCAGCCGCGAGAACACCGTGTCCGCATGCACCTGGTGGCCGGTGCGGCGGGCCGGACGATACTGGTAAGCGAGCACCGCGATCTCCAGCTTCTGCCAGTCGTCGGGTGGCCTCGCGCGCGAATATAGATAGTTCTCCAGCAGATCCAGCTCATCGGGCGAGACACTTTCGGCCGCGGACCCGTCCGCTGGGCGAGCGAGCAGGTGGTAAAGCAGGCTGCGTGCCGGGTCCCCGGGTTCGATGGCCCGGCACGTGGAGCGGCACAAATCGGCGACAAGGGGATCGGTCCAGTCAATCTTCAGTGCCCGGGCGAGTTCGCTCGCGGTGTCGGCCGCGTGAAGGTCGAGGCCGTGACGTGCGAGAACGGCTTCCCAGGCGGGGGCGATGCGATAGAGCACATCGTGTACAAGATCAACGAGCATCGGCGACCTCTGCGTGGCGTTGCTATGCGGGCTCTGCCGGTAGCGTGCGGTGCGTTGAAAACCTCAAGCCTGGTGTGAATGCCGGTTTCGGCGGGCCACTGCCCAGACTAATATAGGTGATTCCGGTGCTCGCGGTACTAGCGGATGCCCCTGGTCGTGCCATTGGCGTTTCCATTTGCAGGAAGCGTTGTTCTTTTCAAAACGATCTGGACTCCCGCATTTCAATTGTCCGCAGGCGTGCGCGTTCTTCTATTGATGGCCGGTACACACACACCAGCCAACGCCGCAACAGGACTGCTCGACGATGACCTACCGGCTCTGAAACCTCTCATGCTAAAGCGCAGAACCTTCCTGATCGGCGGTCTTGGCGCTGTCGGCGCACTGGTCGTAGGGTGGTCGGCGCTACCGCCACGCCAGCGTCTGGTGGGCTCCGCGCCATTGCCGGTGCAGGGCACACAGGTGCCGCTCAACGGCTGGGTCAAGGTTTCATCGGACAACAGCGTGACCGTGATGATGTGCAAAGCGGAAATGGGTCAGGGCATCTATACAGGAGCTGCCATGCTGCTGGCGGAAGAGATGGATGCCGATTGGGCACAGGTGAAGGTCGAACAGTCGCCTATCGACGGCATCTACAACAATCTGGATAACGTCGCCGGCGATCTGCCGTTTCGCCCCGATGATCACAGTGTCATCGAGGAGTTGACTGTCTGGATGACACGCAAGATTTCGCGCGATTTCGGCACGATGATCACCGGCGGTTCCACCAGCATCAATGACCTGTGGCTGCCGATGCGCGAAGCCGGCGCAGGGGCACGCGCGATGTTGTGCGGCGCGGCGGCCGATAATTGGCATGTGCCGGCAGGCGAATGCCGCGCCGAGAGCGGTCGCGTGCTGCATTCGTCTGGACGCTCGGCAAGTTTCGGAGAACTGGCCGAACTCGCCGGCCAGCAATCGCTGCACGCTCACGTCGTGCTCAAGACCCCCGCCCAGTTCAGGATGATCGGCAAGCCGCTCAGGCGCATCGATGGGCCGTCCAAGCTCAACGGGAACGCGCGGTTCGGTATCGACGCGTTGCCGGACGGGTTGCTGTACGCAAGCGTGCTGATGTGTCCAACGCTCGGGGGAACGGTCAGTCATTTTGACGACTCGGTGGCTCGCGCACTACCTGGTGTCGTCAAGACGCTGAAGGTCGACGCCTATAACGGCGGCACCGGCGGCATAGCGGTGATTGCCGAGAATGTCTTCATTGCGATGTACGCACTCGATGCGATAGCCGCTTTGGGGATTGAATGGAATCACGGCGCAGCAGCCGACGTCTCCGATCCGGACATGATGCGGAGCCTCGCAGATGCACTGGACCATTCGGAAGGTCATGTTTACTACAGCCGCGGCCATATCGATGGCGCGCTGAACACCGCTGCCCAGGTCGTGAGCGCCGAATACCGTGCTCCGTATCTCGCGCATGCGCCGCTTGAGCCTCTCAACTGCACGGTGCAGGTCAAGGACGACGGCGCCACGGTCTGGGTCTCCACCCAGGTCCCCGCGCTCGCGCGCAAGCACGTGGCCAAGGTGTTGCACCTGGACACCGACAAGGTGGACGTGCAGGTGCAACTCCTCGGCGGAGCATTCGGCAGGCGGTTGGAAGTGGACTATGTATCGCAGGCTGCGGCTATCGCTCTCGAGGCGGACGGCAGGCCCGTGCAGACGCTCTGGAGCCGACCTCAAGACATGACGCACGACTTCTACAGGCCAGCCTGCGTGTCGCGCTTTAAGGCCGGGCTGAATAGCGCAGGCGAGGTGGTGGCGTGGCGAAACACATCGGCCAGCCAGTCGGCCGTTGCCGCTTCGCTCAAGCGCAACTACGGTGTGCCCGATCCTCTGATCGACCGGACCACGGTGGAGGGCGCGTTCGATCAGGCCTACGAATGGCCCAATCTGCGGGTCGCGCAGACTACGGTCGAACTGCCGGTTCCGGTCGGTTTCTGGCGTTCGGTGGGGCATTCTCATCAGGCGTTTTTTGTCGAGAGCTTCATGGACGAACTGGCCGCGGCCGCGCGCAAGGATCCAGTGGCTTTCCGTGCGAGTCTGCTCCAGCATCATCCACGCCATCTTGCCGTGTTGCAGCGTGCCGCCGCGCTTTCGGACTGGGGGCGTCCGCTTGCGCGGGGCCCCGACGGCGCGGCACGCGCACGCGGCGTCGCGCTTCACGAGGCGTTTGGCAGCATCGTCGCGCAAGTGGCGGAGGTTTCTATTGGTGCGGACAAGAGCGTGCGCGTGCAGCGAGTGGTATGCGTGGTCGACTGCGGTACGCCGGTGAACCCGAATCTGATCCGCCAGCAGTTGGAAGGCGGCATTGTATTCGGCCTGTCGGCCGCGCTGTACGAAGCGATCACCATCGATCACGGCCAGGTACAGCAGCAGTACTACTCGGACTTCCCGATCGTGCACATGGACGACTGTCCGGTCATCGACACCGAAATCATGCCGAGTGAGGCCGAGCCCCAAGGGGTGGGGGAAATCGCCACTCCACCCATTGCCGCGGCCGTGGCCAATGCGGTTTTTGTACTGAGCGGCCAGCGTTTGCGTACGCTGCCATTGAAACTCGCGTGAGCGGCGGGGGAGAACATGCTATCGCTGAACATCAACGGCAGACAGGTGCTGGTGAAATCGGACCCGGATACGCCGCTGCTTTGGGTGCTGCGGTGCGAACTGGGCATGACCGGAACCAAATTTGGCTGTGGAATCGGCGTGTGCGGAGCTTGCACGGTGCATGTAGACGGCGCAGCGCAGGTGGCGTGCCAGGTGGTCATTTCCGATCTTGGCAGCCGCAAGATCACCACCATAGAAGGACTTCAAGGTGCCGAGGCCGTTGCGCTCAAGGCCGCCTGGAGCACCATCGACGTGGTGCAATGTGGCTATTGCCAGAGCGCCCAGCTCATGGCGGCATCCGCACTTCTAAAGCTGAAGCCTAAGCCAAGCGACCAGGATATCAACGATGCGATGTCGAACGTGGTGTGCCGTTGCGGCACTTATCCGCGCATCCGGGCGGCCATTCATGAGGCCGCTCGACAGAAAGTGGGCTAATGGGCCGATGATTATTCGTGTCGCACGCCTGATTTTGTAGTGGCGGCCGGAACGGGTTGACGCGCGGATGGGAAGCCTTGTGGATAGTCGACAAGACGAGCGGGGCTCGATGCCGCCTGCAGAAGCGAACCGTAACGGGCGCCGCTTCGCGCGCCGCCCACGATGGCGGCCATTGCCAGTCTGTCGAGTTCGACACTGTCGGGAAGATCCTTGATTGCGATGGAGGCCATGGCTGTTCCTGATGTTGTGACCAGAAGGGATTGATACGAAACAGTATAGACAATGCATCGTTCGCACGTGTTTTGCTATGCACTGATGCGCTCGGCGCGATGCTCGGGAAGTGATGGGCTGGAACCAACACAAGGGGGTGATTCTGTCAGGTGCGGCACAACACCTGTCGCGCGAAACCTGTTGCACGACGCGCACATTGTTGGGCAATCCTGAATTGCGGAAGGCTTGGGTGCGGGCTAGTATCGGTCGTGGGCATGTAACTTCTTACGACAGGTTTTTCTACGTTTATCGGGAGCTGCGTGGCTTTACAAAAATGGCGAACCTTGCGCACGCGATTAGCGAATTCCAGAGTGGCGGGCTCTCGCAAGATGAGTTCATTGCACAGCTCGACAGTACGCTGACGAAGGACAGTGTGGGATCGGCGCGGCTGCTGGAGATACTAGGCGAGGCCCATACCCACATGCCGCTGCCGCCGGAGGTGTACGCGGAAGTTCAGCGCAGGATCGAGCGGATGGCCGGTACGAACCTGACGTTGGGCGGCGGCGAGACCCGCGTGCAGACAATGCCCCGATATCCCGCTTCGTCTGCTGGCGTCCCGCGGGGACCAGCAGTAAGCGTGGGGCAGTCGGGTACGTCTGCGGGTCCTCAGTCCACCAGCGGCTCCGAGTCTGTCAAAGGCGTCGGGGATACGCTCAATAATCGCTTCGTGCTGGAGGAGTGTCTCGGCGTTGGCGGCATGGGCACCGTGTACAAGGCACTTGACCTGCGCAAGCTGGAGGCGTCCGACCGCAAGCCCCATGTCGCAATCAAGGTTCTCAACGTACAGTTCCGCGGCAATCCGCAGTCGCTGATCGCGCTGCAGCGCGAAGCCAGGAAAGCCCAGGTGCTGGCGCACCGGAATATCGTCGCCGTATACGACTTCGACCGGGACGGTGCGATCGTCTACCTGACGATGGAATATCTGTCCGGCAAGCCGCTCAGCCATCTGTTGCGCAACAAGAATTTCAAGGGCATGCCGTACGGCGAGGCATTGCCGATCGTCAAAGGCATGGCGAATGCGCTCGCCTATGCGCACGAGCATGGTTTCGTTCACTGCGACTTCAAGCCAGGCAATGTGTTGCTGACGGACAAGGGCGAGGTCAAGGTGATCGACTTCGGTATCGCCCGGGTTTTTCAGCGCCCTGAAGAGGAGAGCGATGCAACCGTGTTCGATCCGGGCACGCTCGGCGCGTTGACACCGGCCTATGCGAGCCCCGAGATGATCGAGCATCTCGAACCCGATCCGCGCGACGATATGTACGCGCTCGGCTGCATTGTCTATGAGCTGCTGACGGGACATCATCCGTTCAACCGGCTCTCGGCGACTCAGGCACGCAGCGCCGACCTCAAGCCGCAGCGTCCCGAAGGGTTGGGGAACCGCCCATGGCGCGCCTTGCGCGCAGCGCTCTCGTTTGAGCGCCAGACGCGTATGCCAACCGTCAACCGATTCGTCGCCGAATTTACTGCGCAGCCGCGAGTCACGAAACAACGCATGCTGGTTGCTGGGGGCGCTGCACTCGCAGGGCTGGGCGTGGTCGTGCTTGGATTCGTGTGGTATCGGGCAACGGACAATTCCACCGGCGCTCCGCCTGCATCATCGGCGCCGCTGATTGCGGCTGCGCCGGCAACTTCGAAAGAGGTGACGGATCGCGTGGAGACTCCAGTACCGCAAGCGGCATTGGCGTCAGCGGTGGCGCCGTCGTCAGCGGAGCCGCCGTCGCCTCCACTGACGCTCGCGTCGGTCACCGCAGCGCTTGCGCAGATGCCATGTTCTGCGCTGGCCGCGTCGGTCGAGGGGCACGCGGTAAAAGTGCACGGATTCGTGCCGCAGGCGAACGGCATCGCCGCGCTCAAGGATCGCCTGAATGCGCTGCCAGGCGTCAGCACGCTGAACGTCGACGTGACACCGCTGGCGGCAGACAAATGCGATGTCATCCAGTTCTTCGCGCCATACTGGACCCGCAACTGGCAGGCCGGTCACCCCGCCGCGCTTCGGGTGAAGGCGCCTGAGGGGCAACTCGTCGAAGGCGAGCCGCTAGTGGTCAGCGTGGCGACGCCGGGCTACGATTCGTACGTCAACATCGACTATTACCAGCTAGACGGCAGCGTCGTGCATATGGTGCCCAGTCCACGGGCACCGGATAACCAGGCGCCGCCGAATTACGCGGCCACCGTTGGCAGCGCAGGGGACTGGGTGATTGCCAAACCGTTCGGGACCGAGCTGGTAGTACTGCTGATCACGCCGGCGCCGCTGTTCAGCGCAGTGCGGCCGGAAAGCGAAGCGCGCGCGGATTATCTGCGCGCATTGGATACACGGCTTGGGCAGATTGCGGGCAAGTACGGTACGGAGCGCATCGTGGCCGATGTGGCCGAGATCAACAGCCGCGCTCGCAAGCATTGAGCGCTGCGCTTCACGGCCCTCTTCGGCGTCACGCTCATCGCTCGCCGCCGCTTCAGGTCACTTGAGATCTTTGGCAACCCGGAAGCCGTTTTGCGACTGGCGCACGCTCTGGCTGTACTTGAAGCGCGTCGAAGCGAGCATGTAGTCGGCGCCTTCGCGCCACGAGCCGCCGCGAATGACCCGCATGTCGCAGCCGGCCGAATCCCAGGCGCGGCCATCGGCGGGGGCGTCCTTGTACGAGCTGTGCCAGCAGTCGCTCACCCATTGCCAGACGTTGCCGCCCATGTCGTACAGACCATAGGGATTCGCTGCGAACGTTCCGACGTTTTCCGGCCTTTCGTCGTGCCAGGGATCGCCGCAGCCCTTGCAGTTGCTGTTGCCTTTGCGCATCTGCTCGCCCCACCAGTACGTCGTCGCCGTGCCGCCCCGTGCGGCGTATTCCCATTCGGCCTCAGTCGGCAGGCGGTAGGGTTTGCCGGTCACCTTGCTGAGCCATTTGATGTATTGCTGGACCTCGTCCCAACTGAGGTCGCGAGCGGGAGCGTTGGTGGCCGGACCGTTTTCGCCCGAGAGCTTCGGGCAGGCATTGGCGGCTACGCAGGCATTCCATTGTTCGACGGTTACGTCGTACTTGCCGATCGCAAACGGTGCGCCGATCGTGACACGATGCGGCGGCCTCTCGGAGATATCACCCGCATTGCTGCCCATCGTGAACGAGCCGGCGGGTAGTGACACCATCACGGGGCAGGTTGCGCAGTCCTTGCTCTCGCCGGCTGCTGGGACGTTGGCTGCGGATTTGTCCGGCGTCTTGGGAGTGGTGGCTACGGGTGCGGGCGCAGGAGCGGGCGTGGGTTGGGGTGTGGCCACCATGGCTGAAGCCGCGTGCTGATGCTCGGGGGCGGGTTGACTTGGTGCAACCGTGTGCGCCGGTGGCGCCGCGGCCGCTTGAGCCTTCGATGCGGCGGGCGGTGCGAGTGGCGCAGCACCCGGTGCGGCATTGGGCGCGGGCGCGGAAGCCGCGGCCTGCAAGCGCTCGATCCGTGCTTTCGCGAGTGCTGCGAAGCGGCCGTTGGGGTAGGCCTTCAGGTACGCCTCGTAATCGCTTGCGTAGTTGCTGTTCTTGATCGAATCCCAGAACGTCAGTTCGTATTGTTCGCCGCTGTCCTTCGGCATGATGCCGCGGCTATGCAGGGCGACAATCGTTGCGTCGGCAAGTTCCAGACTTGCCGGGCTTGTCACGTCGCCACCTGCATAGCGTGCAAAGCGAAAATCGCGGTCGAGCGACGACACCGCCCAGGGTTTTTGCTCATCGCCGGTGTCGGCGCGTACGGCTCGCTCAACGCCACGGATCATCCCGTCGATGTCGCGTTCCGGAGCCTGGGCGAGCGCACGCAATAGAGCGCGCGTATAGACACCGTGGCCGATACCGTCGGCCGCAAACCCGCCACGGGCCGTAGCGTACGCGATAAATGTCTGCTCAGGCAACGGCAAGCCCGGCTTTTCCGTATCGGCGGAATGGAATGGGTTTTCCAGACAGGTGTCGAGTATCACCAGATTGGTCTTGTCGGCACGGGGCGCAGACATCGCTGCGAGCACGCTGCTCAGATCGATGCCATTGACGAGAAGAGAGGGGGGGGATCGACCGTCGATGCCCGCCGGTACCAGGATCGTTTCGTTGCCGACCTGCAAACCGTGTCCAGCAAAGTAAAAGAGACCGACGCCGCCGCCCGCAAGACGCGCGCGAAACGCGGCTAGCGCCTGCCGCATCTGTTGCGGCGTTCCATCCGCCAGGACGCTCACTTCGAAGCCCAGCGAGACGAGCTGCGCACCCATGCTGCGGGCGTCGTTCGTTGCGTTGTCAGGCGCGATAGCTCCGCTGTCGCCATTGCCGACGACGAGCGCAATGCGCCGCTCGCCCGCCGTCGTCTGAATAATTGTGCTGTTGCCAACTTGCGTGACAGCGTGGGCATCCGTCCACACCGTGTGTAGGGCCCCGGCTATGCACATGAACAGGAATTTTCGCCACATATTCAAATCCTGGTTGTCCGTACCGAATCCGCTATCCGACGACGAACGCTCTGGCATCGGGCGCGGTGACGCACCGCACAGCGGCTTACATGCGAATTGTGTTGGCAGTAGCGCGACAGTCGTAAACAACGATAGCACGCAGTACCTGCGTCACAAGGTTAACGAATGGTCCGTATCTTTTTATGAAGTTACGTCCTAAGCTAAAGGACGAAATACGAGGTCCGGTTCGGGGCGCTTTGCCAGATGCCTCGATACGCGGATGCGCACGCCGCTGGCGAACCTGCTGCTGACCGCGCGGTCAGCGTGTGGTTTGGCAGCGGGCGAGAGAGCCACTCTCCCGGAGGAGGCGCAACATGCCAGTAAGAACAGCGCTTAGTGTTCTGGCCGTGATATTCCTGACTGCTGCGGCGCCAGCCACGCAGCAATCACCGTCTCCGCCTGGTGCCGAGGAGTACATCATCTGGCCGCCCGACGGTGCCGTGATTCACGGCGGCAAGCTCTGGGTGCGGATGGGCTTGCGCGGCATGGGGATCTGTCCGAAGGGCGTCAACGTTCCCAACACCGGACACCATCATCTGTTGATCGATACCGATCTTCCGCCGCTCGACCAGCAGATCCCTTCCGACCGGAACCACCTGCACTACGGCGCTGGCGAAACTGACGCGCGCGTCGAGCTTGCGCCAGGCACCCATACGTTGCAGCTTCTGCTTGGGGACCAGAACCACGTTCCGCAGGTCCCCCCGGTTTATTCGAAGAAGATCACCATTTACGTACGTTAGGACCGCTTTGTATACATCGGTCTGCGAGGACGGAGAGCACCCACGATGAAGAAGATAATCGCTCTCGCGGCACTGGCCGCCATGGTCTGGCTGATGAATCCAGCCTTTGCGGCTGGTACGCCGTCGCCGCCCAGTGCCTTCTGCTATATCGGTTACCCGAACGACGGACAAACGTTGCCCGCCGGCAAGCCGTTTCGCGTCTGGTTCGGCCTGCGCAACATGGGTGTGGCGCCTAAAGGCGTCAACTACCCGAACACCGGCCACCACCACCTGCTGATCGATACCGATTTGCCGCCGCTCGATCAGGAGATCCCTTCCGATCGTAGCCATCTGCATTTTGGCGCGGGCGAAACTGAGACGACGCTGGTGCTGCCACCCGGGAAGCACACGCTTCAGTTACTGATGGGCGACTACATGCATGTACCGCACGTTCCGCCGGTCTACTCGAAGAAGATCACGATCTACATCAAGTAGATACATCAATCAGCGACGAGCGGGCTGTCTGTTGGTGCGATGCCAACGCTGTGAAGTCATCATGTTGGACGGCGCCGATCACATCGTGATTTGCCTATCCTGGCGATTCCCCCGACAGCGTGTCGCTACCTCCTGAACACCCCGTGATTTCAAGGGCCTGGATGCTTTTCCAAAGCACAGGGGTGGATTGGCACGGCCTATGCATAAGCTGGGTGCGAGCAGACAGAGATGCTCCCACCATCGGCAAAGCGCCTCACAGCCCCACGGAGAACCGCAATGAACACGCTCATGATCTCAGACCTGGCCGTCACCGAAGAACTCGACAGCAACACGATGCGCGCCGTGCGCGGCGGCGTGACGACAGGCGCAGGCACCGAGATGCCTCTCCTTCTCTCGTCAAGCCCGTTCAAATTTGGCAACGGCGCGACGATCAGCCCTTCGCAGCTGATCAGTCAAGGTCTGAACATCCAGAACTACAATGGTATGGACACGGCCTTCGACACGGGTGTGTCTTCGACCATCACGCCACATCAGTCCGCCAATAACAGCATCACCTTCGTCTGACCGGCGCGTCCCGGCCGCTGGGCCAATCAAAAGGCGTCTGGCGCTGATCGTTCTGTCCATACGCTCTCTCGCTTACTGGAGAAAATCGTGTCTGCCTTGTTCTGTGTGGCAGGGGGTCATCGCACGCCGGTCGCGGCAACGCCGCAAGAAGAGTCCGGTAACGGTGTAGACGTCGAGCGTCGCGGCACAACGCGGCGGGTGCTGGGGGCCATGGCGCTGTGTGCATTACTGCTATGCGGTTGTGTCGATGTCAGCATGCCCGCCTACCAGCGCCCCGATACGCCGGCGAAGGATTCGTGGTCTAACACAAGCGTGGCCGTATCCGCCGCCGACACGATCGAGCCGGACTGGTGGAAGGGCTTCCAGGACCCATACCTGAATTCGTTGATTGCGAAGGCGACAGCCGGCAATTTCGACATCAAGATCCTCGCCGCACGTATTCAGGTGGCAGGTGCCGAGATCGGCGAGGCACAGGCGGGCGCGCTGCCCACCCTGGACGCAGGCGCAGGCGGCAACTTCCAGAAGAGCACAGGTGTGCCGTTCCAGCAGCAATACATGTTGGGGACCCAGGTCAACTGGGACATCGACATCTGGGGCAAGGTCGAGAAGGGCGTGCAGGCACAGAAGGCCGAGTTTCATGCTACGGAAGCGGATTGGCGCGCCGGTTATCTGGAACTCGTCTCCAACGTCTCCATTACCTATTTCCAGATTCTGCAGTACGACGACCAGATCGCACAGCAGGAGAAGACGCTGGACACCAACCGGCAGATACTCGCCATCTACGACGGCCAAAGCCGCAATGGTCTGATCCCTCAAACTCAGGTCGTGCGCCAGCAGGCCGAGATCAACAGGTTGACGAACGAGTTGCTCGAGCTGCGCCGCTCACGCGATCTCGCGAACAATGCGCTGGCCACGCTGGTCGGCGTGCCGGCGGGCGAGTTTCAGCTACCGGACGGGCATCTGCAGCAACGCGTTCAGCTGCCACCGGTTCCCGCAGGCTTGCCCGCCCAGTTGCTGGCGCGCCGGCCGGACGTCGTGGCCGCGGAATTCCGCGTGCTCGAAGCGTATGACCTGGTCGGTCAGGCGAAGCTTGCGCAACTGCCCACCATCAGTCTGACGGGACACGCCGGCACCGCGAGCTTTGCGCTGTCCTCCCTGCTGAAGGCGTTCACGTATGGCCTGATGCCCAGCATCGACTTTCCGATTTTCGATCCCGGCGTGCGCGCCCACGTGAAGACAAGCAAGGCACAGGGGGACGTCGCCGAGCAGCAATATCGCCGCACGGTGATGGGCGCATTCGAAGAGGTGGAGAACGCGCTCGTCAATCTCGACTCGCATCGCAAGCAACGTGTGGAGCTGCAGCAGGAAGTCTCGCGCCTGCGCCTCGTTGCTGATCAGATCGAAGCACAGTTGAAGGAAGGGGTGGTCTCGCAGCTCGAGGTGTTCGAGACGGAGCGCACGCTGCTCGAAGCGCAACTCGCGCTGCTGGCTAATCATCAGCAGATTCTCTCGGATACCGTTCTGCTCTATAAGGCGCTGGGCGGTGGTTGGCCCGCGGTCGATGTACAGGTCGAAGTAAAGGAAAACTAATGAAATACTCAGGTAACACGCAAGCGACGCGCAAACAACAGCAGCGGCAAACCGATAATTGACTCCCGCGATGCGTGTCTTACAATTCTTTTGTCATCGCCCGTCCGGCGGCTCATCGCGCCAAAACATTGGCGCCGCGCGCTTCGCCGGCCCTTCGCTGCACCATTCGTGGCAGCGGATCAACGCTTCGTGATGAAGATAAATGAATCCCGGCGAGGCTCCGATTGCAGAGTTGAGGGTGACCCACGAACGGGAGTTCGATGTGGTGCTCTCGCCTGTCTCACACCCGGAGCTGGGCGCGATCCGTATCGGCGATAGCCTGTTTGCAGTCGGCCGCGGCGAGTCGCCCTTTGCCGGCTATCCTGGCGAGCTGATCTCCGCGCTTTCGCGCAGACATGCCAGAGTCTTCGTCGAGCACGGGGCCGCTTATATCGCGGATCTCGACAGCAAGAACGGTACGTCCGTCAGCGGCACAGGCGTGCGGCAAACCCCGCACCGCCTGCGTGACGGCGATGAACTATGTTTTGGCGGCACGCTGTGCTATCGCGTTGGCATCGAACCACGTGCGCATGCCGAGGCTTATACCGCACAGTCTGTGACCCTGGTGCTCGTACCCGAGCGCGGCGACCTTGAGCTTCAGCCCATCGAAGTGCGCAGCTTCCCATTTCTTGTCAGCAAGATGGACGAACTGTTCGCGCGCTATAAGACGCGCTTTCCGCATCAGGTCAATTACATTTCGAGGCGTCACGCGCATATCTTTCTGAAGGAGGGTGTTCCCTGCATCGAGGATCTGGGCAGCACGAATGGCACCTTCGTCGCCGGTAAGAGGCTAGACGAATCGGCAGTTTCCCTACATGAAGGCGATGTTCTTGCATTCGGCGGGGATCACTTCGTCTACAAGGTGCAATTGCACAAAGCGTCAGACCTCGAGGCTACTGTGACAGTGATATCCGTTTCCGACCCCGCCAAGTACGAACTGCTCGATACTGACAAAACCACCTTTGTCGGCGCTGCACATTCATTTCTCGAGATCTTTTGCATTGATCAGGTCATGCAGCGCGAGGATGAGGTCAATGAGGCGGTGTCGCCCCGCGTTGTAGACTCGACCGCGCACGACGCCCAACCCCCGCATAGCCGGCACAAGTGGCGCGTATTCGCTGCTGAGCTGATGCGAACGTTTTCGGGCGGCGATCGTGCGGCGATCCGGCGCGGTGCGGGATGGGGCATCGCAGGCGTGCTGCTCGTGCTGGTTGTTTCGATTGCGCTGTATATGAGAGGTGCGTCGCCGCGTGAGGTGAAGGCGCTGCTCACGGAGGGCAACTATTCCAATGCCGTGACGGTGGCGAACCAGGATCTTGAACGTCACCCTTCCGATAGTCAGATGCAGGCGTTGGCGAGCGAAGCGCTGATGAAGGCCACGGTACCCCAATGGCTCGCGGCATTGCGCAGAGGCAATTTCGATCATGCCGCAGCCACGCTAGCGGGTGCCAAGACGTTGGCCGAGCCCAACGCGGACGCAAGGCCGCTCGTCGATGAACTGGCATGGGTGGGTGATCTGGAAAGCTTCGTCGTAGGCAGGGGCGGTCCGCAGGCGCCGATCCGGATGGACGCGGACGAGAATCGCATCACCGATCTGCTCGCGCGCTGGAACGCAGACCCGCAGGCCCATCAACATGCGTTGGACCGGATTTCGTCATACGTGCCTGAGTTCGCCGAGCCGTACGCGCAGGCGATGAGCCATTTGCGTGCTCTACAAAGCGACAATTCCGTATATCTGCCCGCGATTGCGCGATTGAACGCGGCGATCGCCACCGAGCTGCCGCGGGGAAACTTCGACACGCTGCGGGCGATGTTTAGCGACTACGCCGATAAGTACCCACGTCTTGCCGGTCTGGACCAGTTGCGAGCGGATCTTCAGCAGTACGCGGCGCTCGCCGGCGAGGCGCGTGCGCGAAAGCTCGGGCCCCTGCTGGCGCTGATGAAATCCGCTCACTTTGCGACACCGCCATTCCAGCAACAATACCGGCAGTTCGCCGCAACGCAGCTTCCTTCGGATGAGGTGATACGGCAGCACGACCTCGTCGCGGCGGCGTGGCAGCGCGGCGATGGGCAGCAGGCGCTCGCCGGTTTGCAGTCGATGCCGCCTTCGCCATGGTCCGACGTGCTCGCGCAGGAGCAGACGCACAAGCAGGCCGTGCTCGATCAATTCGGCGCGTTGCAAAAGGCGCGCGGCACGAAGAACTACGACGAGCAATTGCTGACGTTCTACGGCGCGCTAGATCCCGTCGATGACGCCTGGTTCGTGCAGGCCATCGGCGCTGACGTGTCCTCGATACGCGACAAGGCGCTGGCGCGCGCGCAGGACTGGCTCACGCGTGCGCTGGCCCTGTGGCGTCAATATCGCGAGAACGGTGCGATCGGCGGTGCCGAGCGGCTCGAGGCCGGCATCTCCGCTACGTTTCGCAGCCAGGCCAGATTGCTGTCGGACGCGCAGTCGAACGCTCAACAGGGGATGCGCATCTATACGCAGTTACACGCAGATCATTCTGGCGACTGGGACAGCCTGCTGGCTTCAATCAACGCCGAGGTCGAATTGCAGCGACGTTCGCTGCAGGAGTTGCGCATGGTACTGGATCCGGACCTGCTGAGGGCCAAGCTTACCCTGATCGGAGGCACGGGCAGTGAAGCGGGAAATTCACCTTAAGCCGCTCTCCGAGGCGCTGGAAGATCACAGCGCCGAAGGTATCGCGATCCTGACTGCAGAGCCAGTGCGGCTTGCGCGCGCGCTCGTGCTCCTTATGGTCGGGCTCGTGATCGCCGGTCTGCTCTGGTCGTTTTTCGGGCGCGCGGACGTGATCGTGAGTGCGCAAGGCGCGCTTGCGCCCGAATCGGAGGTGCGCCGCTTCTACGCGCCCATCGACGGTGAACTTGCGGATCTCTACGTCGCCGAGGGTCAGCCGGTCTCGAAGGGGGACGTGATTGCGCGCCTGAACGCCCGCGGCGCGATTGAGGCGGCGAGCAACGCCTTGCAGGCGCAGCTCAAGCTCGAGGAGGCCGAGCGCGAGTGGCGGGAGTTTCCTGAGAAGAAGGCGCTGATGGAACGCAAGGCTGCGGCGTTGAAGGAACAGATGGAAGTGGAATCCAGTCTGCACCAGAATCGCATGTCCGAGGGGACGACCAAACTCGCTGAAGGACAGCGCGCGCAGCTCGATGAGGCACGCAGCAATCTCGACAACGCGCGGCATGCACGAGATGCGGCGCGCGACGAACAGGATAAGTATGTGCGCCTGTTCTCGCAGCCGGGTGGCGGGGGCGTTGCGGAGCTTCAGGTCGAAGCGAAGAAAAACGCCTATCAGGAGGCGGAAAATGCCTACCGTGTCGCTCAATCTAAGCTCTCCGAACTGGATTTCGAGTTGAGTCACCAATATGCACAGGCGAATGCACAACTCGCGACCAGCGGCGAACAGGCCACCAACCTGCAGCTTCAATACGATTCCGCAGTACGCGATATCGCCACAGCCGAGGACAAGGTGCGGCTGGAACTGGAGAGTGCCCGCCTCGTGGCGGATGCCGCCGCGCGGATTCGCTTCGAGAATATCGACAAGGACAATTTCCTGCTGATTGTGGCGCCCGTGTCGGGCGTCGTCACGGATGTGACTTCCACGCAACCCGGCGACAAGGTTCAGGCCAACACGCCGCTCGGGGCCATCGCGCCGAAGGATGCAAGACCGGTGCTGAAGATCGAGATTGCCGAGCGCGATCGGGCCTTTCTGCACGAAGGCCAGTCGGTCAAGCTGAAGTTCAATGCGTTTCCGTATCAGCGCTATGGGTTGATCAACGGCACCCTGGAATACATCTCGCCGACGACGAAACCCTCCACACAGGACAAGCAGCCCGTCTACGAAGGACGGGTTGCACTCGAACGTAACTACTACCAGGTAGCGGGCAGCCGGTACGCGTTGCGCTATGGGATGACCGCCAATGCCGAAATCGTCGTGCGTGAGCGGCGTCTGATCGATCTCGGCCTCGACCCGTTCAGGCAGCTGGCCGGATGACGCGAGGCAGCACGCAGACCTCAATTCAAGGAGCGGAAGAGATGACCGCGATAGTGCGAATCGATGATGAAGTCGTAGACGTCGCGGAGTTCATACGTCTACTGAAACTGAGCGGACAGTTCGAGAGCCTGATTGAGCAGGTCGTGCGGGAAAAGCTCACGGTTCACGCGGCAAAAAAACACGGCGTGCGCCTGTCCGAGGACGAGATACAGGCGCGCGCCGACCAGTTTCGCCGGGTGCGCGGCCTGCATCGCGCGGCCGACATGAATCACTACCTCGATGCGCTTGGGGTGAGTCTGGACGAGTTCGAGCGCTTCATCACCGATGGCCTGTACCAGGAGAAGATGCTCTCGACCATCGGCGGCCGCGCCGCTGTGGAAGAGTATTTCTCGTTGAACTCGCCGAGGTTCGACGCGATCGAGGTCAGCCATGTCGTGCTGGACAGCGAGGGCAAAGCGCGCGAAATGATCTCGGTGCTGCAGGACGATCCCGACAGCTTCGCCGAGATGGCGCGTGAACATTCAATCGCAGAGACCCGCGAGCGGGGTGGCGTGATTGGCAAGGTGCTGCGCGGCTCGCTCAAGCCCGAGATCGAGGCGAAGATTTTCAATGCCGAAGCAGGCGACCTGCTAGGGCCGTTTGCGTCACCCGACGGCTCCTGCTATGAGATTTTCGCGGTGACCGCGAAGTATCCGGCCACCCTCGATGAGGACGTCGAGGCCGAGATCCAGCGTCTGTTGCGCGAAGAGTGGCTCATGTCGCGGGCGCAGGAACATGTGATCGAAGTGCGTTAGACCCTGCGCTGGTAACGTCGAGGTTCGCAAGCATATGGATGCACCACAGACAGCTTCGCCCGCGGTCGACTTCCTGTCGACGGTCGAGATTTTGTCGCCGTTTTCGCGCGACGAACTCGAACGGCTGGCCGCGCATGCCGAGTCCCGGCATTTCGCGTTCGGCGAAACCGTATGCAATGCCGGCGAACCCGCGGACGGACTGTTTGTGATCAAGTCCGGGTCGGTGCGCATCTTTACCGAAGAACGGGGCAAAGAAATCAGCATGGGGGTGCGCAAGACGGGCGAGATCTTTGCCGACATCGCGATGCTGCGCAACTATCTGCACGAGTCGTCGGTGCGCGCATCGGCGAAGACCGAGTTGCTGTTTATCCCACGTACCGCAATCGAACCGGTGATAGCCGGCAACCCTGACGCGCTGGCGTTCGTGACGAGCTACGTCGCAATCAGTTCGGCGGGAGGTTTTGTCACCCAACTGCTCGATCTGCGCAGCAAACTGAACAAGGTTGAACTCGAAGAGTGCGTGCGCAGCGTCGGTGCAAAACGGATGAGTGCGGAGAAGGAGATCCTCAGGCAGGGTGCACGGGAGGATCGCCGGCTCTACGTAGTCCGGCAAGGTGAGGTGCGCATTGTGCGGCACGAGGAGGGCAGCGATTACGTGCTGGCAACCTTGCGGCAAGGCGAGATCTTCGGCGAGAAGGCCTGTTTGCTGCGTCAGGAGCAGATGGTATCGGTCATTGCGAACACCGAGACACGGCTTCTTGTGATCCCCGAGAAGACGGTGCACTTCATTCTGGAGCGCAATCCGAAACTGCGCGAGGCGCTCGAAGAACGGATCCGCTTTGCCGAACGGGAACTGGAAAGGCAAAAGCGCATAGAGCAAAGACGCAAGCACCCAGTGGTGCTCGACCTGCATACGAAACCCGAGTCCGGCGAAAAGGTCATCCGGCGTTTTCCGCTCGTCGAGCAGGCCGAGGAGATGGATTGTGGCGCGGCCTGTCTCGCGATGATCTGCAGGCACTACGGCATCTCGATGACGCTTGGCAAGCTGCGCGACCTGTGCAACGTGACGACCATGGGCGCGACGCTGGACAGTCTGGCCCGCGCCGGCGAATCGCTCGGCTTCACAACGCGCGGCGTGCAGTGCATCTATGAGTCGCTACGCGGCTTCGAGTTGCCCTTTATCGTGCACTGGGAGGGGTACCACTACATCATCGTATACGGCACCTCGAAGGACTGGGTGTGGATAGCCGACCCGGCGCTCGGCTTCCGGAAGCTGAGTGTGGAGGACTTCGAACGAGGCTGGAGCGGAACGTGCCTGCTGTTTACGTCCGGACCGAACCTGGCGCAGATGGCCGCGTCGCGCTCGCCGTGGATCCGCTTTGTTGGATATCTGACGCCGTACCGAAAAATTCTTGCGCACCTCTTTCTGGCGACCTTCGTGATCCAGGTGCTCGGTGTGATTCCACCGCTCATCATCCAGAACATTCTCGACGGTGTCATCGTGCACCAGAACGTCAGCCTGCTCGAATTGCTGATTACCGGGCTGATTGTCGCCTATGTATTTTCGCAACTGATGTCGACAGTGCGCGCCTATCTGGCGAATTTCATGGTGCGCAACATGGACTTCGCGATGATGTCGCAGTTCTTCAGGCATACGATGTCGTTGCCGTTTTCCTTCTTCGCCAGCCGCAAAACCGGCGATATCTTCGCGCGCTTTCAGGAGAACCAGACCATTCGCGCGTTCCTGACCGAATCGACGGTGACGACCGCGCTGAATCTGCTGATGGTGTTTATCTACTTCACGATCATGTTCGTGTACAACGTGAAGATGACGCTGGTTCTGATTGGTTTCGTGATTCCAATCGTTGCGCTGACCGCGCTCGCTACGCCGAAGATCAAGCGTTATGCGCGTGAGGTGTTCTCCGCGTCGACGGATTCCAAAGCGTTCCTGATGGAAGCGCTTGCCGGGGTCGAGACGATCAAGGGCATGGGCATGGAGCGTCCGGTTCGCCTCAGGTGGGAAAAGAAGTACGCGAAGGCGCTCGAAGTGCAGTACCGCTCGCAGGCGTTCAACATTCTGGTCGGCCTCGGCAGCCAGTTGCTGAATGCGGCGACCACCATCGCGATCCTGTGGGTGGGCGCGAATCTCGTTCTCGCGCGTGAATTGACCATCGGCCAACTGATCGCCTTCAACGCGTTCATGGGCAGCGTGCTGGGTCCGCTGATGGGTCTGGTCAGCTTGTGGAGCATGCTCAACGACGCGGGCGTCGCGATGGAGCGGCTGGGCGATGTACTCGACATCGAGCCTGAACAGAAACCGGAAGATCTGGCCGCGCGCGTGATTCTGCCGGACCTGCAGGGCGAGATCAGCTTGAGCGGTGTGTATTTCCGCTACGGTGGCAGCGAAAACGAATATGTGCTCGAGAACATCAGCTTCGATATCAAGCCGGGCGAACTCGTAGCGATCGTCGGTCGCAGCGGCTCCGGCAAGACGACGCTCGCCAAGCTGCTGGTTGGTTTTTACGGCCCCAACGAGGGCAAGATGACGGTCGACGGCTACGACCTCAATGTGATCGACAAGGCGTGTTATCGCACGCAGATCGGCTACGTGATGCAAACCAATCTGCTGTTTTCGGGCACTATCGCGGACAACATCGCAAGTGGCGACGATGCGCCGGACCGGCGTCGCATCGAAGAGGTCGCAAAGATGGCGGACGCGCACGCCTTCATCAGCAAGATGCCGCTCGGTTACGAGCAGGTGGTGGGCGAGCGCGGAATTGGACTCTCAGGCGGCCAGATCCAGCGCTTGTGCATTGCGCGGGCGCTGTACCACGACCCGAAGCTGCTGGTGTTCGACGAAGCAACCTCGGCGCTCGATACGCAGTCCGAAAGCAATATTCTCGGCAATATGCACGACATTCTGAAAGGGCGTACCGCGGTGATCATCGCGCACCGCCTGAGTACGATCATGCGCGCAGACAAGATTCTCGTGCTGTACGAAGGCGCTATCGTCGAACAGGGACGTCACGAGGAACTGGTTCAGCGCAAGGGGATGTACTACCAGCTCGTACAGAAACAGCTGAGTGCCGGATGAAGATACTTGATCAGGCTGAGGACCCGAGCCCCGCCATCTCTTACGCCGGATTAATCGAGAAGATCGAAATCCTGCGTTCCATGCTGCGCTGGGCGTCGAAGCTCGAGCGCGCCGACATCGAAAAAGTGCTCAGGCAGGCGAGCGCGCTGCGCGATGAGGTGATGCAACTGTCGCACAAGGAGCGTTTCGTGCAGGCGGTGGCGGAGCCGGCGCGTGTCGAGCAGTCACGGGGTGCGCGACGCGAGGCGTTGCTGGCGCGCAGCTTCATTTTCGAGGGGACATTCGGCGACAATCCGCAACTGCTCGAATCACTCGAAATCGCCGAGAAGGCTGCACCTACTGACTTGCCGGTGCTGGTCGACGGTGAAAGCGGTACCGGCAAGGAACTGATGGCGAAGGTGATTCACGCCAACGGCAGCCGCGCGGACAAGCCGTTTATCTCGGTCAATTGCGGTGCGATTCCTGAGAACCTGTTGGAGTCGGAGCTGTTCGGTCACAGGAAGGGGGCGTTCACCGGCGCATCGGGCGATCGCAAGGGCAAGTTCGAAAGTGCGCACATGGGGACGATTTTCCTCGACGAGATCGGCGAGCTGCCGCTCGCGGG
This sequence comes from Paraburkholderia sp. EB58, assembly GCF_050436665.1. NCBI lineage: Bacteria > Pseudomonadati > Pseudomonadota > Betaproteobacteria > Burkholderiales > Burkholderiaceae > Paraburkholderia > Paraburkholderia sp. EB58. The sequence continues at coordinate 412,172 of NZ_JBNDMQ010000001.1, read as the reverse complement.
CCAGGTCAAGCTGTTGCGCGTGCTGGAAGCGCATGAAATCCAACGGGTGGGTTCGGACGAGACGATTGCGGTCGACACGCGAATCGTGGCGGCGACTAACCGTAACCTGCGGCGCCTGAGCGAAGAGGGCAAGTTTCGCGAGGACCTGTTTTACCGGCTTAGCGTGATACACATTACCTTGCCGCCCCTGCGCGAACGGCGCGATGAGATTCCGCTCCTGCTTGCGTACTTCGGCGACGAAGCGGCCGGCATCCTGAAGCGCCGTCCGGTTCGATTGACACCGCGTTTGCGCGATTTCCTGCTGACCTATCCCTATCCCGGCAACATCCGCGAACTGCGCAACGTCATCTACCGGATCTCGTGCCTCGCGGGCGATACCGCGGATATCGAGCACTTGCCGGTGGATGTGCGGCCTAGTTCGGCGTCCCCAGCAGCCGCACCTGTTGTGAGCGTGGTGTCGAACCTGATGTCGCTCGGCGACGCCAAACGTGCGGCCAGCGACGAGGCCGAGAAGGTGTTTCTCGAACGCGGTCTTCAGGAAGTGGGCGGCACCGTCGCCGAACTGGCGCGGCGTGTCGACATGAACCGGTCGCACCTGCAGATGCTGCTCAAGAAACATGGACTGCATTCAAAAGACTTCCGTCATCGCAACGGGCAGCCACGCGACAAGGAGCCCGACAACGGCTGATGCCGGTTGCAAGGCTAGGGCGCCGGATTCAGGAGGGTTTTGTCCGTGGCGTAGGTGTCTTCGGCACGGATCACGACAGCAGTGATGTTGTCGCGGCCACCTCGCGCGAGAGCAGCTTCGATCAATGCGTTACAGGCCACGTCACAATCGGCCACGGTCAGCGCAACCTGCATTTCCTGCGCACTGAGTTCGTTGCTCAGCCCGTCGCTGCACAACAGGAACACGTCACCGTCGGCCACTGCCATCGTATTGCTGTCGAGTTCAAGCTGATCGGTGGCGCCCACCGCGCGGGTAATCAGGTGCTGGGCCGGATGATTGATCGCTTCCTCTTCGGTCAGAAGGCCAAGCGCCTTGAGCTCCTCAACCTGGCTGTGATCCCGCGTCAGCTGCTGCAGGTGCCCCTGGCGGCACAGATACAGTCGGCTGTCGCCCGCCCACAGATAGCCGCAGTAGCTATCGCATGCGAATAGCGCAACGACTGTGCTGCCGATTACGGATACCTGCCGCCTTGCGGCTTCGTCCCTAAGCCGTTGATTGACACTCAGCAGACGTTCGCTAGCGTCCGCGAGGCAGCGGGCAAGGTTATCGGGCGCAGATGGGCGGCTGAGCGCATCGACAATCAAGCCGCTCGCGAGATCACCGACGGAATGGCCTCCCATGCCGTCGGCGACTGCCCAGCAAGCCCGTTCGGGCTGCTGGAGACAGGCGTCTTCATTGTGCTCGCGCACGCGGCCCACATCTGAGCGGGCCGACGATACCCATCTGAATTGGCTGGCACAGGTCACGGTATTTACGCCGCATGGTTCGTGCTGCGTTCGTCGGGGGAAGCGTTGATGTTTGCGTTCGTTCCGGTGTTGTTGACATTGATCGACTGGAACTGGTTGATCATCTGTCCAGCATAGAAGTTGTTCGTGATCTGGTACAGGTTGGCGACAGCCGGACCCACGCTGGACACGGGAGGTGTGTACGGCACCATCCAGCCGTACAGCCAGCCGGCGCCGTCGCCGCCGCGGATCTTCGCCATTGCCTTGTGGTCAAGCGCAAAGCTGTCTGGAAGGTCGTGAATCGTAATGGAAGCCATGTCGAGTCTCCGGAAGGGTCGCGCTGAGTCGCGACCGCGGGTCACGGGGTTGATGGCCGATACGTTGCAATTAACGTGCTAGCTTCGCGGTGCCGCGGGCCCTTTCCTGTAAGCCTTTGATTGAGCGGGAGTTATTCGCTCGGGCCGGCCCGGGGCGGAGCACCTGGCGAAGCGGAATGTGGGAACTTCGCCAACACTAGCGGCAGCACCTGGGTTGGCGACCCAACACATCGGGGCCGACGCGGCGGCATGCTTCGGGCTCCTGATGTGCCGGGCAGCCTCCGACAGTTCCAAGCGGAAAGTGTTGGCCATCCGCTGACACAGGGACACCCGTTGTTTTCGAACGTTTGCCGATTATTTAGGGAAATCAATGACTTGGACGCGCTGGTCCGGTTGATGCAATACAGCTCGCAACAGTGTTGGATATGTGCCCCAAGCGGCGCTTCCATGAACCCGGAACACAGAGGCGAGCCATGAACAGCAAACAACAAGAAGTCCGTATTGAACGGCAACGCGCAATGCGTGGCGCGGCTGGTGCCCCGTCTGATATTCCGTTCACGGACGAACACGACGTGCCACTCGGTGCGCATCTCGTGACGAGCCGTTGTGGCTACGAACACCACGGCATCTACGCAGGCGCAGGCAAGGTCGTTCACTATGCCGGATTTGCCGAGGGGCACTGCCGCGGTCCTGTTGTCGAAGTCACGCTGGACTGCTTTGCCGCCGGTAACGCGATTGCCATCCGCCTTCATCCCTGTGCGCAGTACATGGGCACCGAAGCCGTACAGCGGGCTCGTTCGCGTCTGGGCGAAAACCGCTATCGCCTGTTGACGAACAATTGCGAGCATTTCTGCGCGTGGTGCCTGTCCGGCGAGAGTCGCAGCCAGCAGGTCGAGACTTGCCTCGCGCATCCGCATGCAGGGCTGCGTGTGTTGATGCGTCTGTTCAAGGCGCTTGTCGCAGCGGAATTGAAGGGCGCGTATGCGGGTGCTCGTATCGCCTGATCGCGTTTTGCGAAAGTAAGGCTGCAAACCATTTGAGGCCCGAGGGCCTGAAGTTTCGAAGGAGAAGGACATGTATGCCGCGGAAAAGTCTTTGCATTGGATCGTCGACAAGTGGCTCGCACCAACTCCGGCGATGCCGGCACGCGTTACCCGCATTTGCCGGACGGCTGCGCGTCGCGGATGCGCGGTGTGCGTCGAGACGTCGCGCCCGAGTGGCGTACTCTCGATCGTCTTCTTCCGTCATGACGACGGTTCATGGAACGTGTTTCCCCCAGCGGCCGAGCGGCCCGCGATGAACGGGTACCGGCGGGCTGCATGACGACGTGCAGCACGCTCGCGGCGGAAATATGCGGTGGATCACATTACGCGAGGTTAGGGGAATGGCTTACAAATCGCCAAATTAGTAAGCCTGAATAATATCTGTACTTATGACGATAGTGTTATATAAAAGGTGCTGAGACATGACATCTTCCTCCGTTATCCAGAAGGTTTTCAGCAGCTACTGATGTCGTGCCTGATTCAAGTAAGCGACAGAGCGTATCTCACGACCAGGCCGAAATTGCGTCGGCGTGGGCTCGCCCAGACACAGCGCTTCGCTCGGCGCGTGCTTAACGTTTTACGTTGCGCGTCGCGTCTATCAGGCCTCCATCATGCAAACAAAGCGTCTCAGCTTGACGCAGATCGTGGTTGCGACCTCGATCGGCAATGTCCTTGAGTGGTACGACATTTTCGTATTCGCATCCTTTGCCGTCTTCATTGCGAAGAGCTTCTTCCCGATGACCAGCGAAACCGCGTCGATGCTTTTGACGTTTGGTTCGTTCGGCGCATCTTATCTGGTGCGCCCGCTAGGTGGCATGATTATCGGCGCATACGCGGACCGGCGCGGTCGCAGGTCCGCGTTGCTACTCACGGTCGGAATGATGATGGTGGGTACGGCGATCATCGCGCTAATTCCCACCTATTCAAAGATCGGGCTCGTTGCACCCATCGGCATCTTCGCTGCGAGACTGATTCAGGGCTTTTCGGCCGGCGGTGAGTTTGGTGCTTCAACAGCGATGCTTATTGAACAGACACCGCATCGCAGTGGGTTCCTCTCGAGTTGGCAGTTTGCGACCCAAGGTCTCGCTTTGGTGCTCGCTTCCGTCTTCGGCTTCGCGCTCACCGCGTTTGCTACGCCCGCCCAACTGGCGTCCTGGGGATGGCGCCTGCCTTTCTTTTTCGGGCTTTTAATTGGTCCGGTCGGTTTGTACCTTCGCCGCTTCGTTGAGGACGGACCGGTCTATCTAAAAGCCGAACACACCAGGACTCCTATCCGTGACGTCTTTCGCAGGCAGAAGTCGATGTTATTGGTTTCGATCGGAGCATTGACCCTATCGACTGCCGTTAACCATCTACTATAGTATGTGCCAACGTTCACGATGCGCGAACTGCACCTGAACGCATCGACAGGCTTCGCCGCGAGCGCTTTGGCCGGAGCAGTGCTGACGGTGGTCACGCCCTTCGCCGGCCACTTGTCGGACCGGATTGGGCGCCTTAGACAGATGTCGTGGGCAGCGGTGTTATGTCTCATCACCGGGTACCCGACCTCCGCATATGTTGTCTCGCATGTCTCAGTGGTCGCGCTATTCGCGCTGGTCGGTTGGCTCGGGCTGCTAAAAGCCATTTACTTTGGGCCATTGGCTGCCCTGATGGCAGAAAGCTTTCCGGTTTCGACTCGCGCTACGGGGATGTCAATTGCCTATAACGTGGGGGTGGCCGTCTTCGGCGGATTTACGCCCGCCATCGTTATCTGGCTAATCAGTGCAACCGGTAGCAAGGCAGCACCCAGCTTTTACCTGATGTTCACGGCGATTGTTAGTCTTGCGGCGTTGGCTGCTATCAGTAAAGTTCGGCTGCCTTCGCATGAAGCGAGCGTGGTGGCCTGAGTCAGGTCATAGGCGGCGAGGCGCGGGTCGGCTCCCGGTTGACGGGCAGCAACGCCGGACAAACCCCAGTTTGCAAGCTTTCTTGCAGTTGTGATTCCGGGCGAACGTTACTCTTGCCTCAAGAAACGGAAAAGGAGCGCCGAGACAACCCGAACGCCGCCTGGTGCGCTGTTCACCCATGCGCGCCGCACACGCCCCACCTTTAGCTACGAACGCCACCATGTCAGACATTGTCACACTACCGAGCACACGCTCGTCAACCGATCTGGAAACGGTGTATCAGAAGGTGACTCGAAGAGTTGTTCCCTTGCTCTTTGTCTGTTATCTGCTGGCCTACCTCGATCGTATCAACATCGGCTACGCCCAGTTACAGATGAGATCCGAGCTTAATTTTTCGGACGCCGTATACGGTTTGGGCGCCAGCATGTTTTTTGTTGGATACGTGCTGTTCGAAGTGCCAAGTAACGTGATCCTGAAGAAAATCGGAGCACGTAAAACGATGCTTCGCATCATGTTGTGCTGGGGAGCCGTCTCCATGAGCACCATGTTCGTTGCGAGTCCGCTTGAATTCTATGTGGCGAGGTTTTTCCTTGGCGTTTTCGAAGCAGGATTCTTCCCCGGTATTCTGTTTTACCCGACGCTATGGTTTCCGGCTGACCGCCGGGCTCGCATTGTCGCTTTCTTTATGGCCGCCACAGTCGCGGCGGGAATGATCTCGGGTCCAGTTTCGGGCTACATTCTGCAAAACATGAACGGCGTTCATGGCTTGCAAGGGTGGCAATGGATGTTTCTGCTAGAGGGCTTCCCGAGTGTTCTTTTGGGCATCGTTTCGTATCTATCGCTGGACGATGGGCCATCAGATGCGAGATGGCTCTCCACCGCGGAGAAACATGCGATTACGCGAGATCTCGCGGAGGGATCGCGCGACGTTCCAGAGGAGAGCGTTTCGCACCGTGAAGCGTTTCGCAGCATGGCAGTCTATAGGCTCTCGGCACTCTATTTCTCGATGAGTTGCGCCGCTTATGCACTGAGCTTCTGGATGCCGTCGTTGATTGAGCGGGCCGGAACTGTCGGCATGCAACGAATCGGCTCAATCTCTATCATTCCCTATGCGTGCGGAGTATTGGCGATGATTGGGTACAGTCGCCACTCCGACAGGACGCGAGAACGTCGATGGCACTTCGCGTTCGCCGTGCTGCTTGGTGCCGTAGCGCTCGCTCTGTGCAACTGGACGGAAGGAATGCTGTGGACGTCTGTCGCACTTATTTCCGTTTCCCTGGCTGCGGTGATCTCTTCGCTCCCAGTCTTCTGGGCGGTCGCGACTTCGGTGCTTCGCAAGGAGTCGGCGGCGGTCGGTATCGCAATCATTACGAGCTTGGGCGGTGTTGCCGGAATCATCTGTCCGTACGCAATCGGTCTAATCAAGACGTCAACAGGAAGCCTCAATTACGGACTCTACTGCTGCTCAGGAATCCTGGTAGTGTCCAGCGCTGTGATGCTTCGGATGAAAACTGACTCACCCAGATAAGAGCGCTTCGCCCGGTGAGATCCGATATTTCCCGGGCGAACCAGCCTAGGAATCCGAAGGCGTGCGAGAGTGTTCGTCAGTCGTCCTTCTGGAACGTCAGTAAAGTCTCTCTTGAAAGTATCTGTATGCGGCCGTAGTGAAGGGTAATGGCGCGCAAAAAAACACGGAAAACGGAAGATACTTTGCAGTCTGCAAATAGGCGTTTTTGTATTCTGTTGTCAAGTTGACCGCAAGCGCGACCGCGTTGTGCTTGTCTGATTCTTTCTGAGTGCGAGCTCCACAATTCCAAGGAGCCAACATCATGCAAATACCATCGTTGAAAAACACCGTTAGCGCCGACGAGTGGCAACTCCGCTGCGACCTCGCAGCATGTTATCGACTTGTGGCGCTTCACGGCTGGACCGATCTGATCTTCACATGCATCAGCGCGCGGATGCCAGGGCCTGACCATCGATTTCTGATCAATCCGTACGGGCTGATGTTTGACGAAATAACCGCCTCGTCGCTCATCATGGTCGACACCGAAGGCAACCGACTGTCGAATTCGGAGTTTGAGGTGAACCGCGCGGGTTTCGTCATCCATAGCGCGATTCACTCCGCACGCGAGGATGTGCAGTGTGTACTGCACACACATACTCGCGCAGGCGTAGCGGTCAGCGCGCAGAAGGGCGGTTTGTTGCCGATTTCCCAGCAGTCAACTTTCGTGCTTGACTCGCTCGGTTATCACGATTACGAGGGTGTAGCGCTGCGAGATGAAGAAAAGCCGCGTCTGCAGGAAGACATTGGCAGTGCAAACTACCTGATGCTCAGGAACCATGGTCTGCTGACGGTTGGCCAGACCGTTGCGGACGCTTTCCTTCATATGTACCTCTTCGAAACCTCATGTCAGATCCAGTTGTCGGCGCAGACGGGGGGAGACCTGATGCATGTAGACCGGGAAATTCTGGCTGGCGCGGCGTCGGCTGCGCATGCTCAGACGGGTGGCACTGGAGGTTCGTTTGTATGGCCGGCGCTGATCCGCAAACTCGACCGTATTGACGACAGTTACCGTTCGTAGGCGAAGCGGTCGTGGACGGACACGACCTATCGTTTCGAGAAGGGGGCAGATCTTCCCTTTCTCATTTCTCCCCCGTGTAGCCAAATGTGTGTTGGAACAGCGAGACATGACACAAAGTACAGACGCACGGAAATCCAAGGGAAAGTACTTTACCCACCGCGGCCAGAATATCTTCTGGCGCGAAGAGGGCCGGGCGGATGCGCCGACTCTACTTTTGATCCACGGCTTTCCCACGGCCTCGTGGGACTGGGAGCCCGTTTGGGCGGACCTGCTCAAGCGTTATAGATTGCTTACCCTTGATATGATCGGCTTCGGGTACTCAGACAAGCCGCGTGATTACACGTACTCGATCATGGACCAGGCCGACATTTACGACGAGCTTCTGGCGTTGCGCGGCGTCAGCAGTTTTCATATTCTGGCGCATGACTATGGTGATACGGTAGCGCAGGAGCTAATTGCTCGGGATTTCGCACGATCCGATCGGCCGGAACTCAGGAGTGTATGTTTTCTCAATGGCGGCCTCTTTCCTGAGACGCATAGACGGGTGCGGCTTCAGTCGCTTTTGCTTTCGCCGATTGGGCCGCTTGTGTCGTTGCTGACGAACAGGAAAAAGCTCTCTCAGAACATGAGTGCTGTGTTCGGGAAGGAGTATCCGCTGGATAGTGAAACTCTCGATTCTATGTGGGATATGTTGCGTCTGCAGCATGGCGAGCGAATCATGCATAAGCTGATTCATTACATTCCGGAACGCGTTGAGCATCGGGATCGGTGGGTGGGTGGGCTTCAGAAGACGGGAGTTCCGCTCAAGCTGATTGTTGGTTCGGTTGACCCCATCTCTGGTAGTCATATGGCCAACCGGTATCGCGAAGTGGTGCCGCGCCCGGATGTTTCGGAGTTGGCCGGTGTGGGGCACTATCCGCAAGTTCAGGCGCCAGGTGCGGTGATGAGTAGTTACCTGGAGTTCCGGGATCGGGTGGCGAGGGTGTGTTTGTGAGGTTGCTAGCTAGCGGGGCGGAGGGGGCGAACGGGGTGGGGTTGCTGAGCTTTGAAATATCGACCACGGATATTTGTTGCACCACGAGCCTCGGAAAGAGTTTGGGCGGGGCTGCTTTTCGGCCTGAGCCGTCGTTGGGATGAGCTGGATTCTACGTCAGCAATGCGGCGTATTGCTGACGGCGACAGGGTTGAGCACGCGGACGGCAGCTTTCTGCATTGGTGAACTCGCACTCTCGACCCACTTCGGTCATACGCGACTGCGCCGGCACGACGACCGCTCACAAGCTACAACGGACCTCCGTACTGTCACGTCGGCTGCCTCATACTCGGCCGTGGCGCCCACGCTCGCACGCCCCCCTTCCTGGTGCCGCCGAGCGGCCGCTTTCGATTGGTTACGAATACCACTCAACCCAGTTCACACACGCAAGGTTGACCGTGGGATCATTGGCCATTTTGACATTGGTAGTCAGCCATAGATGTCACATTCCCTGGCGGTGCAGCCTGTGACGATTCCTCTTGCGTAGCCTGATCGACTTCACGAAGTGCCGTCAATTTATTTAGATTCGCGTACCCGCTCTTGCGTCGACAACCATTTAGCGTGTTCTTGTGATATCAGTCCCTCGATGCGGTCGGCGAGCACTGCCAGCGGGAGCTCGGCATGAACGTACGGGCCGGCAAGCGCGAGAAATGCATATTTTTCGTGTTTCAGCGCTTCACAGGTTGAGCGATACGTCGTCCAAATTTGCTGGTATTGGTTCAATTGCTGGACGCCCTCGAAAATCAACACGCACACTCCGAGCACCGCAGTGATCCTATTTGGGTTCGGAATATCGAAAATCGTGACTAGCGGGATCAAGGCTGCCGTGACGATCTGTGCAAACTTCAATAACTTGTATGCACTCCGCGCGCGCGCGCTTCGCGTGTCATACCAGTCGATCTGATCGTCCAAGCGTTCTAAGGTCGTATTGCGTTCCTTATCCATCGCCTACCCCATAATTTGACTGAATCGGAATTTGGCCGCCCCCGTGACTTAGAGCCCGTCGTTCATCTGAACTTATTTCAGGAACGTCGAGCGTTCCACTCCCCGGCGGATCATGAAGGCTCCGCATATAACACCAGACAAGGTGGAACGGGCGCAGCACAGCTGATTGCATGACTTGACCCTGGCCATGCGCCTTATGGGGTGGCCGAGCGTAGACCATGTCGCCGCGGTGTCTGGTCACTTAAGGAATCGCGTTTGCGGCTCAAGAACCTTTCCGCCTTGGATTTCCGGAGAAAGGTCGGGCGGGTTGTCGTTCGCATCAGACGCGCTCGGTCGTAGCCAGACTTCGAAATAGTTCTCCGGAATTTCATCTGAGACGGGCATATAACGCGCTGTCACAGCGACATTGTTGCGCCGCAAGTCGCTCACGATTCTATGGGCTTCCGGCTGATCATCGGCATGGAAGTAATGAAGCTCAACGGGGCTGGAGAACTTCCACGTTACATGGTCAAAGTGCCTCACGGTCACTTCGGAATCACGGCTTGTCTGCAGATACTCGCCGATCCGCGAAGCCGAAGCCTTCTGCGCATCGTCCAGGTAGAGGACGACGACATCAGGCGGCAGGCGGTCTATTGCCGGACTCGATGCTGCCGCGCTTGATGTTTCGGCAGCCGCGTCTGATGCGGCTACGCGTCCGTTTTGAATCTCGGGCGTATTCGGTATGTTGACCGCGTTCGATGCCTCGGTTGAATCCGGGGTGTTGACCGGGTTCGTTACCTCCGCTGAGTTCGCTACGTTGGCCGACTTAGACGCTACGCCTGAATTCGGTACGTTGGGCAAAATCGATGAGTCGCCTGGTAGTTCGGCAGAATTCTGCAGGTTGGGCGAGGTCCGTGCGTCGACTGACGTCGCTGTGGAGTCCGTATTCGATGCGGCGACGCCCAGCTTCCCAGCCTTGCCAACGAGGGCAGATGCCGTGACTTCCGCCTTCGATGGCGCCGCGACCGGCTGTGCATCCGTGACTTTTGGCATCGACGCGACAACGGCCCCGTTCGATACGGCATCCACCGGTGCCGATGTCGTACCGACCGGCGCTGCACTGGCGGTCAGAGGGGGCGGCACTAACGTATCCACTTTCCACAAGTAAACCATCCTGCCGGCAGAGGCAGCGAGGGTTCGACCATCCTCCGAAAATGTCAGTTGGTTCGATGTGTTGTCAGACGACGCCAATTGCGTCGCATCGCTGACAACTTGCGAATTGTCGGCGCGCCAGATCCGAACGCTTCCATTCGCGTCGATCGTCGCGATTTGCACGCCGTCGGGCGCGAACGCAACGTCGCTGATAGGCACCTGTCCCAGCAATGATGTACGCTGCTGCCCCGTGGATGTGTCCCATAGACTCACCGAAGGCGCGGAGTTCCAGACCCAGCCTGCGAGCAAGTGACCGTTGACATCGAAACGGACACGGGTGACGCCGGCCGACTCCGTCAACGGGGAACTCCAGCTTTGCAGGCTCTGGCCAGACGAAAGGTTCCACAGCACGACGCCCGCCTTCGAGGCGGCGGCCACCAGCCGGCCGTCGGCGCTCAGAGTAAAGCTCAAAGGCTCTCCGCCCGGAGGCTGGCCGATCTTTGCAAACAGCGTCCCGGTCTGCGTTTGCCACACGCCGATCGAGCCATCGCTGAAGACCGATGCGAACCAGTTCCCGTCATCGCTCAAGACGCCCCCCGGGCGAATTGCGCACCGATTGTGTCCGCCGAGTCCTTGAGCGGAAGGAGTGTGCCCGGAGCATCGACGGTGCCCACGTAAGCCGATTGTCCGCGTCGTATGACGATGCGATTGCCGTTGGCGCTGACCGCCATCCACTCGCCGGCGATGACAGTCGATCGCCACGTCCACTGCCCCGTTCGCCCGTCTACCTGCATCAGCGCCATCGGAAAGCCGCTTGCGGGTACGTTGACGACCGGCACGGCGTACACTGGGAATGCGCCACGCTTGCCTTCGTCGGCGAGTCCCACTGCGCCAGTGACATATGTGAACGCCTGCCGCGGCAGCAGCGGCGGCATCCGCCATGCGATAAGCGCGGCCATCGCCACGGCCAGGGCCGCGGTTCGCCCGGATATGGTCGACGGCAGCGCGCGCAAGACGCGCGGCAGAGCGCCAGACACCGTGAGATCGAGCTTATTGGAAGCTTGCTCGCAGAGAAATCGCAGAAGCACGTAATCATGCATCGGGCTGTCGGCCGGCGCCTTGCGCAGCATGTCGCGGGATCTTTCCCGCAGGCCACGCCGCCGCAACGCATTCCAGATCAACCGCCAGAGCGGCAGACCATCGGAGGGTTCGTCGATGGCGATGGGCAGCGGAATCTCTCCCGTGCTACCCGACGATACCGCCTCCATCATCGCCACGAGGATTTCTCGGGTGCGTCGTTCGACATCGGGAGCGAGCCGATCGAGCAGCGCCTGTCGCAGCCAGTCCGGCATGTAGGCCTCACGAAACCAGACGAGCCACGCGAGTCGCAGAAGTACTTTCTCCACTTCGCCCGCGTTGGGCAGCAGGCTGAAGCCCAGACGCAGGGTGATGCCCCAGTGAATCTCGGGATAAGCGGCGCAGGCGGCCAGCCAGTTGAAGCCTTGCACGCCGAGGTCTTCCGCGAGATCTCGGCAGAGCCGCTCGACCGTATCTTGCGGCGGCGGGTCGCGTTCGAGCCAGCGCCGCACATTGTGCTCGTGCAGGCCGGACGTTGCGCGAGTCGCCGATTCGCTGGTCTCGTCGACCGGCACGCCGCTGAGCACGCTCATTAGCGCGAGACAACCTTCCCGGGAGAGCGGCAGCACGGTCACGCCCATCTGTTGGAGCGCCCATTCCCGGCGTCCCCAGCGCTTCAGCGGTAGCGGCGTGAGAAGCACCGGCAACGGCCACTGCAGCAGCGTCGCGAGCCACGGCGCGGGCTCGCCGGTGAAGCCGTCGAACGCGCGGATGCCGTCGCTGAACATGAGCACGCGGTGTCCCGGATGGCGCTCGCGCAACTCCGACAACTCGACGACCGCCGCATGCGCCTGGTGTCCCGGCGCGCGCGTCGGCTGAAACCGCGCGCGGGCGTGCGCGCTGCGCGGACGGCAGACCGTGGCGTCGCGGTCGAATTCATAGCGCTCGATGAGAACGTCGCTTCGCGCGAGCTCCGCAACGATATCGTTCGCAAGCAGAGCCTGATGGTCCGACACGCTCGCGCGATCTACGAGCGCGAAGTATTCCGGCTCGACGCGCGAACCGCGCACGGCGGTGAACAGTCCACCCATCTGCATCGTTGCGGCGATCGTCGGCTCGACCTGAAGCTCGCGGGATTCGACCGGTAAGCGCCGCCGCAATTCCTGCGCAAGCCTGCGAACCGGGAAGCCGGGAAGTAGCGAGCGCACGCCGCCGGAAAGATGAACGTCCTGCAGTTGCGGCGGCGTGCGCGTCGGCATCCGCCGCAGCGACGGGCGCAACTGGAGCCGCCACGTCTGCCACGCGAGAAACAGCAAAAGCGGAAGGGTGACGAACAACACGTTGCGCCACACGATGCGCTGCCGCAACGTTGGCGTTGGCAGCGCATCGGCGGCATCGAAACGGACGATGCGTTGCAACGGCGGCAACGACTCAACGGACGATCGCCGAGAGACCTGGGATGCCAGGGCGGACTGTGGCCGCGCAGTTGCAGAGGGTTCCGATTGCACAACGTCTACCGGAGGCCGCCTCCAGGCGAACCATGCCGCGCCGATGACGACCACGGCCAGCGCGGCGAGCGCAAAGCTCTTCCACGTTCGACGCTGCGTAGGAGGGAGCGGGGGCGGGACCGGCGGTTGCGGCCCGGTCTCCTCAGGAAACCGGCGTTGCAACCAGTCACGGTAGAGTAGCTCGAATCCACGTTGTTCCGGCGCGCTCGTGCAGAAGATCGGCGCGAGAAGCGGTTCGAGTGCGTCGCGCGTCGGCGGCAACGCGCCGTCTGCGGCCAGTCGCAGCAGCAGTTGCTGCGCGGCCATGAATTGTTGAGTGGCGACCCGGAAGCCCGCTGCCCGAAGGCTCGCGCCGAGATCGACCAGATCGTCCGGCCCGAGCATGTGGTTCGGCTAGCCGCGAAAGTACGACTTCACGAAGCTCGCGAGGTCCTCGGCATCCTCGCGAGTCTTGGCGAGCGCGCTCATCGCGCGCTCCAGCGCGTCGGGCGACGCCTTGAGCGGCCGGTCCGGCCGCGCGCCGTGCGCGACCATGATCTGCAGCCAGTTGATCAGCTCCGCGGTGGACGCCGGCTTGCGCAGGTTCTGCTTGCGTAATTCGAGGAAGAAGTCGATGCTCGTATCGAGCAGCGCCCGTGTGCCGTCCCGGAACGCGGGCAACCGCGACTGGACGATATCCGCCAGACGGCCGCGATCGGGAAACGGGATGTTGAAGAAGATGCAGCGGCGCAGGAAAGCATCAGGCAGGTTCTTCTCCGAATTGCTCGTCAGCACGAGGATCGGCCGCATTGCCCGGCTCGCGGTGACTTCTACATTGCCAAGTTCTGGAATGCGAAACGACATTGCATCGACTTCGTGCAAGAGGTCGTTAGGAAAATCGCGCGATGCCTTGTCGATCTCGTCGATCAGCACGACAGACCGGCGCGGACCATCATGCTCGAAGCCATGCGGCAGGAGGTGCTCGACGCCGCTATGCAGGTTGGACAACAAAATGGCGATCCCGAGTGCGTTGTACGCGATGTACTCGATGTTCGTGGTGTTGCGCTCCAACGTGTGCGCGGCATGGAAGCGGCTCATCGCGTCGAACGTATAGAAGAGGTCGCGGGCCGTGCTCGTGGATTTGGTGTTGAATACCAGCGGCTCGCCATAGCCGAGCTCCCACGCGAGCCGGTGCGCGAGTTGCGTCTTACCGGTGCCCGGTTCGCCGGTGAGCAAGAGCGGCTGGCTCAGCACGAGGGCGACGTTGATCGCATCTACGAGTCTCTTGTCGAGCAGATACCCCGCCGGATCGGCCTGTTTTTGGCGCTCGGGCACGGGCAGTTCGAGGGGCTGCTGGGGCGGCGTCGTGGCCGTGCCATCGATGTATGGAAAGCGCATGGTACATCTCCTCTATGTTATCCATGCAGGTGGGATCAGATCCTCCAGCGCGGGCAACACCCTTTCCATCGGCTGCGGACGGTCGCCGATGATGGCGCGCAGCCTGTCTTCGGAAATGCGGATGCTGCGGCCGATAATCCGCTCCACTTCCTCAACCCAGCGGCCGAGATCACCCACCGTGATCGACGGCAACTCGGGGAGTACGCGCCACACGGTGCGGGCGTCGTGACCGAACATGGATGGCGTGTCGTTCACGGCGCAGCGCAGCGCAGCGGCGTGATCGGGTCCCCACACGAACATTCGCCTGAACCAGCTCCCGCCCACGTCCTGCGTATCGTACTTCATGCAGACGATGCATCCGACGAGCGCGTGTCCGCCGATATCCGGAAAGCCTGACCAGTAGTCGAAGAGTCGCCTGAGGGGCGCCTGTGGATCGCCGGCTACCTCGGACGAGCGCCACCGCACCACCACGATCAGCGCCGCGAGCTTCTGCGCGGGGAGGAGATCCACAATCGCGCGGTCGTCTTCGAAAACGCTGGTGTCCAATTCCTGCGCTATCTTTTCGCGAAGACGTTGCTCGAATGACGGCTGGCCGGCATCGAGAGGCAGCGGTTCGAAGATATCGACTATCCGGATCCCCGGCGCCGCGCTCGCGCCTCTCAAAAAGCGCGGCAACGAAAACTCCTCGATGCGTTCGACGAACGCATGGTGCAGTTCCTCGACCCGCCCGTGCACCACGACGACGAACGGCCGGCGGCCTCGATCAATTGAAAGTTGCTGGCGGATCGTCTCGCCTATCGTGCTTTCCTGGTCGCTACGGTCGCACAGGCAGGCAAGCTTGCGCGGTTCGGCAATGACCGCGCCACGCGCGCGCAACGCTTTCGGGCGAGGCCGCGACACGCCTGGCACCACAGCCACGAGGTGCACCAGTTCGCGTAATTGCGTTTCGTATTCGTAGTTCTTGCCATCGAGGCGCAGGACGTCGCACTCGGCGAGCGCCTGCAGAGCGGCCGGCAAGTCGCCGCGACGGAGTATTTGCGTGTCGTCGAACAGTACCGGGATGATTGTTTTTCCCAGTTCGAGCGCGAGCGCGATCTCTTGACGCACGTAGTCGTCCGGATCGTCTAGCCGGCGTACGCCGCCCCGCTCGGCCTTCAGCCAGTCGGGGGCAATAAGCGCGAGCAATACATGACATTCGCGCACGCTCCGGCTGATGAGTTCAGGAAACTTGCTGCCTGGCTCGATCGACGCGCGGTCGAAGAACATCCGGTCCGGCTCGAAGAACGCCTCAAGCGCACGATGTAGTCCGCGCGCGTGGCCTGCCGTGTCGCTGCGGCGATAGCTGATGAATATTTCGACCGGCATGCTCAGTCCTGGGTTCGATCCGACCCCGCACGTCAGCGTGCGTCGCACGTTGATACCTAGCCGCCTGGACATCGGCATGCCGCATTATGGAACAAGTTTAGTGACCGCCAAGTCCCTTGATAGTAATGGATGTCGTGCCTATCCGCCACGTGCGAGTCGTCTGCCGCCCGCACGAGCCCGCGCGTGGACGTTGACTTTAACGGGAATGTCTGCCGGGATGTCCCGGTCGTGCTGGCTCGGGCAGATGAGGCGTTCTCAACCCATACTGCAAACCGATCTTCTGTTCCTGTCTAGCTACAGGGCCCTCGCGCTGCGCGACGGTTCGAACTGATTGATTAAGCGACTGCCTCGAAGAAAAACCAGGAAGAAAAGACACTTCCACACGGTCAGTTATCCTGAGCACGCGCGGGGCGCGGGTCACACCAGCCGCCGACAAATTAGGGCATGCAATCGAGTAGGAACCGCGTTTCCTCTCAATTAGCCGCAGTAAATAGGAAGGCGAAAGGACACGCCCGTGAAGAAAGGGGTTCGACTTCAAAGCAACTCCGGCAACGCACTGAAATCGTAGCCAAATCGCGAATCGATGAAATTGCGCATCTCGCCGTCCAAGCCAGCGCCAAGGCCGCCTACGGCGTCACTCACCAGCTCGCTCACAGATGGATAAGAGGGGCTCGAACTCACCCGAGTCACCGACCCGGGACTCGCCTTGGACCAAGCGATGTACGACTGATCGATGATGCGACGCCAGTTTACCGCGATCGAATGACCGCTTGCTGAGCAGGGCCGCTTTCTGAATGTCCAGACGACGCGCCCGACGAAAGTCCGTTCATGGCCGGAAGTACGCGTTCTCACGAACCGCCTGAAAGCTTCCATTGAGAATTCCAACATCCTCGCGGCGGCATCTTCATCGAACTGGTGCTATCGGCCACGAGCAGACTGTCGATATGGCTGCGTAGATTGAAAATCATCTAGCGGACCTCCTGCCGCCGCCCTGCCGGGCGACGGGGTTAAAGTGAGTTTGCCAAAACCGCTTTAACCGGTAGGAGAGAGGGTGGCCGCATTCCTTCTCGGGAACCCGGCCCCCGAAGAACCCTGCGAGCGACTTTCACCGCACAAGGCTCGCGCACAGCATTAAGCGTCGCGCTAACGCCGGCCTTGCCGAACTCAACAAGCCCTTCGCAAGCATCGCATCGTAATCCATTCCGTTACCGGAACAAGGACGCTGAACCGGCGTTTGCCGGCCTCTCTCAAGCTGCCCTCTATCGACGAAACTCGAACACGGGCCTGCGACAGCTGCACCGCACGGAAGTCTGCACCCTTTCGGGTCAGGGCAAAGCTCGAACCCCTATGCAAGCCGTTACAGCTTGCCGTTTGCTTTCTCCGCATTCTCTTACCCGCTCCACCAACAGCGCTCCTTGCGGTTTGCCTGCCACCTGACGATGCTCTGTGGGGTTGGCGATGAGTCGGGCTTACCACGTTCCCAGTCTTGCCGACGCAACAAAGATACATTTGCGCCTGTCCGTTTAGCGTCCGCCTCTACCCCGGTAGCACTCGCGACGACGTGCCCCCAAATGACAAAGAGGCAACCGGCTACCTACCTTTTGGTTCGAGCCTCGCAGCAGCTTTGGCTCATCAGTTCTTACGAGGTTTGTACGGCGGTTCACATACGTTACGCTTGCGGAACTTGCCTTGCCCCCACACCGCACGGCTTTGCAGTGTCGATTCCTGCCGTGTCGCCACGGTGAACCGTCTGCTGAAGAGTACGTTGTCTCCGAAGCTTCGAACCCGATCGTTGCCAATCGCGCACGTCCGGATAGGCAACTGCTGGTCGTACAGCAGGTCACATTTCGAAAGATCTCGAATGTGACAAGACAAGAAAGAGCTTCGCCGTCAACTACGTTGCCGATTTACGTCCGGCGGACAGCGTTACGTGTCGCACGTCATCATGAACTATAGCGGCATTGACCTGCATTCGAACAACAGCGTGGTGAGTGTGATTGACGAAACGGACCGCGTGGTCGCCGAAAAGCGATTACCGAACGATCTGGTAAGGATTCTGGCGTTCCTTGCCCCGTGGCGAGCTGAGCTGGCAGGCATCGTGGTCGAATCCACATACAACTGGTACTGGCTTGTCGACGGCCTGCAAGCGGCCGGCTTCGTGGTACATCTGGCCAACACCACGGCGATCAAAAAATACGATGGGCTCAAGCACAGTGGTGACGAGACCGACGCGCGTTATCTGGCCCATTTACTGCGCCTGGGCATCCTTCCTACCGACACCATCCTGCCCGCGAAGCACCGGGAGGTGCGCGACCTGGCGCGCAAGCGCATGCAATTGGTGCGCAGCCGCACCACCCACATCCTCGCCGTCGAGAACATAACCGCGCGTCAGTGCGGCACGCGAATCACGAGCAATCAGGTCAAGCAACTGGACGAGGCCGCTGTCGACCAACTGCACCTCCCGGAGGACGTGGCACTCGCGGTCCGCGCGAACGTCGCGGTCATCACGACCCTGTCGGCACAGATTGCCATCGTGGAAAAGCGTCTTCAGGAAAAAGTCACGACACACGCAGACTACGCCCTGCTGACCACGGTGCCCGGCATTGGCCAAGCCCTTGCCACCGTGATCGTGCTGGAAACCGGAACTATCGAGCGTTTCGCAAGCGCTGGCAACTTCGCCTCTTACGCGCGGTGTGTGGACAGCCAGCGCATGAGCAACGGCAAGAAGAAGGGTGAGGGCAATACCAGGAACGGAAATCCATACCTGTGCTGGGCGTTCATCGAGGCGGCCAACTTCGCGATGCGCTTTAGCGCCGAAGCCCGGCAGTTCTATGAGCGCAAGAAAGCGAAGACTAATCCGGTGATCGCCCGCAAGGCACTGGCACACAAACTGGCGCGTGCGTGCTTCCACATGCTGAAGGAGCGAAAGCCATTTGATGTGACCCGCTGCTTCGCTTAAGCCTTACGACGGCGACCGGCAAGCCCTGATCGTCGACTGGCGAGAAACCACCGCGATTGAATGGGATGTCGTGCCGCCGTCCCCGATGTGCAGCAAAGCGGATCGCCCGCAACGCGAGCCAGACCTGGATTGGTGCCGGAGGTTTGGTAACCACGAGTATTGTGCGAACCTGATGGACACGTTGCGGCACCAAAGTTCTTCTGGGGTGGCAAAGCCACCAGGGCGACAGGCAACCGATGTGCGCCAATCGCTTGAGCCTGATGGGTGTCTGGCGCGATCCGTCGCAGCCATGAATCGAAGAATCGGGTGCGCTCTGCTACTGCATTCGGTCGGGTAGAACAAGAATCGGCTGCTCACGCAGCCGAGGGTATTGTTTGCTCACTTGACACCGGGTCCGCTAATGGTCGACGATTTTCGCTTAACCGTAGAGCCCAATGCAATTTTCCCAAGGGTCGCGCAGCATGCACATCTGCTTGCCGGCTTCCACCTGGCCTGGCCCACGATAAAGCGTGGCACCTATGCGCAGGAAGTGCTTTAGTGCTTCTTCGAAGTCGTCGACGGTCCAGTAGACAACTGTGCCTGCCGATCCCGCCGATAATTTTGCGTCAGCGGGAACAATTTCGAGTCTGATGCCATTGAATTCGAGGTAGGTCAGATTGAACTCGTCAAGAAAGCGCCTCTCAGCGCCTCGAAAAGCTGACTGGTACCAGTCTAATGCGGCCGGTACATCTGGCACATACACAAGCACTGCACATATTTGCGAGTTCATGCGGGTCTCTCCTGTGTCGTCGCTGGGCGAGGTGAGGAAGATCGCGATATTGGCGGAAAAATCTGATTTGGCAAAGTGGACGGCCTAGTCGTTGAACCGAGCAAGCGCTTTGTCGGCGCCATTTGTTCGCGGTGGTCGAGACAGGCCACTCGCATAGGGCTGTGACCGGCCGGGAACGGACTTCGACACGGAGGCTTAGATCGCAGACAATCGATGGTGATCCTGCGCAAATTCGTACCTCGAAACCACGGAGCTTGTATTGCCGATCCCATTGAATAAACCCGTTCAAGCCGCGGCCAAAGATGTATTGCAGCGGTTGGTTGGACATATAACACCCGAGTCCACAGAGACTTCGATTGCAACAGCAGCGGCGGCTATGCTTGCTGAACGCGGTTATCCAGACACGTGGTACTACAACTGTCCGGCGTTTGTTTTATTGGGTTCTCGTAGTAAGGCTTCGTTGTCGGGGCGGGTGTACGAGCCCAGCACGGAACCCGTCGGCTTGAGAAACCTTGTGACGGTCGATCTTAGTCCGCGAAGTGGGGATATCTGGGGTGACTGTGCGCGGTCTTTCTACATCGAAGAAGGCGTCGCACGCATAGAACCGACCACCCCAGAGTTCGTATCCGGATATGAGATGGAGAGCCGTCTGCATCAGAAGATGCGTGAGTTTGTTCGCCCCGATACTTCTTTCCACGATCTGTATGAGTTCGCCAATGCACAGATCCGCGATGAAGGATTCGAAAACCTCGACTTTCTCGGAAACGTTGGCCACAGCATTTGCCAACGCAGAGACGACCGGCAGTATATCGAAGCTGGGAATCATCGCCGTCTCGGCGAGGTAGCATGCTTCACCTTTGAACCTCACATAAGCCTGCAAGGCGGGCGCTGGGGTTTCAAGCACGAAAACATCTACTACTTCGATAATTCAGGCGCTGTGATGGAACTCTAATAGGCTCGCCGTTGAATCGGTCGTCAAATTATTTCTGATGGCGTTCCGAGCAATCGCGGTCGGTTGAGCGAGAAGCGTGTCGGACCGTGGTCGGCCATAAACGGACTTTCAACAATCACCTCGGGATCGTCGACAATTCCCACACTCGCGGCCATTTATATTTAGCATCGCCCTTATTAAATAAGGGCTATTTACACCCCATGCGCCCATCTAGTTTAGTTCAAAGTCAATTTTATTGTAAATTCCGAAAATATTCTGCAATCAACGGCAAGCAATACCATCCAGATACCAGTGAGAAATAAGAACATGAACCAAAAAATGATAGGACTATTTTTTCGTCTAATTATTAAATATGCACTAACTCGTCCTAGCCGAATCTCGCCGCTCCTGAATGAATCATACTGAATGCAAGCGAGAAAAATTAAAATTGACGAGACCAATATAGCCGACATCAATTCGCCAGCCGCGTACGAATTATGATTCCTTGAGATAATAATTTCTGCCGCAGAACAAAGAATGACAATCGAATTGACTATCACAAAAAATGCATTGAATTTGCTGATCGGTAGCTTGGGCGGCAGGGTCATGATTAAAATTTTTTAAAAATAGAATTGGGCGGAAAACTATATATGCACCCATAGTCCGAATATTATAAAGAGTGCCAAAATATTTCTCCGCATTCGGCTTAATGAAAGCATAATTTGTTTCGCATATTATGTAATTCCGCCGAGCGCCTTTGAAAAAGCGCACAGGTGGACCCTCTCCAGATAGTACCCGTTTTTAGCAGTGCAGCCTCGCGCTCGCTTCACGAATGACCGTTGTTGGTTGGCGCGAAGGTCCCTTACGGGTCGATTTATGCCTTCTGCATGAGGCGGCGCCCGAGGTGATCGCCGCGCTCCGCCGTAGGGCGCTGGTCGGCCAGTTTGAGACACTCGAGCCGCGCCCTTAGGTCGTCGACAGTCGATAAATTCAACCGTCTAACTGACCTACACCCCAGAAAGGCACCGCTCGATGCCGCGGCGAGGCTCGGTTTCCCGTGCGCCCGTTGCAAGTCCCGGCTGGCGAACGGTTGCCGGAAAACCGCTGCAATGGGTCGAAGCCAGCCCGTTACCACCTGTCGCATGCGCACCGATCGGTGTGTATCGTGTATCAGTGGGGCCGGCTGTCGTCGATCTTCGTTGGCTTCTTCATCGCGTTCTTCCTGCGTGAATTCGGCGTTGATAGGGTGTTCGCTATCATCGCTGGCGCGATGGAAATTGTTGCGATCGCCCTCGCGCGCTACTGGGCCTGGCGCTCGACGAGATCGCTCTATGAATAGCAGGCATGCACCCACGGAATGGCGATTTCATCAATAACCTGGTGGCCCATCCATTTTCGGGTTCCTGTGAGGAACCTCGGGATGCCCCTGATCTGCTTGATCGGATGCAGGAACAGTTGATGTAGCGGGTTGTTTCGCCGCGCCAGGCGTCGTACTGGAAACCGGCACGGCCGCGGTCGTGCATCCCGCAAGGACAAACAATAAAGCCGGAAAGGTAGTCTTTGTCATTGTCGCTTCCGGAAAGGAGGTTACATGTTACGACAGGCTACCAGCCGGAAGCATCAGGCTCGTTAATGACGAGAAGACTGCCCCCTTGCGTTGCATTCGCGTAGAGCCGGTCGTGGCTTTTTGGTTCGTGATTGGCGTGGCGCGACCAATTTTGGCCGTTCGACGCCGACACCTACATTGTCGACAACCGCCAGGTATATTATTGCGCGTCGCCTGGTGATCCCTTCGCTGTACGCGTTTCATCGGGGACTTCGTCCGGCCGCGCAGCAATCCACCCAATTTAAGCTCGTCTGCCGCGCCGAAACTCAATCGAGTTGAAAAAACACTTGACGTGAAGCCAACTTCGCGCGGCCACCGCCCTATTGGCGTCTTTTTAGACGCCAATAGGGCGGTGGCCAATGAGGATCTTTTTGATCTTCGTTGGCCCCATGTCTCTTTCCACTCTGCTCGCCGATCTCGCAGCCCATATGCAGACTGACCAGTTTCGTCAGCTTGCTTGCGATCCCGAGCATCCCACGGCGTTCCAACGTCGTCGCAAATTGCCCTTGCCGGCACTGATCGCATTGATGCTCACCGGCATGCGCAAGAGCGTCCAGACCGAACTGGACGCGTTCTTCGGACACCTGCAGCAACAGGCGCAATTGCTGCGCAAGGTATCCGGGCAAGCGTTCGCGCAAGCGCGCGCCAAACTCTCCACGACCGCCATTCCGGCGCTCAATGACTGGCTGCTCGAGCAAGCCGGGCGCCATGGTTATGTGCCGCGCTGGAACGGCTTGAGGCTGGTCGCCGCCGATGCCTCCACCGTCCGTTTCGGCCTGCGTGCCAGCCATGTCAAGCGTGCCGCGCTGCCCGACCAACTTGTGTTCGGACTCTTCCTGCCTGGCGCTGAACTGATGCTGGCCGCCTCCCTGCATAGCGTGCATGAGAGCGAGCGTCAAATGCTGTTCGAGCACCTGGATCGCCTCTCCAGCGACGATCTCCTGCTGCTCGATCGGGGCTATCCCTGCCGGTGGCTGCCTGCCGTCCTGAATCAGCGCGGCATCCCTTTTTGCATGCGCGTCGAGCAATCCGGCAATGGCGGCTTTGCCTGCGTACGTCAGTTTCTCCGCTCCGAACTGGACGAGCAAATCGTCACTCTGCGCGCCCCGGACCATCGCGACGCAGTCGATTACGAATGTCCTGCCATGGCGCTAACCGTGCGCCTGGTGCGTCACGTGGCATCCCCTGGCAAGGTGCGGGTCCTGATGACGAATTTACTCGACAGCGCGCGCTATCCGGCCAGTCAATTTGGCGATCTCTACCATCAGCGCTGGCGAATAGAAGAAGCATTCAAGCGCCTCAAGCACCGGTTAAACCTCGAGCATGTTTCGGGACTGTCACAACGGGCTGTCGTACAAAATCTCGCCGCCAGGGTGCTGTGCGACAACCTGCAGGCTTTGACCACCTTGACGGCCCACACCTGCCATGAATTGCCGCCCGACCGACGCATCAACCGCGCTTACGTGCACTCCGTGCTCAAGCCTCTACTGCCATCCCTGTTGCTCGGCATCGCCGCGGCGACCTTGCTGGCGGACGCCTTGGCCCTCATCGCTCGCCATACCTTCCGTCATCGACCAGGAATCTCAAAGCAACGGAGACCCCGCTCGAAACCCCACAAATCCATGACGCAAAAACCTTGCTGAAAGATCTCCATTTCTTAACTTGGGTGGATTGGCCGCGCAGGGGCGTGTGCCGCCGACCAGATGTTACGAACAAAAATCGGGGAATCAATTGAAAAAAATCAGAAACGTCGCTTTTCTCATTGCAGTTTTTGCCCTGTCGGGTTGCGCCCATCCGATACAGATTGCTCCAAACTCGGCAAACATATACCGGACACCAAGCGATGCACCGAAGATTAGCGCTACCGTCGGCATGGTGATGCCTGCCACGCTCAATAGTCTGGAAGTGACGACGCCTGGAGGAGGGGGAGATAACGTTCGATACTTCCCCTACAGGGATATGGAGGCCGGATACGAAAAAATGCTGTCCAACGTCTTTGAAAACGTCGTCACGGTGACCTCATCGGATAGCGCAAGTTTGTCGAGAAACGGCATCAGCTTTACCGTGACTCCGGAGGTGATCACAGACTCGGGATCGACAGGCTTTTTCACCTGGCCGCCTACGAATTTTACTGTTGATATGACAACGGTTGTGCGGGACACGAACGGAAAGGTCCTGGCGAACCCGAGAGTGATTGGGAACGGTCAGGCAACTGGTTTCTCTGACTTTAAAGGTGACTTCGGAATAGCGGGCCGTTGCGCTATGGAAGATGCGTTGAATAAAATGCAACACGCATTACTGGAACAAAGGTACGTTTCCGCTGTTTTCGGTCCCACCTCCTATGCTTCGCCGGTTGCACCCAACGATGCTAAGGACGCGCAGGATGACACCACGGCACGGCTCGACAAACTTAAAGGAATGCTGCAGAAAGGGTTGATTACCCAGGCCGACTACGATCAGAAAAAGAAGGAAATCCTGAGTCGCTTTTGAACGCGGTCGGCGTTTTGTGGCGAGAGGTCCAAAAAAAATATCGAGCCGCAAAACGCGACATGGTTATCGCTCAGACATTTGGTTGGGACGAGAACTTCTAGCAAGAGCGATTCAACACGTCCTATCGCGATCCGGATTTTATTTTGGTAACGCTAGGATCGGTAACGGTGGGATATATTGCGCTAAAGAATGAGATCGAGGAAGTTCACTTGTCGCTGTTGCTTCTGCAACCAGAATATCGCAGTCGAGGGATCGGTCGGCGGGTGATGCAAACGTTGCTGTCGCGTGCGTCCGAGTCCGACCGGCCATTGACGCATTCATGTTTTTTGTGCAATCAAGGGGCGATGCGCTTCTATCAGAAGCTCGGCTTCAGCGTCGTGACAAAAGATGAGCACTTTGTGACGTACCGATCTCCTGCCCCCTAGTTGACCACCGGGGAGAGCGCTTCAGAGAAATTGTCCCCGAGCACGGCGCGCGCGCTGCCAACCACCACAATGGAGAATGGCGATGGACTTCGACTGGCACGGTGGTCATATCACGCGGACGACACCGGTCGACCAAGCTTACAGAAATACTCAGAATGTGCGTCGCTTTCTAACCCGTGAGTGCGGGCCTGACTTCAAATTCGATCGCGATTTCATGGCATGGATTCGAAACGGGACACCCAAGAATATGGGCGATGTTGCCGATGAATGGTCGCGGCGGGGACGGGACAGGCTCAGCTGAGCGAGGCATTCCCTCCAACGGGCGTAGTGCCCCGTTGAGGGCGGGGTTTTGCCACATGTGGTCGTTGGGCGCCCGCCGGCACGTCGAACCCACCTTTACCAACAGACTCTGAAAAAGAACAAGATGAAAGCTACGCATTCGATAAGAACAGCCAGACCGGAAGACGCAGCGTGCATCGCGGTACTTGGCGCACATGTGTGGGTGCACACTTATGCAGCGGCGGGCGTGTCCAAGGTTATCGCGCAGTATGTCCTGACGACATTTACGCCAGAAAATATCCTGGCTCTAATGGCCGATCCGGGCGTCGTTCTATTGGTTGCCGAGGTAGAAGCCAATCTTGCCGGCTACATTGTCATGCGCTTCGATTCGTACCATGCCGATGTTCCCATCGAGATTGAAACACTCTACATCCAGGACTCGTTTGCTGGCCGTGGCATCGGATCGGCATTGCTGACTCACGCCAGAAGTATTGCAATGGCTAGGACCGGAGATCGAGCAATCTGGCTAATCGTTAACTCCCAAAATGAGAAGGCGATTTCTTTTTATCGTTCTCGCGGAATGACACAGGACGGGATAGCGTACTTTGAGCTTGGCGGCACCAAACATGAGAACAAGGTGATGGTCGCAAGGGATTGATGCGTGTCCCGCAGTCGTTCTGTGCTGTTGAACATTGCCCCCCGCGTCAGAATAGTTGTCGCCCGGATAGAATCTATGAACAGGGGGCGATGATGAGAGAACGAGTTGGCACGATACGGACAAGCATTCAGGGATAGGGCTGTGGCGCGATTGCTGCCGCCGGAAAGCGCAGCAGTTGAGGACATTGCGCGGGAGATGGGCGTAGGCGTTCAGACGCTGGAACGTTGGCGTAGCGATGCGCTGTCCATGCCCGCTCGCGAGCGGGCATGGACAGCGGCGGCCCGGTTCGACGCGGTGTTGAGTACGGCCGCAATGGACCAGACAGCCAGGAGTGCGTGGTGCCGTGAGCATGGCGTGTATCCACAGGAGCTGGCTCAGTGGCGGGCGGCGGCCACGCAGGCGCTGGCCGAGCCCGAAGAGGCCCGTGCCAGTCCACAGCAGACTAAGCAGGACCAGCGCCGCATCAAGGAGCTCGAACGCGAACTGCGGCGCAAGGAGAAGGCGCTGGCCGAGGCAGCAGCATTGCTGGTACTGTCAAAAAAACTCGGGGCGATCTTCAACACGGACAAGGGCGAGGACGAATGATCGGCCTCGAAGATCGCCAGCGGCTGGCCCGGGAAATCGATTCGGCAAATCTGGCTGGCGCACGGTTGCGTCTGGCCTGCGAGGCGGCCGGGATCGATGTGCGTACCCTGCAGCGCTGGAAAGCCCAGCAGGGGCTCGTTACAGGCGACGCCAGGCCCGGGGCGAGGCGCCCGCTTCCGTCGCATGCGCTGAACCTGGCCGAGCGTGCTGAAGTGCTGCGCGTGGCCAACGAGCCGCGCTTTGCCGATATGCCGCCGGCGCGTATCGTGCCGATGCTGGCTGACGAAGGCGTGTACATCGCAAGCGAATCGACCTTTGCACGCGTGCTGCGCGAGCATGGGCAAATGAGCCGTCGCGGCAGGGCCAGGGCTCCTGCGACCACCAGGCCGCCGACCACACATATCGCCACGGCGCCGCGCCAGGTCTGGTGTTGGGACATGACCTATCTACCTGCAACCGTAACCGGTCGATGGTTCCACCTGTATCTGATCCTGGACCTGTACAGCCGCAAGATCGTGGGCTGGGAGGTGCACGACAGCGACGCTGCCGAACATGCTGCTCACCTGGTGCGTCGCACGGCACTCGCTGAAGACATTGCAGCCCTTGAGGCCAGACCGGTGCTGCACGGTGATAACGGTGCCACGCTCAAGGCCACCACGGTGTTGGCGATGCTCCACTGGCTGGGCATCAAACCCTCGTACTCGCGACCCCGGGTCAGCGACGACAACGCCTACGCCGAGGCGCTGTTCCGCACCGCGAAGTACCGGCCGGAGTTCCCGGCCACGGGTTTCGATGATTTGAGCGCAGCCCGTACCTGGGCTTCCGCGTTCGTGCACTGGTACAACTTCGAGCATCGTCACAGCGGCATCCGCTACGTGAGTCCGGCGCAGCGCCATGCCGGCGACGATCACGTCATCCTCGCGGCGCGTCACGCACTGTACGAGACGGCGCGCGAACGCAATCCGGCACGCTGGTCGCGCCATACGCGCAACTGGACGCCAGTCGGTGCTGTGACGCTCAACCCTGAACGCGAATCAGTCGTCGCGATGAACTCGCACATGGCAGATAAACAGCCTCGTGCTGCTTAACCGAGGCGACAACCACCTTGACGCGCGCCGATTGCTAGGTACACGACCACCAACGCGACCTATGTAGCTTCCGGAGTGTCCGCTTCGGAGAAACGCGAGTGGCCGAGAAGGGGCGGCAGCACGCGTTCGCTGAGATTGGGACCTGACATTGGCCGCCATCGATGTTTGAACGGCAGGAGACTGATCTACAGATGCCTTACCCACATCGTCGCCTGAACGGCGGCTCAGGCCGATAACCTGCCGCTGCCAAATAAGTCACGGAAGACCATCTTTCGACCGTTGCGATCGCTCGTCGGACCGGCCAGTATCGCGCACGAACAGCAGCGACCACAAGAAAGCAACCGGAAAGCTTGACAGTTGACGAGTGCGGAAAAGCCACCCACCGCAACTCACCCTCACCACCCCAGACCCACCCCACACCATTTCCACCCCGCCACCGATACTGTCATTTCTGACAGTTATCTCCCAAATAGTCGTCACGCATAATCGGACTTCGTGAATCGGTAGGCGGGCGAGGAACGCCACCAAACCCACCAACCGCCCACGAACCCGCGCCGTGCCCGCACGGCGCAAAGAAAAGTTTTAAGCCTTACCAAAGGCTGCTGGAACCTGAGAGCACAAAAAAGACGAGCAGGCCCGCGCGACAAACGTCACGACGGGCCTGCCGCAACATGGAATGCGCACATCGCGCCGCTGTTGGTGTTTTGTAAAAACACGCCCGTATCGATACCAAACGGATTCGAGGCTCCATGACACTGACCAAGATCGCGCTACTAAACCGCATGCAATGCGGGCACAAATACACGGCGACGCAACTGGCCCAATTGTTTTCCGTTTCGCGCGTAACCGTTCTGGGGATGCTGCGCGCGTTGGTCGACGAGGGGGAGTTGCAAATCACGCGCACGAACTCGCGGGTCATCCACTTCTCACGTGAGCTGCCCGATTCGCTGCAGTCGGGAGGCACGGGCGTCCGCGGGGTGGCGACGTTCCCCGTCACGCGCAACCTTAATGGTTGCCTGTCCAACTATGACCAGGAACTGGTCGCCCGGTCGCGGCTTGCCTTGCTGGCGCGCGACCGCTGCAGATAACGCACTCGGCCCCGAATGACGCGCCCGGAGCGAAGTCATTCGATGTCATCTGACGCAATTCGTAGAACACCCTCCCACATCCAGTTTTTCTGACATCGCTTTAGCGTGACGGGCGATGGTTTTGTTGCGACATAAATAATCCGCACGACCGGCGTACAAACACACGGGGACTTTGCAATGACGATTGACGCAACACTAGAAAGCGCACAACGCGGTTTGCCGATGCGCGCCGTGTTCGGGCAAATATTGACGATCTATCTCAAGAGCCGCGACCCGGCTTCTCGCGAGGCCGTACTCGGTCTGATCCGAGATCTCAGTGCCGCAATCGATGCTCGTGGCAACGGCAGCGGTCTTGTCGCCGCCTTCGCGCCGGCGCTTTGGGGCGAGTGGAACGAGCGGCACATCCCCATCCACACCGCCGTGCTCGACCACGGCGTCAAGTTTCGCAACACCGGCGGTGACGTGTTGCTGTACGTGAAGGCGCCCGACCACCAAACGGCGGCACGGCTCCTCGCTCCGGTTATGCCCAGGCTGGAGGCGCTCGCCGAGAAGATAGACGTCGTCGTCGCGGGCAAGCGTCCCGATGGGCGCGTGATGGGTGGACGCTATCTCGATGGCATCACCAACCCGAACGATCCCGTCAGCCTGACCGAAGACATCCTGATCGACGGTCCGTATCGCGGTGCCTGTTTCGGGTTCACGCAGAAGTTTCTGTTCGACTGGACATCCATCGCCTCGCAAGCCCCCGACACCCAGGATGAGATGATCGGCCGCAATCCCGACGGCACCGTGCTGCCGGAATACGCCACGCATTCGCATATCCATCGGGCCCACGTCCTCGACAGCAACGGCGACAACCGCAAGCTGCTGCGCCAGGCGCTTCCCTTCGGCGCATCGGCAGGTCACGCGGGACGGGAGGAGGGCTTGATGTTCGTCGCATTCTGCAACGAGCAGGAGCGGTTCGAGAAAATTCTCGCCCATCTGCTGGGCGACTGTCCCGACCGTCCGGTAGATCGCCTGATGAGCGTGGTCCAGGGAGTAGGGGGCACGTACTGGTACATCCCTGCGGCGGCCGAACTGGAAGTGCCGCACGTCAGCGGCCCTGACGATGTCTACGAAGATCCGCACTGGCAGGTCCGCAGCGCGAACGGCTATCTGTTCTACAACTCGCAGGACTACCTGCATCAGATGGCAACGGGTCGCTACATCGGCGGCGACCCGCCCAGCGAGCGTCTGCTCAGCCTGATGGGGCGAACCTTTTCGCACTGGCGCGACGGCTGGGTGGATCGGCGGGATTTCCCGCGCCTGCCTCATCTGGACCATCTGGTCGACTACAGCGAAAGCGCCGTGCTACGCGCCGCTGTCCCGCTGCGCAAAGGACTCGCCAACCGCAAGACGCTGGCTCATCTACTGTCGTCATCGGAGTCGGCCATCGCACGCGATAACGACCTGCTGCGGATCGACGCGCGAGAACTGATCGTTGGCGTCATCCCCGATTTCACCTTGGGCCGTGGCAAGGAGGTCGTCCCGTATCTGAGCAAGGATGAAACCCTTGCCGCGTGGCTAAAGGGTGAGCTCAACGAATGGTCGGCCATGGGGCACGTGGTGCCGGACTATCAGCGCCTCGTCGAACAGGGGCTCGGGCGGCTCGTCGCGCAGTTGCAGGACAAGTTGTCGTCAGCGCGTGCCCAGCAGCAAAGTGCGGAGGGGGATTTCTACGAATCGGCCCTGTGGTCGCTGCTCGGCGTGCAGGACTATCTGCGCAACTGGGCGCAGCTCGCAGACGCCGCTGCTACTAAAGCCGCAAACCCAGCTGACGCGGCCAACATGCGCGAGGTCGCCGCTCGCCTGCGGCGCCTCGTGGACGAAGCGCCCAACACCTTCCATGATGCCGTCCAACTGATCTTCTCTTACCACTGCTGTCTGCATCTCGTCGGTGAATTGACCTCGCTCGGCCGTCTCGATCAGATTCTCTGGCCGCTGCTTCAGCGCGAGTCGCCGGACCCGGTTCGGGCCCAGGAGATCGTCGATTGCCTGTTCATCAAGATCGGCGAAAATGCATTCGTGAATCGCGCGTTCATCTATGACTACGTCAGCTACGGCACCACGGCAGTCTGCGGACTCGGTGGTAATTTTCCGCAAGGCGGCGGGATCAATCAATGGGTGCAGCAGATCACAGTGGGCGGCTATCTGCCTAACGATAGTGAGCAGCCCGAGGGCGGCGCCAATCCGGTGACTTTGCTGTGTCTGAAAGCGGCGCGACGGATTCCGGTCAATGCGCCGACGCTGTCGCTGCGCGTCTATAAGGACATGCCGGATGAACTGCTGGACGAAGCCGCGAAGGCGATTCTCGCCGGCGGTGCCCAACCGATCCTCTATAACGACGACAAGTTGTGCGAAGCGCTGTTCCGTTCAGGCAAGGAAGTGAGCCGCGGCTGGTCGCGCAACTACGCCGCGGACGGCTGCTACGAACCGATGCTGGCCGGTGCGTCCGAGTTTGCTTTCAACAACGTCACGCCACTGCTCGCGCTCGAGCAGACGATCAACCAGGGCGCCACCTATAGCGCTGCGGGGCCGGAGTATCTGCGCGGTCTGAAACAGACGTTTCGCTCGCCGCCGGCCGCGGAAATCAAAAGTTTTGAGCAGTTGCAGTCAATCTTTTTGCAGCAACTGGAGTGGCTCGTCGTTCAGAGCTACAACGTGATCCTGGGCGCGTATGGCAACCTCGCCGACATCTGCCCGAGTCCGCTGCTTTCCGTCCTGATAGACGGCTGCGTTGAGAAGGGACGCGATCTGACCAACGGCGGCGCGCGCTTTCATATCATCGCGCCGTTGTGCGTCAGCGTATCGAACACGATCGACTCGCTCTACGCGATTCAAAAGCTCGTATTCGATCCGGCCAGCGCTTTGACTACGTTGCCCGAACTGGTCGACTGTCTGATCAACGACTGGGGCTATACGATGATCGAGCCGTACCAGAACCAGCTTCTGGGGCCGGCAGATTCCGCTGAACGCGGCCGGCGTTATCAGGAACTCCGCCAGGCTGCGTTGTCGTTGCCGAAGTGGGGTAGCGGCAACGCCGAAGTCAATGCACTCGGCGACTGGTTGCTCGAACACCTGGTGAGCCTGTGCGTCGACGCGATTCGCCAGCCATCGCCGGCGCTTAAACCCACGCTGGATGCCATCGCCCAGAACTACGGTGGCTTCGAGTTTGTGGTGACGCCAGGTATTGGCACCTTCGAGGGCTATGTGGGAGATGGCGCCGCGTGTGGCGCTTCGGCCGATGGCCGGCGCAACGGCATGCCCATCGCCTCGGACCTGTCGCCTTCGCCTGCTGCTCAGGACCTTCCGCCATCGCCTGCGTTCCGCAATATTTATCAGGCCATGAAGAGCTGGCAATCGGAGAGCGTCGAATACGGTCTGTCCAACGCCTCGCCGGTGGACATGAATATCGAGGAGTCCTTTCCGCTAGAGGATCTACGGCGCTTCATCAAGGCCTATGCGCGCGGTGAGGTAGGCTCCAACCTCATCACGCTGACTTGCGCTGACCTTTCGACCTACGAGGCCGCGGTGCAGGATCCGGAGCGCTACGATCTCGTGCGGGTGCGGATGGGCGGCTGGACTGAGTTCTACGCCACCATGTTCCCGGCGCATCAGGACCAGCATCAACGGCGGCAATACTTTACGCCGTGATAGCAGCGGCGAGCACCGCTCTCAGGCGGTGCTCGCAAGCGCCTCAGGTCGCTCAAGTGGTATAGATCAACCCCATTGCGATCGCCTTGACGACCGCTTGTGTCTTGTTGGTCGCAGCCAGTTTCAGCAGCACGTTGTTGACGTGAAAATTGACGGTGCGTTCGGAGATATTCAGGATCTGCCCGATCTCGTACGAGGTCTTTCCTTCGCCTGTCCAGCACAGCACCTCGCGTTCACGCAGGGTCAGTGTCGCGGCACTTTCGGGCGCGAGGACAGGCATCAGGAAGCGGCTCATGAGCGTATGCGATACGTTCGCGAGCCAGCTCATCGGAAGCGTCAACGAATCGACCTCGGTTTCCTTCAATCCATCAGCGGGGCGGGACAGTGTCAGAAGGCCGAACGCTCCCTGCGCGGCCCAGCTCGATTGGGCGGCGCCCACTTTCAGTCCGAAATCGTGGGCGTCGGCCCACAGCCGTTTCGCGTCGCCGTCCGGGGATTCCGGCCAGACAATCAGTTCCGAACCGCGCATGCCTGCACGGACCGTGGGGTCAATGTCTAGAAAGCTGCTCTGCTGATAGTGCTCCATCCACCCTTCCGGGTAGGTATCAAAGATGGCGACCACCGGTTTCGATACAGGCACCGCCATCCGGATTCCATAGCAACAGTATTCGAACCCGAGCTGTGCCGCGAACGACGCGATCTGCTGGAACAGCTGATCTTCGTCTTTCGCAGCGAGAAAGCGCTGGTAAGCATCATGAAAGCGTGGGTCCATCATCACCTCCCCGTAGCGACGTCGAGTTGCAGTGGGTCGCTGCCGATCCAGCGAACAGGTGCAGTTCCACTATAAAACCCTCGCCAAAACACCTTCATCCGTTCTTGCCTATTGGCTCTGTAGTTGTTTCCGGGCATGTGCTTAACGGGTTGCTGCTGATTCACGTGTAAATGACCGTAGAACACGAGACTGGCGGCCGGACCCGTAGTTTGCTGCGCTTTTTGATATAAACCACGCCAGAGTTCACTTATAAACAAAATCGCGCCGGTTTTCAATCTCCGTTCAGAATGGCGGCGAATGACGTAAAAACCGCTCGCCTTGTCATTGCCTGTCAATATTGACAGTTACCTTTCCACCACGTGACTGTAATACGCTGCTGTAAATGCCTGGCTGGGGTAGGCGGCGGGTTTTGCGGTCGATTATAACGACCCGGGTGATACGATCTGTGCCGCGGCCCATGACGGACCAGGTTTGATTTGTCGTGGTGGCTGCCTTTGAACGACCACGACCAATAAAAAGCGAACACGCCAATAGAGCGCCATGTACTCGATATTGCCTGCTTTCGTGTCCGTATTATTTTTGGGGTTCGGGCTATACGTGCTGGTCACCGGGGGCGTGACCCGTCTGTCCACGCCCTTCGCGCTGATGTGCATCTCCACCTGTTTCTGGCAGGGCACGTGGGCGGTCCTGTTTCAGACCACCAGTGCCGACGTCGCCGGTGTACTTGTCAAAGTGGGCTACCTGTTCATTCTGTTTTTGCCGACGACCTTTTATCACTTCGTCACCGAAGTGGCTGGGCGACGAGGCGAGCACCGTCTTTTGCTCGTTTCTTACGGCCTATGCGCGTTGCTGGCCATTCTGTTGCTCACGGGCGACGAGGTGGTGGCCGGCTTCAGGATGTATTTTTTTGGGCCCTATCCCAAGGCTGGCCCTCTGCATCCCGTCCACGTCCTGCAGACTATCTTCCTCGCGTGGCGAAGCGGCTGGTTGCTGGTGACGGCGCGGCGCGAGGTCCGCGGCAAGGCGAGGCGCGAGCTTCTCGACCTGTGCCTGCTTAGCCTGTGCTTGTATTCGCTCGCGGCTGTGGACTATGCCGTGAATTATGGCTACACGTTCTATCCACCGGGCGTTATCTTCATCGCGGCAGGGCTGGGCATCCTTGGCTTCACGATCGCTCGCCACGGTCTGATGCGCCCATTCCTTCTCGCGGCCACCATGGCGCACGACGTTGCCACGCCCCTTGCTGCCACCGGCATGTCCGCGGAGGAAACCGACACGGTCCTCCCGGAACAGCTGCGCGGCTACCATTCGGCCGTGCAGCACCGGCTGTTCACAGAAGGCCGGTATCCCGGTCAATCTGAACGGTTGGCGAGGCCTGCCTCTGCGATCCGGCGTCCAGTTGACACTACCAGCGCGGTGGCTGAGATGTCACCGGGATCGTTGAGCCCTGACAAGCTGGACCCCGATGGCGATTCCTGACTGGCACGTTGCCCAGGTCGCAGAGGGCGCATTCCTGCGTGAAAGATTGAAGTCAGACCGTCTTGAGGATACGCGGCCTGATCTCGTTTGCTGTGGCAGGCTCGGGTGAGACCTCAGCCGTACTCGTGCCGCCGGCCGCGCGCATGGACAGATAACGCAGACAGCAGACGCGCAGAAACGACGCGAAGTTGGTCGGCATCTCGCCGCGCAGCGCGATCAGTTCATCGTACAGCTTCACCGCGAACTGGCTGGTGGTCATGCTCTCGCGCCCCGCGATCTCGTGAAGCACGTCCCAGAACAGATTTTCCAGCCGCACCGTCGTGATGACGCCGTGGATCCGGAGCGACCGCGTACGCGACTCGTACAGAATCGGATCGGCGTTAATGTAGATCCCACACATGGCACTTTTCCTCTTGAAGACTCAGATCGAACGTTTGCTCATCTGCCCGGTGATGTAATCGGCCTGCCGGATCGCCAGCGTCACGATCGTCAGGGTAGGGTTCTCGGCGGCACCGGTCGTGAACTGACTGCCATCGGAGACGAACAGATTAGAGACGTCGTGCGTTTGCCCATAGCTGTTGCATACGCCGTCTTCGGGCCGGCTACTCATACGCGCAGTGCCGAGGTTATGCGTCGAAGGATAGGGTGGCACGCGGTACACCGTTTTCGCGCCAGCCGCCGCATACACCGCTGAGCCCTGCGTAAAGGCGTGTTCGCGCATTGCCTCGTCATTCGGATGGTCGTCGAAGTGCACGTTGGCAACCGGCTGGCCATACTGATCCTTGACGTCGCTATTCAGCGTGATGCGGTTCGTTGCGCGCGGCATGTCTTCGCCGACAATCCACATGCCAGCGGTATAAGCATACTGGTCCATGGCCTGCGTGAACTTTGGACCCCACGCACCCGGATCGAGGAACGCTGCATAGAACGGCAAACCCAGCGAGATGGTTTCCATATGGTAGCCGCCCGCAAAGCCGCGCTTTGGATCGAACACCGCTTCGTCCTCGATGATGCCGGCCATCGTGGTGCCTTTGAACATGTCGACCTTCTCGTCGAACACCGCATACACCGAACCCGTCGTGTGACGCATGTAGTTTCGTCCCACCTGGCCGGACGAGTTGGCGAGTCCGTCGGCAAACCGTCCCGAATGCGAATTGAGCAACAGGCGCGGCGTTTCGATCGAATTGCCCGCTACCGCAACAATGCGAGCCTTCTGGCGCTGCAGTTTGCCGTCACTGTCGTAGTACACCACTTCTTTCGCTCTGCCGCGTGCGTCGTGCTCGATGCGAACCACTTGAGCTTGCGTGCGCAACTCCATATGACCGGTGGCCTGCGCGCGCGGCAATTCGGTGTACAGGGTCGACCATTTAGCGCCGGTGCGGCAGCCCTGAAAGCAGAAACCGCGCTGGAAGCAGTGACTCCGGTCGTCACGCACGATGCTGTTGATCGCCATGTGCCCGGTATTGCACTCCTTGTAGCCGACCTTCATCGCCCCAGCCGACATCACCTTGAAGTTGTTATTGCCCGGCAAACCGGGCAAGCCGTTGGTGCGCGTCACGCCCATCTTCTTCTCGGCGCGGTCGTAGTACGGGTCGAGCTCTTCGCGCGTTAGCGGCCAGTCGAGCAGGCTGGCGTCCTTGATGTCGCCATACGTGGTTTTTGCCTTGAATTCGTATGGACGGATGCGCAGACTCGCACCGGCCCAGTGTGTCGTTGTGCCGCCCACGGTCTTGCAGATCCAGGCGGGCAGATTCGGAAAGTCTTTGGCGACGCGCCAGGTGCCGGAGGTGGTGCGCTTGTCCAGCCATGACAGCATCTGGAAGGAGCCCCATTCGTCCGTGACGAAATCGCTTTGAGTATGCAATCCGCCGGCTTCCAGCACGACGATGTTGACCCCTTTCTGCGCGAGCTCGTTCGCAAGCGTGCCGCCGCCAGCGCCCGAACCGATGATCACGACGACACGGTCGTCATTGTGGGAAAACCGCACCTTGTTGTTGTCTTGAGCCATGACTTGTCTCCCAAGTTAGCTATCCGAAGGAATCGGGCCGCTGTCTGCAGCGGGTGGGTTGGGCAGCCATGACAGACTGTTGAACCCCTTGTACAGATAACCCCCGTCACCCTCGGACGCCCCATAGCCGAAATGCGTGTAGGCGAGCGTATTGCTATACAGCGAAACCACAGCGGTGCTGCGCACGGTGCTGAAAAATGGCGTCCCCGCCATCGATTCGACATCGCGCGCCTGAGCGGCAGGGTCGCGTTTGGCCCAGTTCGAACCGCCGAGCGCATCCAGTTGCTGGACGCCGCTCGCGAGTTGCTGCTGGACGGCCGGGTCTTTGCGTGCCTTTGCATCCAGATCCTTGACGACGAGCGCATACACCGCGTCATCGAGCGTTGGATGCGGATAGACCTGGCGCGTGAAGGCGAGAATCACCTCGCCCTGATGGCTGTCGAGTCCCTGCAGTTCGACGGCCCAGACACGACTGGGCGCGAGTGCTGCGAAGATGGACGAGAACGCTAGCGTGCCTGTGATGACGCCCGTCCCCTTCAGCAACTCGCGGCGGGTGAGGGGGATTTTCAATGCAGCCGATACCGCGTGTCCTGCATGTGCGGTGTGGTCCGTGGGGTCGGACGTGATGGGGATCACCCTTGTATTCATCTCTGTCTCCTTGGTGTGATTCGAATTGGAGCTCGCGGCGATTGCTTTATTGGTAGTGGCCGTGTCGCTCCAGGACTTCAATCTTGTAGCCGTCTGGATCCTGAATAAAGAAGTAGCGGGCTAGCAATTCGCCGCTGTCGTTGCGAAATTCGCGCATGTCGTTTGGGGTCAAGCCGAGATCGACCAGACGCTGGCGCTCGGACTTGGCATCGTCGACGCAGAACGCGACATGGCCGTAGCCGTCGCCGTGCGTATAGGGCTCGGGGCGCCCCTTGTTCCAGGTCAGTTCGATTTCCGCCTCGGCCTCAGCGTTGCGCAGATAGGCGAGGGTAAATTCCGGAAAGTCGAGTCGATGCGACACCTCGAGATTGAACGCCTGACGGTAGAACTGCAGCGAACGATCGAGATCCTGCACACGGATCATCGTATGGATTAATTTGGCCATTACCGTGTCCCCTCCTTGTGATTCAAGTTTAGGTGGAGCAATCGGCAGAGGGGTAATGCCCGGCTAAACGGCGCTAGGGACTTGCCCCAGGCATCAGGCGCGGCAGCATGCGGGGAGATGCGTGTGGCGTTGCATCAAGAACGCACCGGGATGCCGTCGCAATGCGGCGTGCGGTGCAGCACGCGAGGTGGTTTTGGCGCCGGTAGGGAAGCGGCACGGTGGCGACCGTCACTCGATCGTCACTCGCTAGTGTGGAAGGGCGCTTGTGCGGGGGCTCAAAAAATACCCGCCTTGCGGCGGGTAAGTCCACATCTGGATGAGATATGGAGAGGAGACGCTTTCACGATAGTCGCGATGTCCGCTGATTGCAATTCGCCAAAAATCGGCGCGCCCGTTCGGTTGTGTTGACTCGATGAGCGAGTCGAACGTGTCGACCTTGTTCCTGGTTGGAACGGAACTTGCGGGTTTTAACACCGAGATCAACATCGATCCAACGAACGAGGAAGCGAAATGAAATCCAAAGCTATCGGGCTGCTTGCATGCATCGTGTCACTGGCAATTGCGGGCGAAGCAAACGCGGCAGGATGTATGAAGGGTGCGGCTGCCGGTGGAGTAGCCGGACACTTTGTCGGCAAGGGTCACGCAGTGGCTGGCGCCGCAGGGGGCTGCGCTGTCGGCCATCACATGGCCAGCAAGAAGGCGAAGGAGAACACCGCCCAAGCTCAGAATCAGCAGGCGCAGCCTCAAACGCCGCAGTAGCGGCAAGCGCAAAACCCGTAAATTCGCCCTGCAATATATACGTGACGGTGGCCAGCTTTGCCGGCGGGGCCGAAAGGTGAACTCCGGAAACATCGGACTGGCGATGGCCGCCAGCGGCCGCAGTTTTACGGCCTGCTGTTCGGTGCGGGCATTGTCGGCATCATGATCACGAATCTGCTCAACTCGGGGCTGGTGAGACGACTCGGCAGCGACCGCCTCATGCGGATCGGAACCGTCAGTGCCGCGCTCGCTGGCATGCTGCTTGCCGTCGATGCACGCACTGACTGGGGCGGCCTGATGGGTCTCGTGATACCGCTGTTTCTGTTTATCTCTGCGGTTTCTGTTTATCTCTGCGACCGGTTTCATCGTGGCCAACTAGATTGCCGGTGCGTTAGGCATTTTTCCGGAGCGCGCGGGCGCGGTGTCGGCGCTGATCGGGGCAGTTTCGCACCATCGAAAAGCGCATCGGCTATTGAGCGCGACTGTCTTCCCAGCGGTTCTGTAAAGCCACTGGGAAGCGCCCGCAGCAGGCAATCAGCGCCCGCCTTTGAATACGTCTCGCATGGCTGCGGCCTCGCCGTCCGTTTGTGACTGAACGAGTTCGCGATAGACCTGTTCCCGGCTTTTTCCGGTCGGCGCCCCCATTTCGGTCTGGGGCGCAATCGAGCCGCCCACCGAGAGCGCCGCGGCGTCCTGAGAGGATTGCGCTGGCGTGGAGGCCTCTTGCGCGAAAGCCTGAACGCAGAAGAGAGCAATGGCGTTGATCGCGAGGATTCGAAGGGTTTTCATTTTGCGTGACTCCGGAGAAGGTTCGTAATTGCCGATAAGGGGCAAAGGGGCAGTATTCCGGCGCTGTGACCGCAAACCGGCTTGGCGCGTGATGCAGGCGCGTGAACACATGCTGCGACTGTGGCGTTGGGACGCCAATGGACGTCAGGTGAAGAAATCCTTAATATTTGCGGCGCAGCTCCGCCCCCCTCAACCGCATCAAGTGCGAGACATGCTGACCTCATATTTCTGGAGCGGCGACGCGATCCGCAGTCGACGCGTGAGCGACATCGTGCTGTCGGGCACCGTCGACGTCCCAATGCCCTCTGCACGTCTGCTTGCTGATTGGGACAGGGAGATCGCGACGCGCATGGATCTCGAGCCCGGTGACGTCGAGGTCATGCCTCTGGCGCGAGCGCGGGCGCGCTGGCCGGAGTACACGCGCTGTGTGCAGGCGGTGTCCGATTGGACTGGCGCGCTTGGGCTGCCCGGGGTGCTGGCCTCAAGCGACGTAGCCCTCATGGCCTGCCGCGGCGCGAGGTATCACCATGACGGTGCGCAATATGGCGGTGCGGCCTTCTGCAATCTTTTCTTAAGCGAGGACAAGGGGCTGGACGTGCATTTTCCCTCTTTGGGCAAGCGCATTCGGTTGACCCGGGGAACGGTGTTGATATTCGATACCGGCCAGCCTCATGGCGTCATTCAGCGCGGCAGCAGTGGTTTTAACGTGGCCGAGTTCGCGCCAGACAAGGATTGCGTCCAGATGTTTTTGACCTGGGAGCTTCCCATCGAAGATGCCCACGTTGCGAACGCACTAAAGGTTGCCTTCGACGTCGCCCCTGCAGAGGCTCTGCAACTGGATGAAGAGCAAGTCCGGATGAACGGCGAGCCTGCAATGGTGTGCCCGGAGTCGGGTCGTTGGTGCCCGGTTGACTGATCGTCAGCGAGTGGCGCCTTTGGCTGCCTGTATGATGGCGGGCTGGCGCCTACCCGAAAGCCTGCGTGTGCGGTTCGCTCGAATCGCTCATCTCTCGCTGCTGCGAGGCGGCGCCAACGCATCCATTCACGTTGACCCATAGGAAGACCGCCATGACGGCCGCAACGCAATTCGATCAGGTTTCCGTTATCAAACGCGCCAACGTCTACTTCGACGGCAAGTGTGTCTCGCATACCGTTCTCTTCGCCGACGGCTCGCGCAAGACGCTCGGCGTGATCCTGCCTGGCACGCTCAACGTCGGCACTGACGCGCCGGAACTGATGGAAGTGCAGGCCGGCCAATGCCGTATCCGCCTCGAAGGCAGCGACGAGTGGAAGACGTATGGCGCAGGTGAGTCGTTCTCGGTGCCCGGCAAGAGCCGCTTCGATATCGACGTGATCGACACGCTCGACTACGTCTGCAGCTATCTGTAAAGACGCACAGACGCAAGGCGAGCGACGAGTCTTTTGGGAGGATAGGCGTCGGTCGCTGGCGCGCCTTAGCCGACCGGTAGACGAGCCGTGAAGCAGGTACCCAGTTCGGCGCTCGAGCACACCTCTAGGGTTCCGCCATGCGCTTCGACGATTTTCTTGCAGATATACAGGCCAAGTCCCAAGCCGCCGCCGGGCGTGCTTGAGGGCGGGCGCCAGTACGGTTCGAAAACCTTCGGTAGAAGGTGTGGCTCGATCGGTGAGCCACCATTGGTGACCGACACCACGAGTTGTCCAGCTTCGGTCCTCGCGTCCACGACAACCGGGACATCCGGCGAACCATGCGCAAGCGCATTGCCGACCAGATTGGAGATCAGTTGCTGTAGACGAACGGTGTCGCACTGCACCGTGCCTTGAATCGCAATCTCGCTGCGCACGACGCGTGACGGATTCGAATCGCACAGCTCGCCGATGGCCGCGCGAAGAACTGATGCGAGGTCGTCGGCGGGTCCGATCGCTGCCGGGATGCCTTTTCCAAGCCGCCCGCGCGCGAAGTCCATCACGTCGTCGATCAACCTCGCCATGCGGGCAGAGGTTCTTTTCAGGCGCATTCCCACGGCGACCAGGTCGAGCCCGCTCGGATTACGAGTGAGCAGCTCAGCCGTGGCATCGACGGCAGCCAGCGGATTGCGCAGATCGTGGCCCAGCACAGCGATGAACTGCTCCCGAAGACTTGCCGTCTCACGTTCGTCCATGAGTTGCGCCTCGGTCGACCACTGGCGCTGCTCGTTGTCTATCTGCATGGCGATCAGTTGCGCGAACACCTCGAACATCCGCACAATGCGGGTTTCGGAGACTTTTGCCGGACGGGGATCAATTGCACACAGGTTGCCGAAGTAGTCACCGTTGGGCAGGA
The DNA here is from genome assembly GCF_050436665.1 of Paraburkholderia sp. EB58. NCBI lineage: Bacteria > Pseudomonadati > Pseudomonadota > Betaproteobacteria > Burkholderiales > Burkholderiaceae > Paraburkholderia > Paraburkholderia sp. EB58. Next base: position 370,680 of record NZ_JBNDMQ010000001.1, on the reverse strand, counting down.
TGATCGGCACCGAAATGTAGCTTTCCAGTCCGTATATCGCGGGGGTGTGATGGTTGCAATAGGTCGCGTCCTGGGTAAAACGATCGATCACGATGGGCAAACGCGCCGCGCGTGATTCGAAGCACAGGGTGGTGCGCAAGTCCAGTTTGCCGCCAGGCTTCAACCCGAACGAAATGTTGTCCTGGACGGCGCAGGCCATCCAGGTCTCATCGGTGACCCGGGCCACGGCCGCGAACCCCATTCCTGTCTCGTCGCAAATCATCTGCAGAATGGACGGGACCGCCCCTATACGGGCGACTACGCCGATATCGCGGGAAAGCGATTCCTGGGAGTCCGCGGATAACGATCGATTTAGCACCTTGACACGCCTCGGAGTTTTTCCTCATTTTGCCTGATTTTAGAGGGCGCAAGGGTGCGTTCCTTTCAGATCGGACACCTTGCAGCTTACGCTATTAAAAACCCCGCTCGCAGAAACCCATGATCGAGCGCGTGCCGGCCCTGCCCAATGTGCAGTTCTATGCGTTCGCCAATACGACCTCTGCCGCCGCACAGGAATTGATCGCTGCGGTGGAAAAATCCGGCAGGCAAGGCAAGTTTCATATGCCTGCGCGTTGGTAAATAAAAAACGCAGTGCGTGGACGCCGGTTGTCGTTCCTATTCCACCGCCTTTGGCCCGATGCCGTCAGACGTAGGAGTCAGCAGAACCGGGTCGCTTACAGGCAGGCGCCTCAACCGGTTCGCGACGCGGTCTTTGAGGCGCAGGAAGGGTGCTTCGATGAAATAGTAGCTGGCGGTTGCCACCGCCACGGCCTCCAGAATGCCAAGCGGGAATGCATGGGCGATTGGCAGGTTCGCGTTCGCAAAGAGTTGCTGCCAGAGGTACAGGCTGAACGAGATTGTGCCAATGAAAACGAACGGCGGTGTCCGCAATAGGCGGGAGCACCAGAAATCGCTCTGGAAGTAGAGGACTACGATCACCAACCCGACCAAAGCAGCTTCGAGCGTGGTCCCGTAAGTGGCACTCCAGAATCCGCCGAGCCTCGATTCGGCAATCGGCATGAGAACAAACAGCACAAGAACCATCACAGTGGGAACAAGCGTTCCGCCGGGCCATGAGCGAACCCAGGCGTCGAGGCGGTCCTTGTTGAGCGCGACGAAACAGCCAATCAGAATTGGATCGATGCCCGTATGGAACATCATGCTTAGTTGTCCGCGCAATTGCGGTGCAGCGAAATAGGTGCCCACTCTGATCAATGGCACCACGAAGATCAGAAACAGGAGGACGCGTTGGCTATCGCGCCGCCAGATATAAAAGAGTAGCGGCGGCCACAGCCAATAGAACTGCTCTTCCAGCGCGAGGGTCCAGAAATGGCCGAGGTACCAGGCGCCGTCGGCATGCAGCGCGTTGTCGGCGGACATGCCGCCTAAACCGGAGTAGTTCCACAGGTGCAGCGCTGCGACCATGACCTGGCGACGGTCGACATCGGTCCATCCCATCATCGACAGAACGACGATGGTCGCGAGGTACGTATAAAACGCCGGCCATATGCGCAATGCCCGCTTCACATAGAAGGGAAAGAGTCTGATTCGGCCAGTACTCTTCAATTCGGCCTGCAGGATACTGGTAATCAGAAACCCGCTCAGGACGAAAAAGACCAGCACCCCCAGGCGGCCATCGGACACTAGCCGTAGCGGCCTCAGAAGGCCGGTGTAGCCCCCGGCGAGCAAACGCTGCGCATGACCCACGACGACCATCGTCACTGCGATAGCACGCAGCCCCGTTAGCTCTTGCACACGATGTTTCATGGCCTGTTCCCGCCTGGATTGTTAGTGGTCCAGCCTGGCGCACAACGCGGTGGGAATCAGCGTGAATGTGCAGCGATAAGTTTCCTCGAAAAATATTCAATCAAAATTGAATAAAAATTCGTTTGCGGGGCGCCGTTCACAGTGCCGGCAGATGTCGATAGCGGCTGCTCGCACAGGGACGCCCTCGGCCGCTGCCGAGTACCGGCAGCGCCTTGATAAGCACCACAGGGTGGAGTTCGACTGGATCACGGCCGCGCAGCACGACCTCATCAGGAAGCGGGGCAGCCTGAGCGGGAAGCCATCAGGAAGAGGATCCTTTGCGTACCGACTTATTGACGGTACAATAAGTGCGATGGCTTCACGGCGAAGGAACAGGCGCTGCTGACGGAAGTAGTTGAATCCAACCGGGAATTGATCGAAAGGACATGGAATGAGTGCTTCGGCTAAGGAAGTTCGGTTCGACGACTACACGATGTGGGTCGAACTTCAGGACGGCCGCACGCTAGGGGTGCCGCTTGCGTGGTTCCCGCGGCTGTTGCACGCAACGCCCGAGCAGCGGATGCACTTCGAGATCAGCGCGGGCGGCTTGCATTGGGACGCGCTTGACGAAGACATTTCGGTTGAAGGTCTGCTCGCCGGTCGCGGCGACATGACGCATCGCCCTGCTCGCGCTGCCTGACCATGAGCGATATGCAAACGTCCGCCCCGAAGCGCATGGGCCGTCCGCCTCTTGAAAACCCGAAGGTGAAGGTGACGATGCGGTACGACGCCGATATCGTCGACACTTTCCGATCGACCGGCGACGGTTGGCAGACGCGCATGAACGACGCTCTACGCACCTACCTGCAAGAGCATCCGCTCGACGCGCAATGACCGCGGCTGGCTCGATGAGAATTGAAGGCGCGGCGAGCAGAAATAATTCGCTTTGTATAACTCCAGTTTTCGTCGGTTAGCGGAGCGGCCGCCACTGCCAGGCTCAGTTTGTCGGCTGCCCGGGAAATGCTGCCATCCTCCGCGATAGCCAAAACCAGCTGGACGGTTGTCGTGTCGAATTTCACGTTGTCTCCAATCGTTGCGTCGATGTGCTTTTTTAGCGCTCGCGAATGCCGCCGAATGCACCCGTGTACGCCCGGCCTTAGCGGCTTTTATCCTTGTACTCGGTGTACTTGCGCGAGTCGCCGCGCACCTGGTCGGCCGGATACTTGGCCCGGTTGAGCACCATCTTTTCCTGCACGGCCTGAAAGAGATCGACGTCCAGTTTATCGGCGAGGCGAACGAGGTAGACGAGGACGTCGGCCATCTCGTGTCGAATGGCGGTGAGCTTCGCTTCGTCGAGTTCGCTTTTGTCGCCGGAGACAAGCCATTGGAAAGGTTCGAGCAGCTCGCTTGCCTCGACACTCAGCGCAGTGGCCAGATTCTTCGGCGTGTGGAATTGGTCCCAATCGCGCTCGCTCACGAACTGACGCATGATTTCGCGAATTTCCGCCAGGTCATTTTGCAATTCAGGTTTGTTCACGTGGCTTCCTGTTAGAGGTCGGGAGTGATTGGTCTAGATGATAAGCGCAATTTTCCCCAGGACGCGCGCCCTCGGGCGTCATATCGTGGCGTTTCCGGATCTGGCAAAGGAAGCGTGCAATGACCTCTATCTACCGCGAAATCGAACTCGAAGCCGCGCCTCTGGACGCGTGGCCAACGTTGCGCGACTCACGCAATCTCGCGGATGTCTTCGCTGGTGTACTGGTCGAGGTGACGCTCGATGGCGACGTGCGCACGGTCACGTTTGCGAACGGCAACGTGGTGCGAGAGCGTATCGTCGCGATCGATGATGAGCGGATGCGGATCGCGTATGCCGCCATGGGCGGACACTTCGAGCATCATCATGCGTCAATGCAGATCGTGCCAGACAGCCACGGACGGTGTCAGTTCGTGTGGATTAGTGACTTCCTGCCCGATGCATTGCAGACGGCCATAGAGCCACTGGTGGACGCGGGATGCGCCGCGCTGAAGCGTAGTCTCGGAGCTCCTGCCGGATAGCGTGCGTACCCCTCAGTAACGGTAAAACACGTCCTGCAATTCAGTGCTGTGTTGCCCGTCGCTCAGAGATAGCATGAGCAGGAGCCGCGCTTTCTGCGGCACCTGGTCGTCGACGACGAGCCAGTCGTATTCGTCGTCGGGCTGCGCGCCGTTGCGGGTTACGATGCCGCTACCGGTGCGCGAGGCCCGCACAATCTGTACGCCGCGACGCCTTGCCCGCAGCAGCGCACCGACGACATGCCCGGCGACATTGCCGTTGCCGGTGGCCGCGTAAATCAGTCCGCGGATACCCGATTGCGCAGTGGCCTCGATGACAGCAGCGTCGATGCCGGCATGGGCATAGACAATGCCGACTTCCGGCAACTGATAGATCTCGTCGACCGACCATTGCGTCTCTGTCGTATGGCGTCGTGCAGGAACGCGGTAGTAGCGTGGGTTGCCTTCGACGATGTATCCCAACGGTCCATAGGGAGAGCGAAACGATTCCAGCTTGAACGTGCTGGTCTTGACGACATCGCGTGCGCTATGGATTTCATCGTTGGACACCACGAGTGTGCCCTTGGCGTGGGACGCCGGGCTGCTGGCGACAAGAATTGCGTTGTACAGATTGAGCGGGCCATCCGCGCTGAGCGAAGAGGGCGGCCGCATCGATCCGACCACTACGACGGGCTTAGGACTCTTGAGCGTCAGGTGCAGAAAGTAGGCGGTCTCGTCGATCGTGTCGGTGCCATGTGTCACCACGATGCCATCCACGTCGTCCCGCCTGAGCAGCGTGTCGATGCGCTTGCCGAGTTGCAGCAGGTGTTCGGTCGTAAAGTTTTCGGAGCCGATCTGCATCAGTTGCTCGGCGCTCACGCGTGAAACGGCGGCCACTTCCGGAATGCCGGACAGGACTTCGTCGATGGACAGGACCGAGCACGCATAAGCGGACGTGTTGACGGACGATGCCCCGCGGCCGGCAATCGTGCCGCCAGTGCCGATCACGACGATGTGGGCCTTCTCTTTCATGGGTCTTTCGCTCATAGGAGTTGGAAGGGCCGGCGCGCACGACGTGCGCAAGGCGCCCTCCATCTGTAATTCACAGGGCGTGAAGGATCGCGCCACGCCGTGGCGAATGTGAATGTACTTTTAAAGCGAGCCGATGGAATTGCACCGATGTGCAAAAAAATAGAAGAAAAGCGCCAGGGCGGCGCAGGCCGACGTCATTCGTCCGTTGCCGGCGCGCCCAGCGAGGTACGCAACTTGCCCGGCGTCACGCCATACGTTTCCTTGAACACGCGAATAAAGTGCGCGGAGTCGGCGAAGCCACATTCATAGGCGATATCGGTGACCCGCCTGGCGGTATTCAGCAGCATCCAGCGCGCGTAACGCAGTCGCATCTGGCGATAGAACTCGTTGGGCGACGTGTTCATCGCTGCCATGAAGGCACGCTCGAGTTGCCGCACGCTGGTGCCGCTCATTTTGGCGATCACGGCGATGTTCAGGGGCGCTTCGAGATTTTCTTCCATCAGGATGATGGCGTGCCGCACCGTCACGTCTTCGACGGAAAGGTAGCCGAGCGCGCGGCGCCGTTCGATAAACGAGGCACCGCTGTGGCGGCTGACGGTCATCTGATGAATCACCTTCGATGCGCGGTCCGGCCCGCAGTGCAGGCTGATCAGGCGGGCCGCGAGTTCGATCACCGAGATGCCGCCTGCGCAGGTGATGCGCTTGCCGTCGATCAGGTAATCGCTGTTCGTGATGACGCGCAGCGCCGGAAACATCTGCTGATAGTCTTCCAGGTGGAAACTGTGCACGCAGGCCACGTGCCCCCCCATCAGCCCGGCACGTGCCAGCACGAAGCTGCCTGTGCACATGCCGATCAGCGGGATGCCAGCTTGATCCGCCTGGCGCAGATAATCCCAGTAGCGTGGGCTGACATGTTCGAGATGCGGCAGAAGCCCGCCAATCGCGACGATGTAATCGAATTGCTCCACCTCGGGGAAGGCCGCTTGCACGGTCACGGTGACACCGCAACTCGCTTCGACCACTTCATCCTGTTCGCCGATGATTTTCCATGAACAGCGCAAGGGCCGGCTTTGATCGCCGAGATCGGCGGCGTGCCGCAACGCATCGCATAACCCTGCGAGCGAGAGCAGCGGAAAACGTGGCCACAGCAGGAAGCCCACGTTGAGTTCGGCGCTCGAGCGCCCGCTCCGCTGGTCCGGCATGGCGGCGGCGTGGTCGAGACGTTCAACCAGCTCGCGGCCCGCAGGCGCTTCTTCGCCGCGAACTGCATGTTCAGTATTGCGCATGGCTGCTTCCTGATCGACGAAACGGATGCATCAGTTGAATACGGCCAGTATAAGGGCGCCAGCCCGTACCGGCGGTGCAGCGCGGGCTGGCGCATTTCTTCTATTTTCGGGCCGTTCGCTTCAATGCCGATTTTTTCGTCCTGACTACATTCGCTCCAACCCTTGCACGATATCGCCGTTGCCAATCCATCTCTCAAGGACGTGGATGAACGCGCAGATACGTCAGGGTAGGCGAACGCGCTGTCCTCTGCGGATAGCGCGTTCCTGGTTGATCCAACACTATGGCGGGTGCGGCATGAGCATGTTCGTAGAGGTTCGTCGTTTGACGACGATCGGCATTCTGGGTGGGCTGGCCGCGGCGGGCATGGGGTACGCCCAGGCGGACGAGTTGGTCAAGATTGGTCACGTCGCTCCCTTGACCGGGCCGAACGCCGAATGGGGCAAGGACACGGAAAACGGCGCGCGTCTCGCGGTGGAGGAAATCAATGCGAAAGGGCTCGTGATTGACGGGCAGAAGGTGACTCTTGCACTGGATGCGCAGGATGACGCATCGGATCCGCGCCAAGGCACTCAGGTGGCGCAGAAGCTGGTCGACGACCACGTCGTCGCGGTGGTCGGTCATATGAACTCGGGCACCACCATTCCGGCCTCGAAGATTTACAGCGACGCGGGCATTGTCGAAGTGTCGCCCTCCGCAACCAATCCGGTTTACACGCAACAGGGCTTCAAAACCGCGTACCGGGTGGTGGCGACGGACGCGCAGCAGGGGCCCGCGCTGGCGAACTACGCGCAGAAGGATCTGAAGGCGAAGACCGTGGCGATCGTTGACGACGCAACCGCCTATGGTCAGGGTCTTGCCAACGAGTTCGAAAAACAGGCCAAGACAGACGGGCTGACCGTGCTATCGCACGACGCGACGAACGACAAGGCGGTGGACTTCCGCTCGATTCTGACGAAGATCAAGGGCGAGCATCCGGACATCATCATGTACGGCGGGATGGATGCCACCGGCGGTCCGTTTGCGAAGCAGGCACGTGCGTTGGCCATCAGTGCACGCGTGCTCGGCGGCGACGGCTTGTGCGCCGATTCGCTCGCCAAACTCGCGGGCGACGCCGCGGATAACGTCGTGTGCTCGATAGCCGGCATGCCGCTCGAAAAGATGCCCGACGGTCCCGCTTTCGAGCAACGCTACGAAGCACGCTTTCATCAACATGTGCAGCTCAACGCGCCGTTCGCGTATGACGCCGTGTATATCATCGCCGATGCAATGAAGCGCGCGCATTCGACCCGAGCCGCGGACATTCTCGCGGCGATGCCCGCTTCCGATTTCGTCGGTGTGCTGGGACGCACCCAGTTCGATGCGCGTGGCGATCTGAAGCAGGGCGCAATCTCGTTGTATGACTACAAGAGCGGCAAGCAGACGCTGCTCACCGTGGTGAAGATGTGATCGCCAGCCTTGGCTGGTTGATGTGCGTATGGCGCGTCGCTTAGCGGTGCGCCGACACCAGCAACATCATCGGCCGCTCGCGTTCCTCGGCGAGTTCGGGACACGCGGCGACCTGCTCATCGGTGGGCCCCCATTCCTCGACATGTGCAATGGCGAAGCCCGTAGAGATCAGGAGATTGAGCAGGGTGCCGATTGTGCGGTGCTGTTTGATCACGCCGTTAGCCAGCCAGTTCGTGATGCGCGGACCTTCTTGCTGATAGCTGTCGACGGGCCAGGTTTTACGCCCGGCGGCATCCGTGACCCATGCCGGATGTTGCGAGGCCATGTAGATCGGATGTTCGATGGAGAAGATGAGGCTCGAACCGGGCCGCAGCGCGCGGTGGATCTGCTTGAGCAGACCGGCGAGGTCCACGATGTAGTGAAACGCCAGCGAGCTATAGGCCAGATCGAAGTTGGCCTCTGGCAAAGCGAGTTCTTCGAGGTCCGCTTTGGCGTAGGTAATCGCGGGGTCTGCCGAGCTTGCTTGCGCCTGCGCCAGCATCTTTTCGGAGACGTCGAGACCGAGCACGGTCGCGGCGCCTTGCTCGCGTGCCCATCGACAAAACCAGCCGTAGCCGCAGCCGAGATCGATCACGTTCATGCCGTCCAATCGCGGTAGCAGCGCTCGCAGCGCGGGCCATTCCTCCGCGCCGTCCAGGCCTTTCATCGATCGGCCGAGCTGGCTGTATCCCGCGAAAAAGCCCGGATCGTCATAGATATTCTGAGTCACTTTAGCGCTGCTCCAGTGGATTGCGCCGGGGCTTCGGGCGCGTTGCGCCCATTACACCATCCATGCATACGCGGCGCAATTTCCCAGCGAAATCCACTCGCGTCAGGGGCTTGTGCTGCGCAACGAGAGTCTCTATAATTCGCGCCTCTAAAGGCTCGTAGCTCAGTTGGTTAGAGCACCACCTTGACATGGTGGGGGTCGTTGGTTCGAATCCAATCGAGCCTACCAACGCACAATCGACGCAGACGGAAGCTGCACCATTGAGGCTTCAATGGCTTCAGTTTCTGTCTACTGTCGTGTCTTGTTTCGTTCTTCGCTGCATTCGTTGGTTCGTTCTTCCTTGCGCGCTGATTGCGCGACCTTTCCGCATATTCCCCTCCCGCTTTCCCGGACCTCGCAACGCGATGCGACGCTGCACGCCAAGGCGCGGTAAAGTCAGGTTTTCGGCGGCGCGTTTGCGGCCGTCCCTTGGCCATCCCCGTAGCAGTCTCGCAACCCCAGCCGCCACAGGCTCATGATGCACAAGAGCGCGGCATACAAGGAAGCTGACGCACATGAAGAAGCTCATCAACGATGTTTCCGCGGTCGTCCCCGAGATGCTGGACGGACTCGCCGCGCTCAATCCCGGTCTTTCGTTGCTGCAGGGCGGCACGATCATCGTGCGTGCCGACGGCGAAGCCGCAGCCCGGCGCGGTGAAGTCGCGCTGATCTCCGGTGGCGGCTCCGGTCACGAACCGGCCCATGCGGGCTATGTGGGTCCGGGCATGCTGAGCGCAGCGGTGGCGGGAGAAGTGTTCACGTCGCCCTCAACGGATGCCGTGCTCGACGCGATCCGCGCGGTAGCCGGTCCTGCGGGCGTGCTGCTCATCGTCAAAAACTACACCGGCGACCGCTTCAACTTTGGCCTCGCCGCCGAGATCGCCCGCGCCGAAGGCGTTGCGGTGGAGATGGTGATCGTGGCGGACGATGTCGCACTGTCGGCGAGTGGCGAGCACGCCGGCCGTCGAGGCCTGGCGGGCACGGTGCTGGTTCACAAGATTGCGGGCGCCGCTGCCGCCGAAGGACGGCCGTTAAACGAAGTGGCGCAGGCCGCACGCGAAGCGGCAGCCATGCTCGGCACGATGGGCGTCGCGCTCACGCCGTGTACGGTGCCGGCGGCAGGCAAAGCGGGCTTCGAGCTGGCTGACGGCGAGATCGAGTGGGGCCTCGGGATTCATGGCGAGCCCGGCGTCGAGCGCGGCGCACTGGAGCCGGCGGATGCCATCGTCGCGCGCCTGCTGACGAAGATCCTCAACGACCTCGCGTTGCCAGCGGACGCGCGCGTCGCCTTGCTAGTGAACAACCTGGGCGGCACGCCCCAGAGCGAATTAAATACCGTCGCCGCTTCGGCGCTGCGCTATCTTGCGGCGCGCAGCATCAACGTGGAACGCGCATGGGCCGGCACCTTCCTGAGTGCGCTCGAAATGGCGGGTGTTTCGCTGACCTTATTGCGCCTCGACGATCAGCGGCTTGCGTGGCTCGATGCGGCCGCGCACACGTCCGCGTGGCCCGCATTGAGCGGCCGTGTGGCACAGGCTTATGTCAAGGAGGTGCCGGTCGCTCCAGACGACACGGACGGTGCGCGACTCGCTCGCGAATCCAGGTTGCGCCACGTGATTGAAGCGGTTTGCGGGTGCCTGATCGAAGCGGAACCGGTGTTGACCGAGATGGATCAGCGCGTGGGTGATGGCGATCTCGGCATTAGCCTCGCCCGCGGCGCACGGGGCGTCCTGCATGAAATCGACACCTATCCGGCCGAGACAACACCGGGTGCCGTGTTGCGTGCCGTGTCCGCGACCGTACGCCGTGTGGTGGGCGGCACCTCAGGGCCGCTTTATGCTGTGATGTTGCTGCGCGCAGGCAGCGTGCTAGATCAATCCAGCGGGCCTGCTGAGAAGCGTTGGGCGGAGGCGTTCGGCTCGGGTGTCGCGGCCCTGATGGAGCTAGGCGGCGCGCATCCCGGCGATCGCACCATGGTCGATGCGCTGTTGCCGGCAGTCGATGCATTGCAATCCGCGCTTGCGCAATCCGCTGATACTGACGCGGCGTTGCAGGCCGCGGTCGACGCAGCGGCATCGGGCGCTGCACAGACGGCATCGATGAGCCCTAAACTCGGCCGGTCCAGCTATGTCGGCAAGCGCGCGCTCGGCTTCGCTGATCCCGGTGCGCACGCAGTCGGACTGTGGCTCGCGGCGATTCGCGAGGCGTTGCCTTAAAAACACGAACCTCAAGCGCGAATCATGTCCGGAATCGCTGCAACAAGGGCATCGATCGCGCAACGCGTCTTGAGCGGCAGATAGCGCGTCTTCGGCCACACGGCGTGGATGTCCTGGGCCCCCACGCCGCAGCGTTCCCTCACGAACGCGAGTTCTCCCGTCTGCGCGTAGCGTGTTAGCAGCCAGCAGGGCAACTGCACCAATCCGAAACCGGCAATGCCGGCGCCCGCGATGGCCTGGACGTCGTCGAGACTCAGTTGCGGTGCGATGCGCAATTCCTGCGGCTGGCCTTCGCCGTCCTGCACGCGCCAGGGCGTCAGCACACCGCCGCGTGAATAGGCGATACCTGCATGCCCGCGGAGGTTGTCGAGGTCGACAGGCATACCGTATTTCGCCAGATACGATGGCGCAGCACCAATGCTCATATGCTGCACGCCAAGGCGGCGCGCGGCGAGACTTGTGCTGTCCTGCAGATCGCCGATCCGCACCGCGAGGTCAAAGCCTTCTTCGATGAGATCCACCGCCCGGTCCGTGAAGGAGATATCGATCTGCAGTTGCGGGTGCTTGCGTGCGAGTTCGAACAGAACGGGCGCGACGCAGTGATGTCCGAAAGCGATCGGCACGCTCACGCGTAGGCGGCCACGCGGCTCGGTGCGCTCGCTTTCCAGATCGGCTTCCGCGGCTTCCAGTTCGGCGAGCGCCCGCACGCAACGGTCGTAATAGGCTTGACCCGCCTCGGTCAGCGTCTGGCTACGCGTCGTGCGATGCAGGAGACGCACCCCAAGACGCGCCTCCAGACGCGTAATCACTTTGCCGACTGCCGAACGCGTGAGATGCATGCGTTCAGCAGCAAGCGTGAAACTGCCCGCGTCGACGACCTGGACAAAGGTCGTCACGCCATCGAGCCGGTCCGTCATATTGGGTCCATGCAGGAATAATTAACGGGAAAAAGTCTCGTCAATGGGGAATCATATTCCCGATATATTAATCCTCGAAGTCGCGCGGATCGAGTAGCCCCGCATTTGAAGGACGGCGCGCAATGGACCTATCTACGCGCGATCGGACTTTATCCACCTAACGGCGATATCCATGACGCTCTCCCGTTCTCCGAAAAACGCGCTCGCGCTTGCGGCCGTGTGCCTGACCTCATTGATGTTCGGCCTTGAAATTTCGAGTGTGCCGACGATTCTCCCCACCCTTCAGACTGTGTTGCAGGGCGATTTCAAAGCCATGCAATGGATCATGAACGCGTACACGATTGCGTGCACAACCGTTCTGATGGCAACTGGCGCGCTCGCGGATCGCTTCGGACGCAAGCGCATGTATGTCGGCAGCATCGTGCTGTTTGCGATTACGTCGCTGCTCTGCGGACTCGCGCAAAGCGTGTCGGTGCTGATCGTGAGCCGCTTCCTGCAAGGCATCGGCGGTGGCGCGATGCTGATCTGCCAGGTGGCCGTGCTTTCGCACCAGTTCCAGGAAGGTCGCGAACGCAGCAGGGCGTTTGCTGCATGGGGCATCATCTTTGGTATCGGGCTGGGATTCGGACCGATCATTGGCGGCGTGATCGTCGCGGTCTCGAACTGGCAATGGGTTTTCCTGATCCACATTCTCGTCTCGGTCGTTGCGTTGGCTTTGGTCTTTGCCGGCGTGCAGGAGTCGCGCGATCCGCACGCGCAGCATCTCGATGTCCCCGGCGTCGTCACGCTTTCCGTCGCATGCTTCGGCCTTGTTTACTACATCACGCAGGGCCCCGATCTCGGCTTCGACAGTCTTGCCGCAATGAGCATCATGGCGGTGACAGTGTTGAGTTTTATCGCATTCCTGATTATCGAAAAACGCAGCATCCGGCCGATGTTCGACTTTTCAGTGCTGCGAATCCGCAGTTTCTCAGGTGCGTTGTTTGGATCGATAGGAATGAATTTCAGCTTTTGGCCGTTCATGATCTATCTGCCGATCTATTTTCATGGCGCACTCGGTTATGGAAACGTGAGCGCGGGGTTGTCGTTGCTTGCGTATACATTGCCTACTCTGGTCATTCCGCCGCTGGCCGAAAGGCTCGTACTTCGTATCGAAGCCCGCAGGGTGATCCCGCTTGGCATGTTCACGATCGGGCTCGGCTTCATCCTGATGAAGTTCGGCAGCGGCGCGGAGCACGCCGATTGGCTCACCATGTTGCCGGGCTGCCTCCTGTGCGGCATCGGACTGGGTTTGACCAATACACCGGTGACGAATACGGCGACCGGATCGGTCTCGCCGGACCGGGCGGGGATGGCCTCGGGGATCGATATGAGTGCAAGGCTGATCACGCTTGCCATCAACATCGCCATGATGGGGTTCATTCTTCTTGAAGGCGTGCTGTTTTACCTGACGCGTGTCTTGCCGGCTTCTGCGGATCGCGGGCAATTGCGCCTGCTCGCCGAAAAGGTCGCTGCTGGCGATATGGCTTTGCTGAGCCAAGGGAATACAGCGGGGAACGTAGCGCTTGCCGCAATGGATCCACAAGGGATGATCGCGCATGCCGCGCTTGTGCATGGGTTCGGGCTCGTAATGCTCTATGGCGGTGTGGGTGCGTGGGTTTTAGCCTTGCTTAGCGTTTTGACGTTCGGACCTGGCGCGCGGCAAAGCGCGGCGGCGAACTATGTCGGCTAACCGCACGCCGCTTAGCGTGAGCAAGCGGTGATCGCCGCTACGAACGTGCCCTGTTCCGCTGGATTCTGAAAGAACGCTTCGAGGCTAACGTGCTCGTCGTTTGCGGCTTGCTTAAGGCAAAGGGTCGTGTTGGCACGGACGCTGGAGGTCGCAAATTTGGCTGCGATTGCAAACAGTCCAAGGACCACCAGCGTAATAACGATGCCGACCGCCCAGTGCCGTTTTTCGGTTGCCCTGAACGCATACCGTTGCGACGCCTCGCAGGCATGCATACCTTCTGTCGCAAGCTTGTCCATTTCGGCTCCGAATTTGATTAGCAAGACAATCATTGGTGCTGCGCTAAAAGCGGTGAGCGAATGGCGCCTTAATCCAGCGCCTTCCTCACGTTATGCATGCCAGAGACAGTGGATTCGAACAGATCAGGACCAATTTTGCGGCGCAACGCTTTGGCGATGTCCGCACTGGCCTCATTGATGGGCCGGTCAAGCGCTTTGCCCGAGCGGGTGGGATAGACGCCCCATTCCCTGCCGTCCGCCTCACCCTGGCGGCGTTCGACCAATTCCTTTTCGCAAAGGTTGTCGATCAGACGGGTGGCGGTGGGGCGGGCGATGCCGAGGAGATCGGCTACCTGACTGCTTAAACTTCCCGGCGAGGCCAGCACGACGCGCAGCACGAATCCTTGCGCCGGTGTCAGGCCAAAGCGGGCGTACACGGTGGTCCATTCGCGCTCGACCAGGCGGGCAAGCGCGACGGAATTGAAATAAAGGCAATGATCGAACATGGGCGTATTAAAGCGCAAGATGATTAGCATGGCAACTATTAATTCCGGGAAGCATCAGATCGCCGTAGTTGTTCGTCCATATGCAAAATGAATACGCAGTTTCGCTGCTGGCAAGCAGATTGGCTGGGCGCGGCATTGCCGAAGCCGAGGCATTCAGCGAAAATCCCGCACAACTTCGTGTGCAATCGCACACCGCTTCGTTTTGGGCGCCGTAATATATCAAGGAAGACTTAAGGTCCGGTTCAATGGACCACGAGCTAAATATCAGAGAGAGGCCGAGGTCCGCGAACAGGGCCCGGCACAACCGGGGGAAGGGATGAATCGCGAAGAGCCGAATTGGGGATTCGACGCCGTCGAGGTTGCGAGCACGGCCGCAGCACCGCCCATCACCGAACGGTTTCAGATCGCTTACGGTTCGGGTATCCGTCAAGGTGGCGGCACTTGGCGCGCCAAGTCGTTCAAGAGCCACGGCGCGATCCTCTTTGCAGACGGCGAGGTGCGCATTCAGGCGCGCGCCAAACGGATTTTCGGTGCCGATGTCGAAACGGATATGCGCCTCGCTACCCGGGACATCTACAACGTTGTCGTGACGGCCACACTGATCCGCTTTGACGCTGTCGTTCAACCCGGTGCATTGCAAACCATCCTGATCCGGGCGAGCAGTCGATCCGATGCGCGCGCGATTGCTTCACAACTGCCCGTGGCGATGACCCCGGAGTTTGCCGCTGAATCGACACGGCTGGACCGTTTCCTCGACGGCATGGAATCGCGTACACCGCATGTCTGGGTGACGTGGGTGCTGGTCGCGCTAAACGTGCTCGTCTACGTGGCGATGGTAAGCAGCGGCAGTGGATTTCCCAAAACGAGTGGCCAGACGGCGCTCGCTTTCGGGTCCAATTTTGGCCCCGACACGCTCAATGGTGAATGGTGGCGGCTATTCGCCGCGATGTTCATTCACTTCAATCTGGTGCATATCACCTTCAACATGATTGTGCTCGTGCAGATGGGACGGATTGCCGAGCGCCTCTTCGGCAACGCCCGATTTGCCGCGCTGTATTTCTTTACCGGCTTGACCGCGAGTCTCACCAGCCTGTGCTGGCATCCTCTTCTCAACAGCGCCGGTGCATCGGGCGCGATCTTCGGCGTGTTGGGCGCGTTGCTGGCCTATGTGAGCCGGTATCGCTCCAGCATGCCGCGCACGATTCAGGCACAACGGTTTCGCTCTGCCGCGTTTATCGTCGTTTATAGCCTGTTTAATGGGCTGACCCATCAGGGCATCGACAATGCGGCGCATCTCGGCGGTCTGGTTTCGGGCTTCCTGATGGGATGGCTGCTCGCGCGGCCGATCGATCCTGTCGAATCGCGGCTCGATCCGCGGGACGCCGTCCTGCTATCGACGTCGCTTGCGGCGTTTGTGATCGCCGCGTTGTTCTTTCAGGCCGTGCGATCAAATTCGACGCCTGACGCCCGGCAAGAGCTGGCGTTTGCTGCTTTCGAACAACAAGAGGCGGTTGCAGAACAAAAGGCGATCAAGGACACAGGCGCGATGTTGCCAATGATTCATGATCCTAATCAGCGAGCTGCAATCGTGGCAAAGATACGCACCACGGTTTGGCCCGAATGGAATGCGCTCTACGAGGGGCTGAATAATACGGTGTTGCCGCAAGGCTCACGGCGTGCGCCGCTACGGGCTGCGCAACTGCGCTACTACGACGACTTGAGGCAAGCCTCGCTCGATCTGGCAGACGAAGGTATATCGCGCGAAGATACAAATCCGGTTGTGAATCAGAAGGTCAAGGCTCTGCTGGCGGATGCGAAGGTCCAGCGCGCGATGGTGGCAAAATTGGCTGCGCGGGGGTGACCCGGCGGTGTTGGATTCTCCGATGCGAGCATGCCACCCGCCTGCCAATCAAGTTCCAGGCATAGAGAAACGAAGCCCATGCCAATCAGGCATATCATGACGGACCCCGAACCCGCCTTCGCCCGTGGTCCGCACGCATGCCTTCACTGCTAACCGTACTCCACAGCACTGTGGTCGTGCTGACCCTATCCGCGATGACGGCCCATGCTGCGCCGTCGATCGCCCAATTCGGCGAGCCGCATTACCCCGCCAATTTCACACATTTCGACTATGCCAACCCGGACGCACCCGCCGACGGCACCTTGAACTTCGGCAACTACGGCGAACTGCAAAGCTACGATTCGCTGAATCCTTTCCTGCTGCGCGGCGCGCCGGCCCCGGACATCCTCAACCTGATGTTCGACACGCTGATGCAACGCAGTTGGGACGAGCTCGCTTCAGAATACCCGCTGATCGCCGACGACGTCGAAGTACAACCGGACCTCACT
Source organism: Paraburkholderia sp. EB58 (assembly GCF_050436665.1). Taxonomy (NCBI): domain Bacteria; kingdom Pseudomonadati; phylum Pseudomonadota; class Betaproteobacteria; order Burkholderiales; family Burkholderiaceae; genus Paraburkholderia; species Paraburkholderia sp. EB58. The sequence goes on along the minus strand of NZ_JBNDMQ010000001.1, from coordinate 354,296 downwards.
TCAGCGACCTTTCACATCAATCCCGCGGCGCGCTTTTCCAACGGTGACCGTATCACGGCAGCCGACGTCAAATATTCGTTCGATACACTCACGAGCCCGCAAGCCTCGCCGCTCTCTAACTCTGAGTTCTCGGTCATCAAAAGGGCAACCGTGATCGATCCGTCGACGATCCGTTTCGACTTTAAACGCCCGGAACGCGACGCGCCCTTGATCGCGGGCGATCTGCCGGTGTTCTCGCCGAAGTGGGGCAAAGAGCCCGACGGCAAGCGTCCACCATTCGACCAGATCGCGAATGTGCCGCCGATTGCGAGCGGTCCCTATCTGATCGAACGGCGCAAGAACGACAAAGACATTACGTACCGGCGCAATCCCGCCTATTGGGCCGCAAATCTGCCTTCGCGGCGCGGCATGTTTCGCTTCGAGCGCATCTCCTTTCAGCTCTTTCTCGACAACTTCGGACTGCTCGAAGCATTCAGGGCCGGCAATCTCGACGCCAACATCGAGGGCAGTGCCACGATATGGGCGCGCCGGTACGTAGGCACGAATTTTCGCAATGGAGTGCTGCAGAAAGGTACGTTTCCCAACAGGCCTGCGTATATGCGGGGCCTTCTCATGAATCTGCGCAGGCCGATGTTTCAGGACGTAAGGGTGCGCCACGCGCTCACACTCGCGTTCGACTATGACTGGATGAACCGGATGATGTTCTACGACCAGTACCGGCGGTCGAACAGCTATTTCGATCCGGATTCGTTTGGCGCCACCGGCATGCCTGGCGCGAAGGAGCTGGCGCTGCTCGAACCGTATCGGGCGAGCCTGCCGCCCGGAGTGTTCGGCCCGATGCTGAAACAACCGACGACGCTGCCGCCAGACTCGCTACGCGGCAATCTGCGCGAGGCGCGCGACCTGTTGGGCCAGGCGGGCTGGCACTACCGCGACGGTGCGTTACGTGACGCGAACGGTACGGCAATGAGCATCGAGGTGCTCGACGACCAACCCGGCATGGACCGCTTGCTGCTGCCGTATATGCAGGCGCTCAACACACTGGGCATCGAGGCGCATCTGCGCGAGGTCGACAGCGCGTTGTACCAGCAACGGCTCGACAGCTTCGACTTCGACATGACCACTGGCGGCTATCCACCAGTCACTGTGCCAGGCGTCGAACTGCTGCGCCGCTTCGGCAGTGCGGCCGCCTCGGAAGTGGGATCGGAAAACACGGTGGGTGTGCATTCCGAAGTGGTCGACGCGCTGATTCACGCCGCACTAACCGCGAATACGCTCGACGATCTCGAAGCGGCCACCCGGGCGTTGGACCGCGTCCTGGTCAATTCGTATTACCTGGTCCCGGAGTTCTACGCACCGAATTCGCGCATCGCCTACAAGGCGACGCTCGCGTATCCGTCCACCTTGCCGAAGTCCTATCATGATGCCGACTGGGTCATCGATTACTGGTACGTCAAGCCGCATACGGATGCAACGGCGGGCCACAGTTGACAGCGGCCACCGTTGATTTCGCAGCCGCTTCCAATACCGGCACGCGATAGCCCCGATTATCCAGACCGTTTAGCGTTGCCGTTGTAATAGGCTAAATCGTCGCTGGTCAGCAGTTTTTGCATGTAGGGGCCATGCCGCATCAATGGAACCGCCTGCAGGCATTCCTTTTTCCCCCGCAGCCGATCTGCCGGCGTGAGATCCGGGTGTGTTGTGGCGGTTGGCGCGTCTTCGGCGCTAGGCCAATGTTGACAGAAGAGGCTAAGCGGCTCGCACGCATGCCGAAAGCGAGGATGGACCGGCTCGCGCTCGGGCATGTTGACGATGCCTTTCGTCCCGAAGCGATCGACCACCGCGGCATACAGGACTTTCTCCAGAAAATCGTCGTCTTTCACGCGTATACCGGACAGCATCTCCAGAAACTCGGGCGTGGCCTTAGCGATGAAAAACTGCGTGGAGAGCGACTTTTTCTCGCGAATGCCGTAGCTCGAACCGAACGGCCTGAGGACGCCTGCAAGCTTGGCGCGTAGCCGCCTTCCCAGCAATGGCGAGCGTTTCCACGCCGGCACGCAATCCGTGCTCCACGATGAAGCGGCGATGACCGCAGCGGGATTCTCCGCGAGCTGTTCCAGATATCGCTGGATGACCTGCTGGTTGAAGATCCAGGTGTCGGCTTCGAGATGAATCACATACTTCGCCTGGAAGCGGGCGACCGCTGCGTTGACGGATGCAACCAGCAGGTCGAGGGCGCCGGCGGTCAGCGGACGAGGTTCGCGTTTCACCAGTACGTCTTCAATATAGCGCGTATAGCCCGTATCGGAACAGGCGTGGACCACGGGCCATTTGTTGGCCCAATTCAGCTTGATGATCTCCATGGAGATGCGCGCGCAATCGATACGATTGAACGAGGTCAGGCACACGACGACTTGCATGGTTGAAGGGGCGGTCCGCCATCGGGTCAATTTGCTCGGCATAGTGCATGAAGCGCGGCCGGACGCGCTGTCACGACTCTTACCGAAAGTTTCAAGGCCGCGCCAGGAAAAAAGCCGGCGGGCGAGGGGGCGCATGAGGCAGAGTGGCTTGGGCGCTAGCGCTGCGGCACGCGCCATGCCCGGCTCGACGGGCCGTTCGGGATGCCGCGAAGAAATGCTTCGAAATCAATCCGGCCAGCTTGCCAGGCAATCTGTAAGCGCGGGTCGCTCGCGCCCGTCTGAAAACAGAAATATGCGGCAAGACTTCGAAATCCGTAATCTATCGATTGTGTGGCAACATGCGATCGAATCGACTTCGGCTGGATTGAATGTATGGCGAATGATCAGGCGCAACAGGCGAATCGCACCGATTCGTTCGGGGGCGAATTACCTGACGTTCACCTCAGCCCACGGAGCGCCGCATTCATCATGTCGCCCGCCTTGGGCGATACCCTGAATCTGCTGATCGTTGCGCACAATCTCTCGCTCGCGGGCTGGCGAGTGGACGTGTTCGGCGCTCACGCCCACGCCCTTGCCGACTGGTTTCCCCATCTGCGTATTGCGCCCGCACTGGCGCCGGACGACGCGCGCGGCGTGTTGACGAGCTATCCGTATGTCATCCAGATGCATCGGGATCGACCGCTCGCGCAAGTCGGCGACTGGCATGCCGGTTTTATCGACCTCCATGACGTGGAGTACGCAAAGAATCCCCACTGCATGGCAAAGCGCTTCGCCGACTTTGCTGCGGCGCGATTCGAGCTTTACGACGCCGTGGTATCGAACGGTATGCGTCCTCCCGCCGGCTTGCGGTTTCGCAAGCATGCTTCGCGCGTGGCGATCCACCCCGAGGCCAGTACACCCGACAAACGCTGGCTGCCGGAGCGTTTTCTCGAACTGTCCCTCCGTCTGCAAGCAAGCGGTCTGCAAGTTGAATTCGTGGTGGAAGCGCGCGAGCGTTCCCGCTGGGAGAAACTGTCCGGCGAGCTGCCGCCGCTGCGTTCATTCGCGTCATCGGCGCTGCTGGCGCAATGGCTTTACGAATCCGGCTGGTTTATTGGTAACGATTCGGGCGTAGGACACCTGGCGTCGTCGCTCGGCATCCCCACGTTGACACTGTTTCGCCGGCGCGGTGTTGCAGAGCGTTGGCGTCCTGGCTTCACGACTGGGGACATTGTTTTGCCGTCATGGTGGGTGCCGACGGCGGGTTTCAAGGAGCGCTGGTGGCGCGAGAGCATTACGGTCGCACGCGTCATGAGCGCGTTTGGCGGGCTGCGTTCGCGTGTGACAGGGCAATCGGCGCAGATTGGCTCGGCCGAGATGTTGGAGCGCTAAAGGCGAAGCTCGAAGGGTACCGGGTAAATCGCCTGCGGCTCGCAGAGGATCCGCGCGGAAGCTAACGCCGGCTGCGTGTCGCGGCACGCGGGAGGGTTTCCTTCGGCGTGGATTCCGAGCCTGATGCTACAGCGAGTTCAAGCGTGCCTAGCAACTGCTCCAGCCGGTTGATTCGTTCTCGCTGTGACGGCACGATGGGAATCTTACGCAATGAATTGAGCCGGCCGCGCCAATAACCAAGCGGCGGGACGGTGCTCTTTGGCGAGAGGTGCGCGAAGACGTATTCGAGGTGCTGGAGTTCTTGTTCCACGTCATGGTGATTCATTGCTTCTCCCGTGGTGGTTTGTTATTCGATTGGGCGCAGTGCGTCCCCCGTGCGTTATTACTTTTCACCTGGCGCTAATTTGGCGCTTATCTACCGCTCATCTGCCGCTGTCCGGTTCTTACTTTGCGCTCGCGGCTTCCTGTTCGCTGGCTAGTCGCAGCGCTTCCGAAGGCGACAGCCCCGTCTGCATCGATTCGACCAACCGCGCGGCCGCGACTCCGCGCTCGCAGGCCAATGCGGCAACCACTACCCCGGCTTTCACGTACAGGGCGAGAAAGCGGTATTGCTCGAGGTCGCCGTCGATCACGATGTCGTCCCAGCCGCTGGCGTAGCCAAGGTATTCGAAGGTTTTCCCGTAGTGATAGGTCCAGAAATACGGCACGCCCGTGTAGCGGTTGCGTGCGCCGCACATGTTCTGTGCTGCGACGAACGCGTGCTGCTGCGCAAGGCGCCAATGTTCGATACGCACGGGCTCCTGGTCCTCGTATAACGGAAAGGCTGCGATATCGCCGGCAGCGTAGAGCCCCGGCGCCGCCTGCATGCCCGCGTTGACGAGCACCCCGCCATCCTTCTGCAGGGGCAATCCTTCGATAAAGCCCGTGGCCGGGGAGACGCCCGTGCCAACGAGCACGACATCCGCGGGGAGGCGTTCGCCGCTCTCGAGCACGACTTCACGCACATGCGTGTCGCCGGCAAACTCGGCGAGCTTCTCGTTCAATTTAAAGGTGACACCATTGCTTTCGTGCAGACGCTGGAACAGGGCGCCGATGCGTGCCCCGAACTGACGTTCGAACGGCACGTGTGCGGACGAGGCCACGGTAATCTGAACACCGCGTTCGTGTAGCGCAGACGCGACTTCCAGCCCAATAAAGCTGCTGCCGACGATGACCACCCGCTGCGCGCTTTCCAATCCGCTACACAAGGCAACGGCATCGTGCAGGGTGCGCAGCAGATACACGGACTTGAGATCGCGGCCCGGCAGGGGAGGGAGCGTAGGTTTGCTTCCCGACGCCAGCAGCGCGGCGTCATAACCGAGCGTTCGTCCGTCGTCGAAGCGAATCTGGCGTTTCGGCACATCTAAACTGACGATCGTGCCTTGGACGCGTTCTATATGCTCCTGCTCTAGCCAGTGCGGAGGCAATAGCGGTGGCACGGCGTCGGGAGCCATTTCTCCCGACGGGACAAATTTGCTCAGCGCGGTTCGATCATACGGTTCCTGGGATTCCTCTCCGATGAGGGTGACGTGGCCGGTAAAGCCATTCGCGCGCAGTGCGGCACAGGCCGCCGCGCCGGAGGCACCCGCGCCGATCACGACAAATTTGGGCGTATCGTTCGACGCCGCGGCCTTGGGCCCTTCGATCTTTTCCGGCGTCACCATCACTTCGCCGTCACGCACCTCGACGGGATAACGGTCGAGGCTCATCAGGGCGGGCGGTTCAAGGACTTCGCCGGTCGTGGCGTCAAAAGTGCCTTTGTGCCACGGGCAGATGATATGGCCATTGCAGAGCGCCCCCTCCTCGAGCGGGCCGCCGGCATGCGGGCAGTCCGCGCTGTACGCGTGCACCGTGTCGCCATTGCGGACGAGCAGGATCTTCTCGCCGTCAACCTCGACACGCGTCGCATGATCTTCGGGTAATTGCGCCAACTGGATGACGTGCCGGGCAACTGCTGACATGGGGGGTCTCCGCGGTTAGGACAGGTGAACCATACAGCTGTAAATATTCCAACGCAGCGCGGTAAGTAAAGGAGCGGCGGCGCTGACGCCACCGCTCCATCCACCTCTCGCAACCGCGGACATCGCCAACATGTTACTGACCGTTCTGCATCGTGCCGTTCGGCGCCATCTGGTTAGGCATCTGGTTAGGCATGTTGTTGGTGTTCGAGCGGTTCATCGTGGCCGAATTGGGTGTCGAGCCCGTACCTGTGCCCATCCCACCGCCCGTGGCCGTGGTGCCGGGCGAGCCATAACCGCTCGAATCGCCCGAGCGATTCATGCCGCCAGTGCCGCCGACGCCCGGTGACACCGTCCCCGCTGCCCCGCCAGCATTGCCGCCACCGGCACCGATACCGCCGCCGTTGCCGCCTGCGCCGCCCGCGCCTCCACCCGCGCCACCGGCTTGGGCGTAGACACCGCCAGACAGTGCCATTACGAGCGCAGAAGCCAGGATTTTCTTCGTAGTGCTGTTCATTTTCCGATCCTCCAGAAGTAAGGTCTTTGATGCAAACGGATGTCCGTCTGCTCACTTATTCCGGCCGCAAGCAGCGTGCCTCACGACGGCGTGCCCCGCCGCCAAACTGTGTCGGCAGACGGGTGGCGTCACATGTCGCAGAGATGACGGACCGGCGGACGAACTGGCGTGTGGCTGGTGCGGGCTGAACGCCGGGTGCTGGCGGGACGGGGAGGGCGAGGCGGCAAAAGGTTAAACAGACCGCCAGTTTTACAAAACATACAGTCAAACTGGCGGGTCCGCGTTCCGCGATCTTTGATGATGCGGACTCAGCTTATATCTGTCCCATGACGACGAGGACGATCACTACGATGACGACAATACCGATGGTGCCCGTCGGCGCGTAGCCCCAGGCACGGCTGTGTGGCCATGCAGGAAAGGCGCCGATAAGTAGCAGGATCAGGACGATCAGAAGAATGGTTCCCAACATAAACGCCTCCGAGTAGGTGTGATTGATAGTCACAGGGGCCGGAGCCCCTCGCTTGGAGACGTATGCTGCAATTCGCATGCCCGCTGGGCTGCCGGCGTGGTCAGGCAGTCCGATAAGCCGCTGCGAGCCTCCCGCGGACGCTACAGCCGGGCGCTCAGCCGGCGGGATTGTCGTCGTCGGATTGAACTGGTGTGCCTTCAGTCGGCGCGCCAATGATGCTGATCTGGAAAATGGGCGTTCCCGCGAGCGACTGCAGACTCGGGTCTTCGGGGATATGCGCGAGCAGCGGGAAAATCACCGAGCCGCCGATCACCGCGCGCCGGCTGTTGTCGGCCGGGCGCAAGCCCCACACGTCCTGATAGACCAGCGGCACGACCTGATGATCGCGCGTGGTGTTGCCTAGATACAGCATCACGTGGCCGCCGATATAGATCAGGGTTCGCATCGGCACGCCGTGTTTTGTGAGGTAATCGAGGCGCTCGTCCGGCGTCGCGGCAGACAGGTCGGTCATGCGACCGGCGCTCATCTGGGTCGACGAATGACGCGGCAGCCATACGCCGAATGTAGCGAAGATGCTTTGCGTTTCGGATGAACAGTCGTTATAGAAGCCGGTATTGCCCCAACCATAGGGGCGTCCGATCAGGGCCTTGAGCAGCATGGCCAGATGACGCGGGGTAGCGGCGAGCGGCGCATTGGCGATTTGCGTGTCGCCGAGTTGCGCGATGCGGGCAACCGCATTGCCATTTTCGTCGCGGGCGGGGACCATCACGACGCGCTGGGCCGCACTATCTCCAGGCGCGACCGGCAGCAAGGTGCCCGCAGGCGCATCGAAACGGAATGCGCCCTGGCTGTCGCGCACGGGCGCCGAGGCGACGATCACTGCGGCGAGTCCATTGCGCGCCGCGCTGCGCCAGATGTCGACGAACGCGGTGCTCACCAGCGCAACCTTGTCGCTGCGTACCCAGCCTTGTACGTCGGGCGTCTGCACGTAGTACCAGCCGCCGTCGACGCTGCTGCCCAGCACATAGAGCGGCGTGCCGGGGCGGGCTGCGGAGACCTGCAGGTTGTCGAACGGATAGCCCTGGCCGGCGAGGCGCCGGTCGTAGAACGACGGGTCCATGGTCGGCAGTTCGCGGATCAGTACGTTGTCCGTTGCAATGGCGCGGTGCGCGGCGGAATAGCCGGGAGGGCGCTCGAACTGGCCGACGTCCATGTTCTGCGCGATGGCATCGATCCATGCCTGTGTGTGGGGCCGGAAATTCTGGCCATAGCCGATCTCGTCGGCGGACTTGCCGGTGTTGTCGAACCAGGACAGACGGCGGCGCTGCAGCGCGGCGATATCGGCGCCGCCATCGCCGTACACACGCGTCTCGACGTAGGCGCGGTTCCACGGCGAAGCATCGTCCGCGCCGGTGCCGAAGTAGCGCGCACGCAGCGCTTCAATATGGGTGTGCTGGTCTGCGGCGCTCAGAAACGGCTGGTCGTAGCCCGCGCCGGCCGGGTCGATCCAGTGATCGACGTTCTGGTCGTAGGCGTCCATCGGGAACACGCTGACCGGATCGATGCGCGTCTGCTGCGCAGGCGACGAGGGTGACGATGGCGGCGTGGCGCATGCTGCAAGCGCGATGCATAGTGCGGCGGTGGAAAGACGCGGTAAGACGCTGATGCGAGCGCGCCAGGAAAGCGGCTGGCCGGGTCGGCGCAAAACGGGAAGAGCTTCGCTACGGGGTGACGCGGCAAACGGCATGGTGCTAGACGGTGGGTGGCCAAGGTGCAGATGATACGACGGTCCGCGTGCCGCCGGACAAACTGCACCTCGCGCGTCGAACGCCTCGAGCGCCTCGACTATTGTGGCTGAATCTGTGTCGCTGGCGTGTCGCCACCCGGCCGGTCACCGTGCGGTGCGCGGTTCGTGGCGGCAATATCTTCAGCAAGGCTCAGGCGCAGCGTCGCGATGGCTTGATCCGGGTTCGCCGGTTTCAGTTGCTCGCGTGCGAGCGAGTCATAAACGAAGTGCCGCAGCATCGGGTCCTGTGTCTTGTTCAACACGTCATGGTAGACCGCGATCATGTCGGCTTCGTGGCCGGTCATCGCGTACAGCCGGCGCAGTTGCTCGAGATCGTTGACGGCGGCAAAGCCGGGACCGTGGGGCGGCATAAAGTCGTCATGCGGGGGCTGGCCGTGGCCCTGCGGTGGTGAACGCGGCGGGCCGTCCTGCTGTGCGAATGCGGACGACGTTGCGGCGGCCAGAAGCGCGACCAATGCCGCGCCCAGAAGAGTCTTTTTCATGTTGTCGCTCCCATTGGGTCATGGTCGGCGCGACAGTACGCCGACCATGGCAACACGATAATCGGCACGGCGTTCTGCAGGGTTACGGAAGTCCTGAAAGTAACTTACACAACCTTGCAGAGACATGCGACGGGAGCGCGTGGTTCGTGTCGAAGAGAGACTTAAGGACCGGCCGCCCAGGATGCGACAAAACGGTTGCGGCCTCGAGCCTCAAGCACGCACCGCTACCGTCCGAACGCTTTAGAACGTTTCCCAACTCTCGGAGCCGGTCTCGGCCAACATAGCCGCAGCAGCGGGTTTTGCAGCAGCGGGTTTTGCCGCAGAGGCAGCGGCCGGCGCGCGTTTCAACGCGGGCCGCAACAGCGGAGCGCGTGCCTTGCCTGGAGCGGCGACGGTACGCGGCGCCGCTGCCGCCGACTTGCTCTCGGTGACCTTGAACACGGAGACCGCACGTTTTTGCTGCGCGGCCTGCTGTTCGAGCGATTGCGCCGCTGCCGACGCCTCTTCGACGAGCGCCGCGTTTTGCTGCGTGACTTCGTCCATCTGGCCCACTGCCTGATTCACCTGCTCGATGCCGCGGCTTTGCTCATCCGACGCGGCGGAGATTTCCGCGTTGATATCGGCCACTCGCTTGATAGCCTGCTGCACTTCCGCCATCGTACGGCCCACTTCTTCAGCTTGCGACGAGCCGTCGTGAATCGTGGCGACCGAGCTCTGAATCAGATCCTTGATTTCCTTCGCGGCGCTGGACGAACGCTGCGCGAGGCTGCGCACTTCACCGGCGACCACCGCAAAGCCACGGCCCTGTTCACCGGCGCGCGCCGCTTCGACGGCCGCATTCAGTGCGAGGATGTTGGTCTGGAACGCGATGCCCTCGATCAGCGTGGTGATGTCGGCAATCTTCGCCGAGCTGGCAGTGATATCGCCCATTGTGACCAGCATGCGTTCCACTACCGCATTGCCCTTGTCGGCCACGTCCGATGCATTGCCGGCCAGCGTGGTGGCCTGACGCGCATTTTCGGAGTTCTGTTTGACTGTAGCGGAGAGCTGTTCCATGCTGGCCGCCGTTTCTTCCAGCGAGGCGGCTTGCTCTTCGGTCCGCGAAGACAGGTCCATGTTGCCGGCGGCAATCTCGCTCGAGGCGACCATGATCGATTCGCTCGAAGTCTTGATGCCGCGGACGATGCCGGCAAGCTGCGTATCCATCTGCTTCAGCGCGCCGAGCAGATTGCCAAATTCGTCTTTCGAATGGATCGTGAGTTCGTTTTCCAGCTGTCCTTCGGCGATGCGTTGCGCGACCTCTACCGCCGAGCCGAGCGGGCTCATGATGGCCTTCAGCAAATAAGCGGAGGCGGCGATGGCGACGATGAGACCCAGCACGATCGCGCCGATCGCGATCCACAGCAACATGTGAAACGTATCTACGCCCTCATCGGCGAGTTGCTTGACCTGGGTGGCGTTAATGTCGATGTCCTGATCGATGGCGTCGGACAGTTTGGTGCCCACGCTCCGCATGTTCTCGGCGGCGGTGTCGGCGTTAGTAGGCGTGCCGCTGTCGACGGCCGCCAGCTCCGTGTCGGTCAGCGATTTGAAGTCGGCGAATTGCGCGGAAATCTGGTCGGCGAGTTTGCGCTCGTCGTCTGCGGAGACTTTACCTGGGTAGTAGTCGGTCCATGCTGTGTTGAGCTTTTTCTGCAGGTCGCGGATCTGCTCTGCGGCCTGTTTCGCTTCGTTCGGATCGTGGATGGCCTGCAGGCGGCTTAGCGAGAGGCGAATCTTCAGTGCGTAAGCCTGAGTAGCGGCGAGGTCTTCAATCGGCACCGTGCTGTCGGTGTACATCGAGTTCATGTCCGAGCTCAGGGTCGCGAGCCCACGAACGCCCATCAATCCAATACCGATCATCAAGACGATGCACGCGCCGAGCGCGAGAATGATCTTGAACTTGATTGTGTTCGTCAGCTTGTTCATGCGGATACCTGTACACGATGGGGGAAAAGCGATCTCTGCGGAGGGCGGGTGCGCGAGGATATTTCGTCGGACCAAAATCTCATGCTGCGCAGGGCATAGCTCGGTAAACGACCTGCGCAATGAGTTCTTGAGGTGCGGGTTGCAGATTTACATGAGCTTGTGTCGATACGGAGCGGTTTATTTCATTCGGGTTACGGCAGCCTGCAAAATGCAAGCCTGTCGGCACAAAGCTGGCGGCTGGCGGCGAGTTCTGTCCCTTAGCTGGCGCAATACGTGCAGAAGGCGCATGATTGGTCCGTGTGCTGGCATGGCGCCGCGGGCGCTCGGCAGGCAATGGCGAGATTGGCAGGACGCGGTTTCTTCGCAGTTCTGACGTCACTCCGGAGCAACAGCGAGTCACGGCACACGCGAGCCAATCGAGGTGCATTCATCGACCGCGTGTCATCAGCGGTGCAACGGTTGGCATAGACCCATCTGCCCCAGGAGGAATTAGCATGGAACGACCTGACGCCGCCAATCCATTTGGCGATTTCACCAAAATGCTGGAGCAGTTCAAGCTACCCGGCTTCGACGTGCCCGCCATCATGGAAGCGCGACGCAAGGACGTCGAGGCGCTGGTAACGGCTAATCAGGCTGCGCTGCAGGGCATGCAGTCGCTCGCGCAGAAGCAGGCCGAAATGCTGCGTTCGACTTTGGGCGAACTGCAGTCGCTGGCGGGGCAGTTTTCCGCCGCGGGTGGGGCGCCCTCCGCGCAAACGGCCGAACTGGTCCAACAGACCTTGCATAAAGCGTTGGCCGATATGCAACAGCTCGCGCAAGCCGCGTATCAGTCGCAGGCGGAGTCGTACGCTGTAATCGCCAAACGTGTCGAAGAGAACGTGCAAGAACTGAAAACACTACTGCAACCAAAGACGTAACAGATTTGCTGTAGTCGTGCGCGCGCGATTCGAACTCGAGTTCGACGCGCGCGGCTCGAACAGGATGCCGACGCTGACAGGAAATAATCCGTCAGCGTCGGCATTTTTCTTTCGCAGGCACGAACGCGTCAATGCGGCAGTCTCGACGATTCGTCGTCTTGCCGATCCGAAGCACAAAGCCGTCGCTGTTTCTTCAGACAAAATATAAAAGTTCGCATAACGAAAAGTCTGAAGAAAACGGACTGGTGTCGGCTATTTAGCGTCCATTTAATACCGTGCGAAAAATGTTCCGCAGCAGCCGTTTTTTTTGCTGCCGCGCTTCATTTTTCTGATGGTGTTCGCTTAAAACGAAAAAAAGCGACTAATCGACCCGTACGCACCGCCCGTACTGGCGTCGATCTATGCAGTCAAACAGCGAATGTCGTCGCTTCGTTTCATGCAGCGAGCCAAACGATTGCGAGGCGGTCCTTTCCGTCCCTAAAGTTTCGCGCTGCCACTCCGTAGACGCATTCACGCAGCCTCGGGAGGCGTGATTGCAGCACCGGTGCCCGCCGATCGAGGAGTGCGCCCCTAATTCAGCGTTCGCGTTTCGCTACGGGGACCGCGAGCGTTTTCACCTCGAAGGAATTCACTTGAAAACGATGCTTCATAAAGGCATTGCTTGCGCAATGCTAGGGGCAACCTGTGTCCTTTCCTTGCCCGCACAGGCCACCCTCGGCCAGAACGTCGGCACCGTTGGCAATGATCAGGTGCTCATGCATGCCAGTGCACATAGCGCGACTTCGCAAACTGCGTACACGGTTCATCTGCTGACGCTGCCCTCGGGCACGCTAGTGCGCGAGTATGTGGCGCCGGGCGGCACCGTGTTCGGCGTGGCCTGGGAAGGGCCGACGCTGCCGGATCTGAAGACCACACTCGGCTCAGCTTTCGATCAGTACGTGGCCGCCACAGCGACGCGCCGTGCCACGCCGCTCGCCGTATCGACCAGCGACCTGGTGGTGTTCTCGGGCGGCCATCTGCGCGCGTTCGCGGGCCACGCGTACTTGCCGCAGGCAGTCCCGGCGGGCGTCGATGTCAACGTCATTCAATAACGGAGCGATCATGCGCAATTCAGATTCGTTCCTTAAGCTAGCGATTGCCGCCATTCTGGCGTTGCTGCTCGCGGCATGCGGCGGTGGTGGGGGTGGTGGCAGTAGTGCGAGCAGCAGCGCGACGAACGCGGCGGCGCCGACACAGTCGGTCACCAATACGTCGTCGAGTACCCAGGTGCTGGCGGCCAACGCGGTAGCGGTGACGGTCGACTCGGGCGTAAGCGGCGTGCCGAACATGCCGTTCGTCAGCGTCACCGTGTGTACACCGGGCACGACGCAATGTCAGACCATCAATCACGTGCTGGTCGATACGGGATCCTGGGGACTGCGTGTTTTCGCCTCACAACTGCCTGCGTCGATGGCGCTGCCTCAGCAACAGGATGCGTCGGGCAACCTGCTCGCTGAATGCATGCAGTTCTTCGATGGTTATACGTGGGGCTCGGTACGGATCGCGGATGTACAGATTGGCGGCGAAAAAGCCGCCTCGCTGCCGATTCAGGTGATCGATCCGGGCTACAGCGCGGTACCGTCGAACTGCAGCAGTGTCGGCGCGCCGCGCAATACGCCCATCTCGCTGGCGGCCAACGGTATCCTCGGCATTGGCGTGTTCAAGCACGATTGCGGTGCCAACTGCGTACAGCAGGCGGTCCCGGCGACCTACTACGGGTGTGCAGGGACGAATTGCACGTCGCTCGCCGTCGCGGAAAATCTGCAGGTTGCCAATCCGATTCCCTACTTCACGAACGACAACAATGGGTCGATCCTGATGTTGCCTGCGGTCGGCTCGAACAGCGAGGCCACGCTAACGGGTGAACTTGTGTTCGGCATCGGCACGCAGAGCAATAACGGCCTGGGCAGTGCTCAGGTGATCGGAGTCAGTCCGTCGAACGGGACATTCTCGACGGTGCAAAACGGCACGACCTACACGAAGAGCATCATGGACAGCGGCTCGACCGGCCTGTTCTTCGAAACCAGCGCGCTGCCCACCTGTGCGGGTCCGAACAATGCCTATTACTGCCCGAGTTCGACCGAGCAGTTGAGCGCATTGATCGAAGGTGTGAATGGTGTCAACAGTGCGGTGTCATTCAATGTGGGCAACGCCACGGCGCTGTCACAGAGTTCCGGCGGCGATTCGGTGATGCCGTTGCTCGCCGGTCCTGCATTTGTGACGTCGACGATCTTCGACTGGGGTTTGCCGTTTTTCTACGGCCGCAATGTGTATGCGGCAGTCGAGCAGCAATCGACGCCGGGCGGCACGGGGCCTTATATCGCGTACTGATCGGCGCCTCGCTACGCACACCACTCACGCCACATCTTCCTATAGGCCGCTTCGACATTTCGGGCAAACCGCGCGCCGTCCATCAGCGGCGATTGCTCCATACGTGACCGCAGACCTTGTCGCAAGTTCGCGAGACGCGTCCGGTCCGTCGCCAGTTCAACGGCGATGCGCACGAACTCCTCGTCCGAGTACGCGGCCAGTTCGTCCAGTCGCAGATTGACGAGCTGACTCAGGCCGCCGCGTCCCACGGCGGTCGCGCCGACCCGCGTCACGACCGGCACGCCCATCCACAGCGAGTCGAGACTCGTCGTGTGGCCGTTATATGGAAACGTGTCGAGTCCGAGGTCGATCTGGTGATACGTGCGCAGGTAATCGGCACGCGGTTGGAACGGCACGAAATCAACGCGCTGCATGTCGATTCCTTGGCGCTCTATCCGCCGTGCGAGATTCTGGTGTGCATTGCCGGCCGGCGCCATCAGCAGCAGGCGTGCGTGCGGGACTTTGTGCAGCACGGCGCTCCACACGGCCAGAGTGCGGTTGGTCAGCTTGCACGGGTTGTTCAGGCAGCCGAACGTCAGGGTCTCCGCCGTCAGTGCCGGCAGTACATTCACGGCGGGTTCGGCCGTCAACGGGTCGTAACACCAGAACGAGTCGGGCAGACGCACCGAGCGTTCGGTGTAGTGGCTGTCGCTCGTGATCAGTTCGCGCCCGCCTGGCGCGTTGCGCTGACCTTTCACATCGACCGGATCCAGCGGATCGAGATTCGGATCGGTCAAGCGATAGTCGATCGCCTCGATCCCGGTGGTGCCGGGGTAAGCCAGCCACGCCACCTGCACCGGCGCCGGTTTGCGGGCAAACAGCAAAGGCCTGCCGTCGGCCATGTGCATGGCCAGGTCAACGAGAATATCGATGCCGTCCGCACGAATCTGCTGCGCGAGGCGCTCGTCGTCCAGTTCGCGGACGTCGCGCCACACGTCGGCATAACCGGCAACGCGGCGCGTCAGGTCGTCGGGCCGCTCGACGCTCGCATAGCAGAAGATCTCGAACTGCTCGTGATCGTGATGCGAGAAAAACGGCACCGTAAAGAGCGACTGGCAATGATCGCGGAAATCCGCCGCCACGTAGCCGATCCGCAAGCGCCGGTGCTGGCTGCGGTCGTTCGTATGCGGCTGGCGCGCAGCGCGCAGCGGCGTTTCGTGCTGAGCAGACCAGCGACGGCATTCCTCGAGGACCGCCTCGCCGTGCTCGGCCTGAAACGTCAGCGCATACGCAAGGTTGCTGTGCGCGACCACGTTGTCCGGATCCGACTTGATTGCGCGGCGATAGTGGACGATGCCTTCGTCGAGCGCACCGCAGTCTTTCAGCACGTTGCCGAGGTTGTTGTGCGACGCCGAGTGGTCCGGATCGACTGCGAGCGCGGCTTCGAACAGCGCTTCCGCGTCGGCCGTCCGGCGCAGGGTGCGCATCAGATTGCCCGCGTTGTTATAGGCCGCCACGAAGCCCGGCCGTGCACGGATCGCGGCGTCGAACGCTTGCGAGGCGGCCTTGTATTCGCCTAGTTCCTTGCTGACGTTGCCGAGGTTGTTGTGCGCATCGGCATGCAACGGATCGAGCGCAACCGCGTTGCGGTACTGCGCCTGCGCGTCCCGGCGGCGGCCGAGCGCATGCAGCGCGTTGCCGAGGTTGTACGCGGCTTCGGGAAAGTGCGGGTCGAGTTCGAGCGTGCGGGTGAGCAGGACCGCCGCGTCGTCGAACTGGCGACGCGCGTACCGCGCCACGCCGAGGTTGAGCAGGCACGTGGGGGAGTCCGGCGCGCTGCGCAGCGCCTCGATGAGCAGTTCGATCGCGGCGTCGATCTGGCCGCTCTCCTGCAGCAGTGTGCCGAGGTTCGTCAAGGCGCTCGCATGGTTCGGCTGCACGGCAAGGGCGCGGCGATACGCGTCTTGCGCCTGCTCAGGCGCGCCGAGCTGACGGTGACAGTTGCCCAGATTGTTCAGCGCATCGACCTGTGCCGGATCGAGCGCAGCGGCCGACTCATACGCCGCTACCGCCCCGCGTGCGTCGCCGCTCGACTGCAACGCGCTGGCAAGCGCGAACCACAGGTCCGAGGACGTCGCGTCGAAGGCGAGCAGGGCGCGGTATGTGTCGATGGCGTCGTCGAAACGCCCCGCGGCCGAAAGCACCTGGCCGCGCGCGAACTGATAGCGGGATTCGCGGGGCGCCAGCGCGATTGCACGGTCGAGCCAGGCGAGCGCGTCGCCGTAGGCGGCGCATTGCAGTCCGAGCACGCCAAGGCGGAACATGACGTCGGCATTGGCCGGATCGTCAGCGAGGACGGTTTCGTAGAGCGTTCGGGCGCTCGCGAGGTCGCCCGCGAGGTGACGTTCTTTTGCCAACGCCAGACACTGGTCGGTCCGCATCGAGGTCCTGCCTTGATCCGAAAGGGTAGCGATCTATGCGGAGCCAGCCGGGCGGGCACGCCGGGGCAGCGGCTGTCCGCGCGAACGAGCAGGATAGCGGCCGTTTCACTACCAATGTTTACCAGTTGTAACAAAAAATTACGACGGCGTAACGGGTTCAGGGCCGGGCGGTGCGGGTGGTGATTGCGGCGATGGCTGCGGCGGCTGTGACGGCGGCGCTTCTGCCGCGGGCAACGACTTCGGACCGGCGGCAGGCGGCGGCCCGGCAATCACCCGGTGCACCAGCCGCAGCTTCTCGACGACAGGCGGCGCGAGCGTGAACGGATAGCCGTCCGGCATGCCCAGACTGCGGTTCAGGCTGTTGAGCGCGTACGTCAGCGGAAACCAACGCTTCATCAGGTTATCGAAGCTGGCGTCTTCGACCGGAGTCTGGTCGGTCAACGTTGGGTCCGTTGGATCGCTGGGCAAGAGGGCCACGCCGTACGAGGTAGAGGTGTCCAGCACGTCGACGATCAGCAGATAGTGCGCCCAGGTCTCCGCCCAGTCCTCCCATGGATGCATCGTCGCGTAGGCACTGATATACGACGCTTGCCAGTCGCCCGGCGCGCCGTCGCGATAGTAGGCGTCCAGCGCCTCGGCGTAATTGACGCTCTCGTCGCCGAACAGCTTGCGAAACGGCTCGAGCCACGGCGTGCCGGCGACCAGACGGTCGAAATAGTAGTGACCGGTTTCATGCCGAAAATGCCCGAGCAGGGTGCGGTAGGGCTCGTGCATGGCGGTGCGGGTGCTTTCCCGGTAGGCGTCGTCGGCTTCCGCGATGTTCAGCGTGATCAGGCCGTTGTCGTGGCCGGTCAGAACCTGCCCGCCCTTGCCGGTATCCTCGAGGAACTCGAACTCGAGCCCCTCCTGCGGATTGGCGTGGCGCGACTCGACCTTCACGCCCAGCGTCGCGAGCGTATAGAGCAGGCGCCGCTTGGCAACCTCCAGGCGGTACCAGTAGAGCCGATTATCGGGCGGGGTGAGGTTCGGGATGACGCGCGTCAACTGGCAGGAGCGGCACAACGTGTCCGGCTGGTCGGCTGGAATCATCCAGTTGCAGACATGTTCGAGCGCGTAGTTGTTGCATTGGCGGTACAGCGCGCCGGCCGCCTGCGGATGCAGACTGCGCCAGAGGCCGTCACCGGCTTCCTCGAAGGCGCTGAGCTCGCCCAGTTCCGGCACGAAGCCTAGCAACGCCTCACAGCGCTCGCAGACGACGTTTTCGTAAAACACGAGGTGCTCGCAGCGGTTGCAGTGGAAAGTTTTCATGGAGGACCTGATTGGGTAGGCTGACGGGCGCAAACCACAGCGCAATCTTCATGCCGCATTTGCCAGAGGTCACTGGTTTAACGCACATTACGTGCATGATGGGGCATTGGGACTGCGCCGCTTTGGTGCGTGTGGGCGGGAAAGCCTTTTATGAGGCTGGCCGGCGGGCAAGCTCAAAGCAGCGTTGACAGGTTCTTGCAGGCTTGGGGAGGCTGCAAAGTCCACGCAGGTGCATACGGGGTTTTGTTTTACGGCCGCGAGGCCAGACTCGGCAGGTTTTTCTACCAACGGCATGAAGCTTGCTTTTTGGCGGGCTGCCATCCTTCGCCCAGGAGTCCGGTGTGTCTATACGTGTCGCGTTGAACCATGTCACACATTATCGTTATGACCGCCTGGTCGCGCTGTCGCCGCAGGTTGTGCGGCTGCGGCCCGCGCCCCATTGCCGTACCCCGATCGTGTCGTATTCGATGCGCGTCGAGCCGGCTGAGCATTTCATCAACTGGCAGCAGGATGCTTTCGCCAACTACCAGGCGCGGCTGGTGTTTCCCGAGAAGACCCGCGAGTTCAAGATCACCGTAGACCTCGTGGCCGAAATGGCCGTCTATAACCCGTTCGACTTCTTCCTTGAGCCGTCCGCCGAGAAATTTCCGTTCGAGTACGCGCCCGGCCTTGCTGCCGAACTCGCGCCCTATCTGGTCAAGCGCGAGCCGACCCCGCGCTTCAAGGAGTTTGTGGCGAGCATCGACCGCTCGCCCAAGGTGACTGCGGATTTTCTGGTCGAACTGAACCAGCGCCTGCAGCGTGAAATCCGCTATCTGATCCGCATGGAGCCCGGCGTGCAGACGCCGGAGGAAACGCTTGTCAGCGCCGCGGGTTCATGCCGCGATTCCGGCTGGCTGCTGGTCGAGACCTTGCGGCAGTTGGGGCTCGCCGCGCGCTTTGTATCGGGTTATCTGCTGCAACTGGCGCCGGATACCAAATCGCTCGACGGTCCGAGCGGCACCGAAGTCGACTTCACCGACCTGCATGCCTGGTGCGAGGTCTATTTGCCGGGCGCCGGCTGGATTGGCCTCGATCCGACCTCGGGTCTGCTGGCGGGCGAAGGGCATATTCCCGTGGCCTGCACGCCGGAGCCGGGCAGCGCCGCGCCGATTTCGGGCGCCGTGGACGAGTCCGAGGTCGAGTTCGAACACACGATGTCAATCGAGCGGGTGCTGGAAACGCCGCGGGTCACCAAGCCTTATACCGAGGAAGTCTGGTCCGACGTGTTGAAGATGGGCGCTCACGTCGACGAGGAACTGGAGGCAATGGATGTGCGCCTGACGATGGGCGGCGAGCCGACCTTCGTCGCGGTGCGCGACCGCGACGCCGCCGAGTGGAACACCGACGCCCTCGGGCCGACTAAACGCAGCTATGCAGTCGGGCTGATGGACAAGCTGCGTTCCCGCTACGGCGCGAACGGCTTCCTGCATATCGGTCAGGGCAAGTGGTATCCGGGCGAGCAACTGCCGCGCTGGGCGCTGTCGCTCTACTGGCGTGCGGACGGCGAGCCGTGCTGGAACGATCCCACGCTGTTCGCCGACGAGCGCGAGCCGGGCAGCTATACCGCGGAAGACGCCCGAACCTTTCTGACCCACCTGACGGGCAAGCTCGCGCTCGACACGCAGTTCATCAAGGCCGGCTACGAGGACACCTGGTATTACCTGTGGCGCGAGCGGCGCCTGCCGGTCAACGTCGATCCGTTCGACTCGCGTCTCGAGGACGAGATGGAGCGCGTGCGCTTGCGGCGCGTCTACGATAGCGGCCTCGCCTCGGTGACGGGCTACGTGCTGCCGCTCTCGCGCGAACGCGACATGCCGCTGCAAGGACCGCGCTGGGTGACCGGGCCGTGGTATTTCCGCGGCGATCGCATGTATCTGATCCCGGGCGATTCGCCGATGGGCTACCGTCTGCCGCTCGACGCGCTGCCGTGGGTTTCGGAGACGGACTATCCGTATCAGCACGCGCACGATCCGTTCGCGCCGCCGGCGCCGCTGCGCACGGCGGCGCAATTGCGCATGCAGTATGAAGGGCAGATTGGGGAGGAGGGAGTCCGCGCTGACGGCGAGGCGCTTGGGGCGGATGGTTACGGTGCAGGCACGTCAGGCGGTGAAGCGGGTGCAGATAGTACGGCCGCCCTCCGCGCTGGCAGCGGCGGCCCAGGCGAAGGCTCGACGCCATCCACCCTGCGCATACCAGAGCGCGGCGAATCCGCCAGCTGGATCACCCGCACCGCGCTGTGCGTCGAAGCCCGTGACCCCGCCCGCGCCGCCGGTCCGAAGGTCGAAACCGAGACCTTCGGCAGCGGCCGCAAGATGCTGCATGTGTTCATGCCGCCGCTCACCGAGCTCGACGACTACCTGGACCTGCTCGCCGCAGTCGAAGCGACCGCTGCCGAACTGGGCATGAAGGTCGTCATTGAAGGCTACCCGCCGCCGCGCGATCAGCGTCTGAAGATGCTGCAGGTGACGCCGGACCCGGGCGTGATCGAAGTGAACATCCATCCGGCGTCGAGCTGGGATCAACTGGTCGACCACACCGAGTATCTGTACCAGTCGGCGCACGAGACGTATCTGAGCACCGAGAAGTTCATGACCGACGGCCGGCACACCGGCACGGGCGGGGGCAATCACTTCGTGCTCGGCGGCGCGACGCCCGCAGACAGCCCGTTCCTGCGCCGCCCGGACCTGCTCGCGAGCCTGGTGGCTTACTGGCTCAACCATCCGTCGCTGTCGTATTTATTCTCGGGTCTGTTTATCGGGCCGACCAGCCAGGCACCGCGCGTCGATGAGGCGCGCAACGATCAGATCTACGAGCTGGAGATCGCCTTCCGCGAACTGCAGCGCCAGATCGACCTGCTCGGCGGCCGCCACGGCGGGCAACTGCCGGCATGGATGATCGACCGCTCGCTGCGCAATATCCTGATCGACGTCACCGGCAATACGCACCGCGCCGAATTCTGCATCGACAAGCTCTATTCGCCCGATGGCCCGACCGGCCGGCTCGGTCTGCTGGAGCTGCGCGGCTTCGAAATGCCGCCGCATGCGCGCATGAGTCTCGTGCAGCAGTTGCTGTTGCGCGCGCTGGTGGCGCGCTTCTGGAAGACGCCGTACACCACGCGCCTGACGCGCTGGGGCACGGAACTGCACGACCGCTTCCTGCTCGGCACGTTTGTGGAGATGGATTTCGACGACGTGCTCGCGGATCTGGCCGAGGCGGGTTATGCCTTCGACCGCTCATGGTTCGCGCCGCATTTCGAGTTCCGCTTCCCGCTGGTGGGCGAAACGACGACCGGCGGCGTGACGCTCACCATCCGCAGCGCGCTCGAACCGTGGCACGTGATGGGCGAGGAGGGGGCGCCCGGCGGCACGGTGCGTTATGTGGATTCGTCGGTGGAGCGGCTCGAAGTGCGCGCGCTGGGTCTGAACGAGAACCGCCATGTGGTGACCGTCAACGGCGTGCCGCTGCCGCTGCAATCCACAGGCCGCGTCAGCGAGTATGTGGCGGGCGTGCGCTATCGGGCGTGGTCGCAGCCTTCGGCTTTGCATCCGACGATTGGCGTCGACGCACCGCTCACTTTTGACCTTGTCGACACCTGGACTGGCCGTTCCATCGGCGGATGCCAGTATCATGTGGCTCATCCGGGTGGGCGCAATTACCAGACCTTCCCGGTCAACGCGTACGAGGCCGAGAGCCGGCGGCGCGCGCGCTTCTTTACGATGGGTCATACGCCTGGACCGCTCGTGGCAGAGGCGCCGCAACGCAGTCTGGAATTCCCGTTCACGTTGGACTTACGCTACTGGTGACCTGAAAAACAATTAACCCGATACGACCTTGGCCTTTCAATCGACTTTTCCCTTTGAGGCAACCGCGGCTCACGCGGATGCGCTGTCGCTCCTGCGGGTGCTGCCGGTCCGCGATGGGCACTGGGACGAGTTGCTCGATTCGTCCGGGGCGTTGCGCGAACCATGGCGGCAGTTTTTCGATTTACTCGGCGAAGACGGCATTGCCGGGCTCGAAAACAACACCGCCTCGGTCGCGCAGCAGATCCGCGATAACGACATCAGCTACAACGTCTACGCGGACAAGGGCGAGCCGCGACCGTGGGCGCTCGATCTGCTGCCGTTCCTGATCGACGAGGCCGAGTGGGCCGAGATCGAGCAGGGCGTGATGCAGCGCGCGCAACTGTTAAACGCGGTAGTGGCCGACGTCTACGGCCCGCAGACCTTGCTGCAGCGCGGCCAGTTGCCGCCGGCGCTGGTGTTCGGCCATCCGGGTTATCTGCGTTCGGTGCGCGGCTTCACGCCGCCGGGCGGACAGTATCTGCAGGTCGTGGCGGTGGATCTGGCGCGCGCCTCGAACGGCAACTGGACGGTGATGTCGCATCGCACCGAGGCGCCTTCGGGCCTCGGCTACGCGCTGGAGAACCGGCTGATTGTTTCGAGCCAGTTCGCCGAGCCATTCCGTTCCCTGCACGTGAGCCGCCTCGCGCCGACCTATTCGCAACTGATCGCCACCATGGTGCAGTCGGCACGTGCCGTGATGCACGGCGACGCCGAGGACAGCTCGCCGCATATCGCGCTGCTCACGCCGGGGCCATTCGCCGAAACCTATTTCGAGCACGTATTTCTGGCGCGTTATTTGGGCGTGACGCTCGTCGAGGGTAAAGACCTCACGGTGCGCGACGACATGCTGTATCTGAAGACGCTGGCGGGCCTCGAGCGTGTGCATGTGGTGGTGCGGCGCCTCGACGACGCGTTTTGCGATCCGGTCGAACTGCGCGCGGATTCGACCATCGGCGTGCCGGGCTTGTTGCAGGTGATGCGGGCGGGCAACGTGATCGTCTCGAACGTGCCGGGTTCGGGCTTTGTCGAATCCCCCGCGTTGCACGGCTTTTTGCCGGGCATTGCCGAGGCGCTGCTGGGCGAAGACCTGTTGCTGCCGGGCGTGCCCACCTGGTGGTGCGGCGAGGAGGCCGCGCGTGAGCACGCCTTTGCGCATCTGCACGAAGCCTTCCTCGTGCCGACCTGGCCGGCTGCGCAACGCGACAGTCCGCCGGGGCTGGAGCAAGGCGTGCAGCAACTCGATGCCTGGCGCGACCGGATCGAAGCGCTGCCCGATAACTTCACGATTCAACGGCCGCTGCCGTATTCGTGCGCGCCGCGTTACGAGGACGGCACGCTTGGCCGCCGTCCGTCGGTGCTGCGCGTGTATGCCATCGCGGATTTCAACGGCGGCTGGCATGTGATGCCGGGCGGTTTCACGCGTCTCGCCGCGGAACGGCAGGCTACCGTGTCGATGCAGTTCGGCGGCAGCAGCGTCGATACCTGGGTGCTGTCGAGCCAGCCGATCTCCACCTTCACGCTGTTGCCCTCGCCGATGCAGCCCGCCGATCTCGCGCGCAAGCATCGCACGGTCTCGAGCCGCGCCGCGGAGAATCTGTTCTGGGCCGGGCGGTACAGCGAACGCGCCGAGAACAACGTGCGGTTGTTGCGCCTGATCCTCGGCTCGCTGGAGAGCAATGATGCGGACGCCATGTTTGAGACGCTGGTCGAACTGGCGCTGTACTGCGGGCTCGTGCAATTCGGCGACGTGCGCACCGACGATTCGCTGCAGGCCTTCGAGCGCACGCTGGTGGCGAACCTGCATGAAACCACGGGCCCGGCCAGTATTGGACAGGTGCTGAACGCGCAGGTCCGGGCGAGCGGCGAGATTCGCGGCCGCCTCTCGAACGACCACTGGCGCACGATTCTCGCCGCCCGTAACGACTTTCGCGATGCCTTGCAGAAGCTGATGCCGGCCGCCAATGCGAGCTCTACGAACGGCAATGGCGCATCCGTGGCAGCGGGCGGCCGTCATGACCGCTACGACCGCGTCACCTTGATGGAAGCGCTCGAACATCTGGCCACGAAGCTTTCG
Source organism: Paraburkholderia sp. EB58 (assembly GCF_050436665.1). Taxonomy (NCBI): domain Bacteria; kingdom Pseudomonadati; phylum Pseudomonadota; class Betaproteobacteria; order Burkholderiales; family Burkholderiaceae; genus Paraburkholderia; species Paraburkholderia sp. EB58. Next base: position 330,292 of record NZ_JBNDMQ010000001.1, on the reverse strand, counting down.
GCGATCAGCGGCGCGCAAGGTGACCGCATGACTCGTGACGAAGCGTGGCGCCTGCTGTTCGCCGGCCGGCATATCGAACGGGTCGCCTCGATGACGTCGATCCTGCGCGTCGTGGCCGACAAGGGGCAGCTCGCAACGCCCGCTGGCTTCGACCTGCTGCTGCAGCTGTTCGACAGCACGTTGACCTACCGCTCGCTGTACCCGGGGCGTCTCGAAGTGCCGGCGCTGCTCGACCTGCTGGTGGTCGAGCCGACCAATCCGCGCGGCCTGTACGGTGTCTACGAACGCCTGTGCGGCAAGCTCGACGAGATTACGATTGCGGCGGGCGGCACACGGCACCGCGCGTTTGTCGATCTGATGCCGCCGCCCGACACGCTGCCGTCGCTCGAACGCCTGTGCGAAAGGGACGAGCACGGCGCCTACCCGGCGCTGATCCAGGTGTGCGACGACCTCGGCGCTTTCGCCGCCGCGGCGGCTAACGAAATCAGCGCGCGCTACTTCAGCCACGCCAACACGCTCGCTTCGCAGGTATCGTCATGAAGACTGCACAGACCATCCTGTCGGTCTCGCACCGCACCACTTACCGTTATTCGACTTTCGTCGAGACCGCGCAGCACCTGGCGACCATCCGCCCGCTGGTGTGCGCCTGGCAGCGCGTCATCTCGCATGAAGAGAAGATCGAGCCGGAACCGTCGTACATGCATAGCCGCATTGATGCGTTCGGCAACGACGTGCTGTATTTCACGCTCGATTCTCCGCACGAGCGTCTGCAGATGGTCAGCGAAACGACGGTGCAACTGACGCCGCGTTGGACTAGTCTCGATCCTGAGACCACGCCTGAGTGGGAGGAGGTGGCCGAGGCGCTGCGTTTTTGCGTGGGCGGCGAGTTTCGGCCTGAAGTGGAGTTTTGTTTCGCTTCGCCGAATATCACGCTGCGGCCGGCGTTGCGAGCCTATGCGCTGCCGAGTTTCACGCCGGGCACGTCGATCGCGGCCGGGGCGATTGATCTGATGCATCGCATTTACCGCGACTTTGACTACAAACCTTCGGCAACGATGTTCGATACGCCGGCCGAGCGCGCGTTCGAGTTGAAGAGCGGGGTATGCCAGGACTTTGCGCAGGTGATGATTGGGTGCCTGCGCTCGCTTGGATTGCCGGCGCGGTATGTGAGCGGCTATCTGCGCAACGATCCGCCGCCGGGGCAGCCGCGGTTGATTGGGGCGGATGCGTCGCACGCGTGGGTTTCGGTGTATTGCCCGGGGAGTGGCTGGATCGATCTCGATCCGACTAATGATGTGCTCGCCGATATGGATCACGTCACGCTCGCGATTGGGCGTGATTACAGCGATGTTTCCTTGTTGCGCGGGATGATTCTGGGCGGCGGTGCGCATCGCGTGGAAGTGGGGGTGAGTGTGCTGCCGCTTTGAGCCTCCCGTTTCAGGAGATGTACGCTGCGAACAATCCGGAGCAGCGCACGATGCGTCGTCTTGGCAGACGGTTCATCGGCCGATTGTGATCTTGCTCGACACTTCGCGTGCTCCTCCCATCAGCGATCAGTCTGTGTTGGGCCGCAAACTCATCGATCCTCGTGCACTCGTATTCCCGTTTCTCGTTTGTGGCACAGAGTTTCGGAGGACTTGGAGTGAGGAATCCTTTTTAATTTTTCCTTTAAGTTTTTGACTTAATCTTGCATTATTTTGTTAAATGAAATGGTGGAAATTATTGGAGTTAATATTGAAACATCGGGTTTTATTTTTTAAATATTCGTTTTTCCGTTGCTTCGATCTCAATGTGTGTAATATTCTTGCGCAATAGGTGATGTTGCTTTGGCGGCCAATGGGTGAGAAATTCCCATTCTGTCTCGCGCGTTTGGCGTTACTGCGTTTGTTGGCGGATCTGTAAATTATTTCATTCATTGTTTGCGTAAACTAATCGAGGCTCGATTTAATTTGGATTTTGTAAAAATCGGGATTTTTCGAGGGAAATATTGATGATTACGTTTAAGCTGATCTGCTCTGTCGTAACAGCGTTGCTCAGCTGCACACAAACCGCGTTTCGGCGTTGTGTCGGCCCTCTGATGGTCTGCGCACTGTTTTCACCGGTCGTCGCTCATGCCGACGATATCACCTACGGTTATGACGCCCTCGGCAGACTCACTTCCGTAACGGTAGCCGGCGACACGGCCTATTACGACTACGACGCGGCCGGCAATATCACTGCGATTCGGCGTCAGACTGCAGAAAGCGCTTCCCACCGTACCGGTAAGTCTCCGGCAAAAGCGATTGATCAGCCAGCTGCACACTGATTACGCGGATTTCCCCTTCCGTTGATTCTTCACGATTAATCAGTCATGGACGCAATTCGAATTACACGCGTGTGTTCTTGGCGTCAGCGATCGTTGATGCGCTCATCCCTGCTGTTGCTATTGGTTCTGCTGTCGTGGTTTGTTGTGCCGCGCGCGCGCCGATGTCGACTGTTCGTCGCTGTATGCGGCGGTAGGGGCGTATCCTACCGCTCCGCTATGTAAAGCGCAGGCGGCGACTGCCCACTTCACCATGGGAAGCCACTCGTGTGCGGACCCAGATGCCATTGCGGCGTACTGCAACGGTCCGTCCGCTGGCGCCACAGTCGAACCAATTTCGCCCGACGAGGGGGTGGTGATCGATGGCGACGAGTTAGACGGCCAACCCGGCGGGACAGGTGGTTGCAGCGGTGGCGATGCGACGGCTGGCTGCGGCGGCAGCACCTCAGGTGGCGATCCGGTCAGGCTCTACACGGGCCAGTTCCATCTGGTTGCGCACGACCTGCATCTCGCCGACACAACGATCGCGCTGGATCTCGCGCGGGTCTATCGGAGCAGCGCCTACGATACGTCGGGCAGGCCGATGGCCGGCGCCTTCGGCATCGGGACGACGTTCAACTACGACAGCTACCTGACGTTGAGCGCCGCGGATAGCAGTGGTGTGCGGCAGTCGGTCCAGCTATACCTGCCAAGCGGTATCAGGGTCACGTTCACCCTGCGCGCGGGCACTAGTTCGACGTGGGACAACCTCACCGACGCGCGCGACTACTACAAGGCCAGTATCAGCGATGCGGACCGCACCGGCACGACCAAGGTCCTCACCTTTAGTGACGGTCGCGTGCAGCAGTTCACGATGATTGGCGGCATTTACCGGTTGAGCCGCCTGCAGGACCGCAACGGCAACGTCGTGGTGATTGCGCGCAACAGCACGACAGGCGCGGTCACCAGCATCACCAGCCCCGGCGGCCGGGTGTTGGCGTTCACCTCCATCACCGGGAGCCTCGGCACGCCGCTAGTGAGCCGGGTCACAGATCCGCTGAACCGGCAGGTCGGGTATCAATACGACAGTCAGGACCGGCTGATTCAGGTAACGGACGCGGGCGGTGGTGCCTGGAAATACGGCTGGGACAGCAAAAGCCGTTTGGTCAACGTCACCGATCCGGAAGGCAATCAGCAGGTCGTCAACACCTACGACGACAATGACCGGGTGACACATCAGACGCTGGCTGACGGTAGCACGTTCGATTTTGCCTACACGTTGACAAATGGCCAGGTCACGCTGACTGACATTACTGACCGGCGTGCGAGCATCCGCCGTGTGGAGTTCGATGCGAGTGGTCACGTGGTGCGCAACACCTATCCTTACGGGCAGAGGGATGTTGCTGGCCGGGCGATGGATGAAGTGCAGACCTTCACGTATGACGCCACGGGACGGGTGACGAACCTCACATCGACGGACCGCCAGTACACGTTCGGCTATGACGCGCAAGGCAATCGCATTACCGAAGCCGACCAGTACGGCCCGTTGCTGACACGTACTTTCGACAGCTTCAACCAGATCCTCACCGAAGCGCAGGCGGGCGATCCGCAGCGGGGCGTCAGCACGGTCTACACCTACGATGCGCGTGGCAACCTGCTGACCGTTACCGACCGGATGGGCAACCGTACCACCGTGACGAATGACACGCAGGGCCGGCCGCTCACCGTAACCGATGCGCTCAAGGGGGTAACCCGCTTCACATACAACGGGCCCGATCTGAGCGCCGTTATGGATCCGCTGAAGCGGACCACGCAGATCACGACCGATGCCGCCGGTCGTGTAACGGCCGTGCAGGACCCACTGGGCGATAAGACGAGCCGCACGGTGGACGCGCTTGACCGAACGACGGACGTCACAGACGCGCTGGGCGGGGTGACGCGTTTCACGTGGGACCGCAACGGGCATCTGCTGAGTAAAGCCGATGCGCGCGGCGACACGACTCGCTACGCTTATGACGCCATTGGCCTGCCGGTCAGCGAAACCGATCCGCTGGGCCGTAGCGAAGCGTATACGTGGAACAGCGCGGGCCAGTTGGAAACGGTAACCGATCGCAAGGGACAGGTGACGACGTATGCGTATGATGCAGCGGGGCGACTATCGGAGACCGATTTCCTGCCGGGTGCCGACGCACCGCCACGCCGGAGCTGGCGGTATGGCTGGAACTACGGACTCGACAAACTCGACAATATCCGGGACCTGATTCCGGGCGGCGACGCCCGGGTCCAGACCGAAGTCGATACGCTGTTCAACTACGACAGCATCACCGGCAAGCTGACCCGCACATTCGACTGGCCGTCGGTGCAGGGACTCTGGACGTACCGCTACGACAACGAAACGCGGGACCTGGCGGGGTTCGACATGGATCGGGCGTCGGTGAGGTACAGCCGCGACGCGGAACACCGCGTGACGCAGATCCAGTATCAGGTGAACGACGATGCGGCACAGACGTTCGGCTACGCATACGACGCGCTGGGCCGGCGCAGCCAGGCGACGCTGGCCAACGGGATCACGGCGGACTACGCATGGGATGCGGCGAGCGAGCTGACGGGCATCACGTACCGGCGGTCCGATGGCAGCGTGCTGGGCGACCTGACATATGGCTACGACCAGGCGGGGCGACGCACGAAGGCGGGCGGAAGCCTCGCCAGGGTGAGTCTGCCGCAGGCGGTGGACGACGCGCAGTACAACGCGGCGAACCAGTTGACGCATTGGGCGGGCAGGGACCTGACGTATGACCTGAACGGTAACCTCGCCAACGACGGGGTGAACCAGTACGGCTGGAACGAACAGGGTCTGTTGAGCCAGATGAGTGGCGGCGTCACAGCACTGTTCAGCTACGACGCGCTGGGCCGGCGCCGGGACCGCACGGTGAATGGCCACCGGATGCAGACGGTGTGGATCGGGGAGGAACTGAACTTCTCGATTCCTGACGGGGACTGGTCGCAGCGTATCCGGGCGTTTTCACCGTACCCCGAGATTGGCGTGGACGAACTGACCTACCGGCGCATTGGCGATGATGCGAGCGGTGACCGGTATGTGCTGCGCGACGGCAACAACAATGTGATCGCGCTGACGGACGCGGGTCAGCGAATCCGGACGCAGTATAGCTATGAGCCTTACGGACAGACGAAGCTGAGCGGGGATGATGATGTGAACGTGCAGCAGTACACTGCGCGGGAGAATGATGGGACGGGGTTGTATTACTATCGGGAGCGGTATTACAACCCGAGCACCGGAAGGTTCATCAGTGAGGATCCGATCGGGTGGGCGAGTGGGCAGACGAACGCGTATGCCTACGTCAACGGCAATCCGGTTCAGTTCACGGACCCTACCGGTGAAGCTAGCATTACCTTCGGCCATGGCGCACGACATCTTGCCGATACGGGGCTTTCGGCACAGTGTGTTGAAGGTGCGATATCTGCGCAGGTACAGCCACTGCTACCGCAAACCAGCATCGGCGCTGGCTTTTGGGGAACGGTAGTTGTTGACGGTACGAGAATCCAGTATCGAGGGATGCCTATCAACGGCGGCGTACATATAGGAACATATTTCCCATGGTGACTCCTGGCTATCGAGAGCCTACAACGCACGAGCGAGAACTGATGGATTTACTCGTTGCTTCCGATTTCCCGGGGGTAGAGGAGATCCGGGAGCAGCTAGGGTCGTGCAATGTGCGCGAGATCGATGATGAAGGTAGCCTTGGCTTGCAGATAAAAAACGCTGTAACGGCGTCGGTTATTGCCAGGGTGCCGGTTGAACTATATGCGCCGGATACAGATGGTTTCGACGTGCATGTTCTGCTGCATGTGATCGACGGGATATGCCAGGAGATCGAAATTTATAAGGACACTCCAGGACCTATAAGGAAACTGCCAGAGAGATGGAATTACTTTGTGCCATCGTCTGGCGGGTCGAATCCTTGAAATTGCCTGATGCATCACAGAGGGGCCGCTTTGCGGCCCCTTCTGGTTTTAAAGCGGCGTAATGATGAGCCGCTGGTACTCGACGGTGATACGCACGCGTGATCCGGGTTCAAAGCCGGCGGTCTCGATCCATCGTCCGGAGAGCTTCATCCACGGGAAGGTGGGCGGCTCCTTGCGCATATGGAAGGGCAGGCGTGCCGGTTTCTGAGCGACGACGGTGAGTTGCGATCGCGACGCGGAACAGATCAATGGTGCCGTCACGGCGCTCGTTAGCTACGACGCGCTGGGCCGGCGCCGGGACCGCACGGTGAATGGCGACCGGATGCAGACGGTGTGGATCGGGGATGAACTGAACTTCTCGATTCCTGACGGGGACTGGTCGCAGCGTATCCGGGTGTTCTCGCCGTACCCCGAGATTGGCGTGGACGAACTGACCTACCGGCGCATTGGCGATGATGCGAGCGGTGACCGGTATGTGCTGCGCGACGGCAACAACAATGTGATCGCGCTGACGGATGCGGGTCAGCGAATCCGGACGCAGTATAGCTATGAGCCTTACGGACAGACGAAGCTGAGCGGGGATGATGATGTGAACGTGCAGCAGTACACTGCGCGGGAGAATGATGGGACGGGGTTGTATTACTATCGGGAGCGGTATTACGATCCGAACACCTCAAGGTTCATCAGCGAAGACCCCATAGGCTGGGCGAGTGGGCAGACGAATGCGTATGCTTATGTCAACGGTAATCCGGTTCAAAACATCGATCCGCTTGGTCTGGCATCGATTCCGACCGCTGACGATATTATTTCTGACCAGTGCCAAGCTAGTGTTCGGCGGGTTTTCCCGGGGCAATATCTGGGAATGACCTTGGCTGAAATCAGGGCGTTGGCGCAAAGCGGAGACCGTGGTGCCAAGACGGCTTGGAAGCTCTTGAACGACGGCCGGTTCAGAAAGTGAACTTGATGGAGGCGCTATGACCCACGCGCTGTACGACTTGTTGGAAGAGTTCGATAGCCGGCGGCTGTACTACAGTCTAAGTCGGCACCGTATAGACTCGGTGCTGGTTTCTCTGACGCTGCCTGGCAAGCGGATTGAGATCGATGTATTTAAAGACGGAAGATTGGAGATGTCTCAGTTCGCTGGCGATGAAAGCGTCATAGACGACACGGATGAGATATTCCGGATCGTCAACGATGCAACAATCGGCTAAGGTCCCGGCTATTGCCAGGAGTTTGTGGTATCACAGAAGGGCCGCTTTGCGGCCCTTCTGTATTTAAAGCGGCGTAATGATGAGTTTCTGGTGCTCGACGGTGATACGCACGCGCTGTCCGGGCTCGAAACCAGCGGTCTCGATCCATCGTCCGGAGAGCTTCATCCACGGAAAGGTAGGCGGCTCCTTGCACAGATGCACGAGCACATCCTCCACTTCACGGGAAAACCCTCCTCTCCCATTCCCACCGGGTGGGAAATCTATTTTTGAAATCTGAGAACGTTCTGGCATCCTCACTGCATTGTGATTCGTCGTGTCGTGGCCGTGAACGCGGAACAGAATGTCACCGGTGCAGAACGTGTGCTGCTCGTCCTCGCAGCGCTGGCCAGTCATGGCAAAGCGTTGTCCGTCCGCGACCTGCAGTCCATCACCGGACTCGCGCAAAGCACCCTCTACCGGCAGATCGCCCTGCTCAAGCGCTGGGGTTTCGTCGCGGAAAACGCCGGCCACTACGCACCGGGCCCGATTAGCCTGCAACTCGCGCTCGGTTTCGACGTCAATTCGCTGCTCGTCGAAGCGAGCCGCAGCGAAATGCAGGTGCTGGCGCGGGTGTCACAAGAAAGCATCGGTCTCGTCGTCGCAGTGAAGAATCAGGTGATGTGCCTCGAAATGGTCGAGAGCCAGCATTCGTTGCGCTGCTCCTTCGAGAAGGGGCGGGCCGTGCCCTTGAAAGCCGGCGCCTCCGCCAAATCGTTGCTCGCCTTCATGAACGACAAGGCCCGCACCGAGGTGCTCGACAGCACGTTCCAACATGACGCAACAGGACGTGCCTCACTCGAAGCCGAACTGATGCAGATCCGCGGCCAAGGTTACGCAGTCAGTGACAGCGAAGTCGATCCGGGGGTGTGGGGCGTGAGCGCGCCGATCTTCCGTCGCGGCGGACGCGCGGCGGGCTGCAGTGCATCGATCACGCTGATGGCGCCGTCTACCCGCGCCGCCGGCCACGAGAACCAGTTTATCGACGGGACGCTACGCACGGCCCGCGCCATTTCCGAGCATCTGCAATCCGAATGATTTGTCTGATCCCGATTTCGAATCGATCCTCGCCCTAATCCTTTTTTGGAGCTTCGCCATGAAACTGCAACGCCTGCTCTCTCTCACCTGCCTGACGCTCGCCGTCACGTTTGCCGGCTTCTCCGGCACCGCCTCGGCGCAAGGCGCCAACGTGCTGCAGGTCGCTACTGACGCGACCTTCCCGCCGATGGAATTCACCGAAAACGGCGCGCGTACCGGCTTCGACATCGACATCATGAATGCGCTCGCCAAGGCGATGGGCAAAACCGTGCAATGGACCGACATCGACTTCAAGGGGCTGATTCCCGGCCTGATCGCACACCGCTTCGACGTTGCGATCTCGGCAATCTACATCACGGACGAGCGCGCCAAGGTGGTCGACTTCACCGATCCGTACTACGCGGGCGGCCTCGTCGCACTGGTGAAAACCGATTCGCCCATCAAGGCGCTGACCGATCTGAACGGCAAGAAGGTCTCGGTGCAGGTGGGCACGAAATCGGTCAACTTCCTGCGTGACAATTACCCGCAAGTGCAGCGCGTCGAAGTCGAGAAGAATCAGGAAATGTTCGATCTGGTCGGCATCGGCCGGGCGGATGCGGCCGTCACCGGCAAGCCCGCAGCGTATCAACTGGCCAAAACGCGCGGCGGCTTTCGCGTGATCACGCAGCAGCTCACCACGGAGCAATACGGCATTGCCGTGCGCAAGGATGAGCCTGAATTGAAGGCCGCGTTGAACACCGCGCTCGCCAAGATCAAGGCCGACGGCACCTACACGGCGATCGTCCACAAGTGGTTCGGCGCTGACGCGCAATAACCGGCCGGATCACACAGATGGAACTCGATTTCTCGCCGGTCATCGCCGGCTGGACCGACATCTTGCACGGCGCGCTCGTCACGGTGGAAGTGACCGCCGCGGCGCTCGCGCTCAGTTGCGTGCTCGGTCTTTTGATCGGCATAGGCCGTCTCACGCCAAAACGCCGCGTGCTGTACGGCTTTTGCACGGCTTACCTGACGTTCTTCCGCGGCACGCCGTTGCTTGTGCAACTGTTTCTGCTGTTCTTCGGCTTGCCGCAGTTCGGCATCCTGTTGCCGGCGTTCGTGTGCGGCGTGCTCGGGTTGGGACTGTATTCGGCTGCCTATGTATCGGAGATCGTGCGTGGAGCGATCCAGTCGGTCGACCGCGGACAGATGGAAGCGGCGCGTTCGATCGGCATGTCCTCGGGCCAGGCGATGCGCGCCGTCATCCTGCCGCAGGCCGTAGTGCGGATGATCCCGCCGCTCGGCAACGAATTCATCGCGCTGATCAAGAACTCGGCGCTGGTTTCCCTGCTGACGATCGACGATCTGATGCACGAAGGTCAGAAAATCATCAGCGTGTCGTACCGTTCGCTCGAGGTGTACCTGGCCATTGCGCTGGTGTATCTCGTGCTGACCCAGGCGACCAATTACGCACTGCATCGCGTCGAGCGCCGTTTGCGTGCAGGAGGCATGGTGCAATGAGCAACGCATCGCAACCCATCGTCCAGATTCGCGGACTGACCAAATCGTTCGGCCCGCACGTGGTATTGAACGGCATTGACTTCGATATTCAGCCGCAACAGGTCGTGGTCGTGATCGGCCCAAGCGGCTCGGGCAAGAGCACCTTTCTGCGCTGCTGCAATGGCCTTGAGCAGGCCGAAGGCGGCACCGTGGATATTTGCGGCCATCGCCTCGTAGATCACGGCGTCATGCTGAAAGAGCGCTCGCTCAATGCGTTGCGCACCGAAGTCGGCATGGTGTTCCAGTCGTTCAATCTGTTTCCGCATCTGTCGGTACTGCATAACATTACCGTTGGTCCGCGCATGCTGCGCGGTGCAAGCAAGGCCGAAGCCGAAACCGCGGCCATGGCGCTGCTCGAAAAGGTGGGTCTCGCGCACAAGGCCCATGTGATGCCCGCCAGTCTCTCGGGCGGTCAGAAGCAACGCGTGGCGATTGCACGGGCGCTCGCCATGCAGCCGCGTGTGATGCTGTTCGACGAACCCACCTCGGCGCTCGATCCGGAACTGGTCGGCGAAGTACTGCAGGTCATGAAGTTGCTGGCGAGCGAAGGTATGACAATGGTGGTCGTCACGCACGAAATGGGCTTTGCCAAGGAAGTCGCCGATGTGGTGGTGGTGATGGACGGCGGCGTGATTGTCGAAGCCGGGCCACCGTCGGAGATTTTTTCTGCGCCGACGCAACCGCGTACGCGTGCCTTTCTGCAGGCGGTGTTGTCGCGCGCATGAGAGTTCCGTTCGACGAAAAGGTGTGGAGCGGTCGCTGCGACGACGGCGAGCCAGGCGACACTCGACGTGTGTTCAGCCAGGTCACGCGGTTTGCCGGGAAGCGGGTCGCCGACGATACGCCGGTGATTGTCGGTTTCGGCTCTGACGAAGGCGTGCGCCGCAACCAGGGGCGCATTGGCGCGGCGCATGCGCCGAAGGAGTTACGGCGTGCGTTGGCGGGCCTGCCTGCGAAGGCATTGACGGCACTGCACGACGCCGGTGATGTGGTTTGCGACGACGGTGACCTCGAAACTGCACAACACGCATTGGGCCAAGTTGTTGCGGAGATTCTCGAGTGCGGAGGGCGGCCGCTGGTGTTCGGCGGCGGCCATGAAGTGGCGTGGGGCACTTATAGCGGCTTGCGTGCTCATTTGGCGGAGCGCCCCGAACGCCGGCTGCTGATTGTAAACTTCGACGCTCACTTCGATTTACGCCAGACGCGTCCGGCGAATTCCGGCACGCCGTTCGATCAGATTGCGTGTGATTGCGCGACGCGTGGCGTGCCGTTCCATTATGCGTGCTTCGGGATCAGCGACCTCGCCAACACAGCGGCGCTGTTCGCACGGGCGCAGCAACTCGGCGTGCGGTACGTGCTCGATACGGACATGCAGGAGTCTCAATTGCCGCAACGGCTGGCTCAATTGGCACCGTTGATCGAAGCTGCTGACGATATCTACCTGACCATCGATCTGGACGTACTGCCTGGCGCGACCGCGCCCGGCGTATCGGCACCTGCGGCGTTGGGCGTTCCGCTGGCGGTCGTCGAAGCGATGGTGATACGGGTGCGCGCCTCCGGCAAGCTACGCGCGGCGGACATCGCCGAGTACAACCCTTCACTCGACCAGGACAAACGCACCGCGCGGGCTGCGGCGCGGCTGGCGCATCGGCTGCTGTGAGCGGGCTGGTCTGCGTGCCGGGGGCGGTGGCAGGCATGACTTTCGCCGACGCTACGCGCCCCCTTCGAAGCAGCGCCGCGTGCCCGCGGCGCTGCTTCAGCTAAGCGCGAGCTTACTTATTATTCGCCAACGCCCCAGCACTATTCTGCCCGCCAAACAGCGCGGTCAGATAGTCACCGTTCTGGCTCATCTGCGTCATGAGGTTATTAAGCGCCGTGAACTGGGCGTTATAACCCTTGGTCAGCTTGTCCGTGTAAGCGGTCAGTTGGGCCTGCTGGGCGGAGATCGACTTCAGGTCCGCAGTCAGCGCGTTGCTGTGGGCATTGAGCGTGCCTCCGGTCTTCAAAAACGAAGTTAACGACGTATTCATCGAGGCAGCCAGACCGGTCTTCGAGTTGAAGAGCTTGGCGACGCCCATCGGGTCGGTGGTCAACGCGGTCGTCAGCTTGACGTCGTCGGTCTTGAGCGTGCCGTCCTTCTGAAGCGTGATGCCAATGGCCGCCAGATTGGCCATTCCGCTTCCCTGTTTTAGGCCACCACCACTGATTGCCCCGGAGAGCGTGTTGCGGATCGCATTGAGGGTGGTATCGCCGAGCAGCACGCCGCCCTGCGAGCCGGCTTTCTTGGTGGCATCGAAACCGGCGAACGAGGCGGCGCTGGTGACGAAGTTGTTGTACGCCGTGACGAACGCGCTGATCGCGGTCTTCTGGTCCGTGACGTCCTGCGCGATCGTCAGCGTTTGCGGATTGTCCACCGCATCGGCAGACAGGTTCAGTGTCAGGCCGTCGATAGCGGACGTGACGGTATTGCTCGCGCTCTCGATCTCCATGCCGGAGATACTTAGGTGCGCATCCTGCCCGGCGACGCTTTGCTTCCAGTTGCCGGAGTCGTCCACCTCGGTGGTGGCCGGTATGGTGGTCGAGACGCTGGTCTTGACGCTCAGCTTGTTGAGATCTGCGCTATCCGACTTCACCTGGATATTGATGCCGTTCGCGAGACCCGTGGAGGTGGAGTGCAGCATCAGATGCGCACCGTCCACCCCGTTGACGACCGTGGCCGAGACTCCCGGATTGCCAGACGCCGAGTTGATGGCCGCAGCGATATCGGCAAGCGTGCTCTTGCCGCTTTCGATGTTGATGGTGGTGCTTTTGCCGCCTACCGACAAAGTGAGCGAGCCCGCACCGAGCGCCGTTTTGCTGGTGAACGCACCAGAGGTGATGGATTGCGAAGCAGCGATGTTTTTGACGTCGACCTCGTAGCTTCCCGCCACCACACCTTGGCCGGCCGAGGCGGTCAGGCCCTTGCCGCTGGCCGATGCCGTGAACATATTGAAGGCACTGCCGTTTGCGAGCGGCGTCAAGGCACTTTGCAGCAGCGAGAGCACGGAGTTCAGCATGCCGATCGCGGTCAACTGATTGTTGTCGCGGGTGGCCCGGTCGGTGAGCGCCGCCGTTTTGCCGGCCACTTTCGCGTTGACGAGCGCCGTGATGATGGCGTTGACGTCCGTGTTCGATTTGGTCGAACCACTGATGATCGATTGCGCTGCGTCCTGAATCGATGTGCTCGCAGAATTGGAAGTACTGGTTACCGTTGACATGACGTGTTGGCCCCTCGCGTCAGCAAAATGATTGGAATACGGCACCGGGCAGGCGCTCGTGCAAGTTACGGCAAGCGCTCATGCTGGTCGTAAGCCCGAACGAATCAGACTGTAAGGTATTGTAATAATCCTTGTATGAATATTACAAGTAGTTTTCGTTTTCCTTGCCCCATTGACTCTGTGTGTACGCACACATATACTGCATCGCATGAACGGACCTCTCACCTACGACGAGTGCAATTGCTTCGCGCTGCGGCAGGCTGCCCGCTACGTCACGCAGATTTACGAGCGCCACCTGGGCGAGGTGGGGTTGACGGCTGCGCAGTTCACGATCATGGCGAAACTGGCGCGCCGCGCGCCCGCAACCATGCTCGAGATGGCGGATGCGATGGTAATGGACCGCACGACGCTGGTGCGCGCGCTCAAACCGTTGCAGCGCGACGGGTTGGTGGTCAGTGAAGCGTCGGAGCACCACGGCCGGACGTATCTGTTCAGCTTGTCGGCGAGCGGCAAGGCGACGTTTACCAAGGCCGCTGCAGCGTGGCGCAACGCGCAGGCGGAGTTCGAAGGCAAGTTCGGCCATGCCAGGGCCAAAGCGTTGCGTGCGGAGCTGTTTGGCTTAACCGCGGATTGAGCGCGAGGACGGATCACACCGTGAATCGCTGTAAGGTTGGCGGCAATATTTTGCTCAATTAAGTGCGTATGCACTCCGCATCTGGGACACGGATGGACGATATGGAAGCGCTGCCCGATGACGACTGTTTTGCGATCCGCCAGGCGGCCCGCTACGTGTCGCAACTCTACGATCGGCACATGGCGCAGGTTGGCTTGACGATCACGCAGTTCTCGATCCTGAGCCGGATCAAACGGGCGGCGCCCATGACGATGAAGAAGTTGGCCGATGAGATGGTGATGGAGCGGACCACGCTCGTGCGAGCGCTCCAGCCGCTGCAGCGCGATGGCTTGTTGTTGAGCCGCAGCTCGGAAGGGAAGAGCAGGGAGCTGGCGCTTACCCTGACCGAGGCCGGTGAGGCGAAGCTCGTCGCGGCGCGGCTTCGCTGGCGCGCCGCGCAGGAAGAGTTCGAGCGCAGCTTTGGCGCCCAACGCGCGGCGTCGCTGCGGCACGAGTTGTTTGCGATGACGAAGGCTTGATGTATCGGATAGCAGGTAAGGGGTGGCGTGCTTTTCACGCCTGTTTTGACCATTATTTAGTGCATACGCACATACAACCATGTCCACGACTCCTTCTACTCTTGCACCGGCTGGCGCCGCCGGTGTCGCGAAACAGGCCCGCAGCATCCCGTGGATGCTGCTTGCGGTGATCGCCGTGGTGGTGGTGCTGGCGTCCGCGCTGTCGTACTGGTTTATCGTCGGCCGCTTTGTCGAAAGTACGGACGACGCCTACGTCGGCGGTGACGTCACGGTGATGGCGCCGAAGGTGAACGGCTTTGTGACCGATCTGCTGGTGCGCGATAACCAGCATGTGCAGGTGGGTCAGGTGCTGGTGCGGCTCGACGCGCGCGATTACGACGCGCGTCTTGCCCAGGCGCACGCGGACGTGCAGAGCGCGCAGGCGTCGGTTACCGAGTTGCAGGCGAAGAAGTCGCTGCAGTTGGCGACGATCAACCAGCAGGCAGCCGAAGTGAAAGCTTCGGGCGCGGAGTTGACCCGCAGCACTCTGGATCAGGCGCGTTACCGCGAGCTCGTCAAGGACGAGGCGGTGTCCAACCAGGTCGTCGAGCGGGCCGACGCGGACCTCGTCAAGGCACATGCCGCGGTGGATCGCAGCGGCGCGGCGCTGCTCGCTGCACAGCGTGAGATCAGCGTGCTCGATGCGCAGATCGGCGCCGCCGAGGCGCGTGTCGCGACGGCGCAGGCAGCGCAGCGCGTCGCCGAGTTGAACGTCGAATACACGACGATCCGCTCGCCGGTGGATGGCTACGTCGGCAATCGCACCGCCCAGGTGGGGTTGCTCGCCAATACGGGGGTTTCGCTGCTGACCGTGGTGCCTTCGTCTGGTCTATGGGTCGACGCGAACTTCAAGGAAGACCAGTTGAAGAAGATGCGTGTCGGCGATCCGGTCGACGTCGAGCTCGACGCCTCCAGCAAATCGCTGCACGGCGTCGTGGACAGTCTTGCCCCGGCAACCGGCGCGACCTTCAGCGTGCTGCCCGCGGAGAACGCGACCGGCAACTTCACGAAGATCGTGCAGCGCGTGCCGGTACGGATTCGCCTCGATGTGCCGCAGGACATGCAGGGTGTGCTGCGGCCTGGGTTGTCGGCGACCGTCAAGGTTCATCTCGAGGGCAGCGGCAGCAGCGCGCCGGCGCGTTCTTAATTCCTACGCCACCCCGCGCCACACCATCCCGCGCCACGCCATTTCGCGCCGCCCTCGCGTTCGCCTGAGACACGCCGACCATGACCCACCCACCGCTCAATCCCGCTGACCAGCCGACCCGCACCAAAGTCCTCGCATTTGCGCTGATGTGCCTCGGTTTTTTCATGGCGACGCTGGATATCCAGATCGTCGCGTCTTCCTTGAGGGATATTGGCGGCGGCCTGTCTGCGAGCCAGGATGAGCTGTCATGGGTGCAGACCTCGTACCTGATTGCGGAAATTCTGGTGATTCCAATGTCCGGCTGGCTTACGCGGGTGTTCTCGACGCGCTGGCTGTTTGCGTTCTCCGCTTTGGGCTTCACGATCACCAGCATGCTGTGCGGCCTCGCGTGGGACATCAACTCGATGATCCTGTTCCGTGGCCTGCAGGGCGCACTCGGCGCGGCGATGATTCCTACGGTGTTCACGACCGCATTCGTGTTATTCCCCGGTAAGCAGCGGCTGATCGCCTCAACCACGATCGGCGCACTTGCTTCGCTCGCACCGACCATCGGCCCTGTAATCGGCGGCTGGATCACCGATCAGTGGTCCTGGCACTGGCTGTTCTACCTGAACCTGGTGCCGGGTGTGTTCGTCACGTTGATGGTGCCGAAGTTCGTCCATATCGATGAGGTCGATCTTTCGCTGCTGAAAAAGGGCGATTACCTTGGCATCCTGCTGATGTCGGGTTTCCTCGGCTGCCTGGAATATGTCCTCGAAGAAGGGCCGCGTAAGAACTGGTTCGGCGACGATGCGATCCTGCTGTGCACGTGGATTTCCGCGATTTGCGGTTTTCTGTTTATCGTGCACGCGTTCACGGCCAAAGAACCGATCGTCGATCTGCGCGCGCTGGCAATCCGTAACTTCGGCATTGGCAGCCTGCTGTCGTTCATTACCGGGGTAGGCCTGTTCTGCTCGGTGTTTCTCACGCCGGTGTTCCTCGCGCGCGTGCGCGGCTTCGACTCGTTGCAGATCGGTCTGGCGCTGCTGTCGGTGGGATGTTTTCAATTGATGGCGCTGGCGGCCTATTCGACGCTGGCGCGCTTTATCGACATGCGCTGGCTGATGGTATTCGGCCTCGCGTGCTTCGGTTTGGGCTGCTACCTGTATGTGCCGCTGACCAGTCAGTGGGGCTGGCAGGAATTGCTGTTGCCGCAGGCCTTGCGCGGCATTGGCCAGCAGTTTTGCGTGCCGCCGATCGTGACCATGGCGCTCGGCTCGCTGCCGCAATCGCGGCTGCGCTCGGCCAGCGGCCTGTTCAATCTGATGCGCAATCTGGGCGGCGCCATCGGCATCGCTGTGAGCAGCACCATGCTCAACGACCGCCTGAATCTGCACTACGAACGGCTCGATGAACACCTCACCGCCGGGCGGCCGGTGATCGAAAGCTTGCTGCAGCAGCAGACTGCTCGCCTCGCGGTGGTGGGCGGCAATACGCTCAACGCGACCCATGCGGGCCTCGACATGCTGCATTCGCTGCTGATGCGCGAAGCGCTCGTGCTGACCTTCTCCGACGCCTTTCTCGCAGTGGCGCTCTGCTTCGTGGTGGGTTTGCTGAGCGTGGCGTTTTCGCGCCCGTTCGGCTTGAGCTCGCCGCCTCCCGACGCACATTGAAGAATTAATCAGGAAAGCGATATGAAATTGATCGCAACAAAAAGTGGTGTGAGCGCGTTGCTGCTGCTGGGGCTGGCCGCATGTGCGGTGCAACCGGAGACCCATGCGGATCTCCCGCACGTTGCGCAGTCCGTAGCGCCTGCGGCGTGGAGCGTCGGCGCGCCGCAAGACACGGTGGATGCGAACGCCTGGTGGGCGCGCTTCGGCGACCCGGTCATGCATCAACTGGTCGAATCCGTGTTGAACGGCAATCTGGATGTGCAGGCCGCGGTCGAGCGTGTCAAGCAGGCACAAGCCATCACCACGCAGCAGCGCTCGACGTTGCTGCCCGAACTGGACGCCACGGCGACGGCGGCCTATGAGCGCGAAAGCGTGCCGCCGCCGCTCGGCTATGTGCGTCAGGCAGGCTTCGGTGTGGCGGCTAGCTGGACGCCGGACGTGTTCGGCGGCGAACGGCTCGCGGTGCTGGCCGCGCAAGCCCAGGTCGCGGGCCGTGAAGCGGCGCTGAACGAATTGCGGCTCGCACTCGCAGCCAACTCGGCCGCGGCCTATATCGATCTGCGCTGGGCGCAGTCGGAGCAGCAGATCCTGAGCGACAACGAGCAGATTCGCAGCCGCGCGCTCAAGCTCACACAAGAGCGGCTGCACTACGGCCTTTCGACGCAGCTCGACGTCGCTCGTGCGCAGAACCAGTTGCAGGACCTGCAGGCGCAGATTCCGCACGTGCAGTCCACGATCCAGCATCAGTTGAGCCTGATCGCCGTGTATTCGGGGCGCACGCCGGAGAGCGTCGACAACCTGCTGCTCACGCAAGCGCGCGACATTCCGGCACCGGCGCAGAGCGTGCCGCAGATCCTGCCTTCCGAAGCGCTATTGCGCCGGCCCGACGTGCGCACCGCCTATGCAAGCGTCGAACAGCGCGCAGCGGAAGTTGGGGCCGCGAAGGCGCAGCGGTATCCACAGTTCAAGCTGAATCTCGCAGATGGCTTGCTGGCGTCGTCATATCTCGGCTTGCCCACCCTGACTGACAACCTCTTTAGCGCCGCCTTGAACGCGACGAGCCCGATCTTCAACGCCGGCCGGATCACCGCGAGCATCGACGAAAACGAAAGCAAGATGCGCGAATCGCAACTCGGGCTGCAGCAGACCATGCTGCAGGCGCTGAAGGAAGTCGAAGACACCCGCAGCGATCTGGTCAGCGACGCCGTTCAGGTGGATCGCCTCGGCGGCGCGCTGGATGCGTCGAATCACGCCCTGCATTTGTCCACCGAGTTGTACAAGGACGGCGCGTCGAGCTTCCTCGACGTGCTCGACGCGCAGCAGGCGTATCTGCGCGATTCCGAGGCGCTGAATCAGGCGAAGCGCGCACACTCACTGGCGGCGGTGGCGTTGTACCGCTCGCTGGGTGGCGGATGGGATGCGGTGCCTGCGTTGGCAGCGAACTGAACCCAGACAAGCCGAACCCATGCAAACCGAACCAGAGCGAAAGGAAGGGAACTGAACCCACCGGGGACGCAAGACCGGCCTGCGCGGACCCCGGACATGATGGGCAAGCGAGCCTCGAGCCTTCGAGGCGCCGACGGCCGGTACTTGATTGAATGTGAGAGACGATGATGAGCAACCGAGACGTAGTGATCTGCAATCCTGTGAGAACGCCGATTGGCGCCTACAACGGCACGCTGAAAGACGTGCCGGCGACAGCCCTCGGCGCGCTGGCCGTGCGCGAGACGCTGAGCCGCAGCGGCCTTGCCGCAGGCGAACTCGGCTCAGTGGTATTGGGCAATGTGATCCAGGCGGGCAACAAGATGAACCCGGCCCGTCAGGCCGCAATCGGTGGCGGTGTGCCTGTCGCGGTGCCGGCGTTGACCGTGAACCGCGTCTGCGGCTCGGGCGCGCAGGCCATCGCCTCGGCGGCCCAGGAAATCTGGCTGGGTCTGGGCGACGCGGCGGTGGCGGGCGGCATGGAGAACATGGACCGCGCGCCGTATCTGCTCGACGGCGGCCGCTGGGGCTACCGGATGGGCAATGCGCAGGTGCATGACAGCATGCTGCGCGATGGCCTCCTCGATGCGTTTTCCGGCGAGCATTCCGGCTGGCACACCGAAGATCTCGTGGCGCAGATGGACATCACCCGCGACGCCCAGGACCGCTGGGCCGCGCGTTCGCAGCAGCGTTTCGCGGCGGCTCAGGCGAGCGGCCGCTTCGACGCCGAACTGGTGAGCGTCGAAATCGAAGGACGCAAGGGGCCGCAGCAATTCTCGCGTGACGAGCAACCGCGCGCCGATACCACCGTCGAGACCCTGGCCCGGCTGCGCCCCGCGTTTCGCCCCGACGGCACGATTACCGCCGGCAACGCGCCGGGTCTGAACAGCGGCGCTGCCGCGATGGTGGTCGCGGAGCGCGGCTTTGCCGAGGCGCACGGCATCGAGCCGTTTGCGCGGCTCGTCTCCTATGGCGTCGCAGCGGTCGAGCCCGGCATGTTCGGGCTCGGACCGGTGCCCGCCGTGCAGATGGCGCTCGCTCGCGCCGGCTGGCAGTTAAAGGATGTCGAACGCGTCGAGATCAACGAGGCCTTTGCCGCGGTGCCCATCGCCGTGTTGCGCAAGCTGGGGCTGGCAGAGGAGCTCGTCAACGTCGAAGGCGGCGCGATCGCCCACGGCCATCCGATCGGCGCGACCGGCGCGGTGCTGACCACGCGGCTGATTCACTCGATGCGGCGTGACGGACTCAAGCGCGGCATCGTCACGCTGTGCATCGGCGGCGGCCAAGGGATTGCGTTGGCGCTCGAGATTCTCTGACCCGGCATTGGCGTGCAAGGCGGGCAACCGCCGGCCGCGCCAATGCAAAGCGGGAATTTTTGCTACATTGACGCAGATGCCCGGTACGTGGCCTGCGTCCTTCTGATCGGAGAGGACGCGGGCGGCCGCGGGCGGAACGACAAATCCTCCTGAGAGACAATGTGATGCGAATTCTGGTTGTGGGTGCAGGTGCGGTGGGCGGTTACTTCGGCGGGCGTCTCGCCCATGTCGGGCGGGACGTGACGTTTCTGGTGCGTGCGGGCCGGGCTGAAGAGCTGCGCCGCGCCGGTCTCGTCATCAAGAGCCCGCGTGGCGACCTTACGCTGCGCGATGTGAAGACCGTGCAGGCGGGCGATACCGTCGAACCGTTCGATCTGGTGGTGCTGAGCTGCAAAGCCTACAACCTCGACGATGCGATCGCCTCGTTCGAGCCGCTGGTCGGCCCATCCACGCTGATCCTGCCGCTGCTCAACGGCATGCGCCATATCGATGTCCTCAAAGAAAAGTTCGGTGCGGCGCGCGTGCTGGGCGGCCAATGCGTGATTGCGGCGACGCTCAACAGTGAGCGCGAGATCGTCCACCTGAACGAAATGCATTCGATCTCGTTCGGCGAACTCGAAGGCGGGCTGTCGGCCCGCGTGCGCGCGATTGGCCAGGAAATGTCCGGCGCGGGCTTCGACGTCCTGTCGAGCGACCATATTCTGCTGAGCATGTGGGAAAAGTGGGTGTTCCTGGCGACGCTAGCCGCGAGCACGTGCCTGTTCCGTGGCGCGGTGGCGGATATTCTGAGTGCACCGGACGGCCGCCGCGCGATCGAAGGACTACTTGGCGAATGCCGCGCGGTAGCGGAGCACAACGGCTTTACGATGGGCCCGCATTTCGACGCCCGCGCCAATCAGACGCTCTTCACGCCGTCGCCGCTGACGGCTTCGATGCTGCGCGACGTCGAGAATCATTCCCGTATCGAGGCCGACCATATCCTGGGCGATCTGATCCAGCGCGGCGGTTCTGCCCAGCAGCGCGACGCGGGATTGTCGCTGCTGCGGATCGCCTATAGCCACCTGAAAGCCTATGAGGCGCGCGAGGCGCGTACCGCATAGAGTCTGGCCGCGTGGCGCGCTTTAGAACGGCGCACGCCGCGCGGTAGAATCGCTCAGGCCGCGCTGGGCGGCTGGCGTGCTGGCGTGCTGGCGTGCAACAGGAGGGCGAGATGCCGAGTCCAACAGGGTCGGTGGTGGCGCTAAGTTCGGCGTCGGCAACGGCGTTTTCGTTCGGGATTGTGTATCTCGGCTACTGGGGCGTGCACGAGCCTGCGCCGTGGAAATTCACCGACATGCTGGTAGTGCTGTTCGCGTTGGGCGGCTTCGCCTGCCTCGGTCTCGTGCCGTTTATGGCGACCCGCCCAGTCGAGTCGGAAAGCAACGACGCCGGGATTCGGGTCGCCCGGCGCCTGTTCCTCGGCGGCGTGAGCGCGATCTGGCTCGCGGTCACGCTCTCCGTCGTGAAGTGAAATGCGCTGAGCAGAACTGAAGCGTCGCCGCGCACTCCACCGAATCGCTAGTAATCCCAATAGATTGGAACGGCTGTCTCCAGCCGAAAACCGATTCGTCGGAGCAGCCTCCCTTTAGAACAGTCTTGGCGTCCCGACCCAGACAACGAGTGTCTCGCCGCGCGCCGTATTGGCCCAGCTATGCGGCACCGTCGATTCGTAATGCGCGCTGTCCCCCGCTTGCAGCGCGAACGTCTTGCCTTCCAGCGTCAACGACACCTTGCCGCTGATCACATACAAAAACTCTTCGCCGGCATGGGTGTTCACTTCGGAGCGCTTCTGCCCCGGTGGCATTTTGACCAGGATCGCTTCCAGTTGACGGCCTCCCGTCAGGTTGGTCAGACGTGCGAACAGGTTCGCGGAATCGGCAAAACCGAAAAACCTCAACTGGTCGCCACGGCTTACTGAACGTTCCTCGCTGGGGGTGTCGACGAAATACTGCACGGTGACGCCGAGTGCGCTGGCAATCCCGGCCAGCGACGTGAGAGACGGTGTCGCAAGGCCGCGTTCCACCTGCGACAGGAAAGGCTTCGAAATGCGTGCCGCCGTAGCTGTGTCATCGAGCGTGCGCTTCAGACGTTGCCGCAGCGCGCGTATCTTGCTACCCAGCTCGAGGGCCGGATTTTTGTTTTCAGTTTTCGTGACCATAGCGAGATCAATCAGCCCGTCAAAAATATGTTTGATTTAAGTAAACAAAGTTTGATAGCCTAGAAGGCCATCGGAACAGCATGAGTATGCCTGTGAGGCATTTTTTTTAGAAACAAACCCACTGTGTTGCCAGAAGCCCAACCCGGTTTGCAGCTTGCCCGACAGCCGTTTAGGTTCGAAAGCGAAGCGGGCGTTAAAACGGGCGCCTATTTGAAATTCGAACCATTAACGCATCTGGCGCTTAAATCAACTGATGCATTTCGAGTTTATGGATGATATCGCGCGGCAAGCCGCCGCAAAATTTGCAATTGCCCTGGGTTGGTGCGGGATGCATCAGTGAATTCCCTGAGTGACGGCACGGCTCGCGCTCCGGACAATCGCGTGCGCTTACGGTCCGATCCAGCCTTTCGGTCCGCATGCTGTTTCCAATCCCGTGCGCAGCGATCCTGCACGCGGAACGACGAGCAGCGCGGTTTACCCCAACTGCGCTGCCAACTTGAGATGAATGCAACTGTTGATGCGTACCGCCAAGCTTGTTCCGCAGCCCGCCCGCACGGGCCGCTGCCTGCCGCCCTCCGGCTGCTTCGCCAACCCCATGCTTTATCATTGGGGCCGTTTCGCTTGATAGCGTCCGGCGCCAATATGGCGCGATTTGTATCGAACAGGTTCCCTTTTCCTCCTTGGTTGCTGCGCTTTGTTCTGCAGAAAAGCGTGCGCATGCCGGCACTTCTGTGCACCACGGCAGCCTGATATTTCCAGACCCAGTTTCCAGCGGTGCGCAGATCCATACGCACGCCGCCGCAATCGCAAGAACAGAACACGAGGCACATAATGAATTCAACCGTATCCCAGACTCGATCGTTTTCGACAGTCTTCCTGATCGAGATGTGGGAGCGTTTCGGCTACTACGGGATGGCCGCGCTGTTGGTCCTGTTCATGATCGACAAGCTCGGCTTTACCGATAGTCACGCCACGCTCACGTGGGGCGCATTCACGGCGCTCGTGTACGCCGCACCGTCGGTAGGCGGCTGGATCGGCGACAAGATCCTCGGTGCGCGCCGCACGATGGTGTTCGGCGCGCTGGTGCTGTCGTGCGGCTATCTGATGCTCGCCATGCCGAACGACCAGCTCAGCTACATGTACGCCTCGCTTGGCGTGATCGTAGTGGGCAACGGCCTGTTCAAGGCAAATGCCGCGAATCTGGTGCGCCGTATCTATGAAGGCGACGACGCGCGGATCGACAGCGCGTTCACGATCTACTACATGGCGGTCAACATTGGTTCGACGGTGTCGATGCTTGCCACGCCGTGGATCAAGGATCACTGGGGTTGGCACGCAGCATTCGCCGTGTGCTGCGCGGGCATGCTGCTCGCCGTGCTGAACTACTTCATCATGTTTCGCACGCTGGCTCACGTGGGTTCCGCACCGGATGAGCAACCGGTCCGCTGGGGACGTGTGGGCGCGGTGGTGCTCGGCGGCGCCGCATTGTGCCTCGCCACCATGTTCGTGCTGCAGCACAAGGCCATCGCGGTGGCCTGCGTGTACGCGGCCGGTGTCGCGATTCTGGCGATCTTCGGTTACATGCTTGCCAAATGCGAACATTCGGAACGCGCGGGCCTGATCGCAGCGCTGGTTCTCACGCTGCAAGCCATCCTCTTCTTCATCTTCTATCAGCAAATGTCGACCTCGCTCACGCTGTTCGCGGTGCGTAACGTCGACCCGCACTTCTCGGTGTTCGGCGTATCGCTGTTCACCTGGAGCGCTGCGCAGTTTCAGGCGCTCAATCCGATCTGGATCATGATGCTGAGCCCGATTCTCGCGGTGATGTACACGAAGGCGGCAAAGAGCGGCAATGATGTATCGGTCGCGGTGAAGTACGCCATCGGCTTCGCAGTCGTGGCAGCCGGTTTCTTCGTCTACGCGGTGAGCGGTCGCTACGCAGTGGACGGCCGGGTGTCGTCGTGGTTCATGGTGGGCGGCTATGGACTGTATTCGCTCGGCGAACTGCTGGTGAGCGGCCTGGGTCTCGCGATGATTGCGCGCTACGTGCCGGCGCGCATGAGCGGCTTCCTGATGGGCGCGTATTTCGTGGCCAGTGGCGTGTCGCAATACCTGGGCAGCGTGGTGGCGAACTTTGCGCAGATGCCGTCCGGCGATCTCGACCCGCTGCAGTCGCTGCCGCTCTACACGAAGCTGTTCATGGGTCTCGGCTGGCTGGCGGCGCTCGGCGCGCTGGTGGCCGTGCTGCTGCTGCCGCTGATGAACCGCCTGTCGCGCGAGCACCATCGCAGCGCAAGCGAAGCGCGCGATGCCGCGCGCATGGCGAATGGCCTTTCGCCGGCCGCGGAATAACGCTGTCGCGAGAGGATGCCGGGTTGAATCCCGCGTGATTTGAGGAAAAGGGCGCGCCTGAACGGCGCGCCCTTTTCCGTTTACGGCGGCATTGGCTGCCACAGTTGCTTCAAACTTAGCGTCTGCACTGGTCGTATAAGATAGCGATCAATTGAATCTTTCAGGTAGCCACTTCGATGGACATCCACATCGCGGTCGAGGGGCGCCACGACCTGGCGGGACAGATCTACCGGCAATTGCGCGCGGGGATTGTCGAAGGGCGTCTGACGGGTGGCACGCGTTTGCCGTCGACGCGCGATCTCGCGACGCAACTCGGCGTTTCGCGCAAGACGACGCTCGATGTGTTCGAGCGGCTGCTCGCCGAGGGCTATCTAAGCGCGCGTTCGGGCTCGGGGACGTTTGTCGCGGAAGGACTGCAGCGACTGCCTGCAGAGCGCTCCGGACATGTCGGGGCAGTTGAATCTGCGCACGCGCAGACGAACGCGAGTGCGAAAGCGAAACCGAAAGCGCGCGCGCAGCCGCTCTGGGAGCAGATGCCTCATGGGTTGTCGTTGGTGGGGCCGCCGTCGGCGTTGGCGCATGATTTCATCGGCGGCAAGACGGACAAGTCGCTGTTCCCGTTCGACGTCTGGCGCCGTTGCATCAATCAGGCCATACGGGCGCAATCGCGCAGTCCAGGCACCTATCGCGAGGCAGCAGGGGAGCAGGAATTGCGTCTCGCCATCGCGCGCTATCTCGGGTTCAACCGCGCCGTCGTGTGCAACTGGGATGAGGTGATCGTGACGCAAGGCGCGCAGCACGCGCTCGACCTGATTACGCGCGTCACCTTGCGCCCGGGCGACGTCGCCGTGCTCGAAGACCCGGGTTATCCGCCCGCGCTGGCCTCTTTCGCCGCGACCGGAGCGAAGGTCGTTTCGGTGCCGGTGGATGCAGACGGCCTGGTCGTCGATAAGCTCCCGGACAACGCGCGGCTCGTCTATGTGACGCCTTCGCACCAGTTTCCGCTCGGCATGCCGATGAGTCTCGAGCGGCGCGTTGCGTTGCTGGAGTGGGCGCAAAAGCGCGGCGCGGTGATCATCGAAGACGACTACGACAGCGAATACCGTTTCGAAGGGCGGCCTATGGAGCCGTTGAAAAGTCTCGACCGCGCTGGACTGGTCGCCTATATCGGCACGTTTTCCAAAACCATCTTCCCGGAGCTGCGCGTCGGCTACGCGGTGCCGCCCGCATCGTTGCTCGGGCCGCTTTGCACCGCGCGGCAGGTGACGGACTGGCACGGCTGCACGCTGACGCAGACGGCGCTCGCGGCATTCATGCTGAATGGCGATTTCGCCAAGCATCTGCGGCGTATGCACAAGCTCTATGGCGAGCGTCGCGCGTGCCTGCTCGATCATCTGCAAGGCGGCCTCGCGCCGTGGTTCGAGGCCATAGTGCCGACCTGTGGCATTCACCTGGCCGCGCATCTCAGAGGGCCGATTGCCGAAGAAGCGGTGATTGACGCGGCTCGTGAGGCGTCGATCGGGCTATATGGGCTCGCCCGATTTCATCGGCGGGCACGGGTGCAACCGGGTCTGATGTTCGGCTATGGCGGCATCGCCGTCGAGCAGATCGACGCCGCGCTGAGCGTGCTCGCCAGACTCATGCCGCGGCTCGCAAAGTGAGCGGCGGACGCGCCGAAAGTGCAGCGAACGGCCCGCACTTTGCCGTCGCCGAACTCGCGCATCGACGCTAAAGCAGCTAAAAACAGGCACTCTTCAGCTGGTTTGCCCAACCTTGAGGTCCGTTGCGGGAAGCGAAACAACCACGCGTCAGGACTCGCCATTTCACGTTTACCCCCTGAAATACGGGTTAAAAAGTGTTGCGGAGTCGGCGCCGCGCAACAAACCGTAACGCTTATACACAAAAGAGTCGCGCAAAACACTATAGCGCTTGTAGAATCCGGCCTTGAAGCGTGCGCATTCCGCGAGCGCTTCTTGCATTCACTGACCAACAACAGGTAGGAGAAACATGCCGACTTCCGCAAAAAAGGTGGCCAAGAAGGCTGCTACGGTACCGACCAAGAAGGTTGCTGCGAAGAAAGTTCCTGCGAAGAAAGCCGTCGCAGCTAAGAAGGTCGCCGTGAAGGCGTCCGGCGCTCTGTCGCCGATCAAGGACACCTTCACGAAGGCCTCGTTGGCTGCACACGTCGCAGAACGTGCTGCTGTTGAACCTAAGGCTGCCAAGGCTGTGCTGGCCGCGCTCGAAGACACGATCCTCGGCGCAGTCCACAAGAAGGGTGCTGGCGAATTCACGCTGTCGGGTCTTCTGAAGATCGTCGTGACTGCTGTCCCGGCGAAGAAGAAGCGCTTCGGCAAAGACCCGTTCACGGGCGAAGAGCGTTGGTTCCCGGCCAAGCCGGCTAGCGTGCGCATCAAGGCACGTCCGCTGAAGAAGCTGAAGGACGCAGCAGCAGCGTAATCGTGCAGGGCGCCCCGTTCGTTTTCTGATGACCGTTGGCGCTATGCCGAGCTGAATCGCTCGATCTTTAGGAAGTGCAAAAATCCCCGCGGGTGCGAACCCACGGGGATTTTTTATTGCTGCCGGGCATTCGTGGTTGCCCGCTCGTTGCTCTGCTGATGCCCCGCGGATGCACGGATATACGCCGTTATTAGGTGTTCGCTGCACCGGAGTGGCGCATTGCGAGCCGCCGCAGTACGATGGTGCAGAAGCCGTGCCGGCCGTATGCGCTGTTCGTGTGCATCCACTTGGGTTTGCGTGCGGAAAGCCAATGGCATAGCGCTTGCTTTGATGCTTGTCGAACACCGAATGCGCAGCGCATTCGCCTTCTATCCGACAAAAAGAGCGGGGCGTGACATGCGATGCTATGACGAGATGCGTCATGACGACGAAGTCGTGCGGCCTCATTACGCACGCTTTGAACGCTGGCTGGTGAAGCAGGGCAACGAGGCAATCGCGCGCAAGCGCGCGGAGGCGGATCTGTTGTTTCGCCGCGTGGGCATCACCTTCGCGGTCAACGGCGATCTGTCCGGCACGGAACGGCTCATTCCCTTCGATCTGATCCCTCGCATCATCCCACGCAGCGAATGGCAAACCCTCGAAGCAGGGCTGCGGCAGCGAGTCCAGGCGCTCAACCTGTTTATCCACGACGTCTATCACGACCGCAACATCGTGCGCGCGGGCATCGTTCCGGCTGAACAGGTCTATACCAATGCGCAGTACCGGCCCGAGATGCAGGGCGTCAAAGTCCCGCTCGGTGTTTACGCGCATATCGCGGGCGTCGACGTAGTGCGGGCCGGCGAAGACGGCGCGTTCTACGTGCTCGAAGATAACCTGCGGGTGCCCTCTGGCGTCTCCTACATGCTGGAGAACCGCAAGATGATGATGCGGTTGTTTCCCGAGTTGTTCGTGCAGAACCGGATCGCGCCGGTGGCGCATTACCCCGACCTGCTGCTCGATACCTTGCGCTCGGTCGCGCCCGAAGGCGTCGACGATCCGGTGGTGGTGGTGCTCACACCGGGCATGTACAACTCGGCGTATTTCGAGCATACCTTCCTCGCCCAACAGATGGGCGTGGAACTGGTGGAAGGCAAGGATCTGTTCGTCGACGACAACTACGTTTTCATGCGCACCACTCAGGGGCCCAAGCGCGTCGACGTGATCTATCGCCGGGTGGACGACGATTTTCTCGACCCGCTCGCTTTCCGCACAGATTCGGCGCTCGGCGTGCCGGGTCTCCTCACAGCTTATCGGGCAGGGCGTGTGGCGCTCGCCAACGCAATGGGTACCGGCATTGCCGACGACAAATCGATCTATCCGTATGTGCCGGAGATGATCGAGTTCTACCTCGGCGAGAAGCCGATCCTGAACAATGTGCCGACGTTCCAGTGTCGCAAGCCGGACGATCTCGCCTACACGCTCGCGCATCTGCCCGAACTGGTGGTCAAGGAAGTGCACGGCGCCGGCGGTTACGGCATGCTGGTCGGGCCGGCATCGACCAGCGCCGAAATCGAAGCGTTCCGCGAGCGTCTGATCGCGCGGCCGGCGGGCTACATTGCGCAGCCCACGCTTGCGTTGTCGGCGTGCCCGACCTTTGTCGAAGCCGGCATCGCGCCGCGCCATATCGATTTGCGCCCGTTCGTGCTGTCCGGCAAAACGGTGACGATGTGCGCAGGCGGACTGACCCGCGTCGCGTTGCAGGAGGGGTCGCTGGTGGTCAATTCATCGCAGGGGGGCGGCACCAAAGACACCTGGATGGTCGACTGAGGGGGTTGCGGGTACTGCCGCCGCTCCGGTCATCAGGCGGCGGAACCCGTGACAAGGAAAGCCGGCGCGAGGTCCCGCCGGCGCGTCACTAAAAATGGAAAGCCGTCATGCTAAGCCGCACTGCCGACCACCTCTTCTGGATGGCCCGTTACATGGAGCGTGCCGAGAACACCGCGCGCATGCTCGATATCAACCTGAAGACGCTGCTGTTGCCGCAGACGCCTGAGCAGGAGGCCCGCGCGCAGCGTTCGGTACTGCGTATCTCCGAGCTCGAAGCGGCCTTCGCGAAACGCTACGACGAACCGACGCGCGAACACGTGCTCGATTTCATGGTGGCGGACTCGACCAATCCGTCGAGCATTCATTCATGCCTGCAGGCCGCGCGTGAAAATGCTCGCGCCGTGCGCGGCACGTTGACCACCGAATGGTGGGAGACGATCAACGACACCTGGCTCGAGTTCAACGAACGCACGGCGGCCGGTCAGCTCACCGCGAACCCGGATGAACTGTTCGAGTGGGTCAAGTTCCGCTCGCACCTCTCGCGCGGCGTGACGATCGGCACCGCGCTGCAGGACGACGCGTTCTTTTTCACGCAGCTCGGCACGTATCTCGAACGCGCGGACAACACCGCGCGGATTCTCGACGTGCGCTTTGCCGACGTCGAACCGAATTCGCGCGACGCGGCCCGCCAGCTCGAAGACTTCTACTACTGGACCTCGATTCTCAGTTCGGTCTCGGCGCTGGAGATCTACCGCAAGGTGTATCGCGACGTCGTGACGCCCGCGCGCGTGGTGGAACTGATGATCCTGAACCAGCAGATGCCGCGCTCGCTGCTCGCCTCGCTTGAAGGCGTGTGCGTCAATCTGGCGATGTTGCGCACCTCAGGGTCCAACCAGTGCGAGCGCTTTGCCGGCAAGCTGCGCGCCGAGCTGGTGTACTCCGACATCCGGCAGATCTTCGAAGCGGGCCTGCATGCCTATCTGACCCAGTTCCTCGCCCGCGTGTTCGAACTCGGCAATCTGGTGGCGCGGACCTATCTGATGTTGCCAGTCGCCTGACGGAGTTTTCTTTATGTACCTGACGATCCGCCACGACACCGCCTATCGCTACGAAGCGACGGTTCATTATTCGATCCAGCAGTTGCGTCTGACGCCTTTGAGCGGCGCGTCGCAGACGGTGCGGCGCTGGAGCATCGACGCGCCCGGCAAGCTCGATGCCACTTTCGACGCCTACGGCAACGTGCTGCACACGCTGGTGCTGAACAAGCCGCATAGCGAGATCCGCCTGCATGTGTCGGGGGAAGTCGACACGATTCCGCTCGTCGACGGGCTTTTGCGCGATGCGGTGGGTCCGATTCCACTCGAGCATTACACCTGCTGCACACGTCTCACTGAAGCGGATGGAGCCATACGCGAACTGGCGCAATCGGTGCCGTCGCTCGGCACGCCTCAAGGACTGATCAAACTGTCCGAGGAGATCGCGCAGCGCGTGGAATACCGGCCAGGCAGCACCGACGTGACGAGCACGGCCTCCGAGGCGCTCGCGCTCGGCAAGGGTGTATGCCAGGACCACGCGCACCTGATGCTGGCGTGCTGCCGCGCACGCGGCATCCCGGCGCGTTACGTAAGCGGTTACATCGAGCCGGGCGAGGCGCCGCAGGGCGCGAGTCACGCGTGGGTCGACGTCTGGCTCGGCGCCGGCTGGATTTCGGTCGACGTGACGCGTGCCGCCTTTGCCAGCGAAATCTACTGCCGGCTGGCGGCGGCGCGCGACTACGAGGCGGCCGCGCCGGTGCGTGGCCGGCGCATCGGCGGCCTTGAAGAGAAGCTGAACGTCTCGGTCACGGTGAGCGCGCAGGCGCCACAATAAGAGGCATCGAACGAAAGACGGGGCGCCGCCGCATTGCAATAGCGGCGTTTGCTGGTCTTCTGGATATTCTCTATGACTTACTGTGTGGGTAAGTCGAGTTAAAGTAGATTATTGTTTAATATCATGCGCTTGGAATGGCGCGAGTGCTGCCAGTTCCTAATCAGCTACCCATGTAGCTAGCCGTTTTGACGTAGTTGTCGAGTTGGAGACGAAGCGGCATTGCGCGCGGCGACTGGTGGTGAGATCCAGATCCCCGCAGCAAAGACCGTGAAGTTTACGGCGGGCAAGGCGTTTAAGGATGCCGTGAACGCCTGACCGCGCGTAGCCGCCGCTGCGGCTGCGCCCGTGGACGAGCGAAGGAGGGTCGTCACCAGGCAGATGGCCCGTTTCGGGGGGATCGACTGATCCAGCGTCCTGGACGGGGCCTGGCCGGCCTGGTAGCATGTCGTGCCGGAACGCCGCGGGTTACCGTGGCCCTGCTACTGGCTGGATATGAACAAGGCTGGCGATATGAAAATCAGACGGTCGCGCATTCAGAAGGAAGTCCTCTGCCCGCCGATCGGGACACTTCTGCGCTACCGCACGCGCATCGTGCGCGTCATAGCGGAAGCGCGGGGACAGCGCGCAATGATAGAGTCGCTCGATACCGCCGGCAGGAGCTTTGTCAGCACCGTGAAATGGCACAGCCTGCGCGAGCTCGGTGCCCAGTTGTTCTAGTGTGAAAGGCAGTCGCAGGGCGGGTCAGCCTCCCATATCGAAGGCCCGCGTGAAGGATCCCGGATACCCGCCTCCAGGTCACTGTCCGATCCAGTGGCCCGACAACGCACGACATGTCACGTGGTTTTTGTGGAGGGGGAAATCTGTCGCTCCTATACTGGCGGGAATATCAGTCAAGGGAAACAGTATGCGGCGCGTGATTGTCCGGCGATCGTCCGTCCACGGGAAGGGTGTGTTTGCGATGCGGCCGCTGGCAGCGGGTGAGCGCGTACTCGAGTACAAAGGTGCAATCACACCGTGGCACGTCGCAGTACGCCGTCATCGGCGTAATGGGATTGCGGGACACACGTTCCTGTTTGGCCTGTCGGACGGGCGTGTCATCGACGGCAGTTGCGGGGGTAACAGTTCACGATGGTTGAACCACTCCTGCGCACCGAACTGCGAGTCAATTGAAGACGGCGGTCGCATCTTTATCCAGGCGATCCGGTCAATCGAGGCTGGCGAAGAACTCTTCATTGAATATCTGCTGGCTGTCGAAAGTCCGATGGATGAAGACGTTCGTGCGCAGTATGCCTGCCGATGTGCCGCGACGTGTTGCCGACAGTCAATGCTGGCGACAGCTGCGTGAACAGAACGACGCAGGGGATCGGGGAGATCATTGCGATCCCGGAGAGAGGTTATCCCCTCCGGAGGACAGTAGGGGAGGTAAGTCTCCCGGAACTGGTTGAGCGGCTTGCACTGGCGCTAACGGAGATGCGACCGGGTTCATCTGTCCTCAATGCGCTATCGATTCTGAGCCGCGGGCTTGGCCCGGCGAGCGAGACAGCTGCTGCAAAGACGAGGCGTTCACGGGCTGCGCGACGTGTTCGCCAGACGGCGGTCGAATCGTTGCCGCTGTTTTCCTGAATCCGACCCGCGGCTCTTAGATATCCGAACCATCGACCCAGTCGCCAGTTCAACAATGGCACGTTGAATCTGCCACGCTGTTTCTGCAGAAGGCTGAACAGAAAATTAGCTTTGGCGGCGGAGGGCAATGATGATGCCACTCGACTGCATCGCGCTCGCACTGCAGTGCGCACCTCAAGACTCACCGGTCACGCGATCGCGGCGGTCGTTCGGACAGAGCGCTCGATCCTTGCCGCAACCTGGCGGTGTTCGTTGCGACGCCCTTCCATTGCAATTGGTCTGAAGCGGGCAGGTACGCTACCACGCCGATCTCATTTCAAGCGATCCCCAGTGCCTGCAATATCGGTAGATGAATCTGAGCAAAGCGGTTCGCTTTCGCTATTAGGTCAGCCAGAGAAACCGCTGCGCCCGATGGCGGCCCTGACGTTGCTCGCGCAGGCTGGGGAGTCGCGCGCAGCACGGACTCAGCGAACTCAGCCCATTGCGTCGGCTGCTGCATGTGATGCAGTCGTGCCAATAAAAAGAGTTGCGCCACACGCGGCATCAAAATCCCCGAACCCGAGACCGGACTCACCAGAAACTGAACTTCGTCATGATGGCGCGCCTGTTCGCAGATCACCGCGTTCAGCCTGTTCGCCAACGGCCGGGCGGCACTGATTTGCGCGTCATTTTGGGCATTCAACAAAACGCCCATACCAACCAGTAGCGTCACGGCCTTGACGATCTGCGCCAGTATGATGCCCCGTCCACGAACGCTGTTTTCGATATCGGACACGGTCATCGGACGATAGCTGTAGAGCGCGTCGAGAATGGGGCCGTATAGCGTTTCCGGTAACAGCGTCTCCCCCAGCGCACCGCGCACTTTCAGCACCACGGAGGCTCTCGGCAGGGCCAGGATCACCCGATGGGCGCGCAGTTTCGCGTCCCGCTCGTCGTCATTGAGCGTCCGTGGGGCCTTGATCCAATAATCGCGCCGCAACGACCGGTTTACGCAGAAATCGCGCACCGTTTCTCGCAAACTCGTATCCGCAATGTCCGCTAACAAAGCGCGCTGCGCCGGGTTGAGGTTGATCTCATCAACGTGATCGCGATAGTCCGCAGATCCCCCATAAGTCAAACCCGCCGCGACAAGCGACGAGGCGACCTGCAAGAAAGACATGGGGTGCCAGTCACGGATGAAATACTCATGCGCGAGATAGTTCGGGTTCTCGCCGGACAACGCGTCGACGCGCTCGGCAAGCAGTGGGTTACCCAGTGCATAGCCCGGCTGCGTAGCAAATACGGCCCGCGCAAAATCGACGGCGGCTTTAATGCGCGTCTGCGTGCGCTCTTCGGCACCCGCGTCGTGGTGCGGCTCGGATACCGAACCGATTTGAAAATGCCGCTGCATCAATTCGCGCACGGGCAGCATCGCGGCCCATCCCGGCTGGGTGTTGTAGCTCAGATACAGCACGCCACCGGCCTTGAGCTTGCGGCGTATGAATTCAACAATCAGCGCACGATTTTCGTCCGAAATCCAGCTCCAGATGCCGTGCATGCCGATGAAATCGAAATCCGGTAAATCGTCGCGCCGGCAGAACTCCGAAAAAGGCTCGCCGAACAATTGCGCCTGCGATTTGGCACTGTCCGCAAGTCGTCGGGCGAAGTTCGCGTGAGACGGGTGGAAGTCGGTGCCGTACCATCGCGTTGGAGACCCGGCAGCGTGAATATTTATGCTCAAGCCATGGCCAAAACCCAGCTCACAAGCGGTATGCATAGCTGGCAAAGCGAGCCCAGCGTGCAGCAAAGGAAGGCTCAGCCGCAGCGGATTCAGCTCGTCGCAATAGCCGAATGTGTATGCAATCTCATCAACGTAGCCTGTGTCCGACTCACTCATGTTTTAGCTCTCGTTCTTTGCGCGGGTACCCGCATTGGCTCCTCAGATTGCCGAACCGGCTGTCTGGCGATGCCCGACACGATACCGGTGGCTGGCACGTAATGCAAAGCATCCTTGATGCGGGCTAGAGTCTCGGATCTGACGCGACCTTCAGCGTGCAGAGCCGGGCGCGCATCCTCGCGCCCCCGGTCCTCAATCAGCGCGGGACCGCCTGGCCGAGCCATAGCGGCAGGTCGTCCAGCCGCGACACGATATGGTCGGGCTGCTGGCCGAGTTCTTCGAACGAACTGTCAGCCCGGTTGACCCAGCAGACGGGATAGCCGAAATGCCGGGCCCCGGAGGCATCCCACGCGTTTGACGACACGAACAGGATTTCCGACCGATGCAGCCCCATCGTGTTTTCCGCCAACGCGTACACGTCAGGATGCGGCTTGAACACCTTGACGTGTTCCACGCTGATCAGATGTGCGAAGTGTCCTTCGAGTCCGGAATGACTCACCACGCTGTGAATCGAGCGCACTGACCCATTAGAGAGGATCGCTAGCGGCAAGTCCATTGCCTGAAGTTCGGCGAGCGCCGCCGGCACCTCCGGATACGGTTGGATTTTCAGGTACTCGTTGCACAGTGTGGTTCGCACGTCGTTCGTGAGCATCAGTTTCAGGTGGCTGCAGGTGTAGCGCAATGCATCGTCGGTGGCTTCCTCGAAGGGAAGGTAATGCCCCATCAGACTGCGCAGCCACGTGTATTCGAGTTGTTTCTGCCGCCAGATCATGCTGATTTCGAGCCCTCGTCCGGGGAAGTGTTCGCTGCAATGGCGAGCGACTGAATGCACGTCGTAGAGCGTGCCGTACAGGTCGAAAATGATTCCTTTGATGGCTTTCATAGGGTTTCTCCGGGATAGGTGCAGGAAGGCCGACGCCGGATCAACGGTGCGGCCAGGGACGGGTTGAACGGGTTACTTCGGTGTATGCCCAGGGTCGAGATCGAAGCCGGTGTGTGCCCTGAACACGAAGGCATCGAAGCGCGCTTCGTGCGCTTCGCGCATGGCACGTCTTCCTCGGCGACTCGTGATCATGGTGCCGGCCCACGCACCGGCAAATCCCAGTGGCATGCTGAGAATCGTCGGGTTCACGATCGGGAAGATGGCGTGTCCCTTGAGGAACGCGGGTCCGAGGAAGGCGAGGAGCACCGACGATGCGAGTCCGGCCGCCATCCCGCCAATCACGCCCGCGGTATTGAAGCGGCGCCAGAATATCGACAGCAGGATCACCGGGAAGTTGGCCGAAGCCGCGACCGCAATCGCGAGTATGACGAGCACGCCGACGTTGATGCCTTGCGCAAGCAGTCCCAGCAGCACCGCCACGACGCCCACCGCCACGGTGGCGATTCTCGCGATGCGCACCTGGTCGACTTCGCCGACCTTGCCGTCGCTTATCACGTTCACGTAAAGATCGTGCGCGATGGCGCCGGACGATGCCAGGGTCAGACCGGCGACAACGGCGAGGATCGCCGCGAACGCGATTGCACTAATGCACGCGAGGAAGATTTGACCACCGAAGGTTCCAGCCCCTCCGCCGAGATATTGCGCGAGCAGCGGCAGCGCAAGATTGCCCCCCTTGTCCGCTGCGCGGATCGCATCCTGTCCCACGAAGGTGGCTGCGGCAAAGCCGATCAGGGTCGTGACCAGAAAGAAGCTTCCCGCGAGAAACATCAGCCACAGGACGGATTTGCGTGCGGTCCGCGCGTCGGGCACCGTATAGAAGCGCGTCATGATGTGAGGCAGGCCCGCCACCCCAAAGATGAACGACAGGAAAAGTGATAGCGGATCGAGCGGGTGATGGAAATAGCCGCCCGCGACGAGCATGCGCGGGCCGTAGAGGCGCTCCACCGACGCGAACAACGTCAGGGCGTTGAAATGCACGGCCGAGAGCAGCATCAGCACCAATACGACCGCCGCGACAAGCAACAGAACCGCCTTGACGATCTGCACCCACGTGGTCGCGATCATGCCGCCGAACAGCACGTACACCATCATGCCGACGCCGACCAGTACGATCGCCAGGTCATACGGAATGCCGAGCAGCAGCTTGATCAGCGCGCCCGCACCGGCCATTTGCGGGACCATGTACGCCAGATTGACGACCACTGTGCCGATCACAGCCGCGAGCCGCGCATGGCGGCTGCGCATGCGCTCGGCCACTACGTCACCGAAGGTGAAGCGGCCTGTGTTTCGAACCGGCTCAGCAATGAGCATCAGCACGACAAGGAAAGCAACCAGCGCGGCTACGGCATAGAGGGAACCATCCATGCCGTACAGCGACACGAGGCCTGAAAAACCGAGGAAGGCCGCGGCGCTCATCCAGTCGCCTGCCAGCGCAAAGCCGTTCGCCCGCGCCGACAGGTTACCGCCCGCGGCATAGAACTCGCTGGTGGTATGCGTGCGTCGCGCCGCCCACCATGTGATAGCCAGCGTAAGCATGAGAATGAGCAGAAAGATGCCGACGGTCATTGTTTTCATGTCCGGCTCCGATGGCCGACGTCGTCGGCAGCCTGCGCAGCCCACGCGTCGAACCGGTTGTTGGCCACATACACGTAAACGCACGCCACCGCCCAGCTCAGCGCGTACATGAGCAGCACGAGCAGATATCCAACATTGAACGCCCCTGCCACCTTATGCGCCATCAGCGGGCGGTCGTAGCCGGCGAGCAGCGCGGTGCCCAGGATGAAGAGAAGGCTAAACCCCAGCAGCGGAGCGACGACGCGGATCTTTGAGCTGACGAGCGCCCGGAAGCTCATCAACTCAACCGGTGCGATTGGCGCCTCGGACCCCTCGACGATGGACAACGGGATTAACGAACGATTTTGCGGCGAATGCGGGTCGTGCGACAGCTCGATCATCGATGTCTCCGTGCTTTTGTAGGTGTGTCCGCGTAGGCAGGCCGCGTGAGGTGGCGGACCACTCGCCATTCAACGCAGCGCAATCCATAGAGCAAGGTCCACGCCAGCGCGCAGCAGACGTGCCGCGCGCAGATCGCGCGGTGCTTGCGCCTAAGCCTTGGGGGCTGGCGCGGCGTACGTCTGTGCCCCTATCGGGTCCTTCATAAGTCACCGCTGACCCTGCTTCAGGACCGCGAGGCGAACCAGTTTTGACATCGGCCGATTCAGATTTGACTCAAGCTTCGACCCGACAGGCGGGCGGCGGATATTCGGCTTTGCTGGTGTATGCTGGATCGTCGAAAAACACGGATGGCATATGGACACGAGGGCCTTGATGGCGACGCTGGACGACTTGCCGGTTGGCGTCGCGGTGATCCGGGATGGACGGGTCGAGTGGCAGAACGCTGTGGTTCGCAACGGCATTGCAAGGGACTCGCGAGATCCTGGTGTGATTCACGAGTCGCTCGCCGCGCTGGGTTCGATGCGCTTCGCCGGAACGGATCAGGCCGCTGCACAGGTGGAGTTGGGCGGCACCTGTTACTACGTTGGTGTGCATGTGTCCGGCGAGTCGGCGTTGGTGCTGCTGATGGCCGGGATCGATTCAGAAACCCCGTTTCCGGAAATCGTGCGGCTTCGTCAATTGTGCCAGGATCTAGAGGAGATCTTTCGCCATTCCTTTGACGGCATCTTCGTTGCAGACGGCCGCGGCGTGACGCTGATGGTCAACGAAGGCTGTGAGCGCAACTATGACCTGAAAGCAGCTGACATGATAGGCCGGCATGTGTCCGAGTTCGAGCAGAAGGGCTGGATCCAGCCGGTGGTCGCGCAGCAGGTTGCCGCAACCGGGCAGCGCATTTCCACCACGCAGCGAACGCATACGGGAAAGACCATTATGGTCACGGGTATTCCCCTGTTCGACGCGCTTGGCCACGTACGCAAGGTGATCATCAATTCGCGCAACACGACCGAGTTGATCCAGCTTCAGGATGCACTTGCAAGGGCGAAGGCGGACCTGCAGCGTGTGGACGCGGAGATCGAAGCGCTGCGTTTGCAAAACGTGAAGGTGGACGGCCTCGTTCTACGCAGCGAACCGATGCAGCGCGTTGCGAGTCTCGCGGCGCGCGTGGCCAAAGTTGATGCGACTGTGCTGATTACAGGTCAATCGGGTGTGGGCAAGGATGTGCTTGCGCGACTTATCCATGGGGAAAGTTTCCGGGCGAACGGGCCGCTGATCAAGATCAATTGCGGCGCGCTACCGCGCGATCTGCTCGAGTCGGAGCTGTTCGGCTACGAGCCCGGTGCGTTCACCGGGGCGCAGCGGCAAGGCAAATCCGGACTGATCGAACTGGCGCACCGCGGTACGCTCTTTCTGGACGAGATCGGCGATCTGCCGCTTGATCTGCAGGTCAAGCTTCTGCAAGTCCTGCAGGACCGCATCATCGTCAGGCTCGGCGGCACGAAGTCGATTTCCATCGACGTACGCGTCATCGCGGCGACGAACCGTGACCTCAAGGCGATGGTGCTGGAACGCAGCTTTCGCGATGACCTGTACTACAGACTCAATGTCGTGCCGATCACTGTGCCGGCGCTCGTGGAACGCAAGGACGACATCGCGCCGCTCGTGCTTCAGTTCGTCGACGAATTCAACGAGCGCTACGCGCTGCACCGCAAGGTCTCCGAGCAGGCGATTGCGTTGCTGCTCGCGTATGACTGGCCGGGCAACGTCCGCGAACTGAGGAACGTGGTCGAACGGCTTGTCGTGACGAGCCAGACCGACGTA
Source organism: Paraburkholderia sp. EB58 (assembly GCF_050436665.1). NCBI lineage: Bacteria > Pseudomonadati > Pseudomonadota > Betaproteobacteria > Burkholderiales > Burkholderiaceae > Paraburkholderia > Paraburkholderia sp. EB58. The sequence goes on along the minus strand of NZ_JBNDMQ010000001.1, from coordinate 291,261 downwards.
ATCGGGCCAGAATTCCTCGATGGCGTGCTGCCGGCCGACGTGCTGGACGAGGAGCCAAACACGTTTCGCCAGCGTGTGGAACGCTTCGAGCGCCGCCTGATCGAAGATGCGTTGCGCCAGCATGGCAACACGCGTGAAGTCGCGAGGGTGTTGGGGCTCAGCCAGTCAAGCGTGGTCCGCAAGCTCAGGCGCGGCAAATAGAAGATCTATTTCGCCGGTCTGATCTGACTGGCAGTGCGGCAGCAACTTCAGTCTGGCGTGCCGTAAGGCCGTCCTTTGCAGGATCGACTTCCAGCCTGAAGACCGACACGACCTCGCGCAGCGTGCCGGATTGCGCTGACATTGATTGCGCTGCGGCCGAGGCTTCTTCAACCAATGCGGCGTTTTGCTGCGTCACCTGGTCCATCTGTGCAACAGCGGTATTGACCTGTTCGATACCGGTATGCTGTTCGAGCGATGCGGAGGTAATCTCTTCCATCAGATCGGAGACACGCTTGACTGCCTGGACCAGCTCGCCCATGGTCGTGCCGGCTTCGTTCACCAGATTCGAGCCGGTCTTCACACGGTCAACCGAGAGCGTGATGAGTCCTTTAATCTCTTTTGCAGCGCTGGCACTTCGTTGCGCGAGCGTTCGCACTTCTGCTGCGACAACGGCAAAGCCGCGACCCTGGTCGCCCGCACGCGCCGCCTCTACCGCCGCGTTGAGCGCGAGAATGTTGGTCTGAAAAGCGATTCCTTCGATCACGGCGATAATATCGGTCACCTTGGCCGAGCTTTCCGATATTGCATGCATGGTCTCGATGACCCGGCCCATTACATGGCCGCCACGCTGTGCGATATCGGATGCGCCCGCTGCGAGCGTGCTGCCCTGTTGCGCATTTTCAGCGTTTTGCCTGACGGTGGAGGTCAGCTCCTCCATGCTTGCGGCGGTTTGCTCGAGCGATGCGGCCTGTTCTTCGGTGCGCTGGCTCAGATCCGTATTGCCTGCTGCGACTTGCGCAGCACCCGTCGCAATGCTCTCGCTGCTCAATCGTACCTGCCCAACCAGTTCTGCGAGTCTTCCATTCATATGTTTGAGCGCTCGCAGTAGCTGGCTCGTTTCATCCTTGCCGCTCACTTCGATTTTCGAGGTGAGATCGCCTTGTGCGACCGTTTGGGCAATCTTTACGGACGCGCGAATTGGAACCGTTATGGAGCGGGTAATGATGAACGCAACGATGAGGCTCAACGCGATGGCTATTCCGATCAGCACACACGTAAGCACCACGGCGCTGTGGAAGACGGCCGCAGCCTGCGTACCTGAGTCGTCTGCTCCCTGACTGTTGAGGGCGATATCCTGCGCAATGAGCTCAGTGACTTTGGTGAATACGCGCGAAGACTCGCCTCCAGCGAAAGCCCGGGCGTCACTGAAATGCTCATCTCCGCTGTCGGAAAGCTCGTTCAGCCGTTTGTCCAGGGAAAGGTACGTGCTCCATGCTGCCTTTATCTGGTTGGACAGTTGCAGTTCCTCGGCGGAGCCGACCACCGCCTCGTACTGTGGCCACACCCGTGCAAGCTCATTCAGCGCTGCGTCGTGTTTCGAGCGCTGGAACTGACGCTCCGAAGCGCTGGTTGCAATCAGATAACTTAAGGATGCCTGGCGCGCCTCATCAGCCAGCGCGCGGATATTACCCAGGCGCTGGACACTGGGAAGCAGGTTTGTTGCAAGGTCCTGCGTGCCATCGTAAATGCGGGAAGCCTGGTTGAGGCCCAGCGCGCCGACCAGGCATAGCAAAACGAGCGTCGCGCCAAATCCAATGCCAAGGCGAATGCTGATTCTGAGGTTACCAATAGCTTTCACGATGTTCCTTCGGGTGTGGGTTGCAACAAGCGTTGACTCAGTGTCCAATCAATACGTACAACCCGTATTGATCAGGAAACCCGCTTTCTTGCAACGTGATTTCGCTTGGCGCCCTCGACGGACTACCACCGCAAATAGAGTGGAGCAAATAGGGCACCTATACCAGCGGTTATGATGATGCCCAGTACGTACCAGACGCCCCAGAACGGTACTGACATCTCTGAACAGTAAAGGGAATATACGAGCACACCTTGTGCGCCAGCGAGCAGTCCGGCGCCTGTACCCGCCAGTATCAGGCGAGTAGGAGCGAGCCCCTTCAAGGCATGCATCACAGCCACAAGTGATGGCAAAGAGAGCAGAACAATATTCGCTGTGGTGACTCTCCACGTTGTACCTAACATCAGTTGCAGGCGATAGCCTCGTGGAGTCGCGAGCACCATGAACGTGGCGACGAGCAACATGGTAATGAATGGTAGTGTGACCGCGAACCATGCTAGCTTGATGGGTGCGCCGGGCCGTCCAAGACGTCCAGCGAGGTTCAATGCGGTTATGAGTGTTGCTACCGGAAACGCGAGTCGTACCCAGAACATCGTCGTCAATAGCAATTCCGGCATATCGCTCCGGATGCCGTAAAGCACAACCAGCAACGCCGTGCTGCTGGCCAGGCCAACACTTAGCGCGCGATTAAGCTTTCTGGAAGAAAAATTCGACTCGATCGGCGTCAAATTGTTAGTCAACCTGAGTATCAGATCTGAAGTTCTCATGTTGCTCAATGGAAAACATCCGTACATTCGGAAAGCGATACGTAGTGCAATACGGATATGGGTGTCGGGCACGAGCTCGGTCGGGGGCGCGCAATAGTTCGAACCTGTCGTCCCGACGCTCTCAGGTTTACATTGCGTTCGATGAGCACTTCAGGTCAGGACCTGAACGACCTGTCACCCAGCAGATAGTCAATGGATATCCGGCCCGGCCCCCAGGCCGCAATGCCCAGCGCCATCCCAACCCAGGTCAAGTGGATCGGCCAGCCCTCAGGCACGGTCAGTTCGATTATGCATGTCATTAGGATCAGACCGGCTGCGGCGAACCGGGTGCCCAAGCCAAGCACGAGCAGCACCGGAAATGTCACCTCGCCGCAACCCGACAGAAACGCAAAAACCGCTGGAGCGGGAAACGGATAAGGACCACCTGGCAGATGCAACTGGAACTCCTGCGTGAACAGATCGATTGCGGTATCGTTGAGCTGAAGGAAGCCGTGCCATTTGAGAATGCCGGATTTCCAGAACGGCACGGCTAGCGCTATCCGCAGCACGAGCTGGACGAGCCACGGTTGCGCGAGCGTCTGGATCAGTCGTCTCGCGGTAACGATCGCGGATAGGAGTACGGCCGGTAAGGGCAGTTTAATGTTCTGTGGGTTCGACATCCTGGTCAATCTCCGTGTTGCACGTGAACGCCGGTAAATGCGCCGGCTGAAAGCATCCCTGCCAGGTTGGCCTGGATATCGAAGGAGGGTGCTTCGATTTCGGCTAACGCCTCGGCAGCGAGAACGGGCAGATCGGCGGCGTGATACGCGTCCAGCCACGCCCGCTCGATGCGCGCCGTATCCGCAAGCCAAGGCATCTCGCGGGCATATTCGTAGGTTTCGATGAAGGCAGGAAAGTCGCGCCCGTACTCGAACAGCAGCGGCGAAGTGGAAGGCGTTGCGCGGACATGAAAGCGCGCCATCGCCCTGAAGAGGCCGAAGCCGGTGATGCGCTGAATCGCAGGGTAGACCGCCGCCAGTGCATCGATGAGACTGACAGTGACGTTGTTGCGATAGACGTTGTATCGCTTGACGACGCGCTTTCCCGGCGCGGCGACCACGTCTTCAGGCGCCTTGATCGATGGGTCCGTCAAGCCTGGCGCAAACGTGGTGGCGTATCCGCATGAAGGATTTTCAGACAGCACGGCTGGCCTCCACCGCGAGTAGTACCCCTTCTCGCATGATTTGCTGCGCTGATTGCGCTTGAGCTCGCAACACGGACCAGGCGGGAAGGTTGCTGTCCCATTCCACCAAGGTCGGCCGCGGGCCGATCCGCGCAACGAGATCCCGATAGAGACTCCAGACAGAATCGGAAATGGCACAGTCGTGGCTATCAATGAGCAGCGGTTCGTCTTCGTCGTCGCGTTGCTCGCTATGTCCGGCGAGATGTATTTCACCCACGTGTTCAAGCGGGAATCCGTCAAGATACGCCTCGGCGGAAAAGCCGTGATTGGTTGCCGATACAAACACGTTATTGACGTCCAGCAACAGGCCGCAGCCGGTTCGTTGCACGACCGCGCGAATGAATTCGGTTTCACTCATCGTCGAGGACGCGAAGGCGACATAGGTCGACGGGTTCTCTAGAAGGATGGGGCGTTTGATCACATCCTGGACCTGGTCGATGTGTTCGCAAACATGCGCAAGAGTTGCTTGCGTGTACGGCAAAGGCAGGAGGTCGTTGAAGAATGTGCCGCCATGTGACGACCACGCCAGGTGCTCGGACACCAGCATGGGTTCGTAACGCATTACCAGTTCGCGAAAGCGCGCAAGATGCGCGAGGTCCAGCGCGGTGGGTGCACCGATCGACATGCACACGCCGTGAACGGAGAGTCGATAGGCTTCGCGGATGGCCGCTAGTGCCCGATGCGGTGGGCCGCCGGCGCCCATATAGTTCTCAGCATGAACCTCGAAGAATCCATCCTTCAGTCCGTCTGCGAGAATCGCGCCAAGGTGTTCATGCTTGAAACTGGTTCCGGCTGCTCCTTGAGCGCCACGCGTCATGCCATGGGAGCAGCCAGTCTCGCAAACCGCCGCTGTACTGGTGGAATCGTTCATGGCCGCTCCCGTTCCTCTTGTCGTTTACCGGATCAGGACTTCAGCGGGGTGAGCGAGCCGTGGCCGCCACCCGGCACTTCGATACTCGTGCAGGTGCCGCCCTGAACAAACTTCCACGAGTTACCTTGAAAGTCCATCGCGGACGTACCCTGGCACGTGGTGCCAGGGCCGGCGGCGCAATCGTTCTGCCCCTTCAGGGCAACGCCGTAGCACTTCTCCTTGTGAGCAGCGATAGCGGCGCTTGCCTCCGCATTCGTGAGCGGTGCTGCGTGGGCGACCGAAGCGAGCAGGCTTGCAACTACGCCGGCGATCAGAGTGGAACTGACAGTGACTTTTGCGGACATTGCATTTCTCCAGAAGTTTAGATTGGGCGGTACCCGTGATGGATACGTTAGCTAATTCGTGAGCTACAGATGTCTGGTTACAGGGAAGTCTTCTTTTTTTGCTTTCAACCTGTTGCGCGACGAAATCAGGCTGCTTGCTCAACGAGCTGGCCAGGACATGGCGGACGTGCACTATAGAAATAGGCAACATCGCTGCACAAAAGTGAGCGAATTTCTCATGGACCCGCAGTTACGTACTGCCAAAAAATAATGGCTTTGAACGATTTTTACTACGCAATACTAAATTCATAAAAAGACGCTAGAAGCAAATTAAAATGCTCGCTAGGTGGGCGCGCGAACTTGAAGGATCGCATCAGCGGTGCGGTAAGCAGTTCAGTCGCCCGAGAGTTTCTTGGGCGACGGAGTCGCCGTCAAACGGACAGGGCAGCGCGTTAGCCGACCATTCTTCGGAACGGTGCGTTCGAACTCTCTGTATGTTTATGTCCGTAACAGATCTAACAGACACCGGTATGCCAGCATCCGGACAGGTCGCTGGCATACATCTTTCGCTTCGACTCTCAAACCCTTAACACATGAGAATTTCCAAGACTCATCCTGGCAGCTTGTCGGCCAGCACGTCGGCTCGCCGTATCGACGGAGGATCGGTCAGCAGTTCGTCTACGCGTCCTAGCAACGCCTCGGCAACACGACCGTTAAGATGCGCGTCCCGACCGGCCTCGTCCCCGAAGGCATCGAATATCCCAAAAGTATAGGTATCGAACCGCACGGCGAACCATGCCGTTGTTGCCGGCTCCTGTAGCACCAGGGCCTGCGCACTGGCGAGAAAGGCTGCCACTACGTCCTCTTTGCCCGGCTTGGCTTTTATTTCTACGAATAACGCAACATTTGTCATAGCTATGCTCCCGATCAATCGTTCGCGCCGTCAATACAGCGATGGAATCCGATACGTCTGCATAAGGTTGTACCGGTCAATGCCCTTGCATACGAGGCAGTGTGCGTGTTAGTTCGGTGGACGGCTGCTGCGGGTTACATGGATGGGAAAATATTCTCGGCCATGCGTCAGGCGTTAATAATTCCGGGGCCGGGCCGTTTGGGCGTTTGGGCGTTTGGAGCCTGACGGTACAAAGACTTCCGAGCAATTTGTTGATTTCGCGCGTGGTGCTGGAAGTGCAGTGGCACTGAAGGTGTGACCTCAATGCATGTCAAACAATGAGAAGTGGTAAAGGCAATGTGCGAGTAGGTGCGACGCTGCGGGCCTCACTATCAATGCAACGTTCACCAGCGAAGGAGTTTGGGGCCAAGCACCGCCCCGAGCGCGGCCGGAAGCAGCATGCCAGCCACATACCAGATGCTCCAGAACGCTGGACTCATCTCAGGACAATGAAAGCAGTACGCGACCGTGCCAATCGAGCTTGCGAGCAGCCCGGAAGCGCCACCGGCGAATCGTAGGCGAGTAGGCGCCAGCCCTTTGACAGCCCAGAATATAGCGATGAAGCCGGGAACAGCGAGCAGAAGAATGTTGAACGGACATGACCGCCATGAGTGCCCAAGTATCACGGGCAGCCGGTCTTGTGGTGCCGCGGTAAAGACGATCAGAATTGCGGCAATCCAGACGATTGCCACCGGTGTCGTTATGACGGGCCATCCGGCTCCAACCCTGGCGCCGGGGCGCGCCAGCCGGACGGTTGCAATCAGCGCACCGATTGCAAGGCACAGCGGGAACGCGAGCTTCTCCCAGAAGATCACAGTTTTGACGACGATGCCCAGATCGGGGCGAATGCCAAAAACTGTCGCCATGAGCAGGGTCGCGCCGATGGCGGCGACTGGCAGTGAGGCACCGAATCGACGGGCCGCACTGCCGCTTTTTACGGGAGTGATCCCGGTAGAGAGCAATCCGACAAGGTCTTCCGTTCTCATGCAATTCTCCGGACGTGTGTGGCCAGAGCCTTGAGTCCCCTGTGGATGCTGACCTTGACGGCCGACTCCGATAATCCCGTCAACTGGGCGGCCTCTGCAATGGACAGTCCCTGCAGCTTGACATGCATGATCGAGACCCGTTGCTTGTCCGGCAGGTGCACCAGTAGTTTGCCGATATCGCGACGGGCATCGGCTGCTTCGTCGTCCGACTCGGTGAAGATGTCGTCGTGCTCGTCAAGTGGGTCGTGCAACGACTCCCGTCGCGTACGTGTTCTGAAGAAATCCATCAGCTTATAACGCGCAATCGCATGGACCCACGCGGTCAGCGGCTCATCTGGACGGTAGGTATGACGTGCATTATGCACGGCCAGCAGGATTTCCTGAACGAGGTCCTCGACGTCGTCGTGAAGTTGTGGAATCCGCTTGCGAAGATAGCCCCGCAGGTGACGCGTCAGTTCGTACAGGAATGAGCGATACTCGGATGCGTTGCCCGCCAGACCTTTGACAAACAACGTTTTCAGACGCTGCTCTGCGGAGTACAAGGTTCTGACTCCCTGTTCAAAGGGCAGAGTGGTCCCTGACCGCATCCTCGAGCGCAGCTTTCATGCCGGCAAAGCGTCGGTCAAGCGCAGCAGGGTCGTTGCGGTTCAGCGTGATCATCTGTTCGCGCGCTTCACCGCCACGAATGACCTCGAAGGCGTTTTCTTGAAGCCCCGCGCAGATCGCATCCGCAACCGCTAATGCGGGTTCGCGTACGAAGCCCAGTTCGGCTCCGGCTCGTGAAGTCCGCATCATGGGTGTCTCCGTTGCCCCAGGGTACGCCGTCATGACGTGGATTCCTTCTCCCGCGAGTTCGCGTCGCAAGGCCTCACCAAAGTGCGCGAGTCCTGCCTTGACCGCCGCGTAGGTCGTATAAAACGGCATGCCTATCAAGGCAATTCCTGACGCCACGTTCACGACGGCGCTGTCGCCGCTCTCACGCAGGCTTGGCAGAAGTGCCCGCGTAAGAAGAATGGGGGCGACGAGATCGACTTCGATCATTGCCAGGATTTCGGCGTCTGCCGTGTTCTCGAGCCTGCCGGCCCTCACACCGCCTGCGTTGTTCACCAGTATGTCGACGCCGCCGAGCGCTTCGAGCGCCCCTGCAACAGTTGCATCGCGACCTGATTGCGTTGCAACGTCAGCCGTGATGGCTCGCGCTGCAACGCCTGCCGCGCTCAGACTCGCGATCGCCGTATTGAGCCGGTCGCTTTGCCGGCCGCTGATTGCCACATGCGCGCCCTTCGAGCCCAGAACCTGGGCGAGCGCCAGACCAATGCCACTGGAACCGCCTGTAATCAACACCCGCCTGTTCCTGATTTCCATTCCTCGTATTCCTTGCGTGATCCGCTTCTCTGGCGCTTCTGGTCGTCTTATCGTACGGGGTGGGTTTTCCTGCGATTCCCAGCGTTAAGGCACTGCGTAGTTAGACGGAAACAGGGCGCGCCGCGCCTCTTCATCCATCTCCTGCTTGAACGCATGTCCGGTTCCAACTGTTCTCGCGCGAACCGCGGCAGGGCGGGCGTCAATTTCCGCGAACCAGCGCTTGAGATTGGCAAACGGCCTCAACGGGTCATCGGAGCCGGGAAGGACGAAAGCGGCCCGTGCTATCCAGCCCCACGCAGACATATCGGCGATCGTATAGGTTTCTCCGACGAGGTACCTGCGGCCCGCCAGGTGGTCGTCGAGTACCCGATAGTGCCGTTCTGCTTCGCGGCGGAACCGGTTGATCGCATATGGCAGCTTCTCCGGAGCCGCGTGCTGGAAATGCACCGACTGACCGGAGAACGGTCCAACACCTGAACTGATGAAGAAGAGCCAGGAAAGCAGTTCCGGGCGATCAGTTGTAGCACCGAGATACTTTCCGGTCTTCTCCGCCAGATAAAGCAGAATAGCGCTGGAATCGAACACCCGGGCCTCCCGCCCGTCCGGTCCATCCCTGTCGACGATGGCGGGAACCTTGCCGTTCGGGTTGACCTTAAGGAAGGTTTCGAGGTGTTGTTCACCCTTCTTGGTGTCAACCGGCCGCAGTTCATATTCGAGGCCGGTTTCCTCAAGCATCAGGGCAACCTTTGCAGGGTTGGGTGTAGGGTGAAAATATAAGTCGATCATGGTGTTCCTGCGCCCTCGGTTCGGAAGGCCTGGTGCGTGATGGATACCGTAAGTTGTCAGGGGAGGTTTGCTATCGCCCCAAGCCATTCTAGATCAAGTGATCTAGAATATCGCAACGTGTGTGACGTTGCAATGTCGACTGGCCGGACGTTGCGCGATGACTGGAGTTAAAACATGGCCCGACCACGGGAATTCGATGAAAATGCGGTTCTTGATGCGGCCGCACAACGGTTTTGGATCTATGGCTATGAGGCCACTTCCGTCCGGGAACTGGCGCTGGGCATGGGCATTACGGGAGCGAGCCTGTACAACGCGTTCGGGGACAAACGGTCACTGTTTCAACGGGCGCTGGCGCGTTATGTCGAAACGAGCTTCGGCGACCGGGTATCAAGGTTTGAGCGGAACCTGCCGCCCCTGGATGCCATCAAGGCATTCTTCGGGGAGATTGTGGAGCGGTCGATCCGCGACAGGGACCGTAAGGGATGCCTGCTGGTGAATTCGGCACTTGAGGTTGCACCACATGACGCCGAGTTTCAGGCGATGATCGCTAAGGTATTGGTAGAAGTCGAAGCGTTTTTTCGGCGTTGTGTGCACGCTGGCCAGCAGGCCGGCGAGATATCAACTGCACAGCCTGCTGATGACCTTGCCCGGTTACTGCTGGGGGTACATCTCGGCATACGGGTGCTTGCCCGGACAAGACCGGAGCGCGCGTTGCTGGAGGGAGTTGTACGACCAGCGTTGGCGCTTCTCGAGCCCAACAGTACTTGAGCCCCAGACGGGTGCCCCAAGACTTCAGCCACCACTGAGGAAATTGCCAGACGGGTCGGTTTTTCTAGCCGCAGCAGCTTCTCATCGGCGTTCACGGCGATGTACGGCGCCGATCCCACGAGACTCCGGCGCGCAGGCGGTTCAAGGTAGCGGCGCAATGGATCGAATTTGCGGCACTTAACGCTGCACATATGGACGGGAATGAGCTTGCTACCTCCGGAGTCCAATGGGACGAGCGCTAGTTCGCTTCGAAGAGCGGGATGTAGCCCTCGTTCGGCAATAGAGCCGTGTGCATTTCCGAACGGGCACCCACTGAACTGAGGGTGTCGACGGTAGTGCGCCGATTTGACAGGATACGCCACGATGCCGCTCCCGTAGCTGACGAGGTCGGATTCAGCGCTCTATATAACTCATCAAGCATGGCACGAGGTGGGAGCGTGTACGTTACGAACCCCTCGTTGGCCAACGATGCAGTCTGAAAGCCAGCATTGCCACAGAGACGTTCTTTCACAGGCACATCATGTATCGATGCCTCGCGCGAGTTCTGGATCAGGTCTACCATCATCGAGTCCATGATTTGACCGCCTTTGATGAGTGGCGGCCTGTCGATCGTCCAGGCTTCGGGCGGGCAGGCCTTATGTGTTGGCATAAGTTCAATGAAGGGATTGATTTCAGCCGGATAGATTCTGCACACGTTGGGCCTTGCCTCGTATCCGCCACATCGCATATCGGGTTGCAGGTGCGGGCAGGCGCCATCGAAGGCGGCAACGACTGTCACCATCACGCGGATTGCAAGTTCACCGCTTTCGGCGGCAAAAGACCGGATTCGCCGGTGTTGCACTTGACCATCGTCCGTTGACGGCTCGACGGGCCACGGCATCGCTTCGCAAAACACCTCGACGACTCCCCCCCGTTCTAACCAGCTTATGGCTTCGTTAACGCTGAGGGGTAGACGAAGATTGTGACAACAATTGCCACACATCGTGCATGCGAAGTTTAAATCACTGGTCATAGTCGACCTCAGGGTTCAGAAAGTGGAACATACAAAGGGAAACGAAAGCCCGCCCAACTTCGGCTGCAATCGATAATTTGCTAGTTCGATCTGACGCCCGCTTTGGTTACATCGCGAATGCGAAATGGACCGCCGCTTCACCGGACGCATACGTGACCAAGCGAGAACTGCGAACAGGGGCGCGGCAGATTTGAGCCGCGCTGTAACCGATATTGCCGAATATCCGAACTAGGATTGAGGTATCGACTGTTTCCCTCGCTTCTAACCGCCAAAAGGGTCCAATCATGAACCAGATGCGATTCGTTAAACACATCGTGGGTGCAGCGTTGCTGGCTGCGGTAGCCACGGCATTTGCGGGTGAGGTGCCATTTACCCAGGCAAGGTTCGATCAGACGGTCTCATCGGGCCAGCCTGCGGTCGTATATCTGCATGCAAGCTGGTGTCCGACGTGCCGGGTTCAAAAGCCGATCGTCGACCGTCTGTCCGCCGACCCCAAGCTGAAGCAGGTGACCATTTTCATAGCGGACTACGATGCGGAAACGAAACTGAAAAGAGAACTCAAGGTAACCCAGCAGTCGACGTTCGTTGTCTTCAAGAACGGCCACGAAGTGGCGCGTTCGACGGGGCAGACCCAGGAGGCGGCAATCCGGGCTGTGTTTGAACAGGCTTTGTGATGCAATTCACCGCTGCAACATATGGCTTAAGTCTCGTCGCCGGGTCGGCATCGGTGTTGTCTCCCTGCGTCCTTCCGCTACTCCCGATACTCGCGACGTCAGCGTTGGCTAAACATCGACTCGGCGTCATCGCGCTGGCAGGCGGCCTGGCCATTTCATTTGCGGGCGTCGGCATATTTCTCGCCACCTTGGGGGCGTCAGCGGAACTGGACCCTGAGGTCCTTCGACGTGGGGCTGCGAGCCTGATGGTGTTTTTCGGCCTTGTCATGTTATCGGGCACCCTTCAAAGGGCATTTTCCCGGCTTAGTTCCGTCGTCGGTGCGAAGGGCCAGCAGGCGCTTGACGATGTGAAAGGAAACGGACTGCTCGGGCAGATGATGGTCGGACTGTTGCTGGGGTTCGTCTGGACCCCCTGTGTCGGGCCAACGCTGGGTGCGGCAACGTCGCTAGCGGCACAAGGTCAGGACCTCGGCCATATCGCTATCCTGATGGCGCTGTTCGGTCTGGGTGCGGCACTGCCGCTCGTTTTACTCGGAACGATCTCGAGAGTTTCACTCTTGAAGATGCGAGGCACGCTCGCCGCGTGGGGTAAGACGGCCCGCTGGACGCTCGGTGCCCTTTTCGTTGTCATGGGGACGATCGTCATCACTGGCGTCGACCGTCAGTTGGAAACCCTTCTCCTGTCCGTCAGCCCAACCTGGCTAACTGCGCTGACAACATCGATATGAGCGGGTCGGTTGTACGGTAAGGCAGAAGGAAGCAGACCCCGTTCGCGCTTGCAGGTGTCATGACAGGCTGGGTAGCTGATCCGTCACGCGTGCAATCAGCGCCAGATCCGGTGAGGGGGCGAGATCGACTGCATTCGCCTTGTTTCCGCTAGGCACTAGCGCAGAGAACAAACCTTTGAACCGGTAACCCGTCGTGCATGCGGGGCAATATACTTCGGCATCTTCGGGTGTATCCGATCTGACGACAATGGTAGGGCCGCATGTCTGGCAATGCTGGAGCGGTATCCCTTCATCGCTATGGCCTGCGATGTGGTAGAGGTTGGCGCTTCCGCCCAGTTTCAGAAACATTTCGCCATATTCGCGATTGAACTGGGTGCCGAGATTGTCGCGTACTACAGCAAAGGCATCGTCAATCGGCATCGCCTTGCGATACGGGCGTGTGCTGGTCATAGCGTCAAAGGCGTCGCAGATGCCGATGATCGCAGCCATGGGCGTGATCTCGTTGCCAGTGATGCCTAACGGATAACCGTTGCCGTCGGGCCGCTCGTGATGGGCGTAAACCGCATCCGCAATGCGTTCGCCGAAAGGGTGCTTCGCAAGGAGTCGTTTGCCGACTTCAGGGTGCGTTTTGATGACGGCATACTCCGCATCGGTCAAACGCTCCGTTTTGAGCAAGACCGAATCGGGGATGGCAATTTTGCCCAGATCATGCACGAATCCACCCACCGAGACGTTTGCCGCATCGCGATCCGAAAGACCAATCTGTCGTGCCAGCAGACTCGCGTAACGTGAGACTCGCCACAGATGGCCGCCGGTGTATGGGTCGCGGGCCTCTACCACCCACGCAAGGGCGAGCAGACTATCAAGCAGCGGTCGATCCGCACGATGTGCCGGCTCCGTCTGGCCAAAGAAACGTGAAGCGAGGCTGAGTATTTTTTTGGGAGTCATGGCCGCAATGGAAGTATCTCTCAGGGAAATTTCGGGCAAACGGGAAGGCGCGACAAGCGACCGATTATCCGTTTTGTTTCACGCGGTCGACGTGTTGTGCAGGTTTGACCTCGCCCCTTAAATTCGTCCAAAAAGTGCTTCGGGTTACACGAAAGAAGTTATTTATTTGCGACGGCGAGGCGCTTCCAGACCGACGTACTGACTTTTGTTTATCTGACGGGATGAGTGGTCTTGATCGCGTCGTCCGATTTCGAACAGGCCGCAGAACGGAGCTGGTGGATCGGACGGCAATGCAGGCCTGCGTTCAACGCGTCTCACATCGGGCAAATCATTCCTTCCACAAAAACGCAGCAGGCAAAAAAAAGCCCGCTTCTGTATGAGCGGGCAAACCATGTGCAAAGGACATGGAGGAGACTTTCCTGAGGATAGGTACCCAATCGAAAAATGCGACGGCTTACGCGCTTATCTCAACGAGCCCTTGCCTTCAGGCGGTCGCACTTTTGAAAAGCTGCTGAAGAAATAGTGCCATGTCAACCGGGGGATGAGTTGCTCTTCGCCGTTTGCGGAGATTTGGCATTGTCGAGCGCATGGAAGAGCGTCGAAGTTTGCAAGACCTCCGGTAGCAATTGCCCTTGGGGAACATGGGGTCCATATACGACGTCGAGCGGAATGCCGAAACGACCGAAACCTTGAATGTAGGTGAGCACCCCGGGGTTATACCGGCTCCAGTCGGCTCGCATGCGCACGATATTGTCCTGTCTGAGCCGTGTGCGCACGGCAGCCGTGTCCAAAACGGACAGTTCATTGACCTTGCAGGTGAGACACCAACTTGCCGTTACGTCCACGAGCACGGTCTTGCCGCTGGCGACCAGCGTGCTGATTGCATTCGGATCGAACGCTTGCCATTCGGACGGTGGAGCGCTTCGGTTTCCTGCGCCGGAAGGGGTAAGCGAGGCAATTGCAATGGCACTGCACGCAAGGAGCGCAGTCGTCGCGCCTGACCATCGGTTGGCCCGCAGGCTTCCCAATCTGGTAACGACGGCCCGCACGGCGAGCATGGCAATAAGCACGATACTGACGAGTGACGCGACGGCCATACCCGCGATATTCCACAACGACACGATCAGCCAGACCGAAGTCGTGAGCAGCAGTAGGCCCATGATTTTGCGCAACTGGATCATCCACTGGCCGGGGCGCGGAAGCCGCGTCGCGAGGGAAGGCGCGAGCGCCAACGTCAGGAACGGGAGTGCCATTCCTACCCCAAGTGCGAGAAGCACCGCCGTAATCTCAAGCGGGCGACGTGCCAACGCAAAGCCGACCACAGTACCGACGAGCGGAGCCGAGCACGGTGTCGCAAGAAGCGTGGAAAGCATGCCGCCGACGAACGCCTCGACAAGCGGCCCCCGATTCGTTGCACCGCTTGCACCTCCGGAAAGGATTGGCGGAAGACCGATCGGGAGCCAGTCAAAGAAGCTTGCCGCAAACAAGGTCGTCACAACGGCCATGCCTGCGAGGAACCATGGCTGCTGGAACTGTATGCCCCAGCCAAGTGACGCCCCCGCGAGTTTGAGGACTGACAATACGGCTGCAAGCAATCCAAACGACGTGACGATCCCCAGCGCCGTCGCGAGTGCCACCCGCCTTGCCATTTTGCGTTCGGTGCCCGCCGCTTTCACCACCGAGAAAACCTTGATTGAGAGAACGGGCAACACGCATGGCATGAAGTTCAGAATCAGGCCGCCAAGGAGTGCCAAGGCCAGAATGACGGCGATGCCGTGATCGTCGTCTACAGTGGAGCTGACTGGTGCGACCATGAACTCGGCCGCTCTGGATCCGTCCACCACGGTCAGGCGCAGCGGGTCTTTCGCTGCACCGGCGGGTGGCAGTTCGACTTCCAGTGCAGCCTGGTGCCCGTGGTTTGAAAGGTGTAGCTGCGGCGCGGCGGGCAGACCGGCCTCGGCTCCTTCGACGAACAGGTCGGGCGACCGAAACGGGGTGCCCTCGCTACGCAGATCGACCTTCAGGCGCCGGCCGACGGAGGTTTGCTCCAGCGTGCTATGCACCACGCCGATTCCGGCCTCTGTGGGCGTCTGCGGCACCCTTTGCGCCGCCGCGGCGATATCTGCGGCCTCGCTTGATGGTCCGTTCGTGCCCGGCGGTAATGTGAGCATCACCTCCGCATGTTCGGGCACGCAAACATTCGCGCAACTCGCATAGTCGAGCGTCAGCGCGATGCGGGTCGCCTCGTGCGGATGGTCTAGCTTCAGGCTCACCGGCAGAATGAAATCGCCCGTATAGACACTGTTTTGCAGACCCGAAATAACGAGGCGGGACGGCGCTGGCCAGGACACGGATGCCGATGCGACATTCCGGGACCGAGACCAGTCGAAAATCGGCGCAATGCCGGCATCGCCAGGTGTGCGCCAGTAACCATGCCACCCCTTTGGATACTGGAACTCGACACCTATCTGCAGCGTGCTGCCTGGTACGCCGTTGGTTGCTGTGATGATGCGTACACGGGCGCGCTGATCGCCAGTCCAGCTCGAGGACGCCGCGCGAGCCGAAAACGATGGAGCAAGAACAAGCGTTGCGACGAGGACGAAGAAGGCGCCAATGCGAGTGAATCGGGGCATCGCTTGCTCCTCATCGAAAAGATGGTAAGAACATCGGGCTTTCACAAGGCGTCCCTCCGGGACGGAGGGGGAGCACGCTAAGGCTCATCTGTCACGCGGGCAGCGCCGACAATGTGTCCGTCCGGTGCCTCGAGCAATACTGCGGTCTTCTCACCCGCAGGTATCTGCGGGTCGAACACAGCCGGTTTGCCGGTCCATTGACCAATCTGCTGGAACGAGCGAACGATGTTGGACTCCTTCAGCGTTCGCCCTCCGTTTTCGCCACGCCCGACGGCGGTCACGTGCTGCGCGTCGTAGCCAACCAGAATCACCTGCGCACTTCCGGAGCCCGCACCGACTGAAACAGTAATGGCGTTGCCGTGGCGCACCGCGGACAACGGCGCGGCCGTTGCATCCGCGTCCTTCGCTTTCCGAATCGCGACCTCGGCGGATGAACGGTCTGAACCGACGAAGGCAGTTGTTCCGTCGACGACCATTTCAGGCGTGTAGGAGCCGTCGCCGAAGCGTCGACCGTATTCAGCCTGACGTTGGGTGGCGACATCGAGGGAAAAAGGGTCCTTCCATCCGAGGCTGTTCCAATAGGTAACGTGAAAAGCCAAAGGGAGAATGTCGCTTCGCTGCTGACTTAACTCCGACAGGTAGGCGTCAGCCGGCGGACAGGATGAACAGCCTTCGGACGTAAACAGTTCGACAACCACCGGTTGGGGCATTGCCGCGGCGACCGGGAGGGCCACAAGCAGTGAAATGGAAGCAAGCAGACGGGAGAGCATGAGTTGGCTCCTGGTGAGAATCGTTCATGCATTGGTCGCGGCGGGGCAGGCGACATGACAGCCCAAAGAGAAAAAGCCGAGGAACCTCCTGATCAAGCTCACTCAGTAACTGCGTTAGGGGCGACACCTTTTCCACTGGGCGCGTGTCTACGACCAATACCTTCCGCGTGAACGGCACCCGTCGCAAGGACGAGCGCGGAAAACGCGCACACTGCAGTGTTGCGTACTAGTTTCATCCACTTCTCCAGCTGTGTCGTTGAAATGAAAGTATGGGCAGGACGCGTCACCCTGTCTCACAGCGCTTGCTGACGTAGTCCCTCTGCTAGTTCGACACGGGCCTCGATCGGGTTACACGTTCTATAAATAATCGATGCGTTTGGTCGCTCAAGTGCGGCAATGACGGTGGTGTTGGATCTCTCGCGGCTGGCGCGTAATGTCAGGATGCGGCTTGAACACCTTGACGTGTTCCACGCTGATCAGATAGTCGAGTTTTCCGCCCATAGCGTCATCGCTTTTCGCAGTCGATACAGAGGGCGTGCGGACGGCAGCCTGACGCCCCAATGATTCGGATGTCACTGGAAATGTAGCCTTATCTCCTTCCGGTAGGACTTTGCGACAAAGGACCATTTGGCTCAACGGTTTGAAATTTGAAGCCGTCAGCGGGAAGGCCGAATAATTCAGGTTATATCTTGTGTCATCTTTGGCGCCGATCCACGACTAAAAGGACGGAAGGTAAGTGTCCGTTTTACCGATCAACGAACTTCCTGCTGGAGAGTGCTGTGTCGAACCGGAGAACCCTGTCATGTCATTGCAGAAACGTCTCGATGCCTTCAAGGTGACATTCGAGTCCGGGCTACCTCCTTACAATGTGCATCGTTCGGTCGTCAATACGCTCCAGCGGGCGACCGACGAACTGATCGAATCTGGCGTTGCTGAGCGAGCAAAAAAGGTCGGCGACGTTGCGCCGTGTTTTGTCCTGAAGGACCCAGACCACCGGCCGATCAGTTCGCGCAAGCTGATTGCCGACGGCCCGTTGGTGCTGACGTTCTATCGCGGCGTGTGGAGCCCATACTGCAATCTGGATCTTCAGGCACTGCAGGCGGCACTCCCCGACATCGTCGCCCGTGGCGCGAGCCTGATGGCGATTTCGCCGCAAAACGGGGTCAATAGCCGCAGAACGATCCGCGAGAACCGTCTCAGCTTCCCGATACTCGGAGACCCACGTGGTGAACTTTCGGCAGCCTATGGACTGCGCGTCGCGTTGCCGGACTACCTTGTCGAGCTGTACCTGACTATGTTCGGGACCGACCTGTCGTCATTCAACGACGACCCCTCGTGGACGCTGCCGATGCCGGCGCGGTTCGTAATCGACAAGAACGGCATCATCGCTTATGCCGAAGTGAGTCCGGACTGCACGAAACGTCCCGACCCCGCCGAGCTGCTCCCGGTTCTTGACAGACTTGCCGCCGGAGGCCGGGCATGAGATTTTTTCACCACGCCTCCAGGAGGGATGCATTTCTCTGCTATCCGTGTAAATGTTTTTCACGGAGTTTATTTCGCGCCAACCGTAACCAGAACCCGCAATGAACCGAACTAGCGAAGATGGACCCGTGCGTCCCGTCGAAGAGCGACTGAAGGCTCTGTTCGTGCGTGGTCTGGATGGGGACGCGGCGGCTTATCATAAATTTCTCGGCGACCTGACCGGGCATCTGCGCGGGTTCCTGAGAAAGCGTCTTTTCAATCTGCAAGACGATATCGAGGACCTGGTCCAGGAGATTTTGCTGGCAGTGCATAATGGACGCCATACCTTCCGTCCAGACCAGCCGTTGACGGCTTGGGTGCATGCAATCGCCCGCTACAAACTGGCGGACTTTTTTCGCGCACGCTCGCGCCGGGAAGCGTTGCACATGCCGTTGGACGACGAGCTCGAGATATTCGCCACATCCGACGTCGAACCGGCGGAGGCCCGGCGTGATCTGAGCAGGCTGCTCGAACAGTTACCCGATCGCCAGCGCCTTCCGATTCTGCACGTGAAGCTGGAGGGGCTGTCGGTGACTGAAACCGCAAAGCTCACGGGCCTGTCGGAGTCGGCGGTCAAGGTTGGCGTGCACCGCGGTTTGAAAGCATTGGCACTAAAGGTTCAAGGCGCATCATGAAGACAGAGGATCTTGTTTCACTGCTGGCCGCGGGGGTGCCCGCTATCGATCATAATGTGTCGGCAAAGCGATTCAGCTGGGCGATGTTATGCGGCGGTGTCGGTTCCACGGTGCTCATGGCAATCGTTTATGGCGTTCGCCCCGATATCGGCGCGGCGATGAAGACGCCGCTGTTCTGGATCAGGCTGGCCCTGCCGCTGTGCCTTGCACTTGCTGCGTTGCTGGTGACAGCGCGGTTGTCCCGGCCGGGGGTGCCCGTCGGCCGCGCATGGGCCGGACTCGCTGCGCCCGTGCTCGCCGTCTGGATTGCGACGCTCGTCCTGTTGTGGTTGACACCATCCGACGCGCGCTTGCCCCTGGTAATGGGCAATACGTGGCGCGTATGCCCGCGTAATATCGCGTTGCTTTCAGTGCCAGTGTTCATCACGGTGTTCTGGGCGATGAGAGGTCTGGCACCCACGCGTCCCAGGCTGGCCGGCGCCGCAGGCGGCCTGCTGGCGGGAGCGACTGCAACGGTTGCTTACTGTTTCCACTGCCCCGAGATGGGCGTGCCATTCTGGGCCGTCTGGTATCTCCTCGGTATGCTGATCCCCACGCTTGCTGGCACAGCGCTGGGGCCTCGGCTGCTGAACTGGTGAGTTGGACCGGTGGAAGGTCGAACCGTGTTCAGCCAGCGCTGCTCAGAGGTGCGCGATGACGGCCTGACCAACTGCGAAGTTAATGCCGAACTCCAGCAGGAAGCCATGCATCGGGTTGCGGGTCTTCACCCGATCGCGCACGAGTGATTCGCGTCTATACCTGCACATGACGCCGCGTAACTGATCCCCAACCTTATTTTTGTGTGTCCTGTAACCAATCCGGGTAAATAGGCGAAATACCTTATGAAGCGCAGGCTGAAGCCTGTGCTTGAGCGACCGACGCCAGGAACTCCGGACTACCTGGAGCGCCAGATTGGCTGGCATTTGGGCAGGTCGATCTATCCCCCTTTGGGAGAGTAATGATGAAAGTGAACAAGTTGCTGATGATCATGGGCGTGGCAACTCTTGGCATGTCGGCGCTGGCGAGCGCGCAATCTGTGCAGCCCTCCGACGCAAACTCAGTTGCGGCAGGATCGAATCAAGGTCCGAAGACTCGCGAGCAGGTGCGTGAGGAACTGGCTCGAGCTCGCATGAACGGTACCATCCCGCGTTTCGGTAATCCCGATCCCTATGGGCCTGGCGGCACACCGAATTTCATCCGGCACTAAACGGAGGGTAGGGAATAGCAAGGCGAACTGATCGTCGAGGTTCAATCCGTTCGCGGTAGTAATGCGGGCACGAAAGATCATGACGTGAGGTACATACGGCCTGTGGTACGAAAAAGCCAGGATCCGGCCGGAAGAAATCAGGTATTTTATGTAGTTATACTAAGTTTTAGTCACGAAAACATGAAACTGGAGATCCAATGAAAACGATTCGAAAAATCATCTTGTGTGCAATGGTCCCGCTTTCCATGGCCGCGGGATCTGCGCATGCGCAGGGAATTGGGCGCAGCGGCACCTATCTGATGCCGCAGGACTATCAAATGATGATGGACAAACTGACGCCCGAACAACGGACTCAGGCCATCAACATTCAACAGAAAATGATGCAGATGGAGATGGACCATCAGGAAGCAATGTCTCAAATGGAGATGAAGCACGAGCACGAAATGATGCAAATGCAAAACCAGTTGCTAGATTTGTTCAAGGGGCACTGATACTGTCCGGAGCATCGTTGCCGATGCTGCCCGGACTGCGATTTCGACGTTCCTGCAAGGAGCAGCTCCGGTAACCGGATGTCAGGCGGCAGGCTCGATCCGGGCGACGTAGTCCTGATCGGGCCACCCGTCATTTGGTGCGAATTCGCTCGGTGAGTCATGGAGATTGGATCCGGTATTACCCGGCAGCAGAGGCAGACGTGTCCACTTATCCGAATTTGTCCGCTCCGCCCAGCTTGACTGCTTTTGTGTTCGCTGGCGGCGGCAGCCTCGGCGCGATCGAAGTTGGCATGCTGCGCGAGTTGCTCGATCATGGTGTGCGTCCGGGTTGCGTGATTGGCGCATCCGCTGGTGCGATCAATGCAGCGTATTTTGCTGGGCGGCCCGACGGCGATGGCGTCGCCATGCTCGAATTACTGTGGTGTCGGATCAGGCGGCGGGACATCATGCCGCTTACCATGCTTGGGTTGCTCGAGATGATGCTGAGTCGCCGCTCCCACCTTGTCGACGCCACACCGCTGCGCATGCTGCTGGACAGGAATTTGTCGTTTGCTCGGGTGGAGCATGCGGCCTTACCGCTTCACATCGTTGCGACGGACATGCAGAGCGGCAAAGAAATTATCCTTTCATCCGGCCCGCTGGTGGATGCCGTTCTCGCGAGCGCTGCGATTCCCGGTGTTTTCCCGCCGGTGCGCATTGGCGGGTTGGATCTGGTCGATGGCGGCGTGGCCAACAATACGCCGATCTCCGTGGCCATCGCACTCGGTGCGACACGCGTCATCGTGCTTCCGGCCGGGTTTGCCTGCGCGCTGCACAAGCCCCCGGGCAATGCAATCGCGCAGGCCATGCACGCACTGACGCTTGTCATTGCGCGGCAGCTTGTACACGATCTGGAATCCTATTCATCCCGCGCAGAGATCTTTGTCGTGCCGCCATTGTGTCCGCTCGATGTATCACCTTACGACTACACGCAGTGCGACCGCCTGATCGAGCGCGCAGCTGGGAACACACGTGCATGGTTGAACGATGGCGGTCTTGAGCGCGCCTTCGTTCCACGTGAGCTACGCGAACACACGCACGCGGCACCGGGTGCGGCGACTCGATAAAGTTTGTCGCGAAGAGCTGGTTAGTCAAAAAGCTGTCCGCGTTGTACCGGGCGACCGCGCTAGCGGGGAGGGGCGGAAGAGCAAAGACCTTTCATACGCGACCTGCAGGGGATCGGCCTTGTTCGCAACGATGAGCCGCTATTTTCCGGATGACGATCTGAAGAGCCACTTCATCAACGCGTCGCCCTATATACGCAGCGTTTCCGCGTGCACATCATCCTGTCGCGCGTCGTTCTACATTCGACTGATGTATTCACCGGGTCACGACCTGAACGACCTGTCGCCAAGCAGATAGTCAATCGATATCAGGCCCGGGCCCCAGGCTGCAATTCCCAGCGCCATCGCCACCCAGGTCAGATGGATCGGCCAGCCGTCCGGTACAGTCAGTTCGATGATGCACGTCATCAGTATCAGCCCAACTGCGGCGAACCGGGTTCCGAACCCAAGCACGAGCAGCACTGGGAATGTCACCTCACCGCAGCCCGACAGAAACGCAAAAACAGCTGGGGCGGGAAACGGATACGGACCACCCGGGAGATGCAACTGAAACTCCTGTGTGAACAGGTCGATCGCTGTATCGTTAAGTTGAAGGAATCCGTGCCATTTGAGAATGCCAGATTTCCAGAACGGCACGGCCAGAGCAAACCGCAGCACGAGTTGAACGAGCCACGGTTGCGCAAGCTGCTGGATCAGCCGCTTCGCCGTGCAAATCGCGGATATGACTACGTCCGGAATCGGCAGTTTTACGTCCTGTTGGTTCGACATCCCGATTAATCTCCACGTTGAATGACAGTAAACACGCCGGCTGAGATCATCCCTGCCAGATTGGCCTGGAGATCGAAGGAAGGGGCTTCCTGAAACGCGGCCGCGACCGCTTCGCCCAGTGATGCGCCCTCGAGAAGACCGATGAGGAAGGTCGCACCACCGGTCGGCAGGCGCGATACCATCACTTCCTGCTCCGGTCGCGTCACGAGTGCATCCTCCGGTTCGCTTGAACGAAGCGGAGAAACAGGGCCATCAGTCCGGTTCATCGCAAAGATTGCGACGGCCGGATAGGGTGATCGTACGATTCGCGCGGCGGGGTGCGGCTTGAAACGCACCCCAGCCAGCGAGGCCGGATCAATACTTCCCAATGCTTCGGCCGCAAGCACGGGCAGATCAGCAGCGTGATAGGCATCCAGCCACGCTCGCTCGATGCGCGCCGTATCCGCAAGCCACGGCATGTCACGGGCATATTCGTAGGATTCGATGAACGCAGGAAAATCCCGCCCGTACTCGAACAGTAGCGGAGAAGCGGGGGGCGTCGCGCGGACATGGAAGCGGGCCATCGCCCTGAAGAAGTCGACGCCAGTGATGCGCTGGATAGCAGGGTAGATGGCTGCCAGCGCGTCGATCAGGCTGACCGTGACGTTATTGCGATAGACGTTATACCGCTTGATGACACCCTTCCCTGAGGCGGCGATCACGTCTTCCGGCGCCACAATCGCTGGGTCCGTCAAACCCGGCGCAAACGCTGTGGCGTACCCGCACGGATGATTTTCAGATCGCATGGCTGACCTCCTCCGAGAGTGACATCCCGTGTTCTGCCATGATTTGCCGAGCTGTCAGTGCCTGCGCTCGCAACACGGGCCAGTCGGGAAGGTTGCTATCCCATTCGATCAACGTTGGCCTCGGGCCAATACGCGATACGACATCCCTATAAAGATTCCAGACGGGATCGGCGACGGTACGGTCGTGGCTGTCGATGAGCAGCAGTTCGTTCTCGTCGTCACGTTGCTCACTATGTCCGGCCAGATGTATCTCACCCACCTGTTCAAGGGGGAATCCGGCAAGGTAGGCTGCGGCGGAAAAGTCGTGATTGGTTGCCGAAACGAAAACGTTATTAACGTCTAGCAGCAGACCGCATCCGGTACGTTGAGCGACCGCCCGGATGAAGTCGGTTTCGCTCATTGTCGAGGACGCAAAAGCGACATAGGTCGACGGGTTTTCAAGGAGAATGGGGCGCTTGATCGCTTCCTGGACCTGGTCGATGTGTTCGCATACCTTCCCAAGAGTCTCTTTCGTGTACGGCAAAGGCAGAAGGTCATTGAAGAATTTTCCGCCGTGCGAGGACCACGCCAGGTGCTCGGATACCAGCGTGGGCTCGTAGCGAGCCACCAGATCGCGAAAGCGCGCCAGATGATTCACATCCAGCGCTCCCGTGCCCCCAATCGACATACAAACGCCGTGAATGGAGAGCGGGTAGTTCTCACGGATGGCCGTAAGCGTCCGATGTGGCGGGCCGCCAGCGCCCATATAGTTTTCTGCATGAACCTCGAAGAATCTGTCGCTCAGTCTGTCCGCGAGGATCGCAGACAGGTGCTCATGCTTGAAACTTGTCCCGGTGAGCCCTTGGGCGCCAGCTGTCGCGTGAAGGGGACGGTCTGGTTCGCCAACTGCCGTTGTCATCGTGGAATTGCCCATGGCCGCCCCGTTCCTCTTGTCGTTCGCCGAATCAGGACTTCAGCGGGGTGAGCGAGCCGTGGCCGCCACCCGGCACTTCGATACTCGTGCAGGTGCCGCCCTGAACGAACTTCCACGAGTTACCCTGGAAATCCATCGCAGACGTACCCTGACACGTGGTGCCGGGACCGGCGGCGCAGTCATTCTGCCCCTTAAGGGCAACTCCGTAGCACTTCTCCTTGTGTGCGGCGACGGCAGCGCTTTCTTCCGCTTTTGTGAGCGGTGCTGCATGAGCGGCCGAAGCGAGCAGGCTCGCGACAACGCCGGCGAGCAGGGTGGAACTGACCGTGATCTTTGTGGACATTGAGTCTCTCCAGTAGTTGGGATAGAAGGTACCCGTGATGGATACGTCATCTAATTCGCGGGCTGTCCGTGTCTGGTTACAGGGAAATCGCTTTTTTTTGCTTTCAACCTGTGAAGCGATGACATCTGCCGTTTGATCATTTGACGGAGCGTGGAGGTGGAATAGGCAACAGCTGTGTTCGGGGCGGAGAAATGATGTCCTGAGTTTGACATTTTTATTGCGTATTGCTAACGAACAGGGCGATTGCACACACACGATTTCTCGTGCGGGATGGCATCTGAGTGTCAAAGAAAAATTCGTCATCCACCGTAACCGTCTGCCTGCCGGGGACGAACTATCTATCGAATGTGGATGGTAGGGTTTCAGAGGGCTGTCGACCGTCTGGCGCGGAGCCTGACACGGGCAGGCGCTACGACTGACTCGCTGTCCTGGGCCATCACATTACCCCGTGCACCCGTCCGGCGATCTGTTCGTTGTCCGTAGTGGAGTGCCCGACCGTTCATGGACGTGCGGACTATCTATCCCTATGTTGCGAAACACCCTTAAACGCGCCTACGGTTTCGGCCTCGCTCTGCGCGTGCTCTGTATGCCCTGGTTGCTGTTGCTTGCCAGGATCTGGTTTGGCCAGGTCGTCTTCGTGCACCAGATCATGACGATGGCAGAAGGCCCTCATGGCGGTCTGTTTTCCGGAGCCCTGCGCGTTCCATCCGGGCTTGATGCGGCGCTGCACAGTGTGGTGCCGTTGCTGCTTACGATAGGGCTGCTGACTCGTCCTGTTGCGCTGGTGCTGCTCGTCGAGACAATCGCAGACAGTCATGGTGCGCTGGCGGTGGGCGCACAGGGAGCCAAACTCGCGCTTCTTGCGTGGCTGGTCGTGAGCGGGGCGGGAGGTGTTTCGCTGGACAATCTTCTGGGGCGGGGTTTGTCATGGATCCCATTTCGCCCAATTAGGCTCACGCGTGCGCTTTACGTCTGGCTCGAACGCAATCTGGGCCCGCTTCTGCAGTTTGTCATACGTGCGGGGCTTGCCGCTTCACTCGTTAGCTTCGTATTACCAGTTGGTTCGTGGTTGCAGGAAGGGATGTTGGGAGCCGCTGCGACATCTCTTGTCCATCCAGCGTGGTGTGCGACGGCGCTCGCGTTGGCGCTGTTGTTTGGCTGTGCGACGCGGTTTGCCGCGCTGTTCGTCGCGGTGATGGTTCCAGTGGCAGGTATCGCCATGTCGACGGACGACCGGCTGGCCGTGCTGCTTCTGCTTTTGGTGCTCGTGGTCGCGGGCGGCGGCGTATTCTCCCTCGATTGGCTGTTTGACCGGTGGACGGACAGCGAGTCGCAGGAAGACGATCCTGTCCTGGATAACCTGCCCCATGTCGTTGTGGTCGGGGGCGGTTTTGGTGGCGTCGCGGCCGCGCAAGGGTTGCGCGATGCGCGCTGTCGGGTCACATTAATCGACCAGCGTAACCATCATCTATTTCAGCCGCTACTTTACCAGGTGGCTACGGCCGCGCTGTCGCCCGCCGAGATCGCCACGCCGATCCGGAGCCTGTTCCGGCGTCAGCGCAACATTCAGGTCAGGCTAGGGCAGGTGACGGGGGTAGATGCGGCCGCGCGCGAGGTACAGGTCGGCGTGGTACGCGTGAAATTCGACTATCTGGTGCTGGCGACGGGCGCCCGCCACAGCTATTTTGGCAAGGACAGCTGGGCGCCTTTTGCACCAGGACTCAAGAGTATCGAAGATGCGACCGCCGTGCGCAGCCGCCTCTTGCGGGCGTTCGAGGAAGCCGAAAGCGCGGCGAGCGAGACCGAGCGTGCCGCGTGGCTGACTTTCGTGATCGTCGGCGGCGGTCCCACCGGCATCGAACTGGCTGGAGCCATCGCCGAACTGGCCCGGCACGGGATGGCCGAAGAATACCGCATGATCGATCCGGCCGTTGCTCGCGTGATCCTGTTGCAGTCGGGTCCGCGGATCCTGCCCACTTTCACCGCTACGCTATCCAGCGCCGCAGAACGCTCACTGCAAGCGCTTGGGGTCGAGGTCCGGCTCGATACCCGGGTGCTGGGAGTGGACAGCGAGGGTGTCGACATTGGCGGGCAGCGCATCGCCGCCCGCACCGTTCTATGGGCGGCGGGCGTTGCAGCATCGCCCGCTGCTCAATGGTTGAATCAGACCACTGATCCGTCGGGACGGCTTGCCGTGGCCGCCGATCTGTCCGTGCCGGACCTGCAACGGATCTATGCGATCGGCGATACCGCGTCCTGTCTGGGATGGCGCGGCGCAGTGGTTCCTGGTCTCGCGCCGGCGGCCAAACAGCAGGGCCGGTATGTGGCTGGCGTGATCGCGGCCAGTCTGACGGGGCGGCGCCCGCCGCCGCCGTTTCGCTACCGGCATTTTGGCAGTCTTGCCACGATCGGGCGTCAGGCGGCCGTTGCCGAGATCGGCAAGCTTCGCGTATGGGGGGAGCCCGCGTGGTGGTTTTGGGGCGCAACTCATATCGCCTTTCTGGTCGGCGGACGGAACCGGGCCATCGTCATTCTCGATTGGCTCTGGGCGTATCTCACCTACCGGCGCAGCACGCGGCTCATTACAGGCGATAGGCGAGACAAGATGATCGATTGACAGGGCAAGCCGTACCAAGAGGCAACGTGTGTAAAGCTGCCTCGTTTTCCTGTCGACGTCATCTATAGATCGTGTCATCGAACAGTGTACGGGTCCCATCTCATTGACAGGATCCGTTTTCAGGTTCGATCGAGCTTATTTCAAGGTTGCCAGCGTGCCGACCACCTCGTCGGGTTCCGCTCGACCTGTCATGTAATCCACGTCGACATGCGTGAAGCGAATGACGCCCGCCGCATCGATCACATACGTTGCCGGAACCGGAAGTTCGTACGAATCCTCCCCGTTACGCAGCGCGATATCGTTTTTGAAGACGTTCTTCGAAAACGCCTGTAATTCATCCCCGACCCGGAACACGATGCCGAACTGCCGTGCCACCGCGTTGCCGAAATCGCTGAGCACAGGAAAGGTCAGCTTGCTCTTCTCGGTTGCCACGATGCCGTGATCCGGCTTCTCCGGAGAGATCGCGATCAGGGTTGCGCCAAGCGCTTCGATCTTCGGCAATGCTTCTTGCAGGCCGCGTAGTTCGAGATTGCAGAACGGACACCATTCGCCGCGATAGAAACTGATCACCACCGGCCCCTTGGCCAGCAGGGTCTTGAGCGAGACTTGATTGCCGAACGCGTCAGGTAGCGTGAAGTCCGGCGCGGGTTGTCCGTTCTTCAACGCGCCATCGATCGCGCCCGACGCGCGAACTCGTTCCATGTCGCCGGCAATAATATTGAACTTATCTCCGAGCTTTTCCTGAACCATTGCCTTGTATTCCGCCGAGGCCTGTTTGACCGACATGACATGCTCCTTGTATTCGTTGACACGGTGAATGACCGGCTGACATCGCCGGGCACAGGGTTGAGCCAGGCGCGTCCCCCTTGATGTTCGACGCGCCTCGATGTTTCGCCGCAAGCTTGTTTGTAGCGGTCGATACAAATATCGCTCACGCCCGTCCAGGCTGTCAATGCAATTTTTAGCTACTGCTACAAATAAGCTATGATGGCGCCATGGCACGAGCAATTGCATTCGACTACGATCGGGCTCTGGAGAGGGCGACGTGGCTGTTCTGGAAGAGCGGCTATGCCGGCACGTCGCTGCGCGATCTGCTGAAGATCATGGACATCGGCGAAGGCTCCTTTTACAACACCCTCAAGAGCAAGAAGCGGCTTTATCTGGCCTGCGTGAGGCGCTATGAAGAGACGGAGGGGCGCAAGCGCGGGCAGGCCCTGATGAGCGCGTCGACGGCTAGCCGGGGGATTCACGCGCTGTTCGGTATGGTGCTCGACTGCCTGGACAATCCGTCCACGCCGTCGCGGCTCTGCATGATGGCGGCGATGGCCTCCGAAGAGGTGCTGTCGGAGCCCGACCTGCGCAAGCTTGTCGAGGATGGCCTGGGAAGCTTTCACGCTCGTCTCGTCGAGCGGCTGAGCCAGGATCGAGACGAGGGTCGATTGCCTGCAACGCTGGATCCGCACGTTACCGCATCAGTTGTCGTCACCTATCTGCAGGGCATCTGGCGTATGGCGCTGGTGGACTACGACCGGCCTCGTTTCGAGCGGCAGATCGATGCATTCCTGACGGCATTGGGACTTTAGCCGTACGCGCAAGTTCTTCTCGTCTGCTGTCTTCGCCGCCGCAGGTGTTTTTCCGACCTCTAGCACACCCGTTGCCTCGCAGCAATTTGCGACGAAATGAGCCCAGATTTCCAGTGCCTTGCGGCGTTCGGAAATGAATCTCGCACGTCGTATATTGCATCCAGTCCGCGCATTTTATGATTGAGCGCGAGTTCGCTAATTTCGCGCGACACCCCCATATTGCGCATATGACATTTCGCGATACTAAGTGTGTCATGCGGTGTGAAGCGCCGCACTGCCAATCGGTCATCTGCAAACGCATTTTTCAGTGCATGAAGCAGTGTGTGTCGTTCAATGTGGATATCGCCCAATCGCCGTACTTTTTTCTACGCGCAGCGTGACGTGTGCGCAGTAACCATTGCGAATCTGTGGACAGTGTCCACAGATTCGCGCGCCCAGTTCCTTCTCGCTTAGCATCACACGCTTGCGAGCTTGTGGTTTCGGTCCGATGACAGCTTTCAAGTCGATGCCGGCCGCCGGATTGTATTCAATCAGGCGCTTGCCGACGCCACCGCTGAAAACCTGCTTCGTCGTGGTCAGTATCTTCTTCGTGATCTGCCAGGTACGCCCGGCCGTTTCGAGCATAAACACGATGTCGGAAGGTTTGACCTTGTTTACCTCAAGCGAGCCGAGTTTAGGCCGGACGAACGTATTGATATTCCACAAGTGCTCACTGATCGTTGCCTGAGCGAGCGGTGGCAGTAGAGCTTTCTCGACGTACTCGTCGCAGAGCTGGTTGACCGTTCGCGACGCTGCGGTCCTTGCCTTTTCGGTCTTCTTGTCCGCGGCTGGGTCAGCACCATTGTCGATGGCAACACGATGTGCCCGCGCGAGCTTTCGCGCGCCAGCGAGTGTGAGATCGGGGTAGTTGCCGAGCGTTAGCTCGCGCCGACGGGTGCCTCTGCGGTAGCGAAGCACCCAGGATGCAGTACCATTCTGGGAAAGCGTGAACGAGAGCCCGTCACCGTCTGCCTTGGCGACGGGTTTTCTCTGGGCGATCCAGTGACGGATCTGTACGTCATCCAAGGCGTGATGCAGGCGCGGCATGTGTGAGCGACTGGAGCAGAAAGAACACTTTGATTATAGTTCTTCTAGCTACCCGTGTAGCTACCCAAAAGCGGCGCGCTTACCATGGACGCGGTAGGACGCGATGAGACACTAGGTTGTTGATTTTTAAAGATTCACTCTCTCCGGTGAGACCGGATGAGCCGCGGAGAAACAGCTTATGACATATTGTGTGGCGATGTGCGTGGACGAGGGGCTGGTGTTCCTGTCTGATACCCGCACCAATGCCGGCGTCGATCACATCAGCACCGCGCGCAAGATGACGGTGTTCGAATTGCCCGGCGAGCGCGTGCTGGTGCTGCTCGGCGCCGGTAATCTGTCGCTCACCCAGGCGGTCCTGCAGGAGCTGAGCGAGCCGACGGATCCCGAGCGGCCCACCCTGTGGAGCGCGCCCACCATGGCGGACGCGGCGCGAGTGGTGGGCCAGGCGGTGCGTGATGTGCATCACCGTGAAGCCCAGGCACTGCAGGAATTCGGCGTCGACTTCAATTGCAGCTTCATTCTGGGCGGGCAGATCGCCGTTCCCGGCAAGTCGCACGGCGGCCGGCCGTATCTGTTCATGATTTACGCGGCGGGCAATTTCATCGAATCGTCGGCGGTGAACCCGTATTTCCAGATCGGCGAGTCGAAATACGGCAAGCCGATCATCGACCGCGTGCTGACCCCGACCACCCCGCTCGACGAAGCCGCCAAGTGCGCGCTGATTTCGATGGACTCGACGCTGCGCTCGAATCTGTCGGTCGGCCTGCCGCTCGACCTGCTGGTCTACGAACAGGACGCGCTGCGGGTGACGCGTTTCGTTTCGGTCGATCATGACAACGCGTACTTCGAAATGATCCACCGGACGTGGGGCGAACGCCTGCGTCAGGTGTTCAGCGAGATTCCAGACCCCGACTGGCAGGAATCGGCGAATGTGCCGATGCACCGTCGCGAGCGCGCGCTGGTATTGCGCCGTGCGCCGGTGGCGAGCGATGAAGCGGCTACCGTAAAACCCGCCCAGACCCTGGCGCAAGCCGAGAAGAACAAGCCACAGCGCTAGGTGCGGTACAAGGGGCGGCGCTGCGAGCGGCGCCCTGGCAGGACTCTCCTCACGAGATCGCCCCTTTCGCCTGAGCGGGCTTATTTTTGTTTCCTGCTCAATCCCCGAATTGAATTTCAATCGGTTAATTATCGACTCGACATTTATTGGGTTGAAATTAACCGGTTTAGTGTTTTGTATCTGGCAATGAATTAAATCGTGCTTGACGAAAGCCCGGATATCATCCAAAAATAAAAGCCTGTTTCCCCGCACACTTGCCGATTGCCATGGCGTGATCATGGAGTTCCCGTATGAGCGACGAAGGGCGCGATGCGGTACGTAAGTCCGAAGAGCTACGCAGTTTTCTGTTTCTGACCGTGGTGATGGTGCCGGTGTTGACGGTCATATTCATAGCGGCTTACGGGTTTGTCGTCTGGTTTTATCAGATGCTGATTGGCGGTCCGCCCCATTAACCTGGCGCTTGAGCAATTCGTTGTGATTCGATAAAACCGGATATTCACCGGAGGGCAGGTTATGCCTGTTATAAATGAAGCGACGTTATTTGCAAACCTCACATCAGGTGAGTTGCATGTGGCCGGCATTGTCGTCCACGCGCAGCACAAGTCGCTTAAAAGTATTAAAGACGCAATCGGCATGATTCCGGGCGCGGAAATCCACGCGGTAACCGAGCAGGGAAAGCTGGTGGTGACGCTCGAAGGCCGCCTGATGTCCGAAGTGGCCGCGCATCTGAACGCAATCCACGCGTTGCCCGGTGTCTATTCCGCCGCACTCGTCTATCAGCATCACGAAGATGTCGCATCGTGCACCGTGGAGTTCGCCAATGAAGCTGACCCGTCGCGCGTTTATTAAGCAGACCGCAGCGGCCACGGCGGCCTCGGCTGCAGGGATCGTGCTGCCGGGGATGGATGCCCTGGGCGCGTCGGACGACCTGACCTGGTCGAAGGCGCCGTGCCGGTTCTGCGGCACCGGCTGCGGCGTGAGCGTGGGGGTGAAGGATGGCAAGGTGGTGGCGACCCAGGGCGACCCGCAGGCGGAGGTCAACCGCGGGCTGAACTGCGTCAAGGGCTATTTCCTGTCGAAGATCATGTACGGTCAGGATCGACTGACCACGCCGCTGTTGCGCATGAAAGACGGGAAGTACGACAAGAACGGCGAATTCGCGCCGGTGTCGTGGGATCGCGCTTTCGACGTGATGGCCTAGCAGTTCAAGCGGGTCCTCAAAGAGAAGGGGCCGACGTGCGTCGGCATGTTCGGCTCAGGGCAGTGGACCGTATGGGAGGGCTACGCCGCCGTCAAGTTGATGAAAGCGGGCTTTCGCAGCAACAACCTCGACCCCAACGCGCGCCATTGCATGGCCTCGGCCGTGACGGGATTCATGCGCACGTTCGGCATGGACGAGCCGATGGGCTGCTACGACGACATCGAACAAACCGACGCCTTCGTGCTATGGGGCTCGAATATGGCGGAAATGCACCCCATCCTCTGGACCCGGGTGACTGACCGGCGGCTGAGCGTGCCCACGACGCGCGTGGTGACGCTGTCTACCTTCGAGCATCGCAGCTTCGATCTGGCCGACGAGACGATCATTTTCACGCCGCAGTCGGATCTGGCGATTCTCAACTACATCGCCAACTACATCATCAAAAACGGCAAGGTTAACCGCGATTTCGTCGACAGGCATACGGTCTTCAAACAAGGCAACGCCGATATCGGCTACGGCCTGCGGCCCGATCATCCGCTGCAGAAGGCCGCGAAAAATGCGGGGGACCCGAACGGCTCGCACCCGATCACATATGACGAATTTGCGAAGTTCGTCTCGAAGTACGACGCCGCCTATGTGACGAAGCTCTCGGGCGTGCCGCAAAACAAGCTCGATCAGCTCGCGCAGCTCTACGCCGATCCGAAAATCAAGGTGGTGTCGTTCTGGACCATGGGCTTTAACCAGCACACGCGCGGCACGTGGGCCAACAACATGGTCTACAACCTGCACCTGTTGACCGGCAAGATCGCCACGCCCGGCAACAGTCCGTTTTCGCTGACGGGGCAGCCGTCCGCATGCGGCACGGCGCGCGAAGTGGGGACTTTTTCGCATCGGCTGCCAGCCGACATGGTGGTCACCAACCCGAAGCATCGTGAAGAGGCCGAGCATATCTGGAAGCTGCCGGCCGGCACGATTCCGGACAAGCCCGGTTATCACGCAGTCCTGCAGAACCGCATGCTGCACGACGGCAAGCTCAACGCCTACTGGGTGCAGGTGAATAACAACATGCAGGCCGCCGCCAACATCACTCAGGAAGCGCTGCCGGGCTATCGCAATCCGGCCACCTTCGTGGTGGTGTCCGATGTGTATCCCACTGTCACTGCGGTGGCTGCGGACCTGATCCTGCCTTCGGCGATGTGGGTCGAGAAAGAGGGTGCCTACGGCAATGCCGAACGGCGTACCCAGTTCTGGCATCAACTGGTCGTGGCGCCCGGCGAGGCGCATTCCGACCTCTGGCAACTGGTCGAATTCTCAAAGCGCTTCAAGGTCGAGGAGGTGTGGCCCGATGATCTGCTCGCGCAGAAGCCGGAGTACCGAGGCAAGACACTCTACGACGTGCTGTACCGGAACGGACAGGTCGACAAATTCCCGTTGAAGGACACCGATGCCAGCTACCGCAACGACGAAGCGAAGGCCTTTGGTTTCTACATCCAGAAGGGCCTGTTCGAGGAGTACGCGAGCTTCGGCCGCGGCCATGGCCATGATCTCGCGCCGTTCGACGCCTATCACAAGGCGCGCGGCATACGCTGGCCGGTGGTCAATGGCAAGGAGACGCGCTGGCGCTACCGGGAAGGCTCCGATCCGTATGTGAAAGCCGGCAGCGGCTGGCAGTTCTACGGCAATCCCGACGGCCGCGCGGTGATCTACGCGCTGCCTTACGAGCCGCCTGCGGAAGCGCCGGATCAGGAATATCCGTTCTGGCTCGCGACGGGCCGCGTGCTCGAACACTGGCACTCCGGTTCGATGACGCGGCGCGTGCCCGAGCTGTATCGCGCGTTTCCCAACGCGGTGTGTTTCATGCACCCGGACGACGCGAAAGCGATGGGCTTGCGACGCGGGGTCGAGGTCAAGGTGATGTCGCGACGCGGTTACATCCTGACGCGGGTCGAAACGCGCGGCCGCGACAAGCCACCGCGTGGGCTCGTTTTCGTGCCGTGGTTCGATTCGAGCCAGTTGATCAACAAGGTGACGCTCGACGCGACCGACCCGATCTCGCTGCAGACCGACTACAAGAAATGCGCGGTCAAGATCGTCAAAGTATAGGAGCCTGTCATGCGGGCCTGGATTGTCCTCGCCTTCGTTTCGATGCTGACGCTCACTGCGAGCGCTCAACCGACCATTCCGGCTGAACCGTTCCACGATACGTTGCGCGGGCCGACACCGCTCTACGAAGAGGCCAAGCCGCCGCTGATCGCGCCAACCGAGAACAGGGATGTGATCCGCAGCCGCGCCTATGCACAGCAGCCGCCGACCATCCCGCACAAGATTGACGGCTATCAGCTCGACAGGAATGCGAATCGCTGTCTGGCGTGCCACGCGCGTAGCCGCGCCGAAGAGAGCGGGGCCGTGCCGATCGCGATTTCGCATTACACGGATCGCGCGGGCGAAACCCTTGGCCACCTCTCGCCACGCCGCTATTTCTGCACGCAATGTCACGTGCCGCAGGCCGATATCAAGCCGCTGGTCGGCAACACGTTCACCGATCTGGCGGACGTCAGTTTGCCGCCCGCGCCGCAACCGAAGAAGAAATAGGGACCCCGATATGCGCGACCTGATCCTGCGCTACTGGCGGACCATCAACCGGCCGAGTACCTATTACAGCCTGGGCTTCCTGACGCTGGGCGGGTTCGTTGCCGGCGTGGTGTTCTGGGGCGCGTTCAATACCGCATTGGAAATGACTAGCACCGAAGCGTTCTGCACAGGGTGTCATGAGATGCGCGACAACACCTTCGCCGAACTGAAAACCACGATTCACTACAGCAATCGCAGCGGCTTTCACGCCAGGTGCTCGGATTGTCACGTGCCGCATGACTGGACCGACAAGATCGCCCGCAAGATGCAGGCGTCCAAGGAGGTGTGGGCGAAGGTGTTTGGGGTTGTCAACACGCGCGAGAAGTTCCAGGACAAGCGGCTCGAGCTGGCCGAGCATGAATGGGCGCGCTTCAAGGCCAACGATTCGCTGGAGTGCCGCAATTGCCACCAGTTCGAGTACATGGATTTCACGCGGCAAAGTCCGCGCGCGCAGGAGGCCCATCAACGTTTTCTCGCGACCGGCGAGAAGACCTGTATCGACTGCCATAAGGGGATCGCGCATCAATTGCCAAACATGACCCAGGCGCAGGCCGACGCGGATGCGAAGCAGGCGGCAAAGCCATGAGCATGGCGCGAGTCCGGGTGGTTTCGTCCAATACTGCAACCAGCATGGCGGTGAGCGATGCTTTCAGCTGAACAGCTTGGCTTGGGGCGTGGCGGCCAGATGATTGTGTGCGGCATCGACTTGCGCGTCGAAGCGGGTTGGGCGCTGCAGATCCACGGCGCGAACGGCAGCGGCAAGACCACCTTGCTGCGCGTGCTGGCCGGCTTGTTGCCGCCGGCAGTGGGACAGGTTTGCTGGCACGGCGCGAATGTGCGCGTCCATCCGGAAAGGTTTCGGCACGATCTCGCCTTTGTGGGACACACCAATGGCGTGAGCGACGATCTCACGGTACTCGAAAATCTTCGTTTCGCGAGCTTGCTCGGGGCGGACGCGCGGGCTGCACAAGTGTGCGGTCATGGGGGCGAGGCTACGCGTCCGCCCGAGCAGGAGGTGATGGCACGTGCCGGTTTGCTGCCGTTACGGCACACGCACGTAGGCCTTCTATCGCAAGGACAGCGCCGGCGCGTCGCGCTCACACGGTTGATCCTCGAACGCAAGCCGCTGTGGTTGCTCGATGAACCGGCAGACGCGCTCGATGACGGCGCATTGGACTGGTTCGATGAATGCCTGGGTATCCATATGAATGAGGGCGGTATTGTGGTGACGACCACCCACCGTCTGCTGAACACGCCCTCCGTTCTCACCCGGCATCTGCACCTTGAACGGAGCTGCGCATGGCTGGATTGACTTGGGGGATCATCCGCCGGGAACTGGCGCTCTCCTGGCGCAGGCGCGCGGTTACGTTCGGCAGCCTGCTGTTTTTCGTCATGGCGTCGAGCCTGTTTCCGCTCGCCGTCGGCCCGGATCCCAGATTGCTGCAGACGATCGCGTCCGGCGTCGTCTGGGTCACCGCGCTGTTTGCGGCGATGCTGTCGGCGGAGCGCCTGTTCAGTCACGACTTCGCGAGCGGCGCGCTCGAACAGATGCTGCTCTCGCCGCAGCCGCTGCCCGCCATCGTGTTGGGCAAGATCGTTGCGCACTGGCTGACGAGCGGCCTTGCGCTGGTGCTGCTCGTGCCGCTCGTCGCGCTGCAGTATGACCTCGGCTGGCGCGACACGCTGCCGTTGATGGGCTCGCTGCTGCTCGGCACACCTCTGCTTGGCCTGATCGGCTCGATGGGCGCGGCGCTGACGCTCGGCGTGCGCGGCGGCGGCGTGATGCTCGCGCTGCTGATCCTGCCGCTCTATGTGCCGGTGCTGATTTTCGGCGTCGGCGCCGCCGATCCCGCGGCCACGGCTGCATGGTCCGAAGCGAACTTCTCGCTGCTTGGCGCCGCGTTGTGCGTCGGCTCCTGGCTATGTCCGTGGGCCAGCGCCACGGCGTTGCGAATCGCCATGGAGTAATCCCTATGCCGCGCATGAACTGGTTCCGATACGCGTCTCCCCGCACTTTCGACCGGCTCGCCGCGCGCCTTGTGCCCGGGTGCGCGGTGGCGTCGGTGGTCCTGATGCTCGCGGGTCTCGCGATCGGGCTCGTGGTCGCACCCATCGATTCGCTTCAGGGCGACGTCTACCGGATCATGTTCGTGCATGTGCCTGCCGCGTGGATGTCGATGTTCATCTACCTCGTCATGGCCGCTTACTGCGCCCTCGGCCTCGTGCTCAACGCGCGGCTCGCCGCGATGATGGCGCAGGCGCTTGCGCCGACCGGCGCACTCTTCACCTTCATCGCGCTGCTCTCGGGCGCCTTGTGGGGCAAGCCCACATGGGGCGCCTGGTGGGTCTGGGACGCCCGCCTGACTTCCGAGTTGATCCTGCTGTTTCTGTACATCGGCTTTCTGTCGCTGCACGCAGCCATCGAAGAGCCGCGCCGGGCGGATCGTGCCTGTGCGGTGTTGGGCCTGATCGGCGTGGTCAACATTCCGGTGATCTATTTTTCCGTGCAATGGTGGTACACGCTGCATCAGGGGCCTTCGCTGGGCTTTGGCAGCGGCGTGGCGATGACGGCGTCGATGTTGTGGGGCATCGTCGTGATGACGTTTGGCTTCTGGGCGTATGCCATCGCCATTACGTTGGTGCGCGTGCGAGTCATTATCCGGGCGCGGGAACGTGCCGCGCCTTGGGAAGCGAGATTCGAGGAGCGTGTGGCATGAGCGGGCTATCGAATGTGGCAGCGATGCTGGCGCACAGCCCATATCTCAGCGCGGCGCTCGCCAGCACCTTCATGCTGCTCGCGCTCGAAGCGCGGTGGGTGCGCTCGCTGCGCCGCGAGCAGGGCGCGCTTGGCGAGCGGTGCGTATTGGACGCGCTGGATACCACGTCTCAGGTCACACCAGGCTCGTCTGATGAAAGCTAGGAACCGGCGCCTCGCCTGGGTCGCCGGTGGCGTAGGTGCCGTGGCGCTGGCCTGTGCACTCGTGCTGAACGCGTTCCGTGCCAATGTGGTGTTCTTCGTCAGCCCGAGCCAGATCGCGGCGCAGGCGATGCCGGTGACGCGCCATTTTCGCCTGGGCGGCCTCGTCGAGCGTGGTTCGCTGAGACGCGATGGCGACGGCTTGACCGTGCATTTCGTGGTGACGGATACCGCCAAGGAGATTTCGGTGATCTATCGCGGCGTGCTGCCGGACCTGTTCCGCGAAGGCAGTGGCGTCGTCGCGCAAGGGACGCTGGGCGAGGACGGCCAGTTCCACGCCGACCAGGTGCTCGCCAAACATGATGAGAAGTACCAGGCACCGGAAGTCGGCGACGCGCTACTTCATGCGCGAGACAACGAGCGTCCGGCACGCGCGACACTGCACGCGGCCATCGGCGCAACCGATGGAGGAAGCCCGCCTTGATCCCTGAAATCGGACAGTTCGCGCTGATTCTCGCGTTGCTGCTCGCGCTCACGACCGGCGTGCTGCCGATGCTTGGCGCGCACCGCGGCATCGAAGGCTGGATGCGGCTTGCATGGCCTGCTGCACGCGCGCAATGCGGCTTCGTGGCGATCGCGTTCAGTTGCCTTGCGTGGTCGTTCCTGAACAACGATTTCTCCGTCGTCTATGTGGTGGAGAACTCGCATTCCGCGCTGCCCGCCATCTACCGGCTCACAGCAGTCTGGGGCGGCCATGAAGGCTCGCTGCTGCTGTGGGTCCTGCTACTGACTCTGTGGATGGTCGCCGTCAGCTGTTTCAGCAGTCAATTGCCGGTGGCGATGGTCGCCCGGGTGCTGGGCGTGATGAGCTGGATTTCGAGTGGTTTTCTGCTGTTCATGCTGTTCACGTCAAATCCGTTTAGCCGCCTGATTCCTGAGGCGATGGAGGGCCGCGATCTCAATCCGCTGTTGCAGGATCCCGGCATGGTGATTCATCCGCCGATGCTGTACATGGGTTACGTCGGCTTTTCCGTGGCCTTTGCGTTTGCGATAGCGGCGTTGCTGTCGGGCCGGCTCGACACGGCGTGGGCACGCTGGTCACGCCCGTGGACCACTGCCGCCTGGATCTTCCTGACGCTGGGCATCATGCTCGGCAGCGGCTGGGCGTACTACGAACTGGGGTGGGGCGGCTGGTGGTTCTGGGATCCAGTCGAAAACGCCTCGTTTATGCCTTGGCTTGCCGGTACTGCCCTGATCCATTCGCTCGCGGTCACCGAGAAGCGCGGCAGTTTCCGCAGTTGGACTGCCTTGCTGGCAATCTGTGCGTTCTCGTTGAGTCTGCTGGGCACATTCCTCGTGCGCTCCGGCGTCGTGACCTCGGTCCATGCGTTCGCCGCCGATCCGACCCGCGGCGTGTTCATCCTCGCGTTTCTCGCGCTCGTGGTGGGTGGTGCGTTGCTGCTGTTTGCCTGGCGTGCGCCGCAGATTGGCCTCGGGGCCGCCTTCGAGCCGGTGTCGCGCGAGGCCTTGCTGCTGTCGAATAACGTGCTGCTGATGGTGGCTGCGGCCTCGGTGCTGCTGGGCACACTCTACCCGATGGTGCTCGACGCACTAGGGCTCGACAAGCTTTCGGTGGGGCCTCCCTATTTCGACAGCGTGTTCGTGCCGCTGATGACGCCAGCGATCTTTTTGATGGGCATTGGACCGCTCGCGCGCTGGAAGGCGGCGCGCCTGCCGGACCTGGCTGCGCGGCTGCGCTGGGCCGCGTTGATCAGCGTCGTCACGGCGCTGGTGCTGCCGCTCGTGCTGGGTAGCTGGCGGCCGCTCGTCTGTCTCGGCCTGCTGCTCGCGATGTGGAGTTTTACGACCGTCGCGGTGAGCATGCGTGAACGGATCGGCGGCGAGCAGGATGGTCTGCTGGTTCGGCTCGGACGCGTGCCGCGCGCGACCTGCGGGATGTGGTTCGCGCATGCGGGTGTCGGCGTGTTTATCGTTGGCGTAACGCTGGTCAAAGGTTACCAGGTCGAGCGTGATGTGCCGATGCGAGCAGGCGAGACCGTGGAAGTCGGCGGCTACCAGTTCCGTTTTGAAGGCGTGCGCGAGGTGGAAGGGCCGAACTATCGCGCCACTCGCGCGATGGTCACGGTGAGCCGGGATGGCCGGCGCACGACGACGCTGTATCCGGAGAAGCGCCTTTTTCTCGTGCAGAAGATGCCGATGACCGAGGCGGCGATCGACCACGGCGTGCTGCGCGATCTATACGTGGCGATGGGCGAGCCGATCGGTGCCGGCGCCTGGAGCATGCGCATCCAGATCAAGCCGTTCGTGCGCTGGATCTGGGGCGGGTGCATGTTGATGGCAATGGGTGGCCTGCTCGCCGCCGGCGACCGGCGTTACCGTTTGATGCCGGCGCGGCGCACGCTGCGCGCGAGCGAAACCTCCGATACGCAGCGCCACCCTGTCAGCGAGGACGGCCGATGAAACGCCTTCTGCTTCCGCTGATGGCCTTTGCCGTGCTGGTAGTCGTGCTAGCTGCCGGTCTCACGCACGATCCGCGCCGTCTGCCGTCTGTGTTGATCGGCCAGCCTGCGCCGTTCTTCGATTTGCCCACCCTGCAGGCTTCGAACGAACGGCTTTCGTCGCAAGCGCTACGCGGCCGGGTGTGGATCCTGAACGTGTGGGCGTCCTGGTGCGAGTCGTGCCGGGACGAACACCCGCTGCTGCTCGACCTGGCCGCGCTCGGGATCGCGCCGGTTTACGGCATGGACTACAAGGATGAGCGCGAGCCCGCGTTGCAGTGGCTCGCCATGGCGGGCAATCCGTATCAGGCCTCGATTGTCGATCGCAGCGGGCAGACGGGTATCGACTATGGCGTGTATGGCGTGCCCGAGACCTTCGTGATCGACCGGGCGGGGATCGTGCGTTACCGCCAGGCGGGGCCGCTGACCCGCGACTCGCTTGATGGCGTGATTGTGCCGCTCGTCAAGCGCTTGCAGCATGAGGGACTCAATGGTTAGCCATCCAGACAGATTGCCGGTGCGCTGGACGGTGGCGCTGCTGTGTCTTGTTGCGTTGAGTGGCACGGGCGCGAGCGCAGGCGCCACCGCGCCATCCGACCGCGATCTCCATGACGAAGCCCGCGTGCGCCATCTCGCGGGGAGTTTCCGCTGCCTCGTGTGCCAGAACCAGAGCCTGGCGGATTCGAACGCGGAATTGGCCGCCGATCTGCGCGACAAGATCGGCGAGCAGGTCCGGCAAGGGGCCACTGATGAGCAGGTGCAGGCGTACATGGTGCGCCGTTACGGCGATTTCGTGCTGTACCGGCCGCCGCTGAAGCCCGTCACCTGGCCGCTGTGGTTTGGGCCGTTTGCGGTACTGGCGGCGGGCGCCGGCGTTCTCCTGGGCACGATCCTGCGCCGCCGCGGTTTGCCGGTGCGCGGGCTTAACGAAGACGAGCGGCGCCGTATGGATGCCTGGCTCGCATCCCACGAGGAGGGCCCCCGGCGATGATGACGTTGTCCCTGATTGCAGCATTGATGGTGATCGGGGCGCTGGCGAGCGTCATCGTGCCGTTGCTGCGTCGCACGACGCTCGACGATCACGCATCTGCCGGGCGCAACGGCACCGCGCTCGCGGTGGCAATTTATCGCGCAGAGCTGGGTGAAGTCGAGCGCGAGTTCAAAGCGGGACATCTGTCCGCGCAACACCGCAGTGAAGCCCAACGCGAGCTTGAGCGGCGCCTCGCGGAGGATGCGGATGACATTGGCACTGGCACTGGCACTGACGTGCCGGCCGGGCCTGTGAACGGTGCCGCCGGATTTGCTCGCGTGGCGCATCGCATGGGCACTGCCGCCGTGCTGCTGGCACTGCTGCCGACGGCGGCGCTGGCGTTATACATCGAGCTCGGCGAGCCCCTTGCAGTCGCGGTGCAAGGAGGCAGCTACGCCGTGGCCGCGGATAATCATGCTGCCATCCAGGAGTCACTCGAGATGATGGTGGGGCGGCTTGCGGCCAGACTGCAACGGCAACCTGGCGACGTGCAAGACTGGACCATGCTGGCACGCTCCTACGCGACGCTGGGCCGTGCGGACGACGCCGTCATGGCTTACCAGCGAGCGTTGAGCCTGAATCCGCGAGATGCGCAATTGCTGGCGGATTACGCGGATGCGCAGGCGAGCGCAAATGGCGGCGATCTGAACGGCGAGTCGCGGCAAAGCATCGAGGCTGCATTGGCGCTCGATCCCGCGAATCTGAAGGCCTTGGCTTTGGCTGGATCGGCAGCGCTCGACAGGCGTGATTACACACATGCCATCCAGTTCTGGGAACGGTTGGAGCAGGCCGCGGGCGCCAACTCTGGGATTGCGGCACGGGCGCAGAAGAACATTGATGAGGTGCGCACGCTGATGGACGGCGCGAGCCCCGGCGGACGCGAGTCTGCTATTCGTCGACGTGGCGCAGTGACGGGCTGAGCTACAGGCGGCGTGGCGAACGAAGGCACGGGAGCCGAGCACGAAGTCCGCTAACACCGAAGAAATCCCCACCACCAATAAAAAAGCCAGCCACCGGCTAGTGCCTGTGGCTGGCTTTTGACAGCGTCCTGCTTCAGCTGTCCGTCAAGTCAATTAGAACTTGTGACGGATACCGAGTGCAGCGATTTCCTGCGAGCTGCCGTCCGACGAGAAGCCGTAGTCGGCTGCGCTGGCGACTGCCGATTGCGTCGTCGTTGCGTTGACGCGCTGCGTGCCGCTTGCGTGCTGATATACGCCCATCAGATACACGTCCGTACGCTTGGACAGGTTGTAGTCCGCGCCCAACGAGACCTGGTTGTAGTTTGCCGACGTGTCGCCAGCGCCGTGCGTGTATTCATAACCCAGACCCAGCTGTGCAGCCGGCGTAACCTGATAGCCGAGGAACGCGGCGCCAACGTTGTAGCGCTCAGTCGAACCGAAGCCCGAGTAAGCGTCAGGCTTGTACTGTGCATTGCTGTAACGGATGTTGGCCGTGAACGGGCCCGTCACGTATTGCGCTGCAACCGAGGCGATACCGATCGACTTCGCCGATGCGTAGCCGCTGTTGATGATCGAGTCGAACGTGGCGCCCGACGTTGCGCCGGAGCCCCAGCCTGCCGGTGTCGTCGGGGTTTGGCCGCGGCCTGCCGGCGTCGACGCGTTGTCCAGGCGGAAGTAACCCGCAGCGACATTGAACGCACCGATGCCGTACGTTGCTGCTGCCGCCCACGATTGACCCGAACCCGTTGCGCCAGCTACGCCGCCGAATGCATACATGCCTTCGAACTGGAATCCGCTCCAGACCGGCGACACGTACTTGACTGCGTTGTTCGTGCGCGAGCTGTTGTCATTGTTATCAACGTCGCCCGGAGTCGTGAAGAATTCGGCGTAGTTGTCGCCAGTCAGCGGCTGGACCATGTCAACCAGCGGGTCGTACTGACGGCCCAATGTGACGGTACCGCCTTGATCCGAGCTCAAACCAACGAATGCCTGACGGCCGAATTCAGCGCCGCCTTGACCCAGCTTGCCGCTATTCGGATCGAAGCCACCTTCCAACTGGAAGATCGCCTTCAGGCCACCGCCCAGGTCTTCCGTGCCCTTCATGCCCCAACGGCTACCCGACAGATTGCCTTGTTGCATCTGCCAAAGGTTATCGCCCTTCGAGTCGGCGTTATGCACGTACATGATCGAGTCGTCGATCACGCCATACAGGGTAACGCTGCTTTGAGCATGAGCTGCGCCTGCGGCGGCCATGAGCGCCAGCGAGAGGCTAGACAGAGCGATTTTTTTCATCCATTTCTCCACGCGATGATTGGTTTCGTTGTTGCGGAAAGGAGAATAGCGCAGGCCGTCTGAAGGGTAATACTGAAAAAAAAAGAGTGTCTCGTAAACGTGACACTGGCCGAAAACGCTTATGTATCAAGGTCAGAGCGGATTATTGCTGATGTGACAACACTGAATGCCGAAAACCGCATTATTGTTGTTTCATTGATAGCGGAAGCGCCAGCATTCGTCATTTGCGCAGCTTTTTGAAAGTTCAATGTAATTTTGTTGTTTACGATGGTGGCGCGAAATGAAGTGCCTACATACCAGTGACATCAACGCGGCGTTGCTCTATGTGCTGGACAGTTGTGCCCGAGTGTGGGTGTTCTCCCTGGTAGTCGACGCGAATCTGGCATCAACGGGCGTCATCAGCGGCGGGTGGGGTGGAGACGTCGTCGCCGCGCAGGCGGCCGGCCACCGCCGTCACCACTAATGCGGCGCCGGCGGCCAGCAACATCGATCCCCACGGATGACGCTTGACATAGCGGTCCGCGGCCACGGCTTTGCGGCCGGCCTCCAGCAGC
Source organism: Paraburkholderia sp. EB58 (assembly GCF_050436665.1). Lineage (NCBI taxonomy): Bacteria > Pseudomonadati > Pseudomonadota > Betaproteobacteria > Burkholderiales > Burkholderiaceae > Paraburkholderia > Paraburkholderia sp. EB58. Next base: position 247,367 of record NZ_JBNDMQ010000001.1, on the reverse strand, counting down.
GTGGAGGCGGCGGCGCGCGTGACATGGTCCTCTGCCCGAATCACTTTGCGGCCAATGCTGGCCGCCGTGCGCACGCCGCTCGACGGTGCTGCCGTGTCAGACGTTGCCGGGTTGGATTGTTTAGCCAGGATGTCCGCCGCAGTCCCCGTGCTTCTTGCGTGCGTCGAGGTCGCCATGGCTTCGGCCAGTTTTGCACCGGCCTCGGCACTGTGCGCCCCATAAGCAGGCATCGTCGAAGCGGCGAACACCGACGCCATCTTTGCGCGGCTGCCTGGCGGCGCATCTTCGAGTTGCCCCCATGCGCCGCGCGGGTCGTGCAATCGTCCGCGAGCGGCCGAGAACTCCGCGCCGAGCAGCAACACTACCGCCGAGAAGTACAGCCACATCAGCAGCACCGCCAGCGAACCAGCAGCCCCAAACGAATTCGCCATGCCCGCGTGGGCCAGATAGAGAGCGAAGAGTTTCTTGCCCGCCGAGAACAGCACCGCCGCGACCACTCCGCCCACCAGTGCATCGCGCCAGCGGACCACGGCATCGGGCAGGAATTTCAGCAGGGCGGCGAAGGCGAACGCCAGCACCAGCAGCGCGACCAGCAACTGCAATAGATTGCCGATCACCACATACGGCGAGTCGCCCCAGATCCACTTGCCGATAAAGGTGATGGCGGTGTCTAGCACCAGCGACACGATCAGCAGGAACGCCACGCCGAGCACGAGGCCAAACGAAATCAGCCGCACCCGTACCAGCGCAATCACGCTTGACGAGCGCGGGCCAGTGAGCGGCCAGACGATGTTGAGCGCGGTATTGAGCGACGAGAAGGTGGCCGAGGCGCCGATCGCCAATAAGGCGAACGAAATAATGGCCGCGATGCCGCCGGCACTGCCGGCATGACGGGCGTTCAAAACGATGGTCTGCACCCCAGCGGCGGCTTCGTCGCCAAGCAAGCCGTGTATATGCGCGAACAACTCGCCGCGTACCGCCTGGGCGCCGAAGAACCAGCCGGCCACGGCGATCACCATGACGAGCGTGGGTGCGAGCGAGAACGCCGCATAAAACGCGATGCTTGCAGCCATGGCCGCGCAGCGGTCTTCCGCGAATTGCCTGAAAGCGCCCATCGCCCATGACGCCTGGTGGCGGGCGGCGCGTTGCAGATTGTCGGCGGATAGCGTGTCGATTTCCATGAGGTCTTTTGACGGGATCGTGGCGCGGGGTTCTGCGCCTGTACGCCGCTGCGGCACAGGCCGCACGGAAGTACAGCAAGCACCATGCCCATCACTATAACAAGGACGTTCCCGCTTCAGGGTATGTCCCGTGCCGACTAGGTGCTGGCGCAACGAATCCATTAAAGGGAAACGTCTTATACTTTTAAGTACCCCCACAACATCCGTGCCGAGGACAATCATGCTGCAAATGTCCCGGCGTCAGTTCCTGAAGGTGACGGCGTCTACGCTAGCCGGATCGAGCCTGGCCCTGATGGGCTTCTCGCCGGACACCGTGCTCGCCGAGGTCCGACAGTACAAGCTGGCGCGCACCACTGAAACCCGGAACACCTGTCCGTATTGCTCGGTGGGTTGCGGGATCCTCATGTATGGCTTGGGTGACGGCGCGAAGAACGCCACGCCCAGCATCATCCATATTGAAGGTGATCCCGATCACCCGGTCAACCGCGGCACACTCTGTCCGAAGGGCGCGAGTCTGATCGACTTCATTCATAGCCCGAGCCGTCTGAAGTATCCCGAGTATCGCGCCGCCGGTTCTAACCAGTGGCAACGCATTTCGTGGGATGACGCGCTCGACCGCATCGCGAAACTGATGAAGGCGGACCGTGACGCCAACTTCGTGGAAACCACGGAAGACGGCAAGAAGGTCAACCGCTGGCTGACCACCGGCATGCTCGCTGCATCAGCCGCCAGCAACGAGGTGGGGTATCTGACGCACAAGGCCGTGCGCAGTATGGGGATGCTCGCATTCGACAACCAGGCGCGTGTCTGACACGGTCCGACGGTGGCAGGTCTTGCCCCGACGTTTGGCCGTGGAGCGATGACGAACCATTGGGTCGACATCAAGAACGCGGACGTGATTCTGGTGATGGGTGGCAATGCCGCCGAGGCGCACCCGTGCGGTTTCAAATGGGTCGCTGAAGCGAAGGCTCATAACAAGGCGCGGCTGATCGTGGTCGATCCGCGCTTTACGCGCACCGCATCGGTGGCCGATTACTACGCGCCGATTCGTACCGGCACTGACATCGTTTTCCTCGGCGGGGTGATCCACTATCTGCTGACGAATGACAAGATCCAGCACGAGTACGTGAAGAACTACACGGACTTCCCATTTATCGTGCGTCAGGATTTCGCCTTCAACGACGGCATCTATTCCGGCTACGACGCGCAGAAGCACGCCTATCCGGACAAAGACTCGTGGGACTACGAACGCGGTGACGACGGCTTTGCAAAGATCGACATGACGCTGCAGGACCCGCGCTGCGTCTATAACCTGCTGAAACAGCATTACTCGCGCTATACGCCCGAGATGGTCGAGAAGGTTTGCGGCACGCCCAGGGACAAATTCCTGAAGGTGTGCGAAATGCTTTCCACCACCGCGGTGCCTGGCCGCGCCGGAACGATCCTGTACGCGCTCGGCTGGACCCATCACTCGATCGGCGCGCAGATGATCCGCACCGGCGCGATGGTGCAACTGCTGCTCGGCAATATCGGCATTGCCGGCGGTGGCATGAACGCACTGCGTGGCCACTCGAATATCCAGGGACTGACGGATCTCGGGCTGATGTCGAACATGCTGCCGGGCTACATGACGTTGCCGATGGAAGCCGAGCAGGACTATGGTGCATACATCAAGGAGCGCGCGACGCAGCAGTTGCGGCCCAACCAGCTCAGTTACTGGAAGAACTACGGCGCGTTCTTCGTGAGCTTCATGAAGTCGTGGTGGGGCGACGCCGCCACCGCCGACAACAACTGGGGCTACGACTATCTGCCCAAGCTCGACAAGTTATACGACCTGCTGCAGGCGATCGAGTTGATGGATCAGGGCAAGATGAACGGCTATATCGCGCAGGGCTTCAACGTGCTCGCGTCCTCGCCGAACAAGGCGAAGACCAGCTCGGCGCTGAGCAAGCTGAAGTGGCTCGTGGTGATGGACCCGCTCGCCATCGAAACCGCCGAGTTCTGGAAGAACCACGGCGACTATAACGACGTCGACGCCTCGAAGATCCAGACCGAAGTGTTCCGGCTGCCCACCACCTTGTTCGCGGAGGAACGCGGTTCGCTGGTGAGTTCGAGCCGCGTGTTGCAGTGGCACTGGAAGGGCGTGGAGGGCCCGGGCGAAGCAAAGAGCGACCTGGAGATCATGTCCGGGATTTTCCTGCGTATGCGCAAGGCGTACCAGGAGCACGGCGGCAAATTCCCCGATCCGATCGTCAAGCTGGACTGGCCGTACGCGAACCCGGAGAGCCCGACGCCGGAAGAACTGGCGATGGAATACAGCGGCAAGGCCGTAACCGACCTGACCGACGCGAAGGACCCGACCAGGGTGCTGGTGAAGAAGGGCCAGCAGCTCGCCAGCTTTGCCCAACTGAAGGACGATGGCTCGACCTCGAGCGGCTGCTGGATCTTCTGCGGCGCATGGACCGAGGAAGGCAACCAGATGGGGCGGCGCGACAACGACGACCCGACGGGTATCGGCCAGACGCTCAACTGGGCATGGGCGTGGCCCGTCAACCGGCGGATTCTCTACAACCGCGCGTCGTGCGATCTGAGCGGCAAGCCGTTCGATCCCACCCGCAAGCTGATTTGCTGGAACGGGTCGGCCTGGACCGGGGCGGACATTCCCGATTTTAAGGTGGACGAGCCGCCTGAAAACGGCATGGGGCCATTCATCATGAACCCGGAAGGCGTGGCGCGTTTCTTCGCCCGCGACGAGATGAACGAAGGGCCGTTCCCCGAGCATTACGAGCCGTTCGAGACTCCGCTTGGCTATAACCCGCTGCATCCGCAGAACGCGCAAGCGACCAGCAACCCGGCCGCACGTGTGTTTCCGGACGACCGGGCGGCCTTCGGCAAGGCGCCGGAGTTCCCGCATACCGCGACCACGTATCGTATTACTGAGCACTTCCACTTCTGGACCAAGCATGCACGGCTGAATTCAATTATTCAGCCGCAGCAGTTCGTCGAGATTGGCGAGGACCTCGCGAAGGAAGTGGGGGTGGTGGCGGGCGACCGCGTGAAGGTCTCGTCCAACCGCGGCTACCTGATCGCAGTGGCGGTGGTGACCAAACGCATCAAGCCGTTGATGATCGACGGCAAGAAGGTGCAGACGGTCGGCATTCCGCTGCATTGGGGCTTCAAAGGGCAGACGAAACCGGGTTACCTGAGCAATACGCTGACGCCGGTCGTGGGCGACGGGAATTCGCAGACACCGGAATTCAAGTCGTTCCTGGTGAAGGTCGAGAAGGCCTAGGGAGGCTCGATGGCACTGCAATCATTGGATATCAAGCGCCTCTCGGCCACGACGGTGCAGCCACCGGCTGTGCGCGAGCCTGTGACCGGCACTGTGGCGAAGCTGATCGACGTCAGCAAATGCATCGGCTGCAAGGCGTGCCAGACGGCGTGCATGGAGTGGAACGATCTGCGCGACGAGGTGGGGATCAACCACGGCGTGTACGACAACCCGTTGGATCTCACTGAGCATTCGTGGACGGTGATGCGCTTCTCCGAGTACGAAAACCCGAATGGCAACCTCGAATGGCTGATCCGCAAGGATGGCTGCATGCATTGCGAGGACCCGGGCTGCCTGAAGGCGTGTCCATCGCCGGGCGCGATCGTGCAGTACACGAACGGTATCGTGGATTTCCATGAGGAAAACTGCATCGGCTGCGGTTATTGCGTGACGGGCTGCCCGTTCAACGTGCCGCGCATTTCAAAGACGGACAAGCGAGCGTACAAATGCACGCTATGTTCCGACCGGGTTGCGGTAGGGCAGGAGCCGGCCTGCGTGAAGACGTGCCCGACGGGCGCGATCGTCTTCGGCACCAAGGAGGACATGAAGCAGCACGCGGCGGAGCGCATCGAGGACCTGAAGGAGCGCGGCTTTGAGCACGCGGGGCTGTACGACCCGCCGGGCGTGAGCGGCACGCATGTGATGTATGTATTGCATCACGCGGATCAACCGTCGTTGTACCACGGCTTGCCGGACAACCCGCGCATCAGCCCGATGGTGCGCTTGTGGAAGGGGATTGCGAAACCGCTGGCGGTGGCGGGCATTGCACTGGCAGCGCTATCGGGGTTCTTCCATTACACGCGGATCGGACCGAACGAGGTGACGGAAGAGGACGAACTGGCGGCGCGGGATGAAGCGCGACGCATCAGGGGCGAACGCGAGGAGCAGAGCGATGAACTCAAATGACCCGAATCTGATTGTGCGCTACACGCCGAATGGGCGGACGAATCACTGGATCACGGCGATTACGTTTGTGCTGTTGGCGTTGTCTGGGCTGGCGCTGTTTCATCCCTCGATGTTCTGGCTGACGGCGTTGTTTGGCGGCGGACAGTGGACACGGATTTTGCATCCGTTTGTGGGTGTGGTGATGTTTGTATCGTTCTTTATTCTTGCGGTGCGGTTCTGGCATCACAATTATCTGGATCGGGATGATGTGCAGTGGCTGCGTCAGATTGATGATGTACTCGCTAATCGCGAGGAGAATTTGCCTGAGATTGGGAGGTATAACGCTGGGCAGAAGTTGTTGTTCTTTACTATGGTGCTGTGTTTGATTTTATTGCTTTGCAGTGGGGTGGTTATTTGGCGGCGGTATTTTTCTGTTTATTTTCCCATCGGGGTGATTCGCCTAGCGGCGGTTGTGCATGCTACTGCTGCGTTTGTTTTGATTGTTGGAATTGTTGTGCATATTTATGCCGCGATCTGGATTAAAGGGTCTGTTGGGGCTATGGTGCGGGGGACTGTTACGCTGGGGTGGGCCAGGAAGCATCATCCTAAGTGGTTTCGGGAGAGTGTTAAATAATGGTTTGATTTTTGCCTTGCCGGCGGCTCTTTTTTGGTGGTCTTTTTTATGGCGTTGGGCTTTCCTTGATTTCTTACCGGTTTGATTGGCGTTTTCTTTGGTTGTTTGCCTACGGCGTTGGCCTTTCCTTGATTTTATATTGGTCTATTAGCTTCGCCCCTGTGCGGGGCGGCACTTACTTTCTTTGCCGCCGCAAAGAAAGTAAGCAAAGAAAGCGGGCTTCAAACCGCCAGCTTATAAGTGTCCACCACTCAAATTAATCCGGAGTGGTCCGAAAACAAGACGTGCCCTCGCATTAATCACGTTAGTGACAAAGCACTCATCCGCCCCACTCCGCACTCCGTGCGTCGCGGATGGGTTTGCTAGGGAAACCGAGGAAGTTGGAGTAACGTCAGCATTTGAACGCGGTGTTATGCCCAACGGCGGGGCGCGAAGCGCGACGCTGGAACGGATGAGTGCTTTGTCACGAACGGAGATGTGGTGCGAGGGCAGGTCTCGTCTTGGGCCGTTCCCGGTCGAAGACCGAGATGGCTCACTAAGGGCTGGCGGTTGCAGCCCGTTTTCTTTGCCTACTTTCTTTGCGGCGGCAAAGAAAGTAGGTGCCGCCCCGCACAGGGGCGAAGCTAATAGAGCGATAACAAAGCAAGGAAAGGCCAACGCCGTAGGCAGACAGCCAAAAGCAAACCTGACCAGACCGATAGCAATGCAAGGAAAGGCCAACGCCGTAGAAACACAACCCAACAAGCCGCCTGCAAGGCAACAAACCGCAAAAAACCCCAGCGTGCGCAGCACAGACCAAAAAAGGCCCCATGATGACCCAAAAAATCCTGGACCCATCGCAGATAGAATCCTTGGACCAATCAGCGATCCCGCGCATCCGCCTGCCCGAACGGGCAACGGTCTTTGCGGCCCGCGCAGCGCGACTAAAACACCTGGCAGACGGCAACGCGATAAGTGGCTACATCAGACTAATGTCAACAGTAGCCGACGCCCAGCATCACCTGGCAGCAAGCTTCGAAGCAAAAAAACCACCGCCAGAGGCAATAGAAACCGCCCAACAAAACTCCATGCCGCTTGTACCGGCACTCTCCCCGGACCGAGATCCGGCCTGGCGCGACATCCTCTACCGTCTGGTAGACAAAGTCGAAGCCGCCGGCGCCGTCACCCCCGCCCTTGGCAACGTCCTCGACGCCCTGCGCCTAAAAACCCCGCAAGAACTGGAGACTCAGGCCGACGCAGTCCTGGCCCACCGCTACAGCGAAGTCAATCCCGCCACCGCGCCGTTTATCATGGCGGCTCTCCAGGTCGTCTGGACCGATCTTGCGAGCCGGCTCGATTCGCGCGATATTCCCTATCTCGACACGCCCGGCGTCTGTCCCGTGTGCGGTAGCCTGCCCGTCGCCAGCGTCGTGCGCATCGGCGGCCAGTATGAAGGGTATCGCTATCTGCAGTGCGGTCTGTGCGCCAATGAATGGCATCTCGTCCGCGTCAAGTGCTCGAATTGCGATTCGACCAAAGGGATCGCCTATCATGGCATCGACGGCGGCAGCGTAGCGCTCAAGGCCGAGTCCTGCGATGAATGCCATACGTATCGCAAGATCGGCTATCAGGAGAAAGATTTCGAGTTCGAACCGCTCGCCGATGACCTCGCGAGCCTCACACTCGATCTGTTAATGAACGAAGCAGGCTATCAGCGCAGCGGTCCCAATCCGCTACTGTGGCCCGAAGTGCCATCGGACGCATAAGCAGGAGAAACGCCGCGTGAGCGAAGTGCAGGGGAATCAGTTGAACGCGCTGCTGGCGCGCGTGCCAGCCGTCGAACGGGTGATGTCATCACTGGCCGTGCAGCCGTTGCTGGCCGAATATGGTCGCACCCAGGTCCTCGCCGCCGTCCGTGCCGCCCTCGACACGCTGCGCTGCGAACTGCAAACCGCCGCGGCAGTGCTGGGCGAATCTCACCGCGCTGTGACGACGCAAGCGCATACCGCTGCGAAGACAGGGTCGCAAACTGCCGGGCCAGGCGAGACGCACCTCACGATCGGCCTCCATGCCCGTATCACGGCCCACGCCGAGACGCCCACCGTTTCTCAGGCGGGCGCTGCGTCGCGTGCGGGCATTCCGTCAGCCGCTGTCTGCGACGAATCCCATATCGCCGGGCAAGCGGCCCTTCTGCTGGCGCAGCGTACACAAAGCCATCTGCGTACCGTGTTCAATCTCACCGGCACCGTGCTGCACACCAACCTTGGCCGTGCATTGTTGCCGGACGAAGCTGTGAGCGCCGTCGTCGAGGCATTGACGCGTCCTGCAAACCTGGAGTTCGATCTCGCGTCCGGCAGCCGCGGCGACCGCGACGATCTGATCGACGACCTCATCTGCGAGTTGACCGGCGCCGAAGCGGCCACCGTGGTGAATAACAACGCGGCGGCTGTGCTGCTGGCGCTGTCGGCACTGGCTTCGAAAAAGGAAGTGATCGTGTCGCGCGGCGAACTGGTCGAGATTGGCGGTGCGTTTCGCATTCCTGACATTATGTCCCGTGCGGGCGCGAGGTTGCGTGAGATCGGCACTACTAATCGAACGCATCTGAAGGACTACGAGGAGGCGATCGGCCCGCGTACCGCGATGCTGATGAAAGTCCATTGCAGCAACTATGCAATCAGCGGCTTCACCAAGAGCGTCGAGCTCGATGAACTGGCGCCCCTCGCACAACAGCACGGCTTGCCGGTCGGGGTGGATCTGGGCAGCGGCACGCTCGTCGATCTCGCGCAGTGGGGTCTGCCGCGAGAGCCGACCGTGCGCGAGACCGTGGTCGCCGGCGCTGACCTCGTGACCTTTAGCGGCGACAAGTTGTTGGGCGGTCCGCAAGCCGGGCTGATCGTCGGGCGCGCGGAATTGATCCGCAAGATCAAGAAGCATCCGCTGAAACGCGCGCTGCGGGTCGGCAAGCTCACCCTCGCGGCGCTCGAGCCCGTCTTGCGTCTTTATCAGGCTCCCGAATTTCTGCGCGAACGCTTGACGACGCTGCGTCTGCTGACGCGTCCAGCCGCCGAAATGCGGGTCTTTGCCGAACGTGTTTTGCCTATCTTGCAGCGCGCGCTAGGGGAGAACTTCACGGTGAGCGCCGAACCGATGCTCAGCCAGATCGGCAGCGGCGCGTTGCCCGTTGAACAACTGCCGAGCTATGGACTCGTCGTGCGTCACGCAACGGGCAAGCGCAATGGCCGGGCCTTGATGAAGCTCGAGAAAGCGTTGCGTGAATTGCCGCGCCCGGTTATTGGTCGCATCGCTGACGATGCGCTGCGACTCGATCTGCGCTGTCTCGAAGCAACGGATGAAGCCGCTTTCCTCGCGCAATGTGAAAAGGTGCACGCATGATCGTCGGCACCGCCGGCCATATCGATCATGGCAAGACGACCCTCGTGCGTGCGTTGACGGGTGTCGATACGGACAGGCTCAAGGAAGAAAAAGCGCGCGGCATTTCGATCGAACTAGGCTACGCGTACACCCCGCTAGAAAACGGCGATGTGCTGGGCGTGATCGACGTACCCGGCCACGAAAAACTGGTGCACACGATGGCCGCGGGCGCGTGTGGGATCGACTTCGCCTTGCTGGTGATCGCCGCCGACGATGGCGTGATGCCGCAAACGCATGAACACCTGGCGATCCTGCAACTGCTTGGCGTGACCCACGGCGCCGTGGCGTTGACCAAGACCGACCGCGTCGACGCGGCGCGGCTTGCGCAAGTGCGCGGGGAAATTCAGGCGTGGCTCGCATTGACTCCACTAGCCGACGCGCCGCTGTTCGAAACCAACGCGACGCAGCCCGACGATCCGGGTGTCAAACGACTGGATACCTATCTGCACGAAGCGGCGCTGCGATGGCATGCGCGCCGCGACGACGGGCTGTTTCGTCTCGCGATCGATCGCGTCTTTACGCTGGCCGGACAAGGCACGATCGTAACCGGCACCGTGTTTGCCGGACGTGTGACGACGGGCGAAACATTGATGCTGGCCCCGGCTGCGACGCCGGTGCGCGTGCGCAGCATTCACGCTCAGAATCGCGCCGCGGAGACGGGACATGCTGGACAGCGCTGCGCACTCAATCTTGCAGGCATCGACAAGGACGCGATCGCACGTGGCGACTGGATCGTCGATGCGGAGCTGGCTGAATCGTCGGAGCGGCTCGATGTCGAGCTCACGCTATTGGCCGATGCTGGGCTCACGCTCCAGCACTGGGCGCCGGTGCATGTGCATATCGGTACCACGCATCGGGTCGCGCATGTGGCATTGCTGGAGGGCGATAGACTGTCTGCGGGCGAGGCGGCGCGCGTGCAACTCGTGTTCGATGCGCCGGTCTGCGCATTGCCGGGCGATCGTTTCATCGTACGTAACGCACAGGCGACACGCACCGTCGCCGGTGGCCGCGTGCTCGATCCGTTCGGTCCGGCGCGCAAGCGTCGCACGCCCGAGCGGCGCGCGTGGCTCGATGCGCTGCGGACGTGGCTCGACGAGCGCACTATGGAGCCGCTGCTTGAACAGGCGCCACGCGGCATGCTGCGCTCGACGCTGATGCATCTGACGGCACTGCCTGCGTCGCTGTTGAGTTTGCCGGAGACGGCGCTGACTATCGCATTGCACGGCAAGGCTGCTGACGATGCGGTCATCGTTCTACACGATCATTGGGAACAGATGCGCGCGCAGATCGTGAGCGCGTTGCAGCAGTTTCACGCGCGGATGCCGGACGAGCAGGGCCCCGATGCCGCACGCTTGCGGCGTATCGCAGCGCCGCTGTTATCGGAGGCATTGTGGCGTGCGCTGGTCGATGCGTTGATCGGCGAGGGTGTGGTGGTGAGGAGTGGCGCGTGGCTGCATCTTCCGGAGCATACGGTGTCGCTCGATGCGAGCGAAGAGGTGCTGGCCGCGAAGTTGTTGCCCTTGATCGCGCAAGGCCGTTTTGATCCCCCGTGGGTGCGCGATCTGGCAAGTGCCACGCAAGAACCGGAAGAGAACGTACGGCAACTCTTGCGCAAGCTCGCGCGGCGAGGCGAGGTCTATCAGGTGGTGCGGGATCTTTTCTATCGCCCTGACGTGGTGCGCGAACTGGCGGGACTCGTGGCCGCGCTTGCGCGACAACACGATGGCGCGCTAGGGGCATCTGCGTTCCGCGACGCGAGCGGCCTGGGGCGCAAACGTGCGATCCAGATTTTGGAGTTCTTCGACCGCGTTGGGTATACTCGGTTTCAGCGCGACCTTCGCCTCGTACGCGCTGACAGCCGTTTGCTCGAGGCGCTTTGACGGCATCCTCGCCGGCTCCGCTTCTTACGAAGGAAGGCATTCGCATCTGGTGGTGCGGCTGGGCTTCAAACCCAGTAGGGGGTGTCAGACACTCTCTGGTAGGTTCGACTCCTGCTGCCTTCCGCCGGAACGCTCGCAAGCGTTCTCACAGTTCTCCATGTCTTGTGGATGCCATCGCCCCAACAATCGGCAACAGCAAGGCTGTCACCGCCGAGACGGTTGATGCGTTGATCGCCACGATTACCGGCGCGGTGAAGAAGGGCGACACCGTTCAGCTGATCGGCTTCGGCTCGTTTCCGACCGGGGCCCGAGCCGCGCGGTTGGGCCGGATCCCGGCAACCGGCGCTGAAATCCAGATCCCCCCCGAGAAGACTGTTAAGTTCGCTACCGGCAAGGCGTTCAAGGATGCGGTCAACGGCGCGTGAGAGCCGACGCTGTCCGCCTATCTGAGCGCTGCTGTCTGCCGGAGGCCCCATCGTGCGCGTCCTCGCGCAGGCGCTCGATCAGAGGAGAGGGGGTACCGGTGGGCGCGCCTGCGTGTCAACCGAACAGATAGCCGGAACCACGAATGGTGCGGATCAGCGGACGCTCGCCAGGTACGTCGACCTTCTTGCGCAGACGCCCCACGTGTACATCGATGAGGTTGGTACCCGGATCGGCCGCCGGCCGACTCAGTAAAGCGAGTGGCGGTTGTACCTTAAAAGTCGTCGTTGCGGTTGGAGAAGCTCTGATGGCGGTTCAGGGCTCATCGCGCCGGGGAAGGGCGCGACCCGACGGTGCCGGTGGGCGCAACGGGACCCGCGCGCGGCCTGGCGTTAGGTTTGCGGCAGGTAGTTGCTAATTGGAGTGGGGTAGAATTCCCGCTAGGAAACATCATTCGCTGGTTGATTGGCTATTAAAACGCCGTTTTTTTACAGTGCTTTATATTTTGTTTTGAGCACCATTTTTGGAATTTCCCCATGGAAATTAAAGTCAACTTTCTCGATAAGCTACGTCTTGAAGCCAAGTTCGATGACTTCACGGTAGTGGCCGACCAGCCTATCCGTTATAAAGGCGATGGCTCGGCGCCGGGTCCGTTCGATTATTTTCTGGCCTCATCGGCCTTGTGTGCAGCTTACTTTGTGAAGTTGTACTGCGTAACTCGCAATATTCCCACCGAAAATATCCGGCTGTCGCAGAATAATATTGTTGATCCGGAAAACCGGTATCAACAGATTTTCAAGATTCAGGTTGAGTTGCCGGCGGACATCTCCGACAAAGACCGCCAGGGTATTTTGCGTTCCATCGACCGTTGTACGGTCAAAAAAGTGGTGCAAGCCGGACCCGAGTTTGTAATTGAAGAGGTAGAGAACCTGGATGCCGATGCTCAGTCCTTGCTGACGTTGAAACCGGCTTCTGACTCCAGCACCTATATTGCGGGCAAGGATCTGCCGTTGGAGCAAACCATCGCCAATATGTCGGGCATTCTGGCGAGCTTGGGCATGAAGATTGAAATCGCTTCGTGGCGCAATATCGTTCCCAATGTGTGGTCGCTGCATATCCGCGATGCGCACTCGCCGATGTGTTTTACCAATGGCAAGGGAGCGACCAAAGAAAGCGCGTTGGCGTCCGCGTTGGGCGAATTTATCGAGCGCCTGAATTGCAACCATTTCTATGGTGGTGCGTTTTGGGGCGAAGACATCGCCAACGCGGATTTTGTCCATTACCCGAACGAGCGCTGGTTCAAGCCCGGCCGTAAGGATGCGCTGCCGGCTGAGATTCTGGATGCGTACTGCCTCGAGATTTACAACCCCGACGGCGAGTTGCGTGGCTCGCATCTGTACGACACCAACTCCGGCAATGTGCAGCGCGGTATCTGTTCGTTGCCGTTTGTGCGGCAGTCGGACGGCGAAGTGGTGTATTTTCCGTCCAACCTGATCGAAAACCTGTACGTCAGTAATGGCATGAGTGCCGGCAATACGCTCGCCGAAGCGCAGGTGCAATGTCTGTCCGAAATTTTCGAACGGGCGGTAAAGCGCGAAATACTGGAAGGTGAAATCGCATTGCCTGATGTGCCGCACGAAGTGCTGGCGAAATACCCTGGCATTCTGGCCGGGATTCAGGGATTGGAAGAGCAGGGCTTTCCGGTGCTGGTAAAGGATGCGTCGCTGGGTGGGACCTACCCGGTAATGTGCGTCACCTTGATGAACCCGCGCACAGGCGGTGTCTTTGCCTCGTTCGGCGCGCATCCAAGCTTCGAGGTGGCGCTGGAACGGAGTCTGACGGAATTGCTGCAGGGGCGTAGTTTTGAAGGCCTGAACGATTTACCTCAGCCCACTTTTGTCAGTAACGCCGTGACTGAACCAAATAACTTCGTTGAGCACTTCATTGATTCCAGCGGTGTGGTGTCGTGGCGCTTTTTCAGCGCCAAAGCGAATTTCGAGTTTGTTGAGTGGGATTTTTCTGGCCAGGGTGAAAACTCCAATGCCGAGGAAGCCGCAACCTTGTTCGGCATTCTCGAAGACATGGGCAAAGAGGCGTACATGGCGGTGTATGACCAGTTGGGTGCCGTAGCCTGCCGGATTCTGGTGCCCGATTATTCGGAAATCTACCCGGTAGAGGATTTGATCTGGGATAACACAAACAAGGCGCTGTTGTTCCGCGCCGATATTTTGAACGTGCATCGACTGGACGATGCCGGCCTGGCAGCACTGCTTGAGCGGTTGGAGAACAGTGAGCTGGACGAGCACTCCGATATCGCCACTTTGATCGGCATCGAATTTGACGAGAATACGGACTGGGGGCAGCTAACAGTTCTCGAGTTGAAGCTGCTGATTCATCTCGCCTTGCAGCAATTTGAGGCGGCGCAAGAGCTGGTAGGAGCCTTCCTGCAGTACAACGACAACACGGTCGAGCGCGGATTGTTTTACCAGGCCTTGAATGTGGTGCTGGAGGTGCTGCTCGATGACGACCTGGAACTGGACGACTACGCGGTCAACTTCCGTCGGATGTTTGGCAACGCTCGGATGGACGCGGTAATGGGGGCAGTGGACGGCAGCGTGCGCTTCTTCGGGCTCACGCCAACGAGTATGAAACTGGAGGGTCTCGATAGGCACCGCCGCCTGATCGACAGCTACAAAAAATTGCATAAGGCGCGGGCCAATGTGGCGGCTACGGCCAGTTAGGGTTACGAGTCATGGCTGGATGCGATGATGCCGTTTTTTCTTCGCGCATTTGGGCAACCACCCCAAGCCATACAGCGAACATCGGCGGGAGTGGCGCCAGCGCTGTGAGGGATCGTCCGACCGCTAAGTCTGCGACGTCAATTGCATCTACCGACCAAGAAGAACGACCGCGTCACGCATTGGTTGCAGCGAGATTCTAATCACGCCACTAAGTGGCGTATTCATTTCCAGGATCAGAAAAATCGCCTCAGAAGTCGACAACGCGCCCATCACGAGGACTGCAATGATCGTCCCATTGCGGTGGGTAAAGAGGCCAAACGTGCCGAAGATCATGGCCAGCCACGACACCAGAACGACCAGCAGGGGCGAGGGGATTGCACCCTTCGCCCCTAGCAGTTCCAGCCAGCGCGCCGCGGACAGGTCATTGATAATCTGGATTGCATGCGCCTGGCTCTGATGCTGTTCCTCAGTGCGCGGCGAAAGGGCTTTCAGCTTACGCTGCAGGTCTTCGACCCGGTTGGCCCCCTCTGAGCTGCTGAGTTCTGCAAACTGCGAGGGGTCACCGGACGCCAGTATCTGCAACGTGGTGGTGTAGTCACGTTTAAGCAACGCACGTATCTCCTGCGTTTCCGGCCCATATTCGGAGAGTTCGCGATCGAGGCTAACCATGCTTGCGGCATTGCGGACGATATCCGCGTTTGCCGTATCCAATTGGGTTTTCGCTGACGA
This sequence comes from Paraburkholderia sp. EB58, assembly GCF_050436665.1. NCBI lineage: Bacteria > Pseudomonadati > Pseudomonadota > Betaproteobacteria > Burkholderiales > Burkholderiaceae > Paraburkholderia > Paraburkholderia sp. EB58. Next base: position 232,152 of record NZ_JBNDMQ010000001.1, on the reverse strand, counting down.
GATCAGCAGGCCAAGCACCAACGCGGCCATTGTAGCGATGAGGCCGGTCGCCAGTTTTACGACGCCGATTGATTCTTCGCTAAGGTGGTGTTCCGGCAACACGGTGCGCAAGTACAGCCCAAGCAGCGCGCTGCCGAATACGCACACAAACACAATCAGGGCGATGATGAGGTGGCTCATCCGTCTGTTCTCCGTCCTGGGTCACGAGTGTTGCACCCTTGACTATAACGTTGTCCGTAGCGCTTTCATGAGGCAACGTATTATTTGCTCGTTGTTACGCGATGCCTCCATTAGTTTGCAACTGATGAAGTACCCGCATCGCACCCTGCGCCGATTCGAGAGGAACAAAAATATGATCGTGGTACGCGCCCGCCACCACGTTACAACTGATGCCGGACTGGCTTAGTGCCGTGGCGAATGCTGCGGTCAACCCCACCGCATTGAGGGCTGAATTCACGGTCAACGTAATCCAGGCACATTTGAACAACACATTCAAACCGGCGATTTCCGCGTCCGCCTCACTCGTAATGACCGACAAGCCCTCCGGCTCTCGGATTGACGCAACGATGACCGCTGGGTCAATGACACGACCGTCCTTAACCGAAGCAAACGCAAAGATGCCCGGGTTAAGCACCGGCTCCAGTGTTTTTAATAAAGCTGAAAGATCGGAACTGGGTTCATGTAATCTCCTGCGCACCGCCTCCACTATGGCTATGACCTTTCCCGCCCGACGGCGCTCCCGTCAGCCCCGTGTGGCGCGCACCGCTCGGCGGGAGGGCAGCACGTGCACGAAACCATGGGCAGGCATCAAGGCGAACACCCTCACCAGCAAACCATTGGCGTCCGCCGTCGGAACGACTATAACGAAATCGGCGGAGCGGAAGCGACATGCTGTACGCCCGCAACTCTACCCACTAGGACGAAACTGCCCAAGGAGGCTATAGCGATCAAGACGTGACGAATCCATGCTTTTTCTTTTCGAATCTCGATTAGTCTGAGTATTGGAGGTAATCATGCAGTACGAATATGGCGGCTGGAACATCGATGCGACGCCGGATTTTTCCCTTGGAAAATTCTTTGCCCGCGCGCGACTAACTAGAGCATCGCCTGATAGTGAAGGAGACTCTGAAATGCATGTTGGACGCGATCTGGCATGGTTCGACGGCGAGGATGAAGCGGTCCAGTTTGCGCACCGATGGGCAATTATGTGGATCGATAAAAAGTGCGCCGGCAATACAACCACGGACGAGGAACTGCCGACGTCAACCAACGGCCTGCGCGCCGAGACTAATGCCGGATGAAAGGCTGGCCCATCGTTCCCGATGGGCCTTTTTCTATGCGGCGATTGCGCATAGGCTTGGCATGATGGTTGCGCCGTTCAACCTCACCTTTGCTTGCTTCTCGAACGGGAGGAGCTATGTCCTACGAATCGTGCGCGCCGTATCGCGAATACGCTGTCGAGGTCTGCGTCACCGTGTGCAAGAGCCTGTCGTTTCACGGCATGGGGCGCCGATACCAGGTTTCCTGGTCCATTTTCCCGCCCGACAATTTATCTCCGGCGATTGCAAGTTTTCCAGAGCAGGCTGAATTTTTGCATGAAGACGAGGCGTTCCGGTACGGCGAAAATCGAGCGCACACCTTTATCGATTGCGCGATATATCACCGCTCGAAAGATAGCTCTCCCGCCTAACGACCGGGTCATCTTCAGGCAAGTCGCCAAATCGGACATAGCCGGGCCGTTCGTAAATGGACCTTGCCTGAAAATCACATCGGCGCTACGAGGTCACTACTCGATTCGATCCGTGTCGTGGGCACCTTCACGTTCTCTCCGAGACAATCGGCACGGTATTTCAACCTGAGGCGCGCTTCCGCCAACTGGATGTCCGATGGATAGTAGCTTTCGTCTCCAGCCGACGGATCGTAGCCGACCGATTCCAGTTCGCTGAGTTCTTGTATCACCTGGGCATGCGTGACCGGTTTGCTCAACGGCTGGAAAGGATAGTCGTTGCACTCGGCCGGCGTCAGCTTGCTGGCTGCCGACGCCGCGCCGCTTGCCAGCAGCACGCAAAACGCTACTGCGGATTTGCTCCAGAAGGGTTTCATGTTAGTTCCTTGCGCGGTGTTGTGAAGATGCAATGTTGGGCTGCGCGAAGTATCGAACTGCAATGAAACAGATGAATATTTTGTTAGCCGAATCGGCTCCTCTCAATTCAAATTCGAAATATCGATATACGAACTGGTTATTAAGCGACCGGTTTTAGCCGGCGTCCGTGCTCGCCAAGCCCCGTACGACGGGCTTTACGGGCTCCCGGCACGACGTGCGCCGGCCACGCCATCGAGAGGCGCGGCCGTCGGCCGGCAGCAGTCGCAACGCGACATTTCGATATACTTGCAGCCCTTCCCTAAACGATTTTTCGCGGCCTTTCGCCCGTGCAGCGACCGCCTGTTTTCACCGGCGTGCCGCCCTTGTGCGACGAGCGCGCCCGTCCCGCTCATCATGTCCGATCTATCCACGTCGTTCGGTGGCGCGCCTCGCCGGCTCGTCAACATCAATCCGAAGCCGCTCGCCGTCGCGCTCGCGTTCGTCATAGTCGGGGCGATCTATCTCGCGCAAACCGTCAGCGCGAAGCAGGCCGCGCTGTACGTCCTCGGCGCGCTGCTCGGCGTCACGCTCTATCACGCCGCGTTCGGCTTCACGTCCGCATGGCGCGTGTTCATCGCCGACGGCCGCGGCGCAGGCCTGCGCGCGCAGATGCTCATGCTCGCGATCGGCGTGCTGCTGTTCTTCCCGGCGCTTTCGGCCGGCACGTTGTTCGGTCATCCAGTGGTCGGCGAAGTGTCGCCCGTCGGTACGTCGGTCGTGGTTGGCGCGTTCATTTTCGGCATTGGCATGCAGCTCGGCGGCGGCTGCGCCTCCGGCACGCTGTACACGGTCGGCGGCGGCAGCACGCGTATGGTGGTCACGCTGATTGCGTTCATCGTCGGCTCAGTGGTCGGTACCGCGCACATGCCGTTCTGGGCTGCGCTGCCGCATCTCCAGCCAATCTCGCTCGTGAAGACGCTCGGCGCGGGGCCGGCGATCGCGCTGAACCTCGTGGTGTTCGCGGCGATCGCCGCGGTGACCGTGCTGATCGAAAAGCGCCGCCACGGCCATCTCGTGAGCGATCTCGCACCGAACACGTCGTCGTGGCTGCGTGGACCGTGGCCGCTGCTCGTCGGCGGCGCCGTGCTCGCGGTCCTCAACTTCGTGACGCTTGCGCTGTCGGGCCATCCCTGGGGCATCACGTCGGCGTTCGCGCTGTGGGGCGCCAAGGCGTCTTCCGCGATGGGTATCGACGTCGCGAGCTGGCCTGTGTGGAGCGCCGGCCCGAACGCGGCAGCGCTCGCCGCTCCGATCAGCCACGACGTGAAGTCGGTGATGGATATCGGCATCGTGATCGGCGCGATGATTGCCGCTTCGCTTGCCGGCCGCTACGCGCCGGTGTGGCGCCTGCCGCTGCGCTCGCTGGTCGCGGCAGTCGTCGGCGGACTGCTTCTCGGCTACGGCGCACGCCTCGCGTACGGCTGCAATATCGGCGCGTACTTCAGCGGCATCGTGTCGGGCAGCCTGCACGGCTGGCTGTGGCTCGTCTCCGCATTTTTCGGTAACGTCGTCGGTACGAAGCTGCGACCGGCGTTCGGGCTCGCGGTCGAGCGCGTGAAACAGACGGGTTGTTGATCGGACCGGCTTCCGCTTCACGCATTGGCGACTCTGCGGACATCGACGGCTGAAGGCCGGATTCAGTCTTCTTCGCGCCTTTCCTTGAACAGAGCCGCCGCGCAAAAGCTCACCGCGCATGACGGCGCGATGTACCAGACCGCGGACATCGGGTCGGCCGTCCATTTGACCAATCCTGTGACGACGAACTGAGCGGTGCCTCCAAAGAGCGCTACGCCCAGCGCATAGGAAATGGCGACGCCGCTCGCGCGCACCCGCGGCGGAAGCGCCTCCAGTACCAGCAGCGTATTGGCGCTCGCGCCCAGCGCGATCAAGGCGGTAATCAACCCTACGCCCAGCAGGATTGGCCAGGCGCCGTGCATGTGGGTCATCAGCGAGAAAACCGGGTAGACGAGCAGGGCGGTCAGGCCCGATGTTGCGAGCACCAGTGGCCTGCGGCGCGGCAGCCGGTCGGTAAGCAGTCCTGAGAGCGGCGAAATTACGACCAGCAACAGCGCCGACAGCGCGGATGAACTGAATCCGACGATCGCCGGCAGATGCAAAATGCGCGTGAGATAGCTGGGCATGTAGTAGACGATTGCGTAAACGGGCACGGTTCGCCACAGCATCATCAGGGTCGCAAGTGCGGTCGTCCTGCCGTGCTCGCGGCACAGTTCGGCGAGCGTGCCTTGCGCCTGATCGCGGGCGCGATGCACAACAGCGGGCGTTTGCAGGCGTCGGCGGAAGTACATGCCGGCGGGCACAATCAGCAGTCCGATCAGGAACGGTATCCGCCATCCCCAGGCAGCCAGCGCAGCCGGCGGCATGGTGTGCGTGAGCAGCATGCCCAGCGAGGCGCCCAGCAACGCCGCGCCACCCTGGCCGCATAGCTGCCAGCCCACCATGTAGCCGCGGCGCGAAGCGGGCGCCAATTCCATCGTCAAGGTCGTGGCGACGCCGACGTCGCCACCTGCAGCGAACCCTTGCAGCAAGCGGCCCGCGACCAGAATGACCGGGGCGGCAACACCGATCGTCGCAAAGGGCGGCCAAAGGGCGATGGCAGCCGTCCCCAGCGAGGTGAGCCAGATGGTTGCGTTGAACGCCGCGCGTCGTCCACCGCGATCCGCGTACGCTCCGATCAGCGCCGCGCCAAGAGGACGCATGAAAAACCCGACGCCGAACGTACCGACCGCAAGCAGTAATGACGTCATCGGATTCTTCGAAGGAAAAAACTGATCTCCGATCATCGCCGCGAAGAAACCGAGCACGGTGAAATCGAATAGTTCAAGTCCGCTGACGAGCGACGTCGCGAAGACAACTTTTGCAAGTCCGCGGCGAGATTGATCGTCTGCGACCAGCTGGTCGCGTGCCGCGGCGGGGGACGTGTGCATTTTTTATACCCTGACCGGTACGCCTGTAAAGCGATGGAACATACCACGAAGCGATTTTTTTCATCGCAAGCGGGTGTGCCTGCTGTTTCAGGTTCCCGTGGGCATGCTCACCACGCAAGCCGATACGCTCAATGCGGATCTGCTGGCGTTCATCGATTCCTAAACCGTCCGGCAGCCCGCTGATTACCAGCCATATTTGAGTTCTACACCCATGTAATCGGCATTGCTGCCGCCCACGCTCCGGACGGAATTGCCGACCTGGAAATGGACGGCTTCCACGGAGCCGATCAGGTTGTCTGCGATCGTCCATTCTGCTCGTAGCTGCGCGTACGCGCCCGTCCACCGGGTACCGTGCCCCGCGGTACCCGGCACGACGACGCTGCCTTGCTGGTACACGGCGTCGCCTGTCGTCTCTCGCCACTGGAACCCGATTGCGGCCAGCAGCGCGAGCCGGCTCGACGGTTTCAGCGTGATCGATGGCTTGATGTGGATGATGTTGGCGTAGCCGGTATAACTCGCCAGCGTGAAGTAGTAACCATTCGGAAAGAGCGGATTAAACGTTTCCACCCGGCCGTCGTTGGTATGCCGGTCACCAGATGCCGCGTCGATCTGGATGCCGAAGCGCGGTGTCCACGGCGCGGCCAGCGTGTAGCCTGCAAGTGAGCCAACCGCCCATGCGAAGATCGGCTTCGTGCCCACATGACCGCTCTGGAACATCGATTCGACGTCCCAGTCGGCGTGCCCGGTTTTTCCGGTGTATCGCAGGTCGAACACATCCCGATGCTCATCGCCGGTTGCATCGAGGAACCGCGCATTGCTCCGGTTGTACCGCGAGTAGTATCCGGAGAGATCGCCCGGCCCGGCATCCTGACGCTCGAAGCGCACGCCGCTGAACGTGAGGTGCCGGTTCGACACATCGTCGAACGCCGAGACGTCGCGGTACTGCACCGGTTGCGTGGCGTAGCCGATGAAGCGCCACTTGTCATGCTCATAGTCAGCCCAGACGCCATCGTAGGCTTGCCGTACGTTTGGGCCGTCGCGAACGGAAATGAACCGCTGCAAGTCGAACGCCATCTCCTGGCGACCGATGCGAAGCTTCACGGTTCCACCATCCAGCGGACTGACCCAGGCGACGAACGCCTGCTCCAGGTCGAGTGGATTCTTGTCAACAGGTGATACGGCATCCTTACCGAATGCGCGCGCGTCTTCGAGCTGCACAAAAAACTGCCAGTGTGGCGCGAGGTGGGCGTCGGCGCTCACCTCCGCGCGCTGGATCACATAGGTGTTGGCGCGTCCCGGGCCGATGCCGAAAAGCGGCGCATCGTTGAACTCCATGCGCTCGCGCAGGTTCGCGCCAAGAGAGAGCCACGAATCCGGATCGCCGCCGAGCGGCATATATTTGAGGTCGTCCAACGGCTTTGCGGGCACGCACGGATTCGCCAGCACCGACCAGTCTTCCTGCCACCGGTTGAACATCACTTGCGGTCGCTTGGCCGAGCACACTGGCGCGGCCGTACCCATCGACGCCGATGTGCCGGTGTCCGCACGCGCCCCGGCGCTCAGGGCGAGAGCCGCTCCCGCAGCCGTGACGTACAGCGCACAGCGATGCCTGCGCCCCATTTGTCTTGTCGCAGTCCGAATCATTCTCCTGCTTTCGAGCACGCGCGTTTCCCCAATCATCAGCGCGGCTTTGTGGCTGCTGCGCGGTCCGTCAAGCCAGGCTCGTCATGACCAACGGCGGCCAGCCAGACCAGCACCGCAAACGGCAGTAGCAGCGCCCAGAACAAGACAAACCGGTAAGCGAGCGCCCCTGCGATCGCGCCTGCGCCGAAGCACGCTACCGCAAGCAGCGTCTTGCCAAGGCGCGCGCGAGCCGCCGACTTCGCTTCCCCCGTCACCTGGGACGACACGAGTTCGAGTGCGTCGAGCACGGCCTGGGTGACGTTGCCGGTCATGACGGTATTCGGCACGCCCGCGCGCGCGATCAAACGTCCGTGGGCGTTCTGCACGCCCATCGCCGCGGCGCCGATCATCCCGCATACGACAACCGGCACGCTGCTCGCGCTGACCACCGGCGTCACGCCGACTCCAGCCAGACAGAACGCCAGCAGCAGCACGGCCTGGACGCCATACAGCAAAACAGCACCGCGACTCGATCCCCCGGATTGCGTCGCCTTCACGATCACGCTGCTCAGCACGACGCCGACGATGAACGCCGGAAACGCCATCAGCTTCATCACAACGCCTTGGCCGAAGCCGGCCGCCGCGGCGCCGATCAGCACGAAATTGCCGGTTACGTGCGCCGTGAAGAGCCCGAAGAGTGCCACGAAGCTCAGCGTATCCACATAGCCGGCAACGGCCGCGAGCGCGCTGTCCGCGTATTTCATCGCCTGGATCCGGTGGTCGACGGCATGCCGTTAATCAATGGGCCACCGAATGAATCTCGGCGATATAGCCGCCCGGGAATTGCACGAGCGCCGCCTCGCGCTGGTCGGCCGAGAACGGCTGGACCAGTACCTTCGCGCCCGCGGCTTCGGCCTTTTTCAGCGTGTCGGCGAGGTCCGTCACTTCGTAGCCGGTCATCTCCCGGCCGAACGGCCACGGCAGATGGCCGTCCGTCACCAGCACGGTCATCTTGCCGAAGCCTGACTCGATGCGCACGCGCCGGTACGTGTCGCCCGTCCGGCCGATTTCGACGCCCGGCGCATTGCGCTCATCGGACACGACCTTGCCATGCGAGAACGCGACGAAGTTGTGGATCAGCGAATCGGCGCGCTCCGGCGACACGTAGACGCGGTTCTCCGGCACGGTCTGCAGCGGATCGTAGTTCGGTGCCTGGGTGTGCCAATACAGTTGCATGTGCACGCCGCCCGGCCATTCGATGATCGCGTCGCGGCCGATGGGGTCAGGGAACGTCGCGACCTTCACGTCGGCGCCGTGGGCCTTCGCGGATTTGACCGCAGCGTCCATGTCGGTGACGAGATAGCCCGTACGCTCGTCGCCGAACGGCCAGGGAACAGGCGTCTTGAAGCCGAATACCGAAAGCGTGCCGACCGGCGTGAAGACAAGCTGCGACATGGTCTGGCTCGGCGTGGGCGTCACCTGAAACACGCCTTGCTGCGACTTGTGGCCGCCGAAGGTTGCGACGAGGCTGTCTGTGAAGCGGTCGAAGTCCTCGGGCGCGACATAGACGTGCGTTGTATCGTATTGCGGTCCGACGGCAAGGATCGGGCTCGCCGGATGCAGTACAGCATGTTCGGCGCTCTTCAGCGGAGTCGTCGCGGTGGCGGGAAACGACATCGCGACGCTGGCCGAAAGCAGGGCGGTCGCGATCAGGGAACGGATCATTGGCATGGTGTTGGAGTTCCTCTAGTGTTTTTGGTGAGAGCGGGCATGCACGCGCCGGCCATCCAGATCGGAGAGCCGCGCGGCCATGACGAGGGCAGCGATCAGCCCGAGGTGTTCGAAAAAGCTGTTGGTCGCTGAAAAGCGCACGTTGCCCGCCGCGTTCCAGAAGTCGTTGGCGACGAGCATGGCGATGGCCGTCAGGCAGGCCAGCCCGCCCGCGCCCAGCCAGACCAGCCGGTTCGCGATCACGCAGACCGACCCGCCTAGCTCGACGAGGATCGCAAGCGCCGCCCAGAGCCATCCCGGACGAAGCCCGAAATGCTCCTGCTCGGCGACGGCCGCGGGAAAATGCACGAGCTTGGTCACGCCGCCGAGGACGTACGCGGACACCAGCGCCGCGCGCGCCATTGGCAGGAGCCAGCGCCATCCGAGGATCGCGCTCACCCACCCGGGATTGCCTGCCTTGAGGGTGCTCACATCAGACCGCCCAGCACGCGCAGCCGAGCGCGCCCCAGAATGCGCTCAGGTCGGAGGCCGGCGCATTGCCCGACCATGCGCGCGCGTGACTGTGGCCGTGTACCGAGCAGGCGGTGGAGCACCCGCACGCGGCGGCGGCGACCTGTTGCAACGTGGATTCGCCTTCCCCGCGCGAGCCCGCAGCGTCCTTCCACGCCGCGAAGCCGCCGAACCGGCGCACCGGCGACCAGTCGGGCATCGCGGGCGGCGGTGCGCTGTCGTCGAGCGGGCCGAATTCGCCCGCGCCGTACACTACGCGTCCGCCGACGATCGTCAGTTCCGATGTCGTCTGCGCGATCTCGTCCTCTGCGCAGGCGAAGAAGTCGCGGTCGGGCACGATCAGATCGGCGAACTGGCCGACCGCAATCTGGCCTTTCTTGCCTTCCTCGTTGGAGAACCAGGTGACCTTCTCGGTCCACATGCGCAGCGCCGTTTCGCGGTCGAGGCAGTTGCGCCGCGGATAGAGACGCAGACCGGCTACCGTCATGCCGGTCACTAGCCACGCAAGCGAGACCCAGGGGTTGTACGATGCGACTCGTGTCGCGTCGGTGCCGGCTGAGGTCTTCACTCCCTTGTCGAGCAGCTTCGCGACCGGCGGCGTAGCCTCGGCCGCTGCCGCCCCGTAGCGCTCGACGAAGTACTCGCCTTGATAGGCCATGCGGTGCTGCACAGCAACGCCGCCGCCAAGCGCGGCGATGCGGTCCATCGAGTGTTCCGAGATCGTCTCCGCGTGATCGAAAAACCAGTTGATGCCCGCTAGCGGTATATCGCGGTTAACCTTCTCGAAGACATCGAGCGCCCGGCTGATCGTCTCGTCGTAGGTGGCATGCAGGCGCCACGGCCAGCGGTTTTCGGCCAGCACGCGCACCACTTCCTCGAGTTCGCCCTCCATCTGCGGCGGCATGTCCGGGCGCGGCTCACGGAAGTCCTCGAAGTCGGCGGCGGAGTAGACGAGCATTTCTCCCGCACCGTTGTGCCGGAAGTAATCGTCGCCCTGTTTGTATTTCGAGGTCCTGGTCCAGTCGAGGAAGTCCTGCTTCTCCGCCTTCGGCTTCTGCGTGAACAGGTTGTAGGCGAGACGGATAGTCATCTGTCCTTCGGCGGCCAGCTTCTGGACGACCTCGTAGTCGTCCGGGTAGTTCTGAAAGCCGCCGCCTGCGTCGATGACGCCCGTGATGCCGAGCCGGTTCAGCTCGCGCATGAAGTGACGCGTCGAGTTCAGTTGATACTCGAACGGCAGCTTCGGCCCTCTCGCAAGCGTCGCGTAGAGAATCGACGCGTTGGGCTTCGCGAGCAACAACCCGGTCGGGTTGCCCTGGCCATCGCGCATGATCTGGCCGCCCGGCGGCTCGGGCGTGTCCTTCGTATAGCCGACGACGCGCAGCGCGGCCGCATTGAGCAGGGCCCGGTCGTAAAGGTGAAGGATGAAGACTGGCGTATCCGGCGCGACGGCGTTCAACTCGTCGATGGTGGGCAGCCGCCTCTCGACGAACTGTTGCTCGGTGAAGCCACCCACCACACGCACCCACTGCGGCGGTGGCGTGAGCTCGACCTGGCGCCTGAGCATGTTCATCGCGTCGGCGAGTGAGCGCACGCCGTCCCAGCGCAGCTCCATATTGAAGTTCAAGCCGCCACGTACGACGTGCGTGTGGTTGTCGATGAGACCAGGCAGAACCAGTCGGCCCTTCAAATCGATCACGCGAGTCGTCGCACCGGCAAGCGGCACAACTTCGGCATCGTCGCCGACGGCAACGAACTTGCCTTCCCGAATGGCAACGGCCGACGCTATTGGCTTCGCGCGGTCGAGCGTCGTGAAGCGGCCGTTGCGCAGTACGAGATCCGGAACGGGGTGAGAGGTTGTCATGAGCGGTGTTCCTCTGGGTCGGTCGTCTCGCGTCGCGCCTGTTCTGAAGCCTGACGGCCCGGCAACATGCCGAAGACGTGGCTTGTGCAATGGGCGTCGCGCCATGCGGCCGAAAGTGTGGTTCCTGACAGGAGACGCTTCGCAACCGGTATCACCTGCTCACCGCCCAGCATGCCGAGCAAACCGAGCAGTGCGATGAGCGGTGGTGCCGGCGAGCGCACGTTGATCAGGCTATAGATGACACCGACGAGGACGCCGGCTCCCAGAGAGAGCAGATAGAGCTTCATGGGTGTGCTGTCTTCGCTTCGTCGGGTTCGGGTCGGGAACCGGACAGTGGCCCGAGCGTTGCACCGGGCCACCTGCCACGGTTCATATGGCTTGTGCGGCGCGTCCGCGGATCAGTGGGCCTCGCTGCCGCCGAACATCGTCTTCGCGTAGATCAGGCCGAGCCCATAGCCGCCGCCATGCTCGATCGCGGTGGCAACGGTCTGGTTGTAGGTCTCGCCGCGCGCCCAGTCGCGTTGCAACTCGAGCAGATATTGCAGCGAGGTCATCGGACGCGCGCCCGCCTGGATTACCCGCTCCATCGCGCGCTCGTGCGCTTCGTCGGTGACGTCGCCGCACGCGTCAGCGATCACATACACTTCGAAACCCTGGTCGAGCGCGGACAGCGCCGGACCGACAACGCACACGGTCGTCCACAGGCCCCCAATCACAATGCGCGACTTGCCGATGGCGTTCACGCGGTCGGTGATGCGCGAGTCTTCCCAGGTGTTCATCGAAGTGCGGTCGATGAACTCCTCGTCGGGAAACACCGAACGGATCTCGTCGAAGATCGGACCGGAGAACGTCTTCGCGGCAACGGTTGTGACAATCGTCGAAACGGAGAACTCCTTCGCCGCCTTCGCCACCAGCGCGACGTTGTTGCGCAGCACGACCGGGTCGATCGACTTCGTGGCGAAGGCCATCTGCGACTGGTGGTCGATGAGGATCAGCGTGTGGTCGGAAGGGGACAACAGCAACTTTCCGGGTTTGGCTTGAGCTTGGGGCATCATCGTCTCTCGATTGGAAGGAGTGGACACGCGGCGTCTCGCGGCCCGCGACTCGTTGCGTCGAGTCGCGGCAGCACGCTGATACTATTGGAGCGTCGCCAATCAAGAAATAGAATGAATGGAATCGAACCCATTCCAAATCTTTCATGAACACTCTCCCTGACCTTGAAGCGTGGGCAATTTTTGCCCGCGTCGCCGACGCAGGTTCGTTTGCGAAAGCCGCGGAAGCACTCGGTATGTCGCAACCGACCGTATCGAAAGCCATTGGCCGGCTGGAACAGCGGCTGGGCACGGCGCTGCTTTACCGGACTTCGCGCCGGCTTTCGCTCACGCCCACGGGCGAGATGGCGCGCGAGCGCGCGATCCGCATCCTGAACGATGGCGAAGCCGTAGAAGCCGAGGCTTCCGCCCAGGCGCTCACGCCGCACGGCATGGTGCGCGTTACCGCGCCCATGTCGTTCGGGCTCAAATATCTGGCTCCGCTGGTCCCCGCATTCCTCGACCGCTACCCGGACGTCGGCGTTGACCTGTCGCTCAGCGATCATCTGGTGGATGTGGTGGCCAGCGGGCTCGACGTGGCCATTCGCATCGCAGAACTGGAGGATTCCTCACTACGCGCGCGCCGGTTGTGCGCGGTGCGCCGGCCGCTGGTCGCGTCGCCCGCTTATCTCGACAAGCACGGGCGCCCTGGTCATCCGCGAGAACTGGAACGGCATGCCTGCCTGATCTACACCAACCTGCCAACCCCGGAACTGTGGCGCTTCCGTCACGCGTCAGGGGAAGAGTGCGCGGTGCCAGTAAGCGGCAGGATCAGGAGCAACAACGCGGACGTGATTGGTCCCGCGCTTCTCGCCGGGCGAGGCCTCGCACTGCAGCCCGAGTTCATCGTCTGGGATGCTCTGAAACGCGGCGAACTGGAAGAGGTGCTGCCTGAATGGCGTATAGCGGAAATTAACGTGAACCTCGTGACGCCACCGGGTGTTCTGCGGCCGGCACGCGTGACGGCGTTGCTGGACTATTTGGCCGAATGCCTGGCGGCCGCGCCGTGGGCGGTGATCGACGCGTGACACCACGGTCACCGGCGGAGCGGGGCACCATGATATGGACAACGTAGTTTCTGAGAAGCGGCCGTCGCGCTCGTGGCGATAACACCCGTTATCACAGCGCGGTTCGTCAATGCGTCGACTAGTTTTCTTTTGTCCGAGGTGGAAATGTGGCTGACGCTTCCGCTTGCCCGGGAACTGGCGTTGCCGGAATTGTCCCGCGAACTGGATAACCTGCAACGGAACTGAATTGAGGTAGACGGTGAGCGCCTATTTTGCATCGCATGCGCGACATGCACTTCGTGATGACGTAGCTGGTGGCTCTGGGCGCGCTGTGTTCGTCGCCGAGCCTCAATGAGGTCACGCCGGAACTCGCTGACGCAGTAACCCCGGAGGATATGCGGGCCGGGAACCAGCGCCATGCAGGCATATCAAGCCTGCATGGCGTGGTTTTCTGATTGCCTTGAACAAACTCGGTGCAGCAGGTCAAATGAGCTTAATTGCGGTGGAACAGCGAGGCGAGCTTGGCGAAATGGTGGCCGGATTCCGACGCCTGGTCATTCGCGCCGCCGTAGGCGCTGTTGCCATCAGCCGCAGCGCGTTCGGCCGCGACGGTTTGCGCGCTTTCGCCACGCTGGGAAGCAGGTGCGCCGACGGCCGGATGATAAAACGGTGCCGGACCATAGCCGCTTGCGAAAGCAGGGGCAGCGAGCGTAGCGGAGACAGCAACCAACAGCGCGGCAACGATCTTGCTCTTCATGATGAACTCCAAAAAAGTATCGACTTCGGTTCAGGATGACATCGCGACAGTGGTGAGGTGGTGTGTCTGCAACGTCGATGGAACCAGTCTATAGACTCGCTTTGAAAAGATCAGCATGGGTTGGCCGACATGACTGTTTCGGATTCTCGTCTAATTCTGGCATGCCTGTCTGGGGGGAACGCGGAGTGGAGGATAGAACAACGAGCGGCCATACCGGCCCGCTCATTGCTGCATGTGGCGGCGTCATGGCCCGTAGGATGGGGCCCCGATCATCAACGACTCAACGTCAGCCTCCGAGCGCTGGATCTGATGCGCTGTCACGTCCGGTTTCCACGTGACCGGCAATGCGCCACAGGGCATTTGTGTCGGCGTTGACTGTCACTGTCAGGTCGTACCACCCGAACGAATTTCGAAGATCAATCATCAGAACGCTGACATCACCACCGCGCACGCTGAGTTCGCCGGTCATCGGCGAGTTGTAGGCACTGTCAAGCTTGAAAACGGATCGCTCTTTACCTGGGTTCGTCAGACGCAGCTGCAGATTGCCGTTTGCGACATCGTAGCCATCGGCAATCTGAAACGCTGTTCCTTGATTCCCCGTAGAGTTTGCTTTGCCCACAAAGCGGCGCAGAAAGCCATTGGGTCCGAACACGGAGAAATCGTAGATGCCCCCCGGAGCGAGCATCAAATCGTCTGAAAGGTCCCTACCTGCTTCAATCGTATAACTGCGCGGCAGATCCGTCGCATTGCCTGAATAGACCAGAAGGTTGACACCCGCGCGCCCCGTGTTCGTCATGTGCAAACGGAACGCGTTGCGTTGCCCGTTCACGCCGCCGCGAACGAAAAACTCGTATGGTAGTGCGCGTGCCGGCCGTACACCGGATTCCTGTTTCGGCAGTGACTGGGTGCTCGGCACGACAGGTACGACATCCGGGTGACGGTTCTTGTCTGCCGGAAACGTCGTGGCCGGCAGTTGCGGAAAACCGTCGTTAGGGTTCCTGAAGTTGAAAATCGATGTCAGGTCTCCACATACCGTGCGGCGCCATGCCGTGATGTTCGGTTCCTCCAGGCTGTTGCCTTGCCCGAAACGTTTCTGGATAAACCGGATGATCGATGTGTGGTCGAAGACTTCGGAGCACACGTAGCCACCCTTTGACCATGGCGAGATGGCGATCATCGGTACGCGCGGCCCAAGACCGTAGGGACCGGGTTGATTGTCGCCCGAACCCGCGAAGAACTCGTTCGCCGTGGAGACCGTGGAAAGGCCAGTTGCGGGCGTGGATGACGCATACGGCGGCGGCATGTGATCGAAGAGGCCGTCGTTCTCGTCGTAGGTCAAAAGCAGCACCGTCTTGCTCCATACTTCCGGGTTGGACGTGAGTGCCTGAAGGACCTGGTCGACATACCATGCGCCGTAGTTCGGCGGCCAGTTGCCGTGTTCCGAAAACGCTTCCGGGGCCACGATGTACGAAACCTGAGGCAGCGTATTGTTTTGCACATCGTTTCTGAGTATGTCGAAGTAGGTCCCGCTCACCTCGACCTGCGTACCCGTGCGTGCCCCTTCGAACAACGGACTGCCGGGCTGCGCGTTCTGATACTGCTTGAAGAACAGAAGCGAGGTATCTCCGAAATTGCCGATAAAGGGATTCTGGTCGTCGCCCCAGCCGGTCGACGGATTCAAACCGGAACCCATGTCCTGGTAGACCTTCCACGATATGCCGGCGGCCTGCAGCTTTTCTGGGAATGTACCCCACGAGTAACCGGCCTCGGCGTTATCGATTACAGGGCCGCCACCGGTTCCGTCGTTGCCTACCCAGCCCGTCCACATGTAGTAGCGGTTCGGGTCGGTCGGCGTCATGGCCGCGCAATGATAGGCATCGCAAATCGTAAATGCGTCGGCCAGCTGATAGTGAAACGGGATGTCCTCGCGCGTCAGATGGAACATCGTCGTCGTGCCCTTGACCGGCACCCACTGGTCATAGCGGCCGTTGTTCCATGCCGCATGCGTGCCGGGCCAACTGTGGTCCAGATCCTGCACGAACTGCAGGCCGAGGTTCGGAAGATTCGGGCGGAAAGGCAAGACATAGCCGTCGGCGTTGTTGGCGGGCTGGAAAAATACGGACTTACCGGTTGTGAGTGGAATGGGGCGCGTGTCACCGAAGCCGCGCACGCCGCGCAGTGACCCGAAGTAGTTATCGAAAGAGCGATTTTCCTGCATGAAGACAACGATGTGCTGTACGTCTTCGATAGTGCCGGTCGCATTGTGCGCAGGTATCGCCAGTGCACTGCGGATACCGATAGGCACGGCACCCAGGGCGGTAGCCGCGCCGGCCGCTTGTGCGGCGGCTCGCAGGAAATCACGTCGACTGTTTGATGTCATGTTCGTTGTTTATCTGCCGTTGATTGAGGGAGACGGCGTCCAGCGCAGCCAGAAGATAAGGACTCCTGGCTTCACGGCACGCGCTACAGGGAGACAACTGTTGACTCACAACCGATAAGGCATCCGAAAGAATGAGCCTTGAACATGACCGAAATGTGGCAGTCGGTTTAGAAATGAGGCGATATGTGGCGGCCTGACCTTGGCGCTGAGTGCTCGATGTGGAAGACGTCACGACGTTGCTGCAGAAGCTGCCGAGATTTACGACGGTGCGCGTGCCCCGGCTCGACGCGCGTCCATGTTGCCGAACGCCTGACGAACGCCGTAGGTTTTCGACGCGGTAAGACTAGAACCTATGCCGGATTCAGACACGAGCGACCGCTTGATGACGATTCGATGAGAGCGGTCTTTTCACTACCAAACTCGCAGGATGCAGTCGTCGCCCGCAGCGGGTGGAGAGCGCAAGCAGGTCCGACGACGCCGAAGCGGAAGACAGTGGGGAAAATCAAAGCCGATGGAAGAAACGAACGACGGCCCAATTTATTCCACAAAATTTTCAGAAAGTGAGTCCATGACGGTTTTTCCCAGCAAGCGCGCGACGCATCGACGACGGCACGAAGGAGACCGCGGTTGTGGCTGCCCTCACATCGGGGGCGTGACGCCCTTGCCTACGGTGACGAGTCCCGCTCGGTCGCCGGGGTTGGTTTTGATGAAGACCGTAGACCCTATGAAGGCCGTTGACCGGTCGGCCAGCACGTAGCGCACAATCGGCGCGTTCGGCGGCACGGTGATATGAAGGCTTTTGCTACCGCCGTCATAGGTGACCGTGAGCGTGCGACCAGCCGTGCCGCCCTTCTCGGCGGAGACGATGCCGTTGGTCATGTTGGTGTTGGTGAGCTTAGGCGCTGCCGGCGAGAGCTTCGACACCCGGCCGTTCGTCATGCCGGTCGCGTAAGTGCCGGTCGGTTGCATGGCGGTTGGGTCGGGCAGCGGATCCCATCCGTAATAACCAATTCGCCCGGCGCGCATGCTGTCGGGGATTATGGCGAGCTCGACCGCGACCATTGAGCTCGGCGACCCTTTGACAGCGGAGCCGACGAAGTCGTTGACTTTGATCTCGTCGAGGCTGGATGGAATGACGTCGGCATACGTCGTGTACTGTCCGGTCTTTAGCGTGAAGGTGCGGCCGTCCTTCTCCTTGACGGTGATACTGCCGTCATTGATAGCGGTGATGGTGCCGCGGACCCGGGACGGCGCCGCCTCGGCGAAGGCTGGTGCGATTGCGAGCAGGACAACGGTGGCGGTAGCGAAGAAGCGGAAAGAAAACATGTGAGGTCCTCTCAATTTCAGCTACGGCGGGCGAAGCGGATGAACAGGTTTAGGCGATGCTTCGGATAAACGCGGCATCTTCCACTGGCAACGTATTCAGCCATTCTCCGTCTTGCCCCGGTTGGGGCGCGACGTGCCCGTACTCGACCAGGTGCGTGTGTGGCAGCTCGCTGAGATACGCCCAAACGGACCGCTTCGCCACTGAGGCGGCCTCCGCGATGGTGTCGACGATGCTATCGAGCATCTTGGCCTTCTGATCGGGCGTTTTCCCCGCGCGCGTATATCCGTGCACGAAGATTTGATCGGCATTGAGCAGCTTGCCACCTACGAAGTGGCTTCCTTTGGGTATGGCGTTAAAAATCACTTGCGCCAGGAAGGTCGGTCCGCCCGTAATCTCAGCATAATCTCGGGTGATTTTCTCCGCGATGGATTGTTTGGTGCGCTCGGAAAAGAAGTCGCTACCTGCTGAAATGATGTAAGTTGGCATTTCATACTCCTAAGATTAAAAAATTCCTGTACGCGCTCTCGCCCGATGCTTATCGGTCTGGCGCAATCCGAAAACAATTCAAGCACCAACCTTGGCGCGCATCGTGACAAATTCTTCGGCTATGGTGGGATGGATACCCACGGTGGCATCGAGCTGCGCCTTCGTCGCCTTGCACCTGATCGCTACGGCGAACCCCTGAAGGATCTCGCCGGCGTCGTCACCTACCATATGAACACCGAGGATGCGATCGCTTTCGCGGTCAACGATCAGCTTAAGTAACACCTTGTCGCCAGACGACGAAACGGTATGCTTGAGAGGGGTGAAAATGCTACGGTACAGGTCGATCTTGTAGCCACTTTCGGTTGCCTGTTCCTCGCTCAGCCCAACGGTAGCGACATTCGGGTGACTAAAAATCGCAGTTGGAACACCGCTGTAATCCATGCGTTCAGTGCTGCCGTTGAAAAGGCGATCCGCGACCAGCATGCCTTCAGCCAGCGCAACAGGCGTCAGTTGCATTCGATGAATGACGTCTCCGACCGCATATATTGATGGTTGAGCAGTTCGGAAGGCATCGTCAACGACAATCGCCGAGTTCGGCGCAAGCGTTACGCCAACCGACTCCAAGCCTAGACCGGCAGTATTCGGTACCCGGCCGGTTGCATGGAGGACTGTGTCACAGGGCAGTTTTTCGTCGTCACCGGTCACACAACTCAATGTCGTACCGTCACGCTCGATCTTGCGGATTTCCGTGTTGAAGCGAATGCGGATGCCTTGCGTTCTCATCTGTTCCGCGAGGAAATGACCGAGGTCTGCGTCGAAATTCTTGAGCAGGCGATCGCCGCGGTACACCAAGGTCGTGTCGATACCCAGACCGTTGAATATGGATGCAAACTCAACCGCAATATAGCCGCCCCCGACGACGACGACGCGCCCCGGCAGCGTGTCGAGATAGAAGGCATCGTCAGAGGTAATGCAGTATTCCGCGCCTTCAATGTCCGGTACAGTTGGATGGCTTCCCGTCGCGACCAGAATATACTTCGACGTGAATGTGCGGCCGTCCACGTCAACGGTGTGCGGCCCGGTAACCGTTGCTCTGCCCCAGATCAATTCGACGCCGTACTGATTGAGCAAATTGCGGTAAACGGCGTTTAAACGTTCAATCTCCCTGTTCTTCGCGTCCAGCAAGGTACGCCAGTCGAACACAGGCTGGTCAAACGACCAGCCGTAGCTGCGGGAGTCTTCAAGATCTTTTTTGAAGTGCGCCGCGTAAGAAAGCAGTTTCTTTGGAATACATCCGATATTTACACAGGTGCCTCCCAGAAAGCGTTGTTCCGCTACCGCAACACGCGCCCCGAAAGCGGCCGCTCGCCGACTTGCCCGAATCCCTCCTGAACCGGCACCGATGGTAAAGAGATCAAAATCATAGTCGGACACTGTAGGTTTCCTAATTAATTAAATTTCCTGTTGCAAGATGCAGACACGCTCAGCTTTCAGAATTGTCGAGGACGCTGCGTTGCTGACATGGCCGTTGCCCGTCGATGTCTACGTAGGGGAGCTTGTCTTGTCTTGTCGAAGGTACGGATCGGGAAATCTTCAGGCGTGTGGCTGGTCATGCATGTTCCCGCCAGACACCAAGTGGTGCACGGGCGCTTTCCGCGCGAAACCGTCGAACAGGTCGAGCAACCGCTCGCGCCATGCGTGGATCGGATCGTCCGGCTCCACGATCGCGATGTCGCTCACGCAGCGACTCCACATGAACATGCCGAACACGCAATAGTCGGCATAGCTCGGTGCATCGCCGGTAAGGAACGTCTGCTTCTTCAGCGTACCGCGCAACGGTGCGAGCGGAATCTCAACGATCGGAATCCGTCATTGATCAGATCACCGAAACGATGGCGTTGCGCGGCCCCGATGCCCAAGGTGTCTGGATCGATCGGCATGTAGCACTGGGACATCGCCGCCTCTCAGTGATAGACCTGCAAGGCGGCGCACAGCCAATGCAAGCGACATCGCAAGGCAAGGCTCTCGCTTGCCTGGCCTATAGCGGTGAGGTGTATAACTTCGTCGGACTCCGTGAGGACCTGACCAGGCGCGGTCACCATTTCGAAACCCGGAGCGACACCGAAGTCGTGTTGCGAAGCTATCTTAAGTGGGGTGAAGACTTTGTCGACCAGCTGGTCGGCATCTATGCGTTTGCCATCTGGGATACTCGCAAGCAGGAACTTCTGCTGGTCCGCGACCGCATGGGCGTCAAGCCGCTCTTTTACCAGCCGTTCGGGCACGGCGTTCTGTTCGGCTCGGAACCGAAAGCGATCCTTGCCCATCCCGAGGTTTCGGCGCGGGTTGGGATCGATGGCCTGAGGTTCCGACTCTACCGTCCGGATCGTCTCCGGGATTGACAGCTGCATTCTCATGTCGCACAATGCCTACCAATCGATAGGTTTGTGTTCATTGCGACTGGTAGTTCGCATTGACTGAAGCCTGTGTCAATCCCGTCACTGTCACTGTCACTGTAACGACGTTCAGCCCATGAAGCACTTTACCGAGCTCACTGATTCAGCCACACGCATCGTCGATGCGGCAGAGGGGCTGATACAGCAGGTCGGCTACAACGGCTTTTCCTACGAGGACATTGCGCAGTCGGTTGGTATCCGCAAACCTAGCGTGCATCATCATTTTGCAACCAAGGTGGAGTTGGGAGCCGTGGTGGTGCAGCGTTACACACATCGGTTTCGCGAGGCGTTGCTGCGCATCGAGGGCACGGTAACGAAGGCTCCAGACCAGCTAAGGGCATACGCGGAATTGTTTTTCAATACCTATGAGCAAGACGGGCGGCTTTGTGCGTGTGGGATGTTGGGCGCCGAGTCGGAGTCGTTGCCCGAAGAGATCAGATCTGAGGTGCGCCGTTTCTTCCAGATCAATGCGGAATGGCTCACCTCGGTGGTTGAGAAAGGTGTTCGCGATGGCTCGCTGAAGGCGAACCGTCCGGCAGCCGACGTCGCGCAGGCGCTGCTGGCCGTGCTTGAAGGGGCGATGCTGGTGGGGCGAGGCTTGAGGTCCGAGCGTGGTCCTCGGAAGATGGTCGATGCTTTGTTTTCTTACATGTGGGCTTAGTTGTTTTTTTGTCCTGATTACCTACCAATTGGTTGGTAGGGTTTCTGTCCAATAGGAGTGAGTTGATGAACAAGCAATTATTTGAAGGCCGCAAGTTGCTGGTGGTCGGTGGGACTAGCGGCATGGGTCTGAGGACGGCACACATGGTGCTGCAGGAAGGTGGGAGTGTGGTTGTAGTAGGCCACCGCGCGGTAAAGGCTGAAGAAGCCCGTGCATCATTGGCGGCCGGCGGCAGCGGCAACCGGGTCTTCGCATTGACCGCCGATTTGACGAGCGAAGAGGGGGTTAAGGTACTGCTGGCTGAGCTGGATCGTGACCACAAGGATATCGACATGTTGGTCAATGCTGCCGGCGTATTCTTCCCGAAGTCATTCCTGGAACATACCGAAGCCGACTACGAGCAGTATCAGAAACTCAACAAAGCGTTTTTCTTTATTACGCAAAAGGTCGTCGCGAACATGGTCGCTGCGAACCGTCCTGGGTCGATCGTGAATATCGGTTCGATGTGGGCTAAACAGGCGATCGAAGCCACACCGTCGTCGGCCTATTCGATGGCCAAGGCCGGTCTGCACTCGCTGACCCAGCATCTGGCCATGGAACTGGCATCCAAAAAAATCCGCGTGAATGCGGTTTCTCCAGCGGTCGTGCAGACACCGATCTACGAAGGATTTATCCCGAAGGCTGACGTGCATAGCACACTTGAGGGTTTCAACAGCTTTCACCCGATCGGACGTGTAGGTACGCCAACCGACGTGGCCGAGGTTATCGTTTTCCTGCTCTCGGAAAAGGCATCCTGGGTTACCGGCGCAGTGTGGGATGTCGACGGCGGCGTCATGGCCGGCCGTAACAACAGCTGATCTCGGGTCGGCGTTGAGGTCGCATTGAAGGCCCGCAGCGCCGCCGGCAGCAGCGTCGCCCACGGCGAAGCGATCAGTGCCGCTCGTTGCGCGCCGGACGCTAGCCTGATCTCGAAGCTTAGAGGCGAGCGCCGCCGCTCGTATCGATGGACTCGCCCGTAACCCACCGCGAGTGATTGGAGGCGAGA
The DNA here is from genome assembly GCF_050436665.1 of Paraburkholderia sp. EB58. NCBI lineage: Bacteria > Pseudomonadati > Pseudomonadota > Betaproteobacteria > Burkholderiales > Burkholderiaceae > Paraburkholderia > Paraburkholderia sp. EB58. Next base: position 210,129 of record NZ_JBNDMQ010000001.1, on the reverse strand, counting down.
AAAAGCACCGCGTCGGCCACATCGTCAGGTTGCCCGATCCGCTTCAAAGCCTGGAGTCCCTTGATCATTTCGCGACCGTCATTTGTCGATAGCAGGACCTGCCCCATGTCAGTATCGATCGCACCGGGTGAAACGGCGTTGACGCGAATGCCACGTTGGCCCAGTTCCTTCGCAAGATTACGCACCAGCACGTTGACTGCACCCTTTGTGGCGGAGTAGACCGATAAGCCATCCACCGCGGAGCGTGCGGCGACGGATGAGACGAATATGATGCTGCTGGCTTCGCCAAGGAGTGGCAGGAGTTGCTGCACGAGAAAGAAAGGAGCACGGACGTTAATCGCAAAGTGACGGTCGAAAGCCTCCACTGTCTGGTCACCGAGGAGCGCCGGCTCGGCGATGCCTGCGCTCGCTACGACAACATTAAGATGGTTGATTCTGAGTGCGCGAACCGCTTCGACCAGGCGGTGCGCTCCGTCAACTGCGGCAAGGTCGACCCCGATCGCATCAGCCTGCCCGCCGTCACGTCGGATCTGGGCGACCACCGCCTCGGCGGCCTCCTGGTTCGCGCCGTAATGCACGATGACGTGCGCCCCTTGTTCGGCGAGACGAAACGCCGCGGCCCGCCCCAACCCGCGCGAAGCACCGGTGACGAGGGCAATCTGACCGGATAAGTTATGCATGACTGCTTCTCCAGAAATGTCACTCAAATCGATACCCTGATCCTCGGACCGTGAGAATCATCGGAGGCAGGCCGAGCGTCGCGAGCTTTTTGCGTAGCCGTCCAACGTGCACCGCGATCCGGTTGGTTTCCGGGTCCAGGTGGTGCATCCATACAGCTTCAAAAATCTCGGATCGAGTAACGGTGCGTCCGGAATGTCGGATCATGAATTCGAGCAGACGGCATTCTGTGGGCAGCAGGCGCTGCTTGCGCTGCCGATGAGTGAGAATGCGCTTGATAAGGTCGAGCTCGAATGCGTTGGTGCGCAAGATGGCGCCGCTGTAGGGCGCGTGCGCCATTTTTCGAAGTAGTGCCGCCACGCGAGCCAGCATCTCTTCACGCGAAAATGGCATCGCCAGATAGTCATCTGCGCCTGCGCGCAAACCTTGTATCCGCTGTTCGATATCGGCTGTACCGCTCACCATGATCACGGGCGTTTGCACGCCTACGCCGCGCAAAGCCGAAACGACGGCTGGGCCCCCAATATCGGGCAGTGTTTCGCCAAGGACAAGGACATCGTAGTCATGCGACATCGCGCGGGTTACGCCCGCAAGCCCCAGGCGCGTTGTATCGACACTGTACCCGGATGACCTAAGGCCGCTGGTGATTTCCTCTCCGAGAGCGGGTTCATCATGAATATTCAGGACTTTTAACATTTTCTCGCATGCCATTGATATACAAGTGATTTGCTGACCCAAAAGTCCGACTCAGCTTGCGTGGGAGTGCCCAGTGGTTCGCTCAATTCAGCTTCGTGGAGCGTTCCCGGCCGATCCCGATACAGGCTAAAACGGTGGCAAATCCCATCGTGAAGACATCGACCACGCGAAGTTCGGGCACGCTTTGCACGAAGAGGTGATCCATCGCGACCATGGCGTAGCACATCACTGGCAATGCGTGAAAGAAGGACGCATCTCCAATGCTTACCCGCTCGGGGCGAATGTATCGGGAGGCAATGCCGAAGAGCGAGTACACGACGAATGTCGTAGCAAGCCAACCCGCGTAGTTATGAAAGGGGACACCGAAATAGGCTCCACCTGCTTCCCACACCCAGTTTCCTGCGCGACTCATCCCCGGATCCATCACGGTGTCCCACGAAGTCATCACCATGGACGCGACGAGCGAGCGGCTCAGGACGCCTTCAGAAGCGTCTCGAGTAGATGACCCCAGCAAGGTCGAGGCGACAGCCCACGACGAATAGATCATCATGAACCATGCAAGAGGGATGATCGCTGGGACTAGCCCAAGTTTGGGTCCCAGCAAGTTGCTGTAGTGATAATGGCCGTATATCCAGCCTGTCGAAACGCCGATTTCCTCGAGTATCCATGAAACGACAGCCGAAAGCGCAAAGAACACAAGCGTGCGGCGTTTGCCCAGCGACGCGCAGCCATGTAGCACTGCGAATCCGCTGAATGTCAGGGTATAGCCAACATTTCCGATTGAGGGGATCTGCCAACCGGTGAGGAACCGAAGCCACTCGGCAACATGCCGAAACGTGATCACGGCGAACAGCAGTACCGCTAACGATGCTGCGATCGATGTACCGGTACTGCGTCCCGATGACAAGGCTTTTGAACTGTTAGGCGCTTGCGATTTCATAAAGATCCGAATTCCACGGGTTTGGATTCGTCGGGCAATGTAAGCAGAACGCTCATGGCCGTGGCTTTATTCCATGCCGGAGACTTCTTATAGCTGAGTCCAGGCACACGCCTGGCCGAGAAACTCGACCTGTGCACGTTCGTCGGATATCGCACGTTGGAGTTCGACGTTGAGAGAGTCCAGATCGACTATCACGCCTCCTTCTAACCGCGTTCTTCGGGGATCAGATGACAGGCTACGCAACATTTCGGATGCCCACGTGCAAAGCAACGGCGCCGATCCGCCGCTAACCGGAACTTCGTAGCGTAGTTGTGGAACGGGCAGGCCTGCCAGGGAAAATGTAGGCACAAACCTTCGAGCGATGTCATATTGCGGACACTCCTCCCTGAATCGGGAAAGGATCTCTCGCACGACCGAGTCCCATAAATCCACTTTGGGTTCGGAGAGGTGTTGCCGGCGGTTGTCAAATTCATGAAAAGCTATGTAACCGCCTGGACGGACAAATTGAGCTGCGCGCCTCAAAAACGATACCGCATCATTTTGAAAAAGAAACACACATCGCCCCACCACCATATCGAAACCTTCGTCATCCTCAAAGTCCTCCAGCGGGCAACAACGAAATTCGACGTTGGACAGCTTGCTTACGCCAGCAAGGAAGGAAGCTACTTCGATGGCGTTTTCTTTTCGATCTATCCCGAGCACGAATCCGTTCTCTCCCACCAGATCCGCGGCCAGCCGACTCATACCGCCAACGCCGCAACCTATGTCCAGTACACGCATGCCCGGACGGACGTTCACTGCGGACAACATCCGACCCGTGATCGGTCGAAGCATCTCAGACTCAAATATTAAGCGCTTGATTTCGCCATCCGAGTGGTGACTCAAAGCGTATTCACTGCTAGACATGTTCATTCGCTCCTGACTGGTAAGAGGTTGCAAGCAACGTCGCTACGTTCATGATCTATGACTACCCTGTTTCCTGTTCGAAAACACTGGCCGGTCTCTTTTATTCCAGTGTGTGGGGACAATTATTTTGTGTGACGTGGTGGTCGACGTACCGGTACAAAGTCACGACCGCGCGGCGCTTCATTGGAATAGATGAGAGGACGCAGTTGTTCTGTGGTGTAGACACACTCCTAACCCGACGGCAGCAGATGCTCTTGCCGTCTTCCACCGCTGTGGTAACTCACCATGTTCAATCCATTCGTAGTTTTCATTTGCCTCGAGAGCTTTGCCCTGGTGAACCTGGTTGTGATCTGGGTCGGTATTGACTTTCACCATGTAGTCCCACACGGTTACCTTGTGCCCGAATGGATCGCTCTGATTTATCCGCCCTCAAATGGTGCCAGCAGCGACCCCGACGAGGTTGGTGACACCAGTCGAGACTTTCCAAATAATAGGACTGGCGAAGAATTGCTTGCCGCAGCGGTTGATGAATAGAGCGCATGCTCATACCCTCCCGGCATTGATCTGTTGTTCCCGAAGGCTCATTTCCCGACCACCGTTCGAAGGCTTCGCAAGTGAATACAAGCGCTCGCCAAGGTTTGACGTGCGCGCGATAGCCGACTCATGACAGTCCCGATGGGGACACCTAGCTCCTCTGCAGCATCGCTGTAGCTCAGACCCTCGAAGACGATCAGAATCATGACAATCCGTTGCGCTTCGGGTAGCCGCTCGACTGCTTCGATGATCTGCCCAGTCATCATATTTTGTTCGGGCGTGGGTGTGAGTGGGTCTGCGACCGTATCGAGAATCACGTCATTCCATTCGACGCGGCATCGACCACGGATCTTGCGAGCTCGCAACTCATTGATCCAGGTAGTGTGCATGATGGAAAACATCCAACTCAATGGCGTAGTATTCGGGCGAAGCTGGTGCGGGCGCTCCAGGGCTCGCAGGCAGGTGCGTTGCAGCAGGTCCTCGGCGTCATGGCGATCGCTGCACAAGCGCAGTGCGAATGCCCAGAGCTTCGGTCGCAAACGTGGCAGCAACTGAGGTAAGTCGTCTGCGGCGGTCATCTGCATGATTTCTCGCCCGTCTGTTGGCTACCGTCAATTGACGGCGATGCAATGCGGTAGGACCAATCTGTCCATATGAGGCCTTCTGCATGATGTTGATCGTCTGATACCTCCGCTACGGTCGAAAGAAGCGGGATACGCTTGCAATGATCCAGGCTCCTGCCGGACAGGGGTCCAGGCAGCGAGCGAACAGCAGTGATGGTGAACACGATGATCGATCGCACATTGGGTGGATTGGGATTGCCGCGGGTCGACACGTCTACTGCACGGATCTAACAAACGCCAATCTAGGAGGGCTGCGTTGCGGTCCCTTTACACGGAACGGGGTAAAGGGCTAGATCACGTTGATCTGGATCCGCTGCGACCAACCAGTACGAACGAGCCAATCTTCGTGATCAATTCGATCAACGATAGCGTGGACCAGACTGGGTAGAACCTGGTCTCCGTTGCGAGGCCAGACACTATGACCATGATGGTTGTGCCGCAGAGGAAGAGAAATACCAACCTTGCCCACGCCACGCCCTGGAGCGTTAGCAAGGCGACCCATGCCGATAGGAGCGTCTCCATCAGAATCAAGGCGGTCGAGGTTGAGGTCTGTGAAGAAGACAATTCGAACGGTAGTTCGACAAATGCCCAAACGATCGATGCGGTCAGGCTTGATCGACCGGCCCGAGTAGCCGTCATATCCACATCGGTGCTTCTGGCGAAGAATCCAGGAATCTTAGAAAGTAGAGGCATATCGTTATGAAATGAATGACTGAATCTATCGGTTAGGCAGACTGCGACGAGGCTGTCGCGATGTTTTCACTTCATGCTCTGTTTGCCTCGACCCTATCTGCATCGTTTGCGATTCGAGTAGCCGACCATGCATTTCGAATTTCCTAGGTAAACAGCGGCCGCGTCGAGAAAATTCCCGGGGCGCAATTTTAATTCGGAGGTTGTGTCGGATTACTTATTAGATTCCGTAAAACGGAAGAATTACAAATGAAACGAACTTTCAAAATGGTTGCCATTAATTCTGGCGCATTAAAGCGTATTGGCGCGGTCTTGGCCAGGGCTCTTGCGTGTGAGGGACAGTGGTGGTCGCAAATTACGCGAGCGATCGCGAAGCTGTGGGCGCCGCTCGCGACGTATTTGCCGGGATGCCGTCATTAAAAAAAGGAAGCGACCGATCAGGGGACGTTCCCCGATCGATCGCCTGGGTCACCGCCGGACCCACGAGATGGCCGGCGACAGAAGGGCAGTCTCTCAGTCAGCGGGCAATGTTCAGGTCGCTTACCGTCGACAGAAATAATTGCAGCGAAGCCTGGATATACATTGGATCAAAGCCTAGAAACAGGTTGTTCACACCCAACCGCATCGCTTCTACAGCCTGTGCGGGGGTCACTGCAAACGAAGTGACTTCCATGCCTTTTGCTTTTATCCTGCTTATCACGAACTCGATGGCGTGTCGGACCTTATCGTGGTTGGGACCATCGTTGAAGCCCATGTTGACCGATAAGTCGAACGGTGCGGGGATCGCGCCGGCAAGCCCGTCGACATCCAAAATGGCATCTATGTCGCGAACCGCGTCGGGATGTTCAATCAGCGCAATCACGCCGGTCTCAGCGTTGGCTCGCTTCGCATAGTCGAGCATGTTGGTTTGCCACTGGTATTGTGTGCGAAACGGCCCCCAGCCGCGGACGCCTTGAGGCGGATACTTTGCGTATGACACTGCCCTCTGCGCTTCTTCACGGCTTGTGATCATCGGTACGACAATGTTTTTGGCGCCGGCGTCCAGGGCGAGTTTGAACTGGGCCGGGTCATTGTGTGAGACACGAATCCACGGCTGCGCAGGCGTACCGATCATCGCCGTGATCATTCTGTAGGCCGTCTCGATTGAGATCGGGCCATGCTCCATGTCGATCAGGATGTAGTCGAATCCCGAGTTGGCCAACATTTGCACAAGTTCTGGAGAAGGCGATGTCACGCCGACTCCAATTTTCACTCCACCAGGTTTTTTAAGCAGTTGTCCAAGGTAGGCGGAGGGGTTGGAAGGGCTGTTCTGCATCAGGAATTTCCGTGTCAAGGTGGGTGGGAAAGACATCGCGACGCTAGATGACCAAACAACACGTGCGCACCGCGATTTATTCCGCAATCGCTCCCGTTGTTCGACGGTGACGACGTTTTTTGCACCGAAGGGCATCGTTGATCGTTGAGCGATCCGCCACCGCCCGATTTGAACACCGGGCATGTTGACCTATAACGCGAAATTGATCTGGAATCTTTTACCTTCCGAGCTACGTGAAAGCCCGCAATGCATAAACGGAAACCGCTACTCGTCAGCTTCGGTCCCGCTCGAAGGCACATAAGGCCGCAACCAGGAATGTGAATCGAGCAACTCGTGTAGCGATTGCCGCACGGCGATGGCGATGTCCCTGGACAGCGTGAGAAACTCCCCGCGCCGTCCTACGAGGAAGATTGAGCGAGTGGAATTGCCTCTTTCGACAGGAATGATATCGATTGCGTCGACGAACCGTGTACCGGTCTGGAGCAGGCAAGTCGGCGTTGTAATGGCCCACCCCAAACCCTGCGCCACCAGCAGGGTCATGGTATCCGCGTGGTCGACCTCGAGCTTCCTCGGTGCGTCGATGCCGTTGGACCGTAGGATTCTTTCTATCCGGATCCCAAGCGTGGAAGTCCGGCTAAAGCGAATGAACGGAACCGCCGCTGCGAGTGCCTGCAGCGTTGGCGGCGTGGCCTCGTGGCGCGCATCGCGACCGACTATGGCGACAAAGCTTTCCTCATAGAGAAGCTGATGCTCGAACGCGGGATGGTCGACGAAAGAATTGGTGGAAATCATCAGATCGAGCTCACGTCCGAGTAGCGCTTCTTCCTGCACGGTGGCCATGCCAATCTGCACCGACAATCCGCGCGTGCGGGCCACCAACTGTCTGATGAGCGAAGGCCCGATGGTGTTGGCCACCGAATCGATCATGCCGATGCGCAGATACGATCCCTCGTTCTTCGACACATCCGTCGCCTGCGCCTTCATCTGCCTGGCAAGCGCGATGAGCGGCTCCGCGTTCTGGCTGATATAGAGCCCTGCGGGCGTCAACGAGAGAGGCCGCCGCGCGCGGTCGATCAGCACGAGTCCGAGCGACTGCTCAAGTTGCGCGGTGGTCTGCGAAACGGCCGACTGACTGATGCCCAGTGCCCCGGCCGCTGCTGACATGCTGCCCATCGATGCAACAGTAAGGAACACGTCAAGCTGATAGAGATCGACCGGACGGTCGTGCTGCCTGCTCACTTGCATGTCGCCGCAGTGGCGCCCGTCCCAGACACGCACGACGACCGCAAGAAAATGGTGTTTCGAAACGTGAGCATAAGAATTCCTTATTCGGCGGCTAGAGCGCGCCGTGCCGTCCGCGCGAACCTAGAATTGCGAAGATTATTTTACACAAGCGATTTGAAAGGAGACCGACAACCATGAATATATCGACGAGGACGCGCTTCGAGAGTGCGGCCGACGCGACGCCAACGACCGTAGCGTTCGAGAACGCGCCATTGACGCCATTTCACCTGCGCGTGACGTTCGCCGGCACGGGCGGCCAATTCAGCGACGGATTCGTGCTTGGCATCATCGGTATTGCGCTTGCTATCGCTACGCCACAGCTGCATCTGAATGCGGTGTGGCTCGGCGTCCTCGGTGCGGCGTCACTGGCGGGCCTGTTCGCAGGAAGCCTGTTCGCGGGCTCGTTCGTCGACCGTTTCGGCCGCCGTGCGCTGTTCAACTACGACATGGCGCTTTTCGCTGTCATCTCGGTCGCGCAGTTCTGGGTCACCAGCCCGACGCAGCTTCTGATCCTGCGCCTGCTGCTCGGTATAACGCTAGGGTTCGACTATGTGGTCAGCAAGGCACTGGTGGTCGAGTATTCGCCGCTGCGCCTGCGCGGACGACTGCTCAGTTGGCTCGCCATCGCGTGGGCGCTGGGATACGCGTGCGCCTATGTGGTCGGCTATCTGCTCAAAGACCATGGTCCCGATATCTGGCGCGTGATGCTGCTTTCGAGCGCGGTGCCTGCAGCGGTTGTGTTTCTGTTTCGCGTCCGCATACCGGAATCGCCGCTTTGGCTGCAACGCAAGGGTCGAACCACCGAAGCGCTAGCAATCATCCGCGACAACATTGGTCCGAACATCGTTTTGAACCGTCCCGCAGAGACCGCGCAGACTGCCCAGGCGGGCTCGTCCTCCGGCTCGGCAATCACAAAAGTGTTCTCGAGCCAATGGCGCATGCGGCTCTTCATTGCCTGCTTCTTCTACATGTGTCTCGTGATTCCGTACTTTTCGCTCGGTACGTTCTCGCCGATGGTGTTCGCCTCGCTACACATCCAGGACAAGTTTCTCGCGGGCTTGATCTATAACGTCTTCCTCCTAGTCGGCACGGTTGCGGGCGCGCTCGTCGTGGACCGGATCAGCCGGCGTGCGTTCCTGCTATGGGGTTTCTTTCTGTCCGCGATCGTGCTTGCGTGTCTGTCATTCGGCTCACACCTGCCGGGCACGGCCGTGGTGGCGCTGTTCGCGGTATTCGCACTCGTGCTGAGCGGCACCAACAACCTCTGCTTTCTCTACCCCCAGGAGTTGTTCACGACCGAGCTTCGCGCCACTGCGCTGGGTTTCGCCGTTGCCGCAAGTCGGATCGGATCCGCGGTGACGACCTTTCTGTTTCCGAGCATCGTCGCGATCTACGGGGGCCAGGCCGCTGTCTATCTTTGCGTGGTCGTGCTGGCGGTAGGGGGCGTGACATGCGCGATCTGGGCGCCGGAGACACGTCACACATCGCTCGAGAGCTGACGCAGCAATTTCCAGGAACCGCAAGACAATGACACATCAACGCATTGAAGTCGACGCGCTCGGCGAATGCAAACTCCCGATGGATGCGCTATACGGCGTTCATTCACTACGCGGACAGGCCAACTTTCCCTATAGCGGCGAAACGCTGGCGCATTACCCCGCATTCGTCAAATGGCTTGCCCGCACGAAAATGGTGATCGCGCGAGTCAACGCGCAGCACGGCAAATTGAGCGACGCGCAGCGCGACGCCATCGTAGCGGCGTGTGTCGAACTCGCGGATGGACAGCACGCCGCCGCGCTGATCGTCGACCCGCTCGAAGGCTCGTGCGGCACGTCGATCAACATGAACATCAACGAAGTCCTGACCAATCGTGCACTGCAACTGATGGGGCATCAACCTGGCGAATACGCGCTCCTGCATCCGCTCGATCACGTCAACTACGCACAGTCCACCAGCGACGTGCTGCTTACCGCAGCCAAGCTGGCGCTGCTCGAGGAACTCAGACTGTTGAGCGCCGCTGTCGGTCAATTGGCGGCTTCGCTGCGAGACAAGGCACGCCAGTTCGACGGCATCTTGCGCATCGGCCGGACCTGTCTACAGGATGCGTTGCCGATGCGCCTCGGCCAGGCGGTGGGCGGCTATGCCTCTCTCGCTCAACGAATGACAGTGGGGCTCAATGCGCACATTCCGGCGTTGAGTACGATCGCGCTTGGCGCCACGGCGGTCGGCACGGGACTCGGAACGTACCGCGGCTATCGGCAGGCCGTGACCACGGCGCTGGCTGAACTGGTGGGACAGCCGCTCACGCCTGCTCAGGATCTGTTCGACGCGGTCCAGAACATGGACGAATTCGCCGCATTATCGTCCACCGTGAAAACTACCATGCTCGCGCTCGCCAAGGTGGCGAACGATCTGGTACTGCTCAGTTCTGGCCCGAGCGGCGGTATCGGAGAAGTCCGGCTGGCACCCCAGCAGGCGGGTTCCTCAATGATGCCGGGTAAGGTGAATCCGGTCCACGCAATGGGCCTTACGCAGATTGCGTACTTCGTAGCCGGCGCGGATCAGAGTGTCGTGCTTGCTGCTGCCAGCGGGCAGCTGGAGACGAACAACTATATGCCGCTTATCGCCGTGTGCCTGTTCAAAGCTCTGGGTGCAGCCCGGCGAAGCGTATCGATGTTCGATGAACACTGTGTGCGACCGATGATTGCCGACCCGGAGGTGAGCGAGCGCAACCTGCTCAGATCGACCGCGATCGCGCCCGCGTTAAAGGGAGAAATCGGCTACGAACATACGGCGGCACTCGTCGCAAAAGCCGTCGAGTCCGGTCGACCGCTGATCGAGATCGTCGAGGCCGAAAGTGTGATGAGCCGGGAGCGTATGCTTGGATTGTTGCACCAAAGCAGCAAACACCCTGATCCGCTTTCCGATTAGGTAGATGGGCTGCGCGCGGAGGCACTTGGCGAGGCGCTTCGTCGGCAGTCAGGTACTGGCCAAACGAAGGTCTCGGCCCTTATGTCGCAGCGCGGCTGACACCAAAACCAGTTCACATACGTCGCGCGCATGGAGTGAGTTAGGACAACTGGTGAAGTAAAGATGTAGGAACCGTTGGATATCGGCTCCGTCTGAACACGGTTTGACGCGCCAGCTAATTTATTACATTAACCTTTCGAGTGTGATATGCTCGCTCCTGTCTTTGGGGAGTAGCCGGCTTCTACCCAGAAGCGCCTGCGTCAACATTCTCGGTCGCTCAGACCGTGGTGCAGGTAGCCGTTTGGTTGGCAAGACCATCGACACACCACGCGACCGGTCGGGCGCGGCGGTGTGTCGTGGATTTCTGCCCGACCTCGAGCTCATCCTCTAATGAATCCTGTCGCAACGCTCTTCCTCGCTTTCGCCATGTCTACTGACGCCTTTGCGGCCGCAATCGGCAAAGGCGCCACCCTCCGTCGCCCTCACTGGCGCGAAGCTGTCAGGACCGGACTCATCTTCGGTGTGATCGAGGCGCTAACCCCGTTGATCGGATGGTTCCTTGGAAAGGCGGCGGCGCAATACGTCTCTGCATGGGATCACTGGATCGCGTTCACGCTGCTGGTCATACTCGGCGCACGCATGGTCTTCAACAGTTTTTCCGTCAAGGAAGCTGACGAAACGAAGGCAGCCGCCCATTCCTTCTGGTTGCTGGCAGTGACCGGTCTTGCTACCAGTATTGACGCGATGGCGGTCGGCGCTGGGCTTGCCTTTGTTGACGTGAACATCTATTCCACCGCAGCAGCAATCGGGCTCGCCACTGCGACGATGGTGACCATCGGCGTGCTGCTCGGCCGCGTTATCGGCCATGTCGTTGGAAGGCGCGCAGAGATGGCGGGCGGTGTAGTGCTCACTGGTATTGGCTGCACTATCCTTGCCGAACACCTGAATATGTTCGGATAGCCAGTGCGGTTTTGTGCCGGAAATGTCTCCACCTCCGTCAGGCAAACTTTAACTTCGCCTGATTGGAATATAGCGACCCTGCCGTACGTTTAGCAATGGCGTTGACACTGGATGTTTCTCATCGCGAAGCATCACTCGGAGTAGTCTCAAACGCCATGAAATACGATAGTGAGCGAAGGCGGCGAGGCTCGGGCGGCCCAGATTGGCGGCCACTATCGGCGTTTACCGACAATGAGCTGTCCGCCACGGGGCGCACGGCTATGCTCTTCCGCGTGACGACCGACGCCGGAGCGGCCGAGCGCGTGGCCAATTACTGCGCGCAAAGGGCTGCACTGACAGCACTGTTCGGAGACCCCCGAGACGATACGCGTTGTATCGTTGTGCGCCGCCGCACGTCCCGGTGGCGGCACGCAGGCCTGGCAGCCTCCTGTATGGCTATAGGCGTGGCGATCGGCTCGTCGCCCGGTTGGGTGCCGGCGAATTCGGCCGTCGATCGACCTGTGTTCGCGGAGCGCGCTGACATCGCTTTCGCGGTGTACGCACCCGAGCAACGCCACCCCGTGGAGGTCGCAGCCGAACAGCGGGATCAACTGGCGAATTGGCTCTCACGTCGCCTCGATCGGCCGTTGTCGATACCTTCTCTTCGGGAATATGGCTATTCGCTGATCGGTGGTCGCCTGCTGCCCGGCGAGTCCGGCCCGGCCGCGCAATTCATGTATCAGAACGCGAGCGGCGCCCGGCTCACGATTTACATTGCAGCGGTTCAAAAGGACGCGACGGCGTTCTGGCTGTTTCGTGACGGCAATCGCATCACGTTCTACTGGGGTAGCCAGGGGATGGGATGCGCACTGACTGGCTACGTCTCTGAGCCACAATTGAGATCCATGGCGATCGAGGTATGCAGCTTGCTCGGGCAGTCGTTCAGAAGCCGGTAAGCCAGCGGCGGTTTGACCCATGATGCCTGGTGGCCTGCGCATTTCCGATCATCGGGCAAACCGAAGCAGGTCAGGACAACCATGTGAGGCGTGCGCGATGAAGAACAATAACCATATGAAGGTGGGATTTGCATGGCGTCGACGTGGGAAAGGTGAAAAGCGTCAGGCTGGTCAATGCGCATTCAGTGGGCATCGTACTGAGTGTCGACAAGACTGCCCCGGTTACTTCGGCCAGCGTAGCGACGATTACCTCACGAGGACTCGCGACACGAGGGTTTACGGGCTATGTCTATATTGCCCTCGAAGATGTCGGCATCAATTCAAGGCCACTGGTCGGCCGGCCCGGCGAGGCCTATCCAATCATACCGACGGCACCGTCGAAAGTCGTGACGCTGGACACGACGATCAATCAATACTGCGAAAGCTAAACGTTCGACCAACCATTCTTATTCCAGCATTGCGGTACGGCGACGCCGGTGCGGGCATGGTGTAACGCTACATTCTCACCTGCGACAGAAAAGGTCTGTACGGTAGCGGTCAACGCCGTTTGCCAGGATGGATTATCAGCGTCCCCGAATTGCTGCGCCGAAAGGTCTAATGAATTCAGTATGCGGCCAGCATCATTACGCCAATGGAGGCAATTAGAATTGACGCGGCAGGGGTGCTGCACGCGCTGCCGCGCTGCCGGTTAGCATCATGAATGGCGTCCGGACTCGATGCATGTCCGGGCTGCATCATCCGATCGACATGGGCGGGGCCGTGACTGTTCTAAAGCTAAGGATTTACACACTCGTATTCTGCGTCGCGAGCGCATTCCTGGGCAGCGGCGCGGCATCGGCAGATGAAGTCAAGGTGATGATTTCGGGAGGGTTTGCGTCAGCCTATCGCTACCTGGGCCCGCAATTCGAGGAGGCGACCGGCGATACGCTGGCCACCGTCTGGGGGCCAGCGGTGGGCACAGCCGCGAATGCGATCCCTGTGCGACTCGCGCGCGGCGAGTGGGCCGACGTGCTGATCGTGGTCGGCTATGCACTCGACGATCAGATCAACGCTGGCAAGGTCGTGTCTGGCAGCAAGGTGGATTTCGCACGCTCGGCAATCGGCATGGCGGTTCGCGAGGGGGCACCGCAGCCGGATATCAGCTCGATCGACGCATTGCGGCGCACGCTGCTAGCCGCGAAGTCGATCGTCTATCCGGACGACGCGAATGGAGTCTATATCCGCAGCGAACTGTTCCGGCGTCTCGGTATCGAGGGGCGGGTGGAGAGCAAGAGCCACATGATCCCGGCTGAGCGGGTCGCCAGTGTCATCGCGAACGGCGAAGCGGAGCTCGGATTTCAGCAGATAGTCGAACTGTTGCCGGTGGACGGCGTGACGGTGATCGGCAGCTTGCCCGCGGAGGTACAAAGGTACACGGTGTTTTCCGGGGGCATCGTCGCCAATGCGAAAAATCCAGCGGGCGCACAGGCACTGATCCGTTTTCTGTCGTCGCCGGACGCGGCCCCCGCGATTGAGGGCACCGGGCTCGAACCGCTAACGCCGAAGGCTGCGGACTGAGCGAAGCTGCGAGCCTGGCGCGCCGCCACAAAAATCAAGCAACGTAAACAGTGGCTAGATATTCCGTCGATCTCTTATTTTTTTGACCGCGTGTGTGCCAGCGAACAAACGGCATGACCACGGCGGAATATTTCACCCCGAGGACTCGTTTGGAGGCTACAACGCGCCGTTTTGCCGGTGTCTAAAAGGACCGAGCAGGTATGCGATGCGGGCGTTCCACGCCACCACCTCGGACGAGATGCCATGAAAACGATGCTCCATCAGTTTTTCTTTGATACCGCTGCTGTTCATCCTGACGCGCCCGCACTGCATGTCGACGACACAACTTATACCTATGCACAACTGGCCGCACAGGCGCACCGCGTGGCCGCACGTCTGCTCGCGAGCCCAGACAAGGAGAGGGCAGCTGCGCCCGTGATGCTCTTCGCGAGCCGCAGCGCGCAAGGCTATGCAGGCCTGCTCGGGATCCTCGCCTCGGGCTCGCCTTACGTACCGCTCAACGCCAGGTTTGCCTCCGAGCGCAATGCGATGATCGTCAAGCGCTCGGGAAGTCACACGATCCTCGTGGACACACGTTGCCGCAAATGGGTTGGCGGGCTGTTGCAGATGCTCGACGACCCGATGGACGTCATCTACCTCGACGAGGACGTGGCCCAAGTCGACCTGAGTGCACAAGTCGAGCCACTCGCGGGGTACGTCCGCGTCGCCGGTTCGAGGGAGGACTTCGCCTATATCCTGTTCACGTCGGGCACGACCGGCGTGCCGAAGGGCGTCTGCATCAGCCACGCCAGCGCGGTGGACTACATCGCGAGCCAACTGGCCTTCGATCCGCCGATCGCCAATGCGCGGTACAGCCAGAACTTCGAGCTGTCCTTCGATCCGTCGGTCAACGACATGTTCGTCTGCTGGGGCAATACGGGCTGCCTATGCGTGCCGGAAACCGTCGACGTGCTCTATCTGGTGGATTTCATCAAGAACAGGCAAATCACTCACTGGGCGAGTGTCCCGTCCATCGGTGGCTTGATGCAGCAGTTTCGCAAGCTAAAGAAGGACGCCTTTCCAAGCTTGCGCGTGTCCGCTTTCGGGGGGGAAGCGCTGCGCACGGATCTCGCCCGCGCCTGGCTGCGCGCGGCACCGAACACCTCCCTGACAAACATCTACGGACCGACGGAGGCGACGGTCTCGTGCCTGCGCTTCGAGGTCACACCGGAGTTCCTGAATACGACGATGCACGCCGTGGTGCCGCTCGGCGGCAGTTGGGACGGACAAGAGATGCTGGTGGTCGATGAGGATCTCAAGCCGGTCGAACCAGGGCGCGACGGCGAACTCATCATCGGCGGCAGCCAACTGGCGAGCGGCTACCTGAGTGACAACCCGGCAGACCAGAAGCGTTTCTTCCTCAAGCGCTACGCCGGGTGCACCGCAGCGCGCTGGTATCGAAGCGGCGACCTCGTGTGCCGGTCGACCGCCGACGGGCTGCTGTTTCGCGGCCGGATCGACAACCAGATCAAGCTGCTCGGCAATCGCATTGAGTTGCAGGAGATAGAGGAGGTGCTGATCCGGTGCGGGCAGGCGCAGTCAGCGTGGGTGGTGATCTGGCCGCGCAGCGCAACCGGTTCGCCTGAGGGGCTGGTCGCATTCACGCACCGCGCGCAAGTCGAAGAAAGGCAGATACTCGCTGACTGCAAGCGATATCTTGCGCCGTATGCGGTGCCTGCGCGCATCGTGCCGATCGACGAAGTACCATTGAACGTGAACGGTAAGGTCGATCGCAACGCGCTCGTGAAGATGCTCGAGACCGCGACGCAGCGTGCTAGAGGATCACAAGCTTGCGCTGGAGGTGGAACGGTCTGACAACGCGACGTAAAAGTGTCGCGGGTTGCCCCGAATAGCCTCGGCTAGTATTGGACAGCGAGCAAGCCCTGTCATTTGCGAACGAATGGTGCCTGTTCAAACACCGTGTGCCTTGGAGTAACCAAGGGTGTTCGGATCATAGGTGTTTGCGGGAATAGTCCGTTCTTGACATATAATTACTGCCTCGGCAAGCCTTTTGCGGAGCTCGTCAACGTCTCTGATGCCCGGCAAACGCCTCACGGGATGAGCTAGATCGTTAGTCATCAGAATGATCGAGCCGGTGCCGAATAGCCGCTGCCACCAGGGGTGGATCGACGTGATGCACTGAATCTGGGAAATCTCGAGAATTGATACGCGGCGATGCAGAATGCCTTGCGTCCAGGTAATCCGTGCGGTATCGACGACAATTCGGGTGAACGCGGTCTTGACGAACGGCAAACCGACACCGATCAAGACCGCACCCGCTTGTGCGAGCAACACATGCCACTGAAGCGGGAAAGAGTTCGACGCGCAGGCATGTATAGCGCAAATCATTGCCATGACCGCGCTCCCCTTCAGTAGCGCTGGAAGGTTGCAGGCCTGCGACGGCGCGCCGCTGAAAATTACCTGATTGGCCATCGCATATATCCCTTTTCCTGACCCACGGATCGATTAGTCCGTCGAAACGACCATAGCCGAACCGCACGCCAGTGCCTTGAAGTCGTCGTAGCGCGATCTGGTGCCTACGGTGCGCTCAGTATAGCCTTTACGACAAAGATGGTCCGCGACGCGTGCACCAAGCTGTAAGTCTGGGGCCCCATCCGCCAAAAGATATGCAATCGATTGCAGCGCATTGACGCAATTCAGCTACGCCGGTTCAGAGCCCTACCGCATCGGTGCCAAGGGGGACCACGAACCGAGCAAAACAGCTGTCGATTACGTATTATCCGCGCCGATCGAAATGGTGTATTTCGGCTTACAAGAAAAAATTAAGTGCGTGGTAAACCCTTAGTTTTAAGTCTGCGTTCTAAGCGTATATTTTGCAATCGATTGCACCGAACCGGCACCTTGACGACCGGCGTGACCCTGGTTTTTCTCGTTCACTGATTTCGCTCTCATGACGCGCTCCATCGATTCTGGATTAATCCTCTTAGCACGCATTGCCTTGGCGACCCTATTCCTATGGGGGGGGGCGATGAAAATAGCTGGGTATGGTGACTTCGCTGCATATCTGCACTCAGCGGGCGTACCGTTCGTGTCGATCGCTGCACCACTTTCGACCGCTATCGATTTGATAGGCGGTCTGTTCGTGATCGTCGGTTTCAAGACTCAGCCGCTTGCGCTGGTCATGGCGGTCTACACGGTGGCAACGGCTATGTTTGGACACGATTTCTGGAACGTAGCAGATCCCGCCATGCATCACGATATGGCGGTGCATTTCTGGAAAAACGTCGGCATTGCCGGTGGTTTCCTGCTGCTACGCGTGACAGGAGCTGGCCCTATCAGCGTTGACAACGCACGCGCCGAGGAGCGGATTGGATCGCCGGGCAGTCGACCTGGCAGGATCCGCATTGATTGATGGCGAGAGTCATCGCCCTGCTTGTACGACTCTTCGCCCGCCAACGCGTAACCGTTGTCTTCGCACCGCAACCAGTCCATCCGCTAGTCGTCGCCGAAGCGGTCCGTCTAGTCGCGTCTGCAGTCAGGCAGCGAACGGCGGCACTTTGTCGCGGGTCGCGCTCACGTGACAGAAAGTTCAGCGCCGTCCAACCGTTAACGCATAGAGCAAAGGCGTGGCGACCCCATAGACCTTTCGGCTTGCAACAGCCATACATTTGAAACGCTGTGTGACAGCCCGATCGGTTTGTTCCGTAGATGCCGTCGATTCTGTTTACCGCTCCGGCCGTGGTTACAACGGCGTAACTGCTTTTTAAGCCTGACTTAACTGTTGCTTGCCATCGTAGTTGCTGGGACTCACGTCCAAGGGTTCTGTTTCGCCGCTGCCGCATGAGCAGTGTCTTTTGCCCGTCGCCAGCGCTACAGCGGCGGCGCCAAAAAAGTTATGAAAGGAAATTCAGCACACGATGTCTATCAAATCGCAAACCCGAACACACACCCGACTGACCACCCGCAGCGAGCATTTTTCCAATGGTCCCGGGCTGTCGCAACCACTCCCGTTGCTCTCCGCTTGCGCGACGTATATCGCAGTCAGCTTCAGGAGAAATTCGTGAGTAAATTAATTGCGTTGCTCGCCGTGGCGGCGAGCCTGGGTGGTTGCGCCGTCGCATCAGGATATGAAGAAGCGCCGACATACGACTCGGTCTACGGCTATCACTTCTACGGACCGGGGTACGGTACTTGCAGCATTTTGGGCGAGTGCGGCACGTGGGGTGGCTGGTACGGCTATCACTGGTACGGATACCGTTGGCGCGGCGGGTGGCACGGCGGATCGTATGGCGCTCACGGTGGATGGCACGGCGGCCATGGCGGCGGACATGGAGGAGGGGGAGGATACGGTGGCGGAGGCGGGCATGGTGGCCGCTGAAACGTTCCCCTCGTCGGACGCGACGAGGGGCCGGACTTCTGGATCTGCCCGTGCCGGAGGACTGCTTGATTCGCTTGGCGTCTAGACAACGACCCCACGGTGAATCGAAGGTTTTTTCGCCAACAGATTGGACAGCTTCCGCAAGGCAACCTCGAGTTGCTCGCGACTCGCGCAGCCGCCCAGCGAAATTCGGATCGCATTTGGCGGACTGGCGCCCGTAAAGAAGGCCTCTGCGGGCGCCACCACCAGACCATTGTCGCGCGCTACGGCGGCAAGGTCCAAGGCCTGCCAATAGCTCGGCAACGTATGCCAGACATGAATGCCTTCGTTGGCCGGTGCGCTCATCGCGCCCGCTAACATGCCCCGGGCCATGCGTTGACGCGCATGCGTTTCCGCCTGAACGCCAGCCAATAACTGAACCGCGCGCCCATCGTGAATCCATTGCGTGACGAGTGTCGTCGTCAATGGTGAGGTTAAGGAAAATATCCGTAGCGCGGACAGGAAGGCCTGCTGACTTTGCGAATCGGGCAGCGCCACGAAAGCCGTCCGCAGCCCAGGCGAGAGGCATTTCGACAGCGTTGACACGTAATACACCTGGTCGGGCATCAGCCGCGCGAGCGGCGGCGGTGCGTTCTCCGCAAACAGCCAGTACGGGTCGTCTTCGATAATCCTCACGTTCAACCTTGCGGCGGTCCTGGCGATGTCGAGACGTCGTCTCTCGGTCATTGTCCGCGTGGTCGGATTCTGCAGCGTAGGGTTCAGATAGATGAGGCGCGCGTCGTGCATTCGGCAGGCCTCTTCGAGTGCATCCGGACGCATTCCGGAGGCGTCGACCGCAACGGTCTCGACACGGCGTCCGAGTTGCCTTGCAGCCAGCGGCAGCCCGGGATAACCGAGCGGTTCCATCAGAATGCAATCGCCGGGCTGGGTCGATGCCAGGATCAGTGCGGCGAGGGCGGCCTGCGCGCCCGGACAGACGACGATCCGCTCGAGATCGATCCGACCCAGCATGGGTTTGAGCCAGCGCGCGCCGGCGTTGCGGTCGGTGTGGCTTCCGCCCCCCAGGTGATACGTCATGAGCAGGTTCGTGTCGGTACGCATCAAGACCTGCGACAGGCCCTCGCGGAGCAGCGCCGCCATATCCACGTCGGCCGGCGGCGGTGGAATGTTCATGCTTAGATCGATGCTCTGCGTCAGCTCCACTTTCGGCGCAGAGACAAACGTCCCCAGCGTTCCGCGTGCTTCGATGAGTTGACGGCGGCGCGCCTCTGTAAAGGCGCGTGTAACGGTCGTCAGATCGATCTCCAACGCTTCGGCCAACTGACGTTGCGGCGGCAGCCGATCGCCCGGGCGCAGCGCTCCATCGGCGATCGCGGACTCAAGAAAACTGACGATCTGCAGATAACGCGGCCCGTCGCCCGCAACAAACTCAGCGGCCCAATCCGGGCGCTTGTATGGATCATGTATGGGCTTCATTTAGCGTCATTCTGTCGCAGTTGTATGGATATTGTCTTACTTTAGGATGCCCGCATCGGGACATAAATCCATACATCGTACCTCTCGCAGTCAAGTCGGGGAAGCATTGAAGGCGAAGGGCGCTGCCTGATTCAGAGGCGCGTCCGAAGATTCGCCGGACGGGATGCATGCATGGATGGTGTGACCGGCAACCAAGGTACACGACATGCGGAATCCAGCTTTGCGTAGAAAAATCTCTGCCACAGGGGCAGCTTCGCTCGTTCAATCCTCAATCATCGGACGGCTTTGTAGTTCGGCAGGACGTCTCCTTGCGCTCGGCGCGGCGGGACTGCTTAGTGGGTGCAGCATGACGCTGTTCAATCCCAAGGGCGACATCGGCATGCAGGAGAAGAACCTGATCCTGCTCGCACTCGGTTTGATGCTGCTGGTGGTGATTCCGGTCATTCTGTTGACCCTGTACTTCGCCTGGCGCTATCGGGCCTCGAACACCAGCGCGACCTATGCGCCCAAATGGGCGCACTCCACGCCAATTGAAGTGGTCGTCTGGGCGATCCCGTGTCTGATCGTCATCATTCTGGCGCTGGTGATCTGGCGTACTACGCACAGTCTCGATCCATCACGTCCCATCGAATCGCAGGTCAAACCGGTCCGCGTCGAAGTCGTCGCACTGAACTGGAAGTGGCTGTTCATCTATCCGGACTACTGCGTTGCTTCGGTCAATCAACTTGCCATTCCGGTCGACACGCCCATCTCGTTCGACATCACCGCTGAATCGCTGATGAACTCGTTTTTTATCCCGCAACTCGGCGGGCAGATCTATGCGATGTCTGGCATGCGCACCCAGTTGAATCTGATCGCCAATAGTCCCGGCGTGTATGCGGGACGGTCCTCCGCGTACAGCGGCGCGGGCTTCTCGGACATGCACTTCGACACGATCGCCACTAATCGCGCGGATTTCGACGCATGGATTGCACGCGCGAGGCACTCGCCGCTGTCGTTGGACAAGGCCACTTACGAAGCGCTGGCGAAGCCTAGCCAGAAAGACTCGGTGACGGTCTATGCGCGCGTGACACCGGGTCTCTTCGACGGCGTCGTCGGTCAGTACATGCAAGGTGCGGCCCGCGACCCGATGTGTGGGACCGCGCAGACCGCGCTTTCCGTTGAATCTACTGGAGCCCAATCGCCTGTTCATCAGGCTGCGGAGTAGTCATCATGTTTGGAAAACTTAACCTGGACGCTGTCCCGTACCACGAGCCCATCATCATGGGCACGCTGGCCGTCGTCGTCGTGCTCGGCATGGCGCTGCTGGCTGCCGTGACGTATGCGGGAAAATGGACTTACCTTTGGAGCGAGTGGCTCACCTCGGTGGATCACAAGCGCATTGGTGTGATGTACATCCTGCTTGCGCTCGTGATGCTACTGCGCGGCTTTGCCGACGCCATCATGATGCGCACCCAGCAGGCCATTGCGTTTAACGACGCGGCCGGCTATTTGCCGCCTCACCACTACGATCAGATTTTCACGGCACACGGTGTGATCATGATCTTCTTCGTGGCGACGCCTTTGATTCTCGGACTGATGAATGTGGTGGTGCCGCTGCAGCTCGGCGCGCGCGACGTGGCGTACCCGTTTGTCAATTCGCTGAGCTTCTGGTTGTCGGTGGTCGGGGCCGTGCTCGTGATGATGTCGATGTTCATTGGCGACTTTGCAGCGACGGGCTGGGTCGCGTATCCGCCGTTGTCCGAGCTCGGATATAGTCCAACGGTCGGCGTCGATTACTACATCTGGTCGCTACAGATATCGGGGCTAGGGACGACGCTCACTGGCATCAACTTCATTGTGACGATCCTGCGTATGCGTGCGCCAGGCTTGACGCTGATGAAGATGCCGGTGTTCGTCTGGACCGCGCTTATCACCAACATCCTGATCGTGGCGGTGTTTCCGGTGTTGACCGGCACGCTGGCGCTGCTCACCGCCGACCGCTACCTCGGCATGCATTTCTTTACCAACGAGCTGGGCGGTAACGCGATGATGTACATCAACCTCATCTGGGTGTGGGGCCACCCTGAGGTGTATATCCTGATCCTGCCGTGTTTTGGCGCATTCTCCGAAATCATCTCGACGTTCTCCAGCAAGCCGTTGTTCGGCTACAAGTCGATGGTGTATGCCACGGCCTCGATCGGCATTCTGTCGTTCTTCGTCTGGCTCCATCACTTCTTTACGATGGGTTCGGGTGCGAACGTCAACGCGTTCTTCGGGATCATGACGTCGATCATCTCGATCCCGACCGGCGTGAAGCTGTTCAACTGGCTGTTCACGATGTTTCGCGGACGCATCCGCTATCACACGTCGACGTTATGGACGATCGGCTTCATGGTCACCTTTGCGGTGGGCGGCATGACCGGAGTGTTGCTGGCAGTACCTGGCGCGGACTTCGTACTGCATAACAGCCTGTTTCTCGTCGCGCACTTCCACAACGTGATCATTGGCGGTGTGGTGTTCGGCTGCTTTGCAGGCATCAGCTTCTGGTTCCCAAAGGTGTTTGGCTTCACGCTGGACGAGTTCTGGGGCAAGGTCTCATTCTGGTGCTGGCTGGTCGGATACTGGCTCGCCTTCACGCCGCTCTACATCCTCGGCTTCGAAGGCATGACCCGGCGCATGAACCACTACGCGGTGCCTGAATGGCACAAATGGCTGGTGATCGCGCTGATCGGCGCGTTGTTCATCGCGGCAGGCATTGCGGCGATGATCATCCAGTTTGCGGTCAGCATCCGCGATCGCGAAGCGAATCGCGACCTGACAGGCGATCCATGGAATGGCCGCAGCCTGGAGTGGTCGACGGCATCGCCGGCACCGTTCTATAACTTCGCACACGTGCCGGTGATCACGTCGCTGGAACAGCACTGGGACAACAAGGAAGCCGGGCGCGCTTATGTCCAGCCGCGCAAATACGAGGACATCCATATGCCGCGCAATACGGGTGCCGGCGTGATCATCGCGGCGTTCAGCTTGCTGCTGTGTTTTTCGCTGGTCTGGCATATGTGGCTGTTTGCGGCGGTAGGTCTGATCGGAATGATCGCGACGTTCATCGCGCGGACCTACGACCAGGACGTCGACTATTACGTGCCGGCGGCCGAGGTTGCCCGGATTGAAAGTGAGCGCTATGCGCAACTGAAAGAGGCTGCGTGATTATGAGTAACACCGCAACGCATCACGCCCACGGTCACGGTGGTGGGCACCATGTATCGCACGACGACGGATCCAAAACCACGCTGGGGTTCTGGATCTATCTGATGAGCGATTGCCTGATTTTTGCCACGCTGTTCGCCACCTTCGGTGTGCTGGTGAACGCCACGGCGGGTGGTCCGACTGGCAACGGCTTGTTCGAACTGCCATACGTGCTCGGCGAAACCTTGCTGTTGCTGATCAGCAGCTTCACGTTCGGCATGGCGATGCTTGGCATGCAAGTACGTCGTCAATCGCAGGTGATCGGCTGGCTTGCCGTGACGTTCGTGTTTGGCGCAGGGTTTATCGGCATGGAAGTGGTCGAGTTCGCGAAGCTGATCAACGACGGGGCAGGGCCGCATGTCAGTGCATTCCTCTCATCGTACTTCTTCCTGGTCGGCACACACGGTCTGCATGTCACCTGCGGCCTGCTATGGATTGCGGTGATGACGCATCAGGTCTACAAGTTCGGCCTGACTGGCGTGACGCGACGCCGGCTCGCTTGCCTGAGTCTTTTCTGGCACTTCCTGGACCTGATCTGGATCTGCGTTTTTACATTTGTTTATCTGCGCGAGTTTGTATGAACAGGACTTCTCATCATCATCCGGCGCACGACACAATTCATGCGGCGTCGCATGGCAGTCTCAAGAGCTATGTGATTGGTATTGTGCTGTCGTTGCTGCTAACGCTGGCTTCGTTCGGCGCTGTCATGACGCATGTGGTGCCGCGCGGCTTCGGCCTTGCCACCATCGTGGTGTTGTGTGTGGCGCAACTGGTCGTGCAGTTGATCTACTTTCTGCATATCGGTGCTGCGCGAGATCAGCGGGCCAATACCGGCATCTTCGTGTGTACGGCATTTCTGATTGCCGTGATCGTTGGGTTGTCGCTGTGGGTCATGCACAACGCCAATCAGAACATGATGCCGACGCACATGTCGACAGAGCGGGCGATGTCGCGGGACTAACCGCGCCAGTGTTCCGTGTCGCCACAGAGGTCTGCACGGAGCACATACGCGTCACTCTGCGTCGGTAATAGAGGAAGTGCGAAATTGAATGCGGAATTTTGGTCAAAAATACTTGATCAAATCTGCCGACACTATCCTCGAACTACAAGATGAACAAGCTTCGTTCAACAAGCGCAACGTATATTGTCGTAGGTGGGGGCACTTCAGGCTGCATCGTCGCGTCCCGTCTCTCAGAGGACCCATCGGCGACGGTCATCCTGCTTGAGGAGGGTCCCAGGGACTCAAGCCCGTATATCCGATTCCCAGGCACGTACTACAAGACTGCGCAAGGCGGGTTGCTTAAGCGCTACCGTTGGGAGCCTGCAACGGGCTACGAACGTGAAGAGAACGACACTATGGTGCAGGCAAGCGTCCTCGGTGGCGGTAGCTCTGTCAATGGCATGGTGTATGTGCGAGGAAACCCGCAGGACTACGACGGCTGGGAAGCGGCCGGTGCTCATGGCTGGGCATTCCGGGACGTTCTCCCATACTTCCGGCGCGCGGAGAGCAATGCAGATTTCGCAACCGAACACCACGGTACGGATGGTCCCATCGGTATCAGTTTCCCAGCGAGTGTCCATCCTCTAACACGAAAGTGGCTGCAAGCTTGCCAGCAGTCCGGATTGCAGTATGTCCCTGACTTCAATGGGGGCGCGCAGGATGGCTGCGGGCTATATCAGGTCGCTGTCAAGGATGGTCTGCGCGCAAGTTCGGCGAGTGCGTATCTGCGGCCGGCGGAGAAGCGCGGAAACCTCACTGTGCTGGTCGGGGCGAAGGTCCTCAAAATTCTGGTGGATAAGCAACGGGCCGTCGGCGTTGAATATTCCATTGGCGGTGAGAAGAAGCAGGCCTTCGCGGATAAAGAAATCATCGTTTCGTCGGGGACCATCAACACGCCCAAGCTCCTGATGCTTTCTGGAATCGGTCATGCCGCTCTGCTGGAGAGGCATGACATTAAGGTTCATGCTGACCTTCCTGGCGTGGGCAGAAACCTTCAAGACCACCTTGAAATGTCGCTTGTTTACCAGATGAAGGCGGGCTCGGACAGCTATGACAAGTTCAAGAAGCTGCACTGGAAAGCATGGGCCGCCCTTCAATATGCCGTCGCACGCAGCGGTCCCATCGCGTCTAACCTCATTGAGGGAGGTGCTTTTTGTCGAGGGACGCAAACGGACCTGCCGCCCGACCTCCAGTATTTCTTTATCGTGGGCGCGGGCGTTGAGGAGGGCACAGAAAGTGTTCCGGGCGGGACCGGGTGCACGCTCAATTTTGAGCATGTGCAGCCGCATTCGCGGGGCGAGGTGTCGCTGCACAGCGCGAATCCAGCTGACCCACCCAGGATTGTGCCCAACTATATGGTCGAACAACACGATGTTGACCGGCTGACGGAAGGGTTTCTCATCGGTCAGGAGATTATGAGTCAACCCGCGATACGACCGTACATCGAGCGCGAGCACTTTCCCGGTCAGAAGTTCTCTAGCCGAGAGGAACTGGGCGAATATCTTCGCAAGAACGCACGCGCGGCGCTTCACCCAGTCGGGACGTGTCGAATGGGAAGTGACTCTCTCAGTGTGGTCGACCCCGAGCTACGAGTTCGAGGAATCGAAAATCTCCGTATCGCAGATGCGTCCGTGATGCCCCGCATTCCGTCGGGCAACACGAACGCGGCTTGCACGATGATTGGTGAGAAGGCGGCGGACATCATCCGCGGAAGGCAGCTTTCAATTCCAGCATCGGTGCTGACCGAGAGCCAGGCGTAGTTGAAGCAGCCTGGATTGGTGGGCTTCATCTAGCTACCGTATCTATTGGAGGCGTAAGTGTTCCTCGATAAAAATCGCATCACGTTCAACACCACTGCCGCCAGATATTCGACGCTGGTTATGGAACTCGATATCGCACGATGCGCTGGTTACACAGCGGTGGAGATATCGCAAGACAAAGTGCGAAGGTATCTCGACGCAGGCTATTCGGTTGATGACCTGCGTAACGAGCTTGATGGTTTGGTGGTTCACGGGGTTGGCGCTCTTGTCGACATCGAGCGGCAAGGTAGCGCCGAGAAGGAGCTCTTTCGTGAGGCGGATAAGCTTTTCATGCTGGCGTATGCCATCGGGGCCAAAGGAGTGCAGATTGTCTCGGGGCCGTTGGACGTCCAGGCGGTCATGGACTTCAACGAAAAGGGGTATTCGAACCTTTACACGGGGCTTCTTCATCATCGCCACGACGACCAGGTGAAGCTGACCGTGAAAAACCTGACAGCAATCGCTGACCGCGCGCTTGAATACGGCCTGACGGTTTATCTTGAGGCACTCTCATGGGCTCCTCTCAACACCCTTGAGGAGCAGGTTGATGTCGTACGGCGAGTGGGTCGCGAAAACCTGAAGCTCGTCGTCGACTTCTGGCATTGCTACACATCGGGCGCAACGCCGGAAGAGCTTTCGAGAGTCGAGCGCGATTACATCTATGGCGTGCACGTATGCGACTCCTTGCCGTATCAAGGGGGAGTACCGGTGGAGACGGTCTTGCGAGATGTGCCAACGGGAAGCGGCGTGTTGAACCTGCGGGATTGGACCGACGCTGTGAAGTCGACAGGCTTCGACGGTTGGTGGTGCAGTGAGACCTTCTGCAAGAATCAACAGCAAGGCAACAGTTATGCTGTGGCGAAGGATTTGAAGCGGCAACTGGAAACGCTTGTCTTCAGTTGATGCAGGTGAAGAAGCCCGTTGCAGCAACGCACGGGCTTCATTGATTTGCGCAAGGTTCGTTCACGATGCACCAAGTGTGAACGTGCATCACGCCCACCGCGCAGTTCAGGTCGGGCTGAACTGCGCTATGGTCGTGTCGAAGACGTGCTTGGCACGCACTTCGACGGGCGCTTTCCGAAGGAAGTCGGAGAGAATCTCCACGCCCCAATACTTCTGATGGAATCCAGCTTTTTTCACGGAGTCGATGAAGGATGGGCACTTGAACTCGCCCTCACCACACGCCTTGCGGTGATACGTAGAGTCGTTCATCAACGTGCCGGTTGCGCTCGTGTTAGCGTCGTTGAGCTCAACGCCTTTGATGAGATTGGCCGGAACCGCAGCAACATCTTCATAGGTGGTGCCGCTGCGGACTACGTGCCAGATATCAATGATGAGGCCACCGTTTTCCCGATTGGCGCCCTGTACGATTGGCAGCGCGTCTGCGAGACTCGCGACCTTGCAAAACGGCATGAATTCGAGCCCAACCGTCGCGTCGATCGTACCGAAGTCTTCGCAGAGCATGGCGAACTCATCTGCCATTTGATTGTGGTTCGTAGGAGTGAGGTCAAGGTGGCTCACTCCTACCTTCAGATTGCACATGCCTAGCTCGCCGCCGAATTCCAGAAATTCCCGGCGCGCGCGATCAGATGCTTCGCGACGGCCGTCGGTCGTGTACCAGTCCATCAAGATTTCGAGTTCGAAGAACTCGAGGCCGTTGTCCTTGAGAATGCGCCGAACGCCTGGCGCGCCGTACTTTTGTACGCTGAAGCGGCAATCGTCCAGGCTTAGCCCAATCCCCTTCCAGCCAGCTTTGGAGGCGGCCTCAGCTCGCATCGCGAGGCTGTCGGGGCTAATCCACTCTGCGTCATTGGGGTGGGTGTCACCTGCAATCGTCCAGAATGCTGCGAGCAAATTCGTGTCTTTACCGGTCATTGGAATCAAGCCTTGCCTGAAGTTAGGGCCATCTTGTCAACAGCGCTTAGAAGCCGTCTCATGTTCCTACGAGGATGGTACTGCTTTGGCGTCATGGCCGCTGCGGATGGGATTTCACTGCTTCCCCTTTGCTAATCAAGAGTATTTGGCTTCAAAAATTCGGCCGCAACTTCGCAACGAGGTGAGGGAGTGACGCAGACTGGCGCAGGACATTCGGATGGGTTGAACCAGAGCGTGGCGTTTCGGTGAACAGGTTCAACATGGAGAGGCAGAGTTGTTTTGCGTAGGTCTGCGACAGATTGCGAAGTTGATTGGTGAATTTCAGCGGAGGATACTACCCGTCACCTTGTTGCAATTTCGTGCCTTCGGGAGAAGAGAGATGAATGCCTTACCCCTTGCCGGTAATGTGTCTTAACCCTCGCCACCCCAAAGGATCGTCGAATTGTCACCGGCCATGTATTCCCGCACTTCAAGTGGCAGTGAGGAATCACTCGGCAAAAGAACTGTCGCATTGCGCAGATGCTTCTTGCTGATTTTTCCCTTATCGCAGAAGCCAAACGCGAGTCTGGTTGAAAACGGTTGGCGATAGGAAGATGAGGCCACGCCCGACACCAGGCCGTACAGGAAGCGGATAGGCCGACGGTGCTGTGGAGTCAGGATCGAAAAGGTGAGCTCGTTTTGCTGCTGACCTTCAAAGTCAACCATGAAAATTCGGTCCCCAATCAGGAAGCAGAACCCGTAGTACGTGAACGAATAGCCCGTCTTGCCGCTGCCGTCCAGCAACGGAAATCGTTCAACAGTGACGTGCTGGATTGTCGACTCGGCCTCATAGAGACAGGTGACCGACCGAAGGATGCGCCCTTTGTAGATTGACGAGTGATGGTAGCGGTAGTAAACGCCTAAATAATCGCGCAGAGGCTCGACCGACGCTTTCGCAAAGGGCAGAAAGGTGGCGAACTGCGAGGACGAGCGAAGCCCCATCGGCAGTTCACTCTCGAAACCTTCGTAGAACTGTTTGAAGTCAGCCGGCTGACGGTAAAGGTCAGGGACCTCCATCATGAAGTGCCGTGAAATCTTCTGAAGCACCTTGTGCGAAGGTGCGTGCTGTCCAGCGAGGTACTTGTTGAACTGCTGCCGGTTGATGTCGAGAGTACGGCATAGACCGGCAACAGAGCTGCATGACTCGACGAGTAGCACGAGGTTCTTCTGGAGGTTGGTGCGGTCTTGCGGTCGGTCCATAAACTTGGTGGCAATGTAGTGTGGGTGGAGACGCCTTCACGGTGGCGTGCTGCGTTCGTACCCCAACATACCCAATCATGGTGAGCACCGCAAGGTGCTCATTTAAACGGGGCGAGAACAAAAGGCTGCCCGGCGGAATTCGAAGGCCTTCAGCGAATACCGACCCGGGATCCGCCGCCGGCATGGCTGCGAAGCGCTGCTTCCACGAAACGCATACCCTCGACACCGTCGTTGACGTCGGTGAGGAGCGCGCTGTTGGCCGGAATCGAGGCGTTTTCGAGCTTGGCCGCGATTTGCAACGCCGCGTCACGGTAAAGCTGGGCGAATGCCTCGAAGAAGCCCTCAGGATGGCCAGCAGGAAAACGTGCGGCATGGTCGGCAGCGGGGCTATGGGCACGTCCCTTTGTCAGCCGGATCGTGTTCCCATTGAGCGGTGTGTGCCAGAGGAAGTCGGGGTGCTCCTGGTCGAAGGCGATTGAGCCTTTGGTCCCGTATACGCGTAGGCGCAGTGCGTTTCCCTCACCAGCGGCAATCTGGCTGGCGATAAGGTTGCCACGTGCGCCAGAGCGATAAAAGAGCGTGGCTTGCACATGGTCGTCCACCCGACGCCCGGCGACCATGGAAGCCACGTCAGCTGACAACTCGTCGGGAAGCATGCCGGTCACGAAGCTCGCCAGATGATAGGCATGAGTGCCAATATCACCGAGGCAACCCCCTGCACCCGTACGGCTCGGGTCCGTTCGCCATTCGGCTTGTCTGTTCCCCTGCAACTCAACCGGCTCCGTCAGCCAGTCTTGAACATACTCCACGGCGATGAATCGGACGTCCCCCAGTTCTCCTGCCGCGACGAGATCCTTCGCGTGGCGCGTCATCGGATATCCGGAGTAGGTGTATGTCACGCCGAGAAGCTTGTCTTTGCGTTGAGCGAGGTCGCGCATCTCAATCGCCTCGGCCAACGACAGAGCCAGTGGCTTGTCACACATCACGTGGATGCCGGCCTCCAGGAATGCCTTTGCGACCGGAGCGTGTAGATGATTCGGGGTGACAATAGCGACCACATCGATACCGTCAGGACGCTGAGCTTCCGCCGTTGCCATCTCCTGGTAGTCCGTATAGATGCGCGATGGGTCGAGGAAGAGGGCGCGGCCGCTCTCCTGGGCTCTTTTCTCGTCCGATGACAGGGCTCCAGCGACGAACTCGTAGCAGTCGTCGAGCCGCGCAGCGAGTCGGTGTACCCATCCAATGTAGCCGCCTTGGCCACCGCCTACCATCCCGAGTCGTAGTCGACGATTCATTTCAGTCCCCTGCAGTAGGAATTCACGGAGCTAGCAACGCAATGGCGCAGTCCGAATGAGGAGCGAAAGGTGCGGAACGGCCAGGGCCGTCCCGCGCCTTCGCTCATCGGCTCCGAATCGAGCTTTTAGAAGCCGCGGCCCTCAACGTACTTGTTGCGGAGGTCGCCGAGGTAGGCCGGAACGGTGATGTCCCACCAGCCCGTCGGGTGCATGTTGCTATACGGACGCTCAATCGAACAAATCGCTTCGACGACATACGGTTTGCCCGACTGAATCGCGCGCTGCAACGCGGCGCCGATTTGACGCGGGTCATCCACGCGTTCGCCCTCTGCGCCCAGCGACTTCGCGAAGTTTGCGATGTGTGCCGACCACGGTGAGCCGTCCGGCGTCTTGAAGCCTGTGATGATTTCACGGTCTTCGCCGAACATGTTGAGTTGCAGGTTGCGGATAGCACCCCAGCCGCCGTTGTTGATGATGAGGAACACCGCGGGGATGCCCATCATCACAGCCGTCGCCAGCTCTTGACCCGTTTGCAGGAACGCGCCGTCGCCGCAGACTGCGACCACCGGCTGGTTCGGTGCGCCCAGCTTTGCACCAATCGCTGCAGGCAGCGCGAAACCGATGCCCGAGAAGCCACCCGGCGTGATGTGCTGCTTCGCGCCGTAGACCGGAAACTCGTTGAACACCTGGTTCTGCGGGTTGCTCGAATCGGTAACGACAATGGTGTTGCGCGGCAGCACCTTGCGAGCTTCAAACAGGACTTGCGAGACTGTCATCGGCGAATGGTTGCATTCGCGCAGCGGCCGCAGGTGCTCGAGCCATTCTGCCTTGAGTGACTGTAAGCGCTTGAATTGCGGCGCGTTCTGGTAGTCGCGCGGCTTCGCGAGGTCGCGCATTTCGTCAAGCAGAGCCGAGAGGATTGCCTTCGCGTCGCCAACGATACCCACTTCGGCCGGATAGTTCTTGCCGATTTCAAAGCCATCGATGTCGACCTGGATGAGCTTCGTCTTCGGAATATCGAACGTAACACCTGGGCGGTACGACGACGTGATGCGGTCACTAAAACGGCAGCCGATGGACAGGATGACATCGGCTTCGCGCGTCATCGCGTTGCCCGGGATGGAGCCGAGGTCACCGCAGGGCCAGGCGTACAGCGGGTGGTCTTCAGCGATGGAGCCCTTGCCCATGAACGAAGTTGTGACCGCTGCGCCAACGTATTCGGCAATAGCAACGAGGAGTTCGGTCGCTTCGGCTGCAATCACACCGCCGCCGGCGAGGATGACCGGGCGCTCGGCGGAAAGCAGGAGCTTGGCGGCCTTGCTGATATCAACCGGGTCACCATGAAGGCGGCCGTGCGCGCGATGGGTCTGCGGCGCCGGCAGCTCAACGACGGCCGACTCAGCCTGCAAATCTTGCGGCAGGTTGATGAGCGCGGGACCACGACGGCCTTCGAGCATAACGTTAAACGCCTGTGTCATCACACCGGGAATCTGCGCGACCTGGCTCGGCTGCCACCAGCGCTTGACGACGGGTTCGGCCATGCGCGGGAAGTTGTCGCCGTGCGGACGGTCGATTTCCTGCAGCACGCCCTTGCCGCTCATGTACGTGTGCACACCGCCGGTAATCAGCAGTTGCGGAATCGAGTCAGCGAACGCAGTTGCAACGCCCGTGAGCGTGTTCGTGGCACCCGGGCCGATCGACGAACATACTGCCGCGATTTGGCCGGTGGCGCGATAATAGCCGTCGGCCATGTGCGACGCGCCTTGTTCGTGCATCGCCGGGACGAGGGTGATTTCCTTCTGGCGGTCCACAAACGCGTCGAGCAGGGCGGTGTTGCCGTGACCGGGAATGCCGAATGTGTAAGGCACCTTTTCGCGGATGAGATATTCGACGACGATTTGACCGCCGGTCATTTCCATTTTTTCAGCCATTGAATCGCTCCTTTGCATGGCAACTTGATACAGATGCGCGCGTTTCCGCGACACGGTTTACGTTTCCGTTTATCGGTCAAACAACGCCTGGCTAGCCTGCTCCCGCGAGTCCCGAGCGAGACGGGTTAAGCGGATTAAGCGGATCAGGCGGCGTGTTGTGAGGTCTTCCGAAAGTCTTCTTTCAACATATGGTCAGCAGCGCGTAGCGCCTGCGCTACGATGGTCAGCGCCGGGTTGACCGCGGCGGAAGAGACCATGAATGAAGCGTCAATCACGAAAAGGTTCGCGTGTTGATGACTACGGCAGTATGGGTCGATAGCACTCGTGGTTGGGTCGACGCCAAATTTGACCGTGCCGCACTGGTGGGATGTCGAATGACGAATCAGTGGTTTTACGAGGACGATGGGGTAGCCCGCCGTCTTCAACAGCGACGTCAACTTCTCAACGAGGCGCTGGTGTGGCTTGAGATTGTTCCGCTTGATCGCGAGTTGGATCTTTCCGTCGCGGAGAACGATACGGTTCTCGGGGTCTGGCAAGTCCTCTGAGAACGCAATCCAGTCCATGCTATGTCGAGCCATCGTCGACCCGACAGCTTTGGGCAGGAACGGCACATTCGCGGACAGCATGCCGCCCTGAAGTTTTCCGAGCATCTGGGCGTGGCCGAGAGGAAAGCGATATTCGCCATCACCAAAGTAGTACTGATTGAGCGCAAGCGTCTTCTGGAAGACGGTATCGTTCGTCTCGAACGACAGGCCCATCAATGCTGTCTGGTTGTGTGCCATGTAGTGACGGCCGACCACACCGGAGGCATTGGCGACGCCGTCGGGTGCCGTATCGCAGGCCGAACGCAGCAGCAGTGCTGCGCTGTTAATTGCCCCGCACGATACGACGACAACACCTGCGCGAAGAACCTCAACCTGCCCGTTGCGCGTTACCTCCACCCCCTCAACCCGCTTGCCATCGGCAGAAAGCACAAGCCTCTGCACATAGCAGTTCGTGATGATCTCCACACGACCGGTATCGAGGGCAGGCTTAATCAGGCTTGTTTCGGCATCGTTTTTGGCGCCCAACTTGCAGGGAAATCCATCGCAGGTTTTGCAACGGATGCAGTGCCCTGCGGGACCGAAGTCGACGGCTACGGGAAGCGCGGAAGTACTGGCTCCGTGTTGACGCATCGTATCGGCCATCCGCGCAACCAGCGGCTCGGACGCGAGCTTCGGTGCGGGATAAGGTTGACTGCGCCACGGCGCACTGGGGTCACCGCTGTCGTCCCCATGCACGTCAAAGATGGATTCTGCTTCGCAGTAGTACGGCTCAATGTCAGCGTAGCTAAGCGGCCATGCCGGAGAAACACCTTCTTCATGCTCGAGCACGCCGAAGTCTTCTTCGCGGAAGCGAATCATGCTACCGCCGTAGAACTTGGTACAGCCGCCAACGTTGTAGTAAATGTTGGGACGGAACGCTTCGCCTTGGCCGTCCAGCCAGCTGTCGTGGGCGGTGTACTTCTTCTGGTGGAATACGGACCCGACGCTCCAGTTGTCGGCTTCACGAGGGACCCAGTCACCCCGCTCGAGCACCAGCACGTTAATCCCGTTTTCGGCCAGGCGGCGGGCAACCGTCCCACCGCCGACTCCGCTGCCGATTACGATAACGTCGGGATTTCTTTGCATGATGACTTTGAAGTGTGTGGGGTTAGCGTTGGGTGGATTGCTTCACACCGTCGCGGCTTGAGCAGATGGCACAAGTATTTGCGCCCAATAAGTTCCGCTCAATTTCGCAACCGCATGGAAACTGACGCAAAGTGACGCAGGAGGGCATAGTGGTTTAGCCCAGGAGCGCTTCTACCCTGCGAAGGTACGTCGTGAGCTCAATCGAGTGCGTCAACCTGCCCGTGCCTGGGGACAATGTTGGCGGCGAGGCAAACGGTTACGAGCAGGACCGCCAAAAGCCCGAAGGCTGCGGGCAAGCCAACTCCATGAGCGATAAAGCCGATGGCTGCGGGTCCGGTCAAAGTGCCTGCATATCCAAGCGTCGCGGTCGCCGCGATGGCATGTTCCGATGGCATCGACCTGTTGGCCCCTGCCGCCGAATAGAGAATCGGGACCACATTCGCACAGCCCACGCCCATCAGCGCGAAGCCGAATAGGGTTAAGTACGGACCGGGCGCAAAGACCGCCAAAACGACACCCACGGCGCCGAGGGCGCTTCCCATGCGTACCACGCGACGCGCTCCGAGCTTTGCAGCGGTCCAATCGCCTGAGAGTCTCATTGCCGTCATGGTGCCGGCGAAGACCGCGTAGCCGATGCCCGCTTGCGCTGCCGGCATTGCCTTGGACCCGGACAGTAGCAGAGCACTCCAATCGAGCATCGCGCCCTCGACCAACAGCAGCATGAGGCACATGCTACCGAGCAGCAGCACGCTCCCTCGGGGAACAACGAGCGACGAACCGTGCGTCTGATTCTTGTCGCTCAGGAAATGCCGACCGAAAATGACGAGCGCAATGATGAGCGCAGATGCGGTGGCAATAGCCGTAGCGCCCGGCGTAACGCCTGCCGACAGCGCGGCCGCTGCGCTTCCCGCGCCCGCAAGACCGCCGATGCTGTAAAGCGCGTGAAAGCCCGACATCATGCGTCGTCCCGAGCCTTGTTCGACAGCAATGGCGTGAACGTTCATGGCAACGTCCATGGTTCCGATTGCGCCGCCAAACACTGCGAGCACCAAACCGGTCAGGTAGAGCCCGTCCACAGAGCCAAGCAGACTGAGCATGACCGCGGCAACCACCATCGACACATTGATGACGCGCCGGCAGCCGAACCTGGAGACGATACTTCCAGAGCTGACCATCGCGAGGATTGAGCCGACACCAAGACATAGAAGAAGACAACCCAAAGTCGCCTCGTCGATGACGAGCCTGCTTTTGACGAACGGGACCAGCGGCGCCCATGCCGCAACTGCGAAGCCGGCCGCGAAGAACGCGCCCCGGGTCGCATGTTGTTGCCAGACTGTTACGGATATACGGGCATTGGTGAAACTGCAGGCTGTCATCGACTAGCGTCCCCGGGCAATATGAAATTGCCACATGCCCGGACAGCGCATGTGGCAGTCGCAACACACGTCAGAAGCGGTGACGAATACCCGCGACGGCCAGAACCTGGTAGTTTGCGCCGGAGTTCACGTCATAGGAGCCGATGACCGCTTGTGCATCACCCATTCCGTTTTGTCCGCTTGCGTGCTGGTATGCGGCAATAGCGTACAAATCGGTGCGCTTGCTCAGGTAATAGTCGACCCCGAGATTGACCTGGTGATAAGTTGCGGACGAATCCCCGGTCGACTTGGTGTAGTTGTAGCCCACAATCGTCTGGAAGGTCGGCGTCACCTGCCAGATGCTGAACACGGAACCGTTCTGGTACTTCTCCGAGCGGGTGAAAGTCGACGCGCCATCCGGAACGTATTCCGAGTAGCTGTAGGCCGCTCCAACGGTCACCTGGCTGATGACATACTGCGCAGCGACGCGCGCAATGCTGATCGAATTCGCCGATTCATACGCAGAGTTGACCGCGCTATTGAAGAATGAGTCCGATGCAGTAGTGCCACGCGACGAAGCGGTCGCGTTGCCGTTGTTGACATGCAGATAGCCGGCTGCGAGTGACAACTGACCACCGTTGTACGCGGCGCCGCCGGAATAAACCTGACCGGACCCCGTGGCGCCCGCGATACCACCGAAGGCATACATTGCTTCGAGCGAGACGCCGCTCCACGTGGGGCTTACCCACTTGACAGCATTGTCGAAGCGAGCGCTGTCATCGTAGTTGTCGACATCGCCCGGCGTTGCCCAGATGCCGCTGAACGAGTCACCGGTGATGGGTTGAACAACGTCCGTCATTGCGTCGTACTGGCGACCGAGTGTGACGGTGCCATAGGTCGGTGTGCTGATCCCCACCCACGCCTGACGGCCGAAAAGGCGGTTGCCCTCGTGCATTTGGCCGGAAGCGATGTCGAAGCCGCTCTCAACGTCGAAAATCGCGCTCATCTTTCCGCCGAGATCCTCCGTGCCTTTCAACCCCCACTCGTTCTCGGCGACGTTGCCGGTCGACATTTTCCATTGAGAACTCTGGCCACCGCTGTTGTGGATGTAACCGATCCCAGCGTCCAGAATCCCGTAAAGCGTGATGGTGCTCTGCGCGTGAGCGTTCAGGCAGGTTGCCAAACCCAGTGCGGCTGCTAGCGCGGTAAGTTTCCTCATGTCTGCTTCCTGTTATTTAAAAAATGTAGTTAGGTTCACTGCCATACGGGGGCGGTGCTGAAAGCTACGCGGTCGGACGCCGGACGCCCATTGCGTGACATGAAGTGTTGGCAGCCATAAATCCGGGCTCAATTTCGCAGCGTTGAAAAAACGCTTCGCATGCTGACGCAGGGAGTGCGTCACATGGCGGCTTTTGGTCGCGACGCTGTGCGAAGGACCGCGGAATGGAAAGGGAATGCGTTTGCCCGCACTATTGGCAAAGATGCGAATCGACCCGCTGCCGCCCAATGTGCGCGGACCGCCAGGAGGTTCGTGAAGTTATCGAGTCTGACGCCAACGAACAGGGAAGCGGGAGCAGGGAGTATCCGTTTGCTCTCGCCCCATGGCTCGCAGACGCAATCAGGAGACGTGATGCAGGCAGGGAAGCGCGGAGATGAGCGGGCCAGACGCTCTATAGGTAGCTACGACTACATTATCGTTGGCGCCGGAACGGCTGGGTGTGTCCTTGCGAGCCGGTTGTCCGAAGACGCTGATGTCTCCGTGTTGCTTCTTGAGGCCGGAGGTGTTGATGACTATCACTGGATACACGTTCCTGTCGGCTATCTCTACTGCATTGGTAACCCGCGAACCGATTGGTGCATGAAGACGGAAACGGAGGCCGGACTCAACGGTCGCGCGCTCTCTTATCCGCGCGGACGTGTCCTCGGGGGTTGCTCGTCTATCAACGGCATGATTTACATGAGAGGGCAGCGAGAGGACTACGACGATTGGGCCAGGCTGACTGGAGATTCGTCGTGGAACTGGGAGTCTGTCTTGCCAATCTTTCGCGATAGCGAGGACTACCACGGCAGTGCCAGTGACGCACACGGCAAAGGTGGGCCGTGGCGGGTCGAGAAGCAGCGTCTCAGGTGGGAGATTCTCGAAGAATTCTCACGCGCTGCGCAAGAAACGGGTATCCCTTTTACCCATGACTTTAACCGCGGCAACAACGCGGGCGTTGGCTACTTTGACGTGAATCAGAAGAGCGGCGTCCGCTGGAACGCATCCAAAGCGTTTCTTCGTCCTGCGATGAGGAGGCCTAACCTGACTGTCATGACCGGAGCAATGACCCAGCGTCTGACGTTCAACGGCAAGCGTTGTAGCGGTGTGCATTTCCAGCTCAACGGGGAAGACGTGAGTGCGACGGCGAACCTTGAAGTGGTCGTTAGCGCAGGTGCCGTCAATTCTCCGAAGTTATTGGAATTATCCGGGGTGGGGGACGCAGCGCGGCTGAAGCGGTTTGGCATTGATGTGGTGAGCCATCTCGCGGGGGTGGGGGAGAACCTGCAAGACCATCTGCAACTGCGCATGGCTTACCGGGTGTCTGGGACGAAAACACTCAATACACTTAGCGCGACCTGGTGGGGGAAGCTCGCGATCGGCATGGAGTATGTCATCAAGCGCAGCGGGCCGATGGCGATGGCACCCTCGCAACTGGGCGTGTTTGCAAACTCCGGAACGGACGGCACGGCCGCGCGCCCGGATATCCAGTATCACGTCCAGCCGCTTTCCCTCGAGAAATTTGGTGAACCATTACATGCATTTGACGCGTTCACGGCGTCGGTTTGCCAGTTGCGGCCGACCTCGCGAGGCACGATTCACATCAAATCGCGCGATGCGTCGGTACCGCCCGCTATTGCTCCGAACTATCTGTCTACCGAGTATGACAAGACGGTCGCGGTGAATGCGCTCCGATACACGCGTCGTATCGTGTCTGCCAATGTTCTGAAGAAGTACGAACCGCAGGAGATTCTTCCCGGGAAGCAATTCCAGACTGACGAGGAGCTTGTTCGTGCGGCGGGAAATGTTGGGACTACCATTTTTCACCCGGTGGGAACCTGCCAGATGGGACGGAAGGGCGAGACAGGTGCTGTCGTCGACTCGCGCCTGCGCGTCTTCGGGGTCGACGGACTGCGCGTTGTTGACGCATCGATTATGCCGACGATTACCTCCGGTAACACTAATTCGCCAACGGTGATGATTGCGGAGAAGGCGAGTCGCATGATTGAGGAAGACAGAAAAGCGAGAAATTCATCCAGGGTTATTGGGTTGCCGGTGAGCAAAACCGCTGCGTGATGTTGTCCCCGCGGTTGTCCCGAGGTTGTCCCGCAGCGGCTTGCCGGGACAAGCTCCAGTTATACCATGCGTGAGGCTCCTACTAGCCTCTTGGCGCAGGGCCCAGGCCCTGCGCTTTTTTTTCGTGGATCTCGCACCGTTCGCTCGCAGCGCATCGCCGCGTCGCTCGCTGTGAGCCTGCCAACTGCACCTCTGTAACGGACCGTCACCCCTCACGAGGTCCATTGCAACAAGGGGCCGAAAGCGTTGTGTACGGGTTTGCCCTATTCGCACTCCATTTATAGAGCTTTGGGGTACGGGGAGAGCGGCTTGAAAGGGGTGGCCCGTTCCTGACGGGCTTGTGCGGCGGAGATGAAAGCCAGTGCGAGCGTTGCTGCAGAAACTGCCAAAACTCACTGCGTCAGTTTGCGTCAGGTTTGGTCCGGTTGCGAAATTGAGGCCAACATTTTGAATGCTGAAACTGCGTTCACATTGAACCGATTCCCAGTGCATAAGCCTAGAGGAGACTCCCCGTTGCAAGTGCACAAGGGCAACGTTCGCTTCATTCCACTCTCTTAAGCGGGACCAGCGCAATGGCATCGATCAAATTTGAGCACGTCTACAAGACGTTCGGCGAAACCAACGTCGTGTCGGACCTCAACCTGGATGTCGAGGACGGAGAGTTTCTCGTTTTCGTCGGACCGTCGGGCTGCGGCAAATCAACGACCCTGCGGATGCTGGCCGGACTCGAAAGCCCAACGGACGGTCGTATTTCGATTGGAAACAAGGATGTGACGGCCCTGCCGCCCGGTCGGCGCGACATCGCGATGGTTTTCCAGAGCTACGCGCTTTACCCGCACATGTCGATTTACAAGAACCTCGCGTTTGGGATGGAGGTGCGCAAGTCGAAGCCTAAGGAAATCGAGAAGCGTATCCGTGAGGTCGCTGCCATGTTGAAACTCGAAAACCTTCTCGCGCGGAGCCCCGCTGAGCTCTCCGGCGGCCAGCGGCAGCGTGTTGCGCTCGGCCGCGCGATGATTCGCGAGCCACGGCTGTTCCTGCTTGATGAGCCGCTCTCGAACCTCGATGCGGCGTTGCGCACCCATATGCGCAGCGAAATATCTGACTTGCAACGCCGTCTCGGCACGACGATGGTTTACGTCACGCATGACCAGGTTGAAGCGATGTCCATGGGTCACCGTATCGCCGTGTTCTCCGGGGGCAAGCTCCTCCAGATTGATACGCCTGAACGCCTCTACCGACGTCCCGTGGACCGATACGTCGCAACGTTTATCGGCTCTCCGCGCATGAACATCGCGCCCAGCGAAATCAGCCTCGCATCGTCGGATGCCGACTGTCACGCTCTTGGCGCGAAGTTCCGCCTGCCGCCGGCTCAGCGCTCTGAATTCAATGGCTCGATGCCATCAAAAGTCGAGATTGGCATCCGCCCGGACGACCTCCATTGGGTTAAGGATGCGCCCGCACGATGCGATGTTCGGACATCCGGTGTCGTCAAGGCAATCGAGACCACCGGGTCGGAGAACTTTGTGCGTGTTGCGATTAATGGTGCCCTGGTCGATGCACGATTCCCCAGCTTCTCGCCTGTAGCACCCGGCGAGCGGGTGGACCTCGTTTTCGACCCCGCGGACCTTCACTACTTCGACGCCGATACCGGTAAGAGCCTCCGGCACTAATGCGGGATGGAGACATGGGTTCATTTCAACAATAGATACTAGGAGTCCAGCAATGCGTTGTTTTACTCGCAGCAGCAAGAAGTTGGTCGCAGTGGCGTCAGCGATGCTGACCGCTGGTTCGTTGCTTTGCAACGTAGCTCATGCGGATACCGTACTTAAACTCGCTTACGGGTCCGAGTATGTGATGGTTACGCCGGAGCTCACGAAGAAGTTCTGGGGTGACATCAAGACTGATTTCGAAAAGTCCCATCCCGGTGTCACGGTTCAGCTCGTTCCTATTCCCGGCGGCTTTGACGACATTGTGACCAAGGTCAGCATGTCCTATGGCAACCCGAGCGCCGCTCCGGATGTCGCGCAATTGCCGGCTCAGGAGATGGCGCAGTGGGCCGCGAGCGGCTATCTCTTGCCGCTCAACCCGTACCTGGCAAAAGCAGCGTGGTGGAAGGATGTGCCGGACGCGGTCAAGCAGGAATCCACGGCGGGGAAGGATGTCATTGGTGTCAGC
This sequence comes from Paraburkholderia sp. EB58, assembly GCF_050436665.1. Taxonomy (NCBI): domain Bacteria; kingdom Pseudomonadati; phylum Pseudomonadota; class Betaproteobacteria; order Burkholderiales; family Burkholderiaceae; genus Paraburkholderia; species Paraburkholderia sp. EB58. The sequence continues at coordinate 169,283 of NZ_JBNDMQ010000001.1, read as the reverse complement.
CAGGGCGTGAACACGTCGGGCTTGCTTTACGACCGACAAGTCTTTGCGAAGGCCGGCCTTCCGGCTGACTGGAAGCCCAAGAACTGGCAAGACGTGCTTGATGCGGCGCGCAAGATCAAGAAGAGCGATCCAGGTGTTTGGCCGTTGTGGGCGATTACGGGACCCGCTGGTGGCACATCGGCGCTCGTTTTGGGAGCAGCCAATCTCTTGATGGCGTCGAGTGACCCGACGATCAAGGATGCGTCCGGCAAGTGGGCCGTCGATACCAAGGGCATTCGCGAAGTCCTGAACTTCTACCGCCAGGCTTCGGCTGAAGGGCTTCTCGCACCGTCTTCGTTGATTCTGAACGCAAACTCGCCGGCGCTCGCCACACCTGAGATGCCGAAGCACCACATTGGCATTGCCCTGGTAGGCAACTATGTCCCGGCCGCCTGGAGCAAGTCGATGTGCTCGCCGTGCTGGCCGGATGCCGCGAAGTCCGTGGGTTTCGCGCCGCTGCCTACTGTGACGGGCGGTGGCGTGGGTTATGCCAGCGCGTTTGGCGGTTGGGACGTCTCGATCTACAAGAAGACCGCGCACCCTGACCTCGCGTGGCAACTCATTGAGTTGATTGTCGGCAAGCAACACGCCATCGATGGTGCGAACTGGACCGGCTTTGTTCCGGCGCAGAAAAGCTACTGGACGGACAAGCAATACACCGAACTCGCGCCGCCTTATCAGGAGCAATTCGGCAAGCTGCTCGCGGTGGCGAAGAGCGTGCCGGCTGACCCGGACTATCCGGTCTGGGCGCATGCGTTCGAAGCGGCGACCGAGGCGCTCGTGCTGAAGCCGAATATGAGCGTGGACGACGCCGTCCGCATGATGAAGAGCGAACTGTCTAACCAGCTTGGTGACGACAAGGTGATGGCCGCGCGATAGTCGGTGCGGTTCGCTGGCTGCTGCTCCTGGGCGGCCAGCGTATGTTCTGGAGAGTTTTGATAATGAATCAGACCACGTTTCGCCCTGTGAGCCTTGTACTGCTGGCGCCTGCAGCTATCCTCCTGCTCTCGCTGCTAGCGCTTCCTATTGTCTACGCAATCTACCTGGGATTTACCAACCTGCAGCTAATCGGACCGCACGCGGTCAACTATTGGTTCACCGGACTTCAGAATGTCCGGACGCTTCTGAACGACGACGTTTTCTCCAGTTCGCTCTGGCAAACGGTGGTGTTTGTCGTTGGATCCGGCGCATTTGGTTCGACCATCCTGGGGCTCGCGATGGCCCTGCTGATGCAAAAGGCGAGCGGCGCGCTTGGCAGGTTAGTGTCTGGGCTGGCTATCCTCGCGTGGAACCTGCCACCTATTACGATTGCGGTCATCTGGTATGCGGCCACGACGAGCGGCGGCACCTTCCCGCGCCTTCTAGGCGATGCAAATCACGACCTGCTTTACACCTACCCGATGCTGGTGGTGTCTATCGCAAACGTCTGGTCGCTCGCCGGTCTGTCGATGATCATGTTTTCTGCCGCTCTGCGCAGCATCCCGACCGAGATGGTCGAGGCGGCGATTCTTGAGGACGCGAGTGCCGTGCAGCGGCTGTTCCGCCTGACGTTGCCGATGCTCAAGCCGACAATCCTGATGTCGGCGCTTCTGATGACGCTCCTGACGTTCGCGAATTTCACGCTCGTTTATCTGATGACGGGTGGTGGCCCTGACAACGAGACCAACATCTTGCCTATCTATTCATATTTGCAGGGCTTCAAGTTCCATCGGCTCGGTTACAGCGCGCTTCTCGGTAACGTGATTGTGCTGCTCTCCTCGGTGCTAGGTTTGGCTTTCGTACTCATCGCCCGTCAATACCGCCCGGGGCAGATTCGAAAGAGCAAGCTGAAGGCCCTTCCCGTCGAACCGGTTGAACTAGCATCATGAAGGAACAAAAAATGGAACTGTCTGCTCATAAGATGCCGGGAGACTCCGTGCGTCCCGCAGGGCGCATCAAGCGCCGCGCCGAGCCGGTGTCCGGCAAGCTCTTCGCCAACATCATATTGCTATTCATCGGCGCATACTTCGTCATCCCTGTCCTGTGGCTCGTGGTTGGCGCTTTCGACAAACACGCGGGCTGGCAGATTCAGTTGCCTACGCTCACGCTGGACAATTTCGTCGACGCTCTGGCGCAAGGGAATGCGCAAGCACTCTGGAACAGCGTGATTGTTTCGGCGATTGCGGCAGTGGTGTCAACGGGAGCGGGGATCCTGGCGGCGTACTCGTTCTCGCGCCATCGCATTCCATGGAAAGGGCCGATTCTCTTAGGCATCCTGTTCCTTTCGGGCGTGCCTGTTACGATTCTCATCGTGCCGGTCTACAAAATGTTCGCGAAGTACGACCTGCTCTCGATTGTGCCGACAGCGGTACTGTTGGGCGTTACGTCGCTTCCATTCGCCATCTATCTCATCAAGAACACCATTGATGCGATTCCGCGTGACCTTGAAGAAGCGGCGAGCATGGAGCAGGCGGGTACCTTCCGCATTCTTCGCTCGGTCATCATCCCGCTGGCCATGCCCGGCATTGCGTCCGCGGCCATCTTCAGCTTCGTGAATGCATGGGGCAACTTTCTCATTCCAATTGTGTTGATAGCCGACCAATCGAGCCAACCCGCGCCCATCGCGATTTACAGCTTCATTGGGTCCGCAACGATCCGGTATGGACAGATTGCCGCTTTCTCCATTCTGTACTCCATACCGGTCATCGTCCTCTACTTCGTGATGTCGCGATTTTTCAGGGGCGGCTTTTCGCTGAGCGGCGCCGTACGCGGTTGAGGGAAGAAGTGCACTTAGTGCGTCGGAGTGCGTCGCAAATCTGCCAAGTGCGAAATTGAGTTGGGATTTTTTGCCGCGAATACTGGTACGTGAGAGGCTTGCGTCAACGCGAGGCAGTCTTTTGCGCATCAAAATATCGGGAGTATCGAGTGAAGTTAGCAGGCGGACAGGTCATCGCGAAGGAGTTGCGCGCGTACGGGGTTCGATATGTCGCTGGTGTGCCCGGCTACGGAAACAGCGCACTTCTCGAGGGTCTCAATGCGCCAGGGGCTGGAATTCCCTTTATCCGGGTCGTGAACGAGCAGAGTGCGGTGCACATGGCGGACGGATACTTCCGTGCGTGTGGTAGTGCGATGGCCGTTATTCTTCCTTCCAGGACCGGAATCCTAAGCGCCACCGCGGCCCTTTCCAACTGCCTGTCTGACTCCTGTGGCGTCATTCTCGTCACGGGAGACCGGGCTAGTGACGATGCGAACGCGGCCCCGGTGAGTTCCACACAAGCCGGCGCGGGCTGGGACACAGACCTGGCGTCCGGCGGCCTGAAGCAGTCGTGGAAGGTGCGCGGTTTCTCCGAATTGCCGCAGGCAATACATAGTGCTTTCAACAGCGTGCTGGGGGCGAGGCCAGGTCCGGTCCATCTCGAAGTCCCACTCGAAATTCAGAACCACACGGACCACGTGAGCTCTGAATCCCTCCAGAACCGGCTCGCGCCAAACAGGCTGCGAGGGGACGCTGCGGTCATTGAGCAGGCCGCTGGTGTTCTTGCCGGCGCAGAGCGTCCTATCCTTCTCGCAGGAGGCGGCGTTGTGGCTGCCGATGCCACATCCGAGCTCAACGCGTTGGCCGAGGCGCTTTCGGCGCCTGTGCTGGTTGCGGGCAACGGCATTGGAGCGATTCCTCACGACCACGACCTGAATGCCGGCTCTGTAGGGTCAATGGGAAGTGCCTGCGGAACCGCGCTCCTGCGCAAGGCAGACGTCGTCGTTGCGGTGGGCAGCCGTCTATCGGACCTAACCGGCGTCAATGGCGGTGGCCGTAGCGTATCTGGGCTGGCCGGGAAAAAGCTGATTCAAATTGATGTCGAGCGGGACGAAATCGGCAAGCGCTATCCCGTCGAAGTTGGCGTCGTCGCGGACGCGAAAAGCGCGCTAGTCGACCTCAAGTCCGCGCTGAACGGAAAGCTGACGCGAGCCACAGGCGCTCGCCGACAGGCATTCATTGAACTCATGCGCGACTTGCGTGGACAGTGGCGCAGTTCAGTCGCCAGCAAGTCTGGAGCGCACGAAACTTTTATTCGCGCGCCGCGCCCCTTCCTCGAGCTTCGTAAAGTACTGCATCGCGATGCCATTGCGGTCATTGGGTCGGGCGCCGTTGCGCACATTGCGCGCGAGCATTTCCCGGTCTATGTCCCACGCACTTTTCTTTCTGCGGGAGCGTCGGTCGCCGGCGGTTGGGCTGTTCCTGCTGCCATAGGCGCAAAGCTTGCGATGCCTGCGCGGCAAGTCGTATGTGTGGTTGAAGATAGCGATTTTCTCCAATCGATGCAGGAAATGGCGGTCAGCGTCATGCATTGCATTCCTGTGGTTTTCGTAGTCTTCAATCAAAGCGGGCCAGAATTTGTATCCGGTGCAGTGGGGTCACCAGCTGTGCGGCCGAGCATCGGTGAATTCTCCCTGCCGGACGGACGCCCTTACTCCCTTGCATTCGCGGACATCGCAAGAAGCTTTGGCCTTGATGCGTGGCGCGTCGAGCATGCCTCCCAGTTGGAGGGGGCATTCCGACGCGCGCTTGATAGTACTGGGCCAGCCTTGGTCGAGGTGATGATTGCGCGGCACGAGACTGACGCGGCAATCCGAGTGGGAGATTTGCAGTTCGACGCTGCGTAACAGACTTCTGCGGCAGGGTAATAGAGGTCCTCGGCTCATTCATCAGGATAGCTGATTTTCAGAATTCGTCGATGCACGAGCCGCTTTGCGATTACAGATGCGAGACGCTCATTGTGCAACTGGCAACGTGCATAGCGTGCAAACCAAAATAGCGTCACAGTGCGTCATCCTGGAGGCTTCTCGCGAAATTGAGTTGGCGCTTTTCTCGACTGATACTGGCTTCGCGCTGCATAAGTGACGCGCTTTCCCACGAAATGCTTTTGGACTCTAAATACAGAGTCTCAGCTACGTAAGAATTTATCGTTGAAGAATCCACTCAACTTCTGAGTTTGCATCATAAGGGGCAACCATGTCGTTTTTTCTGAAGTCGGCCACTACGCAACCCACTGGCGAAGCTGACACCAAGCAGGTCCGCCGCGTTGTCGAAGAGATGATTACCGACATCTCCGCGCGCGGGAACGAAGCGCTGCACGAATATTCCTCGAAGTTCGACAAGTGGAATCCTGCGCAGTTTCGTCTCACGCAAGAGCAAATCGACGCTTGCGTTGCCGAGCTGACAGAGCAAGAAATTGTGGATATCAAGTTCGCACAGGAACAGGTTCGCAACTTTGCGCGCCATCAATTGGCGTCGATGCGTGACATCGAAGTCGAAACGTTACCGGGCGTCATTCTTGGCCACAAGAATGTTCCTGTCGAGACGGTGGGCTGCTATATCCCGAGCGGTAAGTATCCGCTGGTCGCCTCGGCGCACATGGGCATAGTGACGGCGAAGGTAGCCGGTGCCAGCCGCGTTATCGCGACGTCGCCCCCCTTCGAAGGCCGCCCGAGCGCGCCGGTTATCGCCGCAATCCATATCGCGGGTGCCGATGAGATTTACTGCATCGGCGGTGTGCAAGCCGTGACCGCGATGGCGCTGGGCATTGGCGAATTCCCGCAAGTGGACGTCATCGTCGGTCCGGGTAACGCCTACGTCGCTGAGGCAAAGCGCCAGCTGTACGGTCAGGTTGGTATCGACCTCGTTGCGGGACCGACGGAAACCCTGATTATTGCGGATGACTCGGTGGATGCCGAGCTCGTCGCCACCGACCTGCTTGGCCAGGCTGAACACGGCCCGACCTCGCCGGCGGTGCTCATCACGACGTCGAAGGAACTGGGCGAAAAGACGCTCGCGGAAGTCGAGCGCTTGCTTAATCAACTCGATACCGCCGAAATCGCGCGCAAGGCATGGGAAGGCTACGGTGAAGTCATCATCTGCGAAAACGACGAAGAAGTGATTCGCGAGTCGGACCGCATCGCATCGGAGCACGTGCAAGTGATGACGCGCGACCCGGACTTCTTTCTGGACCGTTTGCGCAACTACGGCGCGCTGTTCCTCGGCGCTCGCACGAACGTCGCGTATGGAGACAAGGTCATCGGCACGAACCATACGCTGCCGACCTCACGGGCGGCTCGCTTCACCGGCGGCCTGTGGGTGGGCAAGTTCCTGAAGACCTGCACGTATCAGCGCATCCTGACCGATGAAGCATCTGTGCTCGTGGGCGAGTATTGCTCGCGCCTGTGCATTCTTGAAGGCTTCTCGGGTCATGCGGAGCAGGCTAACATCCGCCTGCGTCGCCTTGGCAACGTCGAGGTTGCCTATGGCAAGGCTGCCCCGGTCCCCGTTGCGACGGCCAAGTAATTGAGGAGTGGGTGCCTGGTTCGCAGCAATGCGAGCTAGTGAGTCGTGCACCGGTTGCTATGCGACCGGTGCACGCGCTTGTTGGAGCACACGGTGGAGCAGCGCGCGCTAAATCTCTGTCCGCTGAAGCTTAATCGTTTCTTCGAGCAGAGCACGATGCAGCGCCGGGGTTGCGGCGGCGATGACACGGCCGTCGCTCGACGATGTCAACGGATTGCCGTTCCAATCAGTCATAACGCCTCCAGCACCGGTCACAATTGGCGCAATGGGAAGGTAGTCGTACGGTTTGAGTCCCGCTTCGATGACCGCGTCGATTTTCCCGGCTGCGAGCATGGCGTAGCTATAGCAATCTCCGCCGAATCTTCTGAACCGTGCACGACGGCTCAATGATTCGAACACCTGGAATTCGGTGGCACTGAACATGTCCGGCGAGGTTGCGAACATGTTGCAATCGCGAAGCTCAGTGCAGTGGCTCGTCCTGATTGACTCCCCGTTGCGCTCTGTTCCGCGTCCTGGCGTGCCGACGTATCGCTCGCCGAGCGCCGGTACATCAATGATGCCAAGAACGGGATGCGAGTCCTTCAGCAGAGCGATAAGGGTGCCCCAGAGAGGCATGCCACTGATAAAGCTCTTTGTGCCGTCGATAGGGTCAATCACCCAGCATAGCTCTGCCGATATATTGACCGGATCCTGCTCTTCTCCAAGTATGCCGTGCGATGGGTAGGTTTGCGCAATCCGGTCACGAATCAGTGCTTCAATTTCGATGTCTGCAACCGTTACAGGGCTGGCGTCAGCCTTCTGCGCGATGTCGATTGGCTGTCTGAAATAGCGCAGACCAATAGGGCCAGTTTCGTCTAGCGTTGAGCTGGCAAACTGAAGGTAGCTTTCGATCGAATCCATAATCGGAGGCTCGCTCTCAACTGGTGATTTCGACTCGCGTGCCATCGGGTGCCACTATCACCGCCTCGTAGAAGCCGTCACCTGTGAGCCTGGGTCCCGACAACAGGATTCCATCTGTTCTGCAACGCTCTGCCAGCGTGTCGACTGCTTCGGCTTTACCAAGAGAAATGGCAATATGGTCCCAGCCGAGGCACTCATCAGCCGATTTTTCCTCGACCCAAGGCGCGCTCATCAGTTCAATCTGAAACTGGTCTGGTGTCAGGCGGACGAAGCAGGATGTAAAGCCGGGGCGACGTGCGCTTCGATAGAGCGGACCGACTTCCGCGTTGAAATAGCGCTGCCAGAAGTCGGCAGCGCCGGTGATGTCGCGCGTCCACAAAGCCACGTGTGCTAATCGCATGTTGTCCTCCAGTTTTTTTCAACGCCTTCAGCCCGCAGGCCTTGGCGGCTTCGCTTTCCATATTGTGGCACTTGCGGAAGCCAAATGCGACCACGCTGACGCGCTCGCGCGATCACGCTGAAGCGCTCGCGGCTTGAACGCAGGAGTGTGCGCTCTAGTTCGCGTCAACTTTCACCAACCTCGTCAACGTGTGCCGAGGGCAATGCGCTCACGATGCGCAATGAAACTCCACGGTAGCCGTCCAGGGAGATTCGCAAGGATCCGAACTCGTCCAGGTCACCGATAACCGACTCCGCTAGCATGTCCACGACGGGACCCGGGGCAACGCCAGCCAGCGAAATCGTCTCGTCGACGTTGCTTGCGCTGAAGTTCAGCGCAGTCACTTGAGTGCCTTTGCCCGCAGGAAGTTCGTGGACCATGACGAGCAGGCTTGGTGAGGTGACCTCAGGTATGGCTATCTGTTTGCTTGAGGCAATCTTGTATGCTTCGCGCACCGAGAGGAGATGTTTCAGTTGCGAGGCAAATGAATCGGGATTGGTCAGTTGCTCGGGTAGGGGGCCATACAACGCTACCGCTCGAGGAATGCCTTCCTCGGACAAGGCCGCGGTTGCGTTTTCGCCAGTCAGGTCGTAAGCGCCGCGGTGTATCCACCTGGTATCGCCATCCAGCATGCGCTCTTCAACCGTTGCGATGGGTAACGGCAATGCACCCACAAGGTCCCAGCCTGAGATTGCAAAGACGCCAGGCTGAAGAGCGTTGTACATCGCAAGTAGCAAATGAATCTGTTGAATGTTCGCTTTGTCGTGCTCGGTCAAAGAGTCGAGTTCACGAATGTTAAGGGCGGCGGCGATTATGCTGGCGGTCGTGCAAGAAACGCCATTCGTGACGAAGCGCAGGTTATAGGGGGCGTGTTCACCGCTGAGGCGTTCGTACATCGTCTCGCGGATATGTTCGCGGAGGATGTTTCCGGGCCACGTTTGGCCTTGAAACGCGAATGTCGTGTTTGCATGCAACGTCCAGAAGTGCACGAGTTCCAGCGTCAGTTCGTCATGGTTCTGGAGCGCATGGATGAGAGAAGCCGGGTCGATTCCATGCTGATGGACTGTTCTTAGCATAAGCCGGAGAAACTCGGTGTCTCCTGTCAATAGCGCATGCTGGTAGGCGGGGCGTGTGATGAAATCATAGGAGAGATCTGCGCCACCTTTTGACATTGCAGCGATGTCATCGACGGTGAGATTCAACTCCTGAAAGCTGAAGCCTCCGGCTTTACGTATGGCTCCCCCCAGCAGCTGGTTACCGGTAATCGAAAGCGGGTGACTTTCGGACCACGCGTTGCCATGCGCCCGGCGCTCAATGCCCAGGAAACCGTTTGCGTCGAGACGCAGCCCGCGCGCCCCGAGAACATCAAGCGAGTGGAGGGCATCGCCGATGATTAGCTGCTGTGCGGCGAATGTCGGGTCCAGCCAATTGAGCGAGGGCTGTCCCTCCTTGAAGTAGTGCAGGTAGACCCAGCGTCTGGTGACACCATCCACCCCGACGACGGGAGGCGTGGCGCTCCAATCGGTCTCTTTGATTCCTGGCTCAAAGAAAATCACACGTTGAAGCTGTCCGACTATGTAGCACTTTTCCTTGAGTACATCCACGACCTTCGGCGTCAGGTTGACCGCATCGCGTCCCTCGGCGACGTCGGGCAGGATGCTCCAGTCTTCCGGCTTGATTTCAATCATGTGGTAGAGGCCAGGGTAGTCGCCGTAGTTCATCTCGGCTAACCGGAAGTCGGCCCCCTTTCCTGTGTGCGATGGCACGACGTCGTCAATGACGACCGCGTTGTGAGCAGCGGCCATTCTGCTCATTGCGACGAACTCTTCTTCGGTGCCGAAGCGAGGGTCGATACCGAGGCCGATGCGGTCAAAATTGCCGTCAATTGACGGCGTGAAAGTCCGGTCTCTGAGACCACCCGCGAGCTTGGTGGGACCGGGGTGAACCGCTTGAATGCCGATTGAGGATAGTGCGCGCCAAAGAGCATCACTACCGAGGGTCCGAAGGACGGAGTCGCCCGTTGCCGAGATGACCGCCCCGGGGTAGGCGGTGAACCACACGGACGACATCGCACATGCCACTCGAGGTTTAGATTCGGCGTACGGGTGTAACCAGAGTCTGGCTTGTCCGGCGTATGTGCGGGCGCGGGTACGGAGTTGATGAAGCATCGAATGACTGACGAGCCACTCAACATGTTCGGCGGCGGGGAGATTCACAGCAGACCTCTTTTGGAAATGTTGCGGGTACGCTCACGAAAAATTCTCAAGCTCTGCAGAGCGCTCTCTCGCAAGGGGTGTACGCAAAGATGCCTAAGAGCGACGCGATTGAGTTGGCGAACAGGGTTTTGGTTTGACGAAAACCTGAGTCACATTGCATGATGGTGCGAGCGCAGAGGTAGCGCGACGAGTTCGCGAAAGTCAGCTTCATTTCGCGTCACTTCGCGTCAACATTGTCGGCGTCGAAAGCACTTAGTGCTGCAAGTACTGCGGAGTGCTTATTACGGTTTGATTCGAGTGAATGTCACAGGAACGAGCGCACGAGTGTGCGGCTGGGGTGGGCACATGTTGGTTGAATGCGACGATCCGTTGGGCGTTCTGGCACTGCCGCCGAGGCGCGGGCTAACCCTCGCTCAGTCGGACGGCCAACGGCCGGCAATCGGGTTTTTGATCGCGCCCCTATCCATTCACCAATGCCGCCTGGCGCGCGAGCAGCGCTCGTGCGAGCCGGCCCAGGCGGCGGACCCCGTCTTCCATGCGGTCGTCCCAGGCATGCCCAGCGCTCAAGCGCAGGCAATTGCGAAAGCGCCGGCTCGCGGAAAAAACGTCGCCGGGTGCGAAGCAAATGCCTTGCTCGAGCGCCTCGTCGAAGAGCGCACGCGAGTCGAAGCGTCTTGGCAGTTCGAGCCAGAGTACAAAGCCGCCTGCTGGCCGGCTGACTTTCGTGTCGGCGGGGAAGCTTGCCTCGATCGTCTGAGTCATGCGCGCAAGGTTTTCTTCGAAGGTTCGGCGGATGCGGCGCAGGTGAGCATCGTAGGCGCCGCTCTCCAGGAAGTCTGCGAGTGCGACCTGGGGCAAGACCGGGCTGCAGAGGCTGAACGCGAGCTTGCGCTCCATCACTTGTTGCGTATAGGCGCCCGCCGCAATCCACCCGACCCGGTATCCTGGCGCAAGGGATTTCGAAAACGAACTGCAGTAGATCGTATTGGCGCCGCCGTCGAGCGCGATGAACGGCTTCGGCCGCTCGCGACCGAAGTGAATGTCGCCGTAAACGTCGTCTTCGATGAGCGGTACGGCATGCCGCGCGAGCACCGCGAGGAGGGCACGTTTGTCGGCTTCGGTCATCGCCGAGCCGAGTGGATTATTGAAGCTCGATGACAGCAAACATGCCGCCACGGGTTCCGTCTCGAGCAAGCGTGTGAGCGCGCCGACGTCGATGCCGCGCGTCGGGTGAGTCGGCAGCTCGAATGCCTTCAGACCGAGCATTTCAATGGTGTGAAGGAACCCGAAGTAGGTGGGCGATTCGATCGCGATCGTATCGCCGCGCCTGGCGACAGCCGTAAGCGCGAGCGTCAGCGCCTCGGTGCAGCCGCACGTCACGAGCACGTCGTCGGGCGAGAGCGCATGCCCGACGCGCATCGCGCGCTTTGCGATCTCGCGGCGCAGGCGCGGCTCGCCGTGCGGTGCGCAGTAGGTGTTGTAGCGCGTGCCGTGTTGACGCGCAGCGCGCGCGAGCGCGAGGTCGAGCCGCTGCGCTTGCAGCAGCGCTGCGTCGGGCACGGCGCAGCCAAGAGGGACGAGCGCCGAATTCGATGCGTGCTCGAGCAGCCCCGCGACGGCTCCGCTGATCGACACGGTCGAGGCCTTCGCGCGCGGCCGCGAGGCCGACGGCAAGGCGAGGGCACCGCGGCGCGCGGCCGCGACGTAGAAGCCCGACTGCGGACGTGCGACGAGGACGCCGCGATCCTCGAGCAGGCGATACGCCTGTAACGCCGTGGAGATGCTGATGCGGTGCTGCTCGCTGACTGCGCGCACGGATGGTAGCCGCATGCCCGGTGCGAGCGCGCCCTTGTCGATCATGCCGACGATGAGTTCGGCCAACTGCTCGTAGCGGTACGAAGTGGGTGTGTCCATGGAAGCGCTCGTAACGGAGTAATCCCTGATTATCGACGCGACACCTCAGCTCGCCAAGGAGAATTGTGATGGTCCATTCTGCGGAAAATTGTGACTGTTATGGTCGACCGGAGAGCGCTACGATGCATGCACTAACAGCAAATGCAAGGAACAAGCATGAACGGTTTCCAGCAGAATTTCGACGAAAGACAACGGCCTGGCTTCAACGAAGCGAATTCCCCGGCGTGGCGCGGGAGATTTCCTCGCAATGAGATCATTTCACTGCTCGACGTGAATCGGCCGCTCAATCTGGCGGAGAGCACTTCGCAAGACTTGACGGTCGGCGAATTGCTGGACCTGGCGGGTCTCGACCGTATCCGCGATCTCAAACTCGGCTATGGAACCTCCGCTGGGTCGTTAGCACTGCGCGAAGCCATTGCAGAGGGCTGCGGCGTTCCAGCCGAGCAGATCATTACGACGCAAGGTACCGCGCTGGGGCTCTTTCTTCTCGCTTTCGAGGTCTGCCGGGCCGGCGACGAGGCTGTCCTGGCTACACCCTGCTTCCCGCCGAGCCGTGACTGCCTTGTCGGAGCCGGCGTCGACGTCCGCGAGATCAAGCTGTCGTTTGAGAATGGCTATCGGCTGGACCTGGACCAGATCGACGCAAGTCTGTCGTCGAAGACGAAGCTCGTGAGCATCGCTTCGCCACAAAATCCCGCTGGCGTTCAGACGTCTCGTGCCGACATCGAGAAGCTACTTGTCTTGATGGAAAGGCGGTCTCCGGGAGCGATACTTTTCGTCGACGAGACCTATCGGGAAGCCGCCTATGGCGACGATGCCGTGGCCGACAGTTTTGCGGCGCTCGACGCGCGCATCGTCACCGGCGCGTCGGTATCGAAGGCGCTCGGCGCGCCGGGCCTGCGGACAGGCTGGCTGACGGTGGCGGACGCCGATCTTCGGGCGCGTCTGACCGTCGCCAAGATGAACACCGTGATCTCGGGTTCGGTGCTCGACGAGACGCTCGCCACCGTGCTGCTGCGTCACAGGGAAGGGGTACTCGCGTCGCGACGCCGGTTGCTCGCCGGCGCTCTCGGGGAACTGGCGCACTGGTGCGAGAGCGAGCGCGAACGCGTCGAGTGGGTCCGCCCCGACGCCGGTGCGCTGTGCTGCGTGCGCCTGCGCTCCGAGGCATTTGACGAGGCTGCCGTCTCACGCTTCTGGGATCTGCTGCCAGGTCATGACTTGCAACTGGCGTCCGGAGCATGGTTCGGGGAAAGCAGCCGTGTATTCCGGCTGGGCTTTGGCTATCTGCCGCCTGCGCGCCTGGAATCCGCGTTATCCGCGCTCTCGTCGGCTCTGGACGCCGCGATTGCCTAACGAGTCTTAACCCTTGGACATGTGGAGCACCGCTATGAGAGTAAGAATCGCGTATCTCGAGGAACCCCCGTTCTACTGGACAGGTGAAGATCATTGTGCGACGGGCGCCGATATCGAGCTGGCTGACGTGGTGCTTCGAGCGATCGGTGTATCCTCGATCGAACATCATTTGACCTCATTCGAAGAGCTTCTGCCTGGCGTGCAGGAAGGTCGCTGGGATATGAACGTGCCGATATTTGTGACGGCCGAGCGTGCCGAGCGCGTTGCATTCAGTGTGCCGGTGTGGTCGCTGGGCGATGGCTTTTTGCTTCGTCATGGCAATCCGAAAGCGCTGGCGAGCTACCAGGCCGTCGCGGCGCGGAACGACGCTCGGCTCGGGATCGTTGCCGGGACGATTCAATACGACGCCGCAATGTCGGCGGGCGTGAGCGACAACCAGATCGTGGCGTACAAGGACCAACCGCAAGCGATCGACGCGCTGCTCGCAGGAAAGATCGACGCGTACGCGAGCACGGCGGTGGGAAGCCGTGTCCTGGCGGGTGTCCATAAGGAACTGGAAGTGGTTGGGCTCGAAACGAGTCAGGAAGGTGGAGGACCTCTCGGCGCCTTCTCGTTCAACAAGAGCAATCATGCACTTCTGCAGGCTGTGAATGAGCAGCTTCGGAAGTACCTCGGTTCGGCGGATCACCGTGCTCGCATGGCGAAGTACGGTCTCGCACGGACGGAGCTCGACAGCGTGAGCGCAGCCTGAGCGGCACGAGTTCGCGGGATTCAGACGGAGGAAACATGAAGCGATCCTATAAAGTCGTTGACGTCTTTACTTTCCGGCCGCTTCTGGGCAATCCAGTGGCCGTGGTAATGGATGCGGAGGACCTCAGCGCCGACGCGATGCAGGCTGTGGCGAGATGGACCAACCTTTCGGAAACGACGTTTGTCCTTCCGCCCACGACAGCCGACGCCGACTACCGCTTGAGGATTTTCACGCCGCGTAGCGAGCTTCCTTTCGCCGGACATCCGACGCTTGGCAGTGCGCACGCCATCCTGGAAGCCGGGCGCGTCGCGCCTCGCCAAAGCGGTCGATTGATTCAGCAATGCGGCATCGGGCTCGTCGAATTGACAATTGGGGCGGGAGGCGCAGACCGCGAGCTCACCTTCCGGCTACCGCCTGCGAAGCTGGAGCCCCTGCACACGGCGGACGTGGCAGAGCTGGAGCGCATCCTCGGATGCAAAGTAGACCTGAAGACTGCGCCAGCTATCGTGAACGTTGGCCCCGTCTGGATCGTGGCGCAACTGAACGATGCGGCTTCCGTACTGGATCTTCGGCCGGATCTCGCGAGACTGGCTGAGCTCGAACGCCGCCTTGGCGTCACGGGCCTGACCGTATTCGGCGCTCGCGAGCATGGTGACGACGCGTCAATAGAAGTGCGTACCTTTGCGCCGTCCTGTGGCGTCGACGAGGATCCTGTCTGCGGAAGCGGCAACGGCAGCGTGGCCGCCTTCCAGTGGCAGCGCGGCCTGTTGCCGCCCGGCCGAACCGAGTACGTGGCGGCTCAGGGACGCTGCGTCGGTCGAGATGGACGAGTCAAGATAAGTGTGGATGCGAACGGAACCGTAAGCGTCGGCGGTTCTTGCGTCACATCCGTGGAAGGCTCGCTTACGCTCTAGACGGGACCGGGCGCGAGATGCGCTAAGGGTGCTTGCGCGCTGGATTCTGCCATTTTCCGCATTCGAAAGAAAAGACGACCACAGGCGTTTCGAAATGAATGACGCATTCACAATTGACGCATCTCCCGACCGCGAAGGATGGCGCGCGCGTCTGCCGGAACCTGTCCCGTCACGAACGGGCCCGCGTGCTCGAGACCTGCGCATCGCTCGTGGAGTGTGACAAGGACGCGTTTGCCGATCTCATCGTCGCGGAAGCAGGCAAGACGATCCGGCAGGCCAGCAAGGAAGTGCTGCGCTGCGTGAACACGCTCAAGCTATCCGCCGATGAGGCGCGGCGAAACGTAGGTGAGGTCGTGCCGTTCGACGCGTATGGAGGATCGGAAAACCGGCAGGGATGGTTCACTCGGGAACCTCTCGGCATTATCGTTGCCATCACTCCGTACAACGATCCACTAAACCTGGTCGCGCATAAGCTCGGGCCGGCGATTGCTGGCGGCAATGCCGTGGTTCTAAAACCATCCGAACTCACGCCACTTTCGGCGATCAAGCTCGTCGGATATCTGGTGGCGGCCGGAATGCCACCAAACGTCGTGTCGGTCGCGACGGGTGGCGCAGCGCTCGGCGAAGCACTCGTCTCGTCCCGGGACGTCAGAATGGTTTCCTTTACGGGTGGATTCGCAACCGGAGAGAGAATAGCCAGGTCCGCAGGCCTCAAAAAGCTCGCGATGGATCTGGGAGGCAACGCACCGGTCATCGTTCTGAGTGACTGCAACCTCGAGGACGCCGTTGCATCGTGCGTGTCCGGAGCGTACTGGGCAGCGGGCCAGAACTGTATTGGCACGCAACGGATCCTGATCCAGTCGTCCATCTATAGCGAGTTCAGGAAGCGCTTTGTTGCCCGCACTCGAGCGCTCAAGTCAGGCAATCCCGCGTTGCCTGACACGGACGTTGGACCGATGATCACAGCTCAGTCAGCTATCCGAACGAAACGCGTGGTGGATGCCGCGATCAGTCAGGGAGCCAAGCTGCTGTGCGGGAATACGCAAGACGGTTCGCTTTACGCTCCGACGGTACTCGAGGACGTCAGCTTCGAATGTGACCTCTGGAAGCAGGAGATATTCAGCCCGGTTGTCGTTCTGCAACGGATCGAGACACTGGATGAGGCGCTTTCCCTTGCCAACAGCCCTGAGTACAGCCTGCATGCCGGTATCTTCACAAACGATCTGCATGCCGCGCTCAAGGCGGTCGACGAGTTGGAAGCGAGCGGGGTCATGATCAACGATTCATCGGACTACAGATTCGATGCGATGCCGTTCGGGGGATTCAAGTACGGAAGCCTGGGCCGCGAAGGTGTCCGGTTTGCGTACGAGGAAATGACTCAACCGAAAGTCGTGTGCATCAGGAAGACGACATATGGCAACCAGGAGCATGCAGCAACGGCCCGATAAGGACCAGCCAGTATGCCATCTCAAGCGAGGAATCCGCACCTCAATTCGGACTTGCGCAACGCTCCCGGCATGACGATAAGCACTCTTAATATATAAGTGGTTTCCCGAGGATTGACGACTTCCCGATCAAAACTGCTTGCGGCACGTCTTTTAATTGTGCAAGCTTGTCTATACAAATTCAAGTCGTCCAGAGATCTGTCATGAAATCACGTGCTGCGGTTGCATTCGGGGCAGGAAAACCCCTGGGAATCGCGATTCGCACCGTGATCAACTACTAGGACACGACTGTGCGCCGTCTTCGGTGCAGCTTCATTGCGCCGATTTTCATTCAGAAACATTGGAGGAAAACAGAATGAGTACCTTGAAAATACACCCGTCAGTGGACGGCGGTGTCAAGAAGGGCACGCCGGGTTTCACCGGCGGCACGCTCCACTGCCAATGCCAGAGCGACAAAGTCGAAGTCCGGGTAGAAAGTAACGTCGCACACAACCACATTTGTGGCTGTACGAAGTGCTGGAAACCGGCTGGCGCAGCTTTCGCAATGATAGGCGTGGCCCCGCGCGACAAGGTCGCAGTCACCGCTCATGCCGAGAAACTCCAGGTCGTCGACGAGAAAGCGGCAATCCAGCGTCATGCCTGCAAGGCGTGCGGAGCGCACATGTATGGCCGGATAGAAAACCGTGACCATCCGTTCTACGGTCTTGACTTCATTCACGTCGAACTCTCCGACGATGGCGGCTGGGAAGAGCCGCGTTTTGCGGCTTTCGTCTCGTCGGTAATCGAAGCTGGCGGTGCGAGACCGGAACAGATGGACGATGTGCGTGCGCGGCTCACTGAGCTCGGGCTCCCACCGTACGACGCGCTCAACCCGCCGTTGATGGACGCGATGTCCACGCATATCGCCAAACGCAATGGTGTGCTGAAGTAGCAAAAACTGGCGTTTTCGCAAGGGCGAGAGAACTGGAGGTCAAGCGCGTGGACCACACGCGCCCTCAAACCCGTTTATTGGCTCGCTGCCTGGCCTGCGTTTGCCTTCTTCTCTGCGTTCTGCAGATTCTGCGGGTAATTCGAATCGTTCTCGGACGGCTGATATCCGTTGCTCTCCAATTTCTTCAGTTCGGCGGTGTTCTTCGCCCGCGCCGCCTTGCGGGCTGCTTTTCGCTGTGCCTTTTGCTGTGCCTTTTGCTGTGCTTTTTGCTCTGCCTTTGTGCTGGGCGCGGAGGCAGACGTGGTGTCGGTTGCGGACACGCCGCTAGACTGGGCAAGTGCGGGAACGACGGAGCTCAGCATCAACGTGCCCGATGCGAGCAAAGCCAACAGTTTCCTTGTTTGCAGTAACGTCATATTTTTCTCCGTTTGAGTATCGAGATGCAGGTCACGGGCACAACCCACGTGTGATCCGTAAGGGCATGTGCTTCAACGTGCGTGTCGATAAGTACGTTCGTCCCAACGACAGCATGAAATGGAAACCGCAAATGATGACGGCGAGATCAAGTCTCACATAACGGCGGGGCGATCGCAATCCATCAAAACGCCTGGCAGCCGCGAGTACGACAGCGTGTATGACCAACGCAGCCGCCGGGTAAATAGTTAGGTGAGCTATTCGGTTGCGGCATCGAGTACAGGAGCCGGCGGTGAGAAGAAGGCCCCGCGAGCGGTTACATCGCAGTTTCGCAGGGTGGCTAACTGTGAGCCGGGTTTTGCAGGCTATTCAGCGGGCGTGTGCTGAGCCCGAGTCGTCCGCGCAATTCAGGCAACGGGCCGCAAACACCTCATCGTGAGAGGGCATCGTCTTGAGCTGACCGCCGTCACCGCCACGGAGGCGCAGGCCTTACAGTTCCGCAAGGAGGCGATGGACGTCTTGTGCTTGTGGGAAACGACGTACCTCCTGTCTTGCGACGCCCTGCCAGGGCGCTCCTCCACCAATCAAAATCCACGTGTGATCCTTGAAACCTCGCGGGTTCGCCCGAGAGATGCGGGCCGAAGTCCGCGTTCAACGCGGCCTCACTCCGAAAATCGAAATTCATCTTTGCAAGCAATGCGCTTAATTGTTAGCGACTGCTTCCCTAAACTGGTATCAGTTGCTATGGAGACATACGAATGGATCGTTTGCATCGAAATTCCAGTCTAATTAAGGAGGAACGGGTCATGAACAAGGCAACCAGCACACTAATCGCGGCCGTCGCTGCACTTACGCTGTCAGGCGGCGCTTATGCACAGAACAACACGTTGGCGACCCCGAGCACCGTGTCGCCGGCCGCCAATGCAACGAGCGGCTACGGCACGCCTGGCGCCACCAACTCGGACAGCGGCATGGGCTCCGGGTCGCCGAACTCGGGCATGTCGAATAGCACGACCAATAGCTCGACGTCCCTCACCAACGTTCCCGGGAGTCACAACACGCTGGCGACTCCGTCGACAGCGTCACCGGCTGGCCAATAACAGCATTCGCCACCTATCGTAAGGAAGACCGCTGCCCTCACAGGCAGCGGTCTTTTTTTTCTGCTGATTGCGACCCTGCGAATTTGGGCGGTTGATGCTGATCGTATAAGGCATTGACGGCCACGAACAGACGCTTGACTGGCGCGCTAATTTCGGGAGTTCAGCAAGATAAAATTCGAAATCGAGTTTGAACGTTAGAACTGCTCGGGGTTGCGACACCCTCCCGAAGGAGCGCCAGTGCATGTCCAAAGTTGAAAACAGACTCTATGCCGATCCTCGGCTAGTGGACCTCTACGATCTATTAAATGCCGGAGATTGGGACTACGCCTTCTACGAAAAACAAATCGGTAGCCAGAGTCGGCGGGTGCTGGACTTGGGATGCGGTACTGGAACCTTTGCGCTTCGGTTGGCTGCTGCGGGTCATAGAGTCCTTGCGGTCGATCCCTCCCCGATGATGATCAAACACGCTCGGCAACGTCCGGGTGCCAGCAGGGTGCAATGGATCGTAGGTGACGTCAGCAGCGTACCGACCTCTCCTCCATTTGATGTGGTGACGATGACCGGGCATGCGTTTCAGTGTTTGTTGACGGACGATGAGGTGATAGCAACCCTGCGGACGTCGCGCGAGCTTCTTACAGCCGGAGGAAAATTCATGTTCGAGACCCGCAACCCAAGCGTTCAGTCATGGCGAGCTTGGACGCCAGCGATTTCGGCGCGCTCGGTTCAATCGAACGAGCATGGACCTGTCGATGTTTTTCACGAATGCACAGCAGTGGCGGACCAGTTCGTGGAGTTTGAGACGCATTACATGTTTCACCGGGACAACACTCGTCAGAACAGTAAGAGCCGATTGCGTTTCATGTCCCGCGAAGACCTGGCGGATGACATAAGAACAGCCGGATTCCGCGATGTCGAATGGTTTGGCGATTGGAACGGTGGCCCGTTCCTGAAAGCAACAAGCACCGAAATCATCGCGATATGCGGGACGTGAGCAGATAAGAACACGCGGCACGACGCTTGCTGAATTCATGGTCAAGCAGGCGGCGGTCGTCTGCGTCTGTATTCCAGTTCAATCAAGGAGGGACGGATCATGAACAAGGCAACCAGTACATTAATCGCGGCCTTCGCCGCACTCACGCTGTCGGGCGGCGCTTATGCACAGGCGGCCGGAGGCTCAAACGGCGGCGGTACGTCGGGCAGCACGGCTAGCCCGTCGAATCAGATGAACGGCGCAACGAGCGGCTACGGCACGCCAGGTACCCCCAATTCGGAGAGCGGCATGGCCGGGTCGCCGAACTCGGGTCTGCCGAATAGCAATAGCTCGACGCCCGGCACCAGCGCACCCAAGACCAACAACACGCTGGCGACCCCGAGCACAGTGTCGCCGGCTGGCCAATAACAGCTACCTCACGAAATCGGCAAATCTGAAGGTCGATTTCTTCATCCAAAGGCTGCTGCCCTCACGGGCAGCGGCCTTTTGTCTCTTCCTACGCGCGCATTAGATTCGGACCTGACGGCAGTCAGCACACCTTCCTATAGGACCTGGCTATGGGAAACACCCGTTCCGGCATCCTTCACGTGCAATTTTGACATTCCGATAGTCGTGTCCATGAAGCAGATCAGTTCGGGGCATACCGCCCCACGATCAGAAGAGATGGATAGAACGATGTCGAAACAGGCGCGTTATTGCGTAATTGGAGCGGGTGCCGCGGGCCTGGCAGCGCTGATGACAACGTCACCGGCGGGGAGGAGTACTTAGGGTTGTGACGAGGCGATGTGGCCCGCCGCCAGGGCCTGGCGTTGCTTGCTCGCCTTCGACGCAAGCGCACGTCCGGTCGACATACGCCCCTGAATTGTTGACAATGGCTATCCCGAGTGAGCGTAGGAAAGGAGACCTCATGCCAAGCCTTGAGCGAGTGCGACCGGATATGCTGATCGATTCTGTCTGGCGCATAGCACTTCGCGTTGGGTTCCGGCTCGCTCGCGCCTGGTGGCACCTTCGACGGCCTAACCATGAGGGCGCGCTAGTAGCAATCTACGTCGGACAGGCGCTGTTGCTTGTGAAGTCATCGTACCGGACCGAGTGGAATTTTCCCGGCGGTAGTGTCCACCCAGGTGAGACGCCTGACGCAGCGGCGCAGCGCGAAATGGAGGAAGAGATTGGTCTCTCTTCGTACCCGTTACTCCCCGCGGGCAGCGCCTGCGGCATTTGGGACGGGCGAAGAGACCGGGTGTATTTCTTCGAACTGCACCTCGATTGCATGCCCGAGTTGCGGCTTGATAATCGTGAGATTATCGCCGCGCATCTGGCATCGCCGGAGGAGTTGCAGAGCATCGCGCTGACAGGGGCGGTCGCTGCGTATCTCCGCAAAGCCAGTAGCGACCGATAGCGACACGGAGCAACGCTCTCCTTCGATCCTATGTGACCGCCAGAAAATCATTTTGAGCTAATTCTTCGGTTCTACGATATGCACGAGTGATGGCTGACTAGCGGATTTTCGATTGCATGCCATCGTGTTACCGGATACCGACCGCGAGCATGACTTCACGCCCGCGCGTGGTCGATACCTGTTCGAAGTGGACGGGAAGCGCATGGTCGTGAGCGCAGGAGAAACCGTGGTTGCTCATGTGGGCAGCACGCACCGGTTTACCAACATCGCCGACCAGATGTCGCGAATGCTGGTTCTGATCACGCCGGGATTCGATGCGGCGGCTTTTTTCACCGAACTTCGTGGTGTCATGGCGAACGGTGAGCCCGAACCCGATAAATTACGGGACCTCGGTAAGAAATGGGATATCGAGTTTCTCGGCCCCCCCGTTGACGGCGTAACGGCCCGGCCGCGTAGAAAGGTCGGCGCTGCATAGCGAAAGTCGGCGGGCCGAGTCTGCCAGGGGGCGAATCACGGCACCAAGTTGGCTCGAGAGCGCGACCGGATAAACCGCCGCGCTTCGTCTCCATGTTTTTGCTATTCAGCTGCGATAACGCCTGCGTCCTCGCAGGTGTAGCCCAGTGCTTCGGCGACCTCGGGACAGGTCACCTTGCCGAACGCGACATTCAGGCCACGGCGGAGATGTTCGTCATCTGTAAGCGCTTTGCGCCAGCCCTGGTCGGCGATTTGCAGGACAAAGGGAAGCGTCGCGTTATTCAACGCATAAGTGGACGTACGCGGCACACCGCCGGGCATGTTTGCGACACAGTAGTGTACGACTTCGCCAACTTTGTACGTGGGGTCCGCGTGAGTCGTAGGCTTCGCCGTTTCGCAGCACCCACCCTGGTCGATCGCGACATCGACGATGACGGAGCCCGGGCTCATCGCATCCACCATCTTGCGCGTGACGAGTTTGGGCGCAGCGGCGCCGGGCACGAGCACGCCGCCGATCACGAGGTCGGCATCGAGCACGTATCGTTCGATATTGTCCTGATTCGAATACACGGTGATCACGCGCGCACCCAGCAGCCTGTCCATGCGTCGCAGCGCGTCGACATTGCGGTCGATTACGACCACCTGCGCACCGGTGCCGACAGCCATCTGCGCGGCATTGGTGCCGACCACGCCGGCGCCGAGGATCGCGATCTTCGCGGAGGGCACGCCCGCCACGCCGCCAAGCAGGATACCCTTGCCACCGTGCGCGCGTTCCAGGCTGAAAGCGCCCGCCTGAATCGACATGCGGCCCGCAACCTCGGACATGGGCGCGAGCAAAGGCAGTCCACCGCCGCGTTGCGTGACGGTCTCGTAGGCGATGCAGACCGCGTTGCTTCGGACGAGATCGGCGCACTGCTCTGGGTCCGGCGCGAGGTGCAGATAGGTGAATAGAATCTGTCCTCGGCGCAGCAGCGCACGCTCGGGCGCCTGGGGCTCTTTCACCTTGACGATCATGTCGGCAGCGGCAAACACCGCTTCAGCGCTGGATGCAACCTGCGCGCCCGCGGCCCGGTACGCCTCGTCCGTTGCGCCGATGCCAGCGCCAGCGCCTGTCTCGACGTCCACGCTGTGTCCATGCGCGACGATCTCGCGCACGGATGACGGCGTGAGACCGACACGGTACTCGTGGTTCTTGATCTCCTTCGGAACGCCTATGTGCATATTGCCTCCTGTATGGGACTGCCGGTCTGCCGCGAAATGATCCGATTCGTCAGACGCTCAGCACAGGTCGTAACGGGTAGCGTCGGAACGGGATGCGTTTGGAAATCGAGCGTGGCGTAGATGCCATGTCCTGCTATGAGTAGTGATTTCCAAAATACTATCGACGGTACAGCAGCGGTTGTTAACGTAATTATGGTGAATTTTGGTTGAAACACCTGAATAAGGTGATGTGTGAATCTGGCGCCTGGCTCCAGCGAATAAACATTCGCATCCGAAAGTCATATACTGGCTTGGCCTGCCTGCTGTTTATCGCGCAGCTGTGGTATGCGTTCGCATAACTAACTTCACCTCAATTGCCTGTTTGGACGAAGCCATGCTGACAATCGACGACATCCGGGCGATTCCACTATTTTCAACACTCCCTGACGACGAACTGGAACATCTCGCGCACACGTGCGCAGACCTGCATCTGTGCGCGGGCGAGTTCGCAGTCCATGAAGGTGGGGAGCGCGCACTGTACGCCGTTGTGTCCGGCAAGATGGAAGTCATCAAGACGTTCGACGGTGTCGAGCGCACGCTGGGCTGGCGTCTGCCCGGAACCATCTTTGGCGAAGTGCCGCTCGCGCTGAGTTCGCCGTTTCCTGGTGCCTATCGGGCCGCGGAGCCGTCGCGTGTCATGCGCGTGGACGCGCAGCGCTACTACGTACTTGCTGCGGCGTCGCCGGAAATTGCGTTCAGGATGGGCGCCCTTGCGCGCGAGCGCATTGGTGGACTGCAGGGCCTCTCCGCCGAGCCGCCCAAGGCCCGCGTGACCATGATTGGAAGTCGCTGGGACACCGCTTGTACCGCGTTGCGCCAGTTCCTCGCCCGCAACCAGATCAGCTGCGACTGGATGACACCGGATGCGCCCGAAGTGACGGCGCGCTGGCCTGGAACCTGTCCGCCAGAGCAAGATTGCCCGGCATTGCGGCTGGTCGACGGGACGGTGCTGAGCCGACCTGCGACACGAGAGCTTGCGGAGTTGCTGGGTCTGCAGACACAGCCTCGCCTCACCGAATACGACACGATGATCATTGGTGGCGGGCCGGCCGGTCTCGCTGCGGCAGTGTACGGTGCGTCGGAAGGCTTGCGTACTGTGGTGCTGGAGCGCGAAGCGCCAGGCGGGCAGGCCGGGACGTCCTCGCGTATTGAGAATTACCTCGGGTTCCCCAACGGCGTGTCGGGCGACGAACTGGCGAGCCGTGCACTGCAACAGGCAAGGCGGCTCGGTGCGGAGATTCTGGTGACACGGTCTGTCGCTCGAATCGATGTCGCCGGCCGTAGCGTTCACCTCGACGGAGGTGGCGTCATCCGGGCGCGAACGATCATTCTCGCAACTGGCGTCACGTGGCGCCGCCTCGCGATTGACGGCTTCGACCGGTTTATCGGTAAAGGCATTTACTACGGCGCGTCACGTAGCGAAGCGAACGCTACTCACGGCCTCGACGTCTATCTGATCGGTGGTGGAAACTCGGCCGGCCAGGCAGCGTTGTACTTTGCCAATCATGCGCGCATGGTTACGCTTGTCCTGCGAGGCGATTCGCTGGAGAAGAGCATGTCTCGCTATCTCGTCGAGCAGCTTCGTGGGAAGTCAAACATAGAAGTGCAACTGCGATCGGAAGTAGTCGGTGCGCACGGCGATACCCATCTGACAGCGATCGACGTACGCGATGGGGCGAGCGCAGAGGTGCGTCGACACGACTGTGGTGCATTGTTCGTGTTCATTGGCGCCGATGCAGAGACGGAGTGGTTGCCGGAGGAAATCGCACGCGATGTGCGCGGATATGTTCTCACCGGCGACGACGTCGTCAAGGCGGGACGCTGGTCCCATAGCCGGGATCCCTACCTCCTCGAATCGAGTGTTCCTGGCGTGTTTGCCTGTGGGGATGTGAGATTGAGCCCAGTGAAGCGCGTCGCTTCAGCGGTCGGCGAAGGCAGCATGGCGATCGCGTTCGCCCACAAATATTTGCAGCACGACGCCAGTTAGCATTGGCTGCGACAGAGCCGTCGCGGGTCCACTGAGCCTGTTCCCTGGACCATGTCGAATTGTGCCCCAGTCGTTCGTCGTAGCTATGCGAAGAAGCCAAAATCGACATTGGCATCCTCGTTCTACGAACCATCGAAAGACTAAGGAGGACTTATGGCTAGCGCAACGCCAACCAAAAGAAAGCTCGTGTTGAAGATGTCCGTCTCCATGGACGGCTTTGTCTGCGGACCGAACGGCGAGCTTGACTGGATATTCCGGACACGGGGCGCCGATTCTACGGAGTGGGTTCTCAATACGCTTCACGAAGCCGGCGTGCACATAATGGGGAGCCGTACCTATTACGACATGGCGGCGTTCTGGCCGTATTCGGACTCCCCGCTTGCCCCGGCGATGAACGACATCCCCAAGGTCATCTTTTCGAGGAGCGGTATCAAGGACGGGACACAGGTGGATCGGACGCCTGGCGTGACGCCCACAGCGGCGGTCCTGCAGTCCTGGGCCGAACCCGCGGTGGCACGCGGCGATCTCGCGGAGGAAGTTCTTCGACTGAAGGAACAGCCGGGCAATATCATCCTTGCGCAGGGAGGTGCCCGGTTCGCCCAAAGCCTCGTCGCCTCGGGCCTCATTGACGAATATCGAATGGTCATTCATCCGGTTGTACTGGGCCAAGGCCAACCGCTGTTCTCCGGACTGCGCAGCCCAGTTGATCTGCGCCTGATCGACGCGACCCCCTTCAGTTCTGGCGTCGTGGCGGCCGTCTACCAGCCGGTATGAAGCGTCGCATGATGTTGATGGTCATGACTTCAGCATCCTTTGATCAGGAGACCGCGCCGGAACCGTATTTGCCCACCAGTAGCGCGCCGCTGGCGAACCGGTCGAGTGCATAGGGTGCGAGAGAAACGTCTGTCGGCTGACCGAGCGCATGCTGGGCGAGTATCTTGCCGATACCGGGCGAGAGCTTGAAGCCGTGCCCGGAGAAGCCGAAGCCGACCACAAGTCCCTCGATATCGGCGACCTTGCCCAACACCGGATTCCAGTCGGGCGTCACGTCGTAGACGCCGGTCCACGACGAAGCGAGCCCCGCAGCTTCATAAGCGGGGAAGCGTTCGGCGACCTGGGCGCCGACTTCGGCGACATAATCGAGCGAGATGTCCCCCTGTTCCGTCTCCGGCGAACTCAGCGTTTCGCCGACTACGCCCTCGGACACGAGCATCTGGCTGCCGCCATAGCTGCGGTAGTAGAGCATGCCGGTTGAGCCCAGGTCCTTGAACGCAGGCATCTTGAACGAGTAGGCGGCGCCCTCGCATTCAAGTGCGAGCACCGTGTGACGCTCCGGCTTCACCGGTAATGGCACGTTGATCCAGCCGGCGAGTTCAGGTGTCCAGATGTTCTGCGTGCTGATGAGGGAGCCGCAACCAAAGCGGCCGGCGCTCGTCTCGATACCTATGATCCGGAGTCCCTCGCGGATGAGGCCCGTCACCGCGACGCCTTCCATGATCTTGACCCCGCGGCGGTGCGCCGAACGGGCAAAGCCGGTGGCGACCAGATAGGCATCGGCAAAGCCCGCTTCCGGTTCGAAGCCGATCAGCGCGGCGTCGTCAAAACTCGCGA
Source organism: Paraburkholderia sp. EB58 (assembly GCF_050436665.1). NCBI lineage: Bacteria > Pseudomonadati > Pseudomonadota > Betaproteobacteria > Burkholderiales > Burkholderiaceae > Paraburkholderia > Paraburkholderia sp. EB58. Next base: position 142,823 of record NZ_JBNDMQ010000001.1, on the reverse strand, counting down.
TCGGCAGGCGCTCGCGTGCCTCATCCTTGTCGAGTAGCTGCACTTCGATGCTCATGTCCCGCTGCGCGGCGAGTGAGGCGCGCAGCGGCTCAAGCTTGTCGCCCTCTGGCGAGCAGATCAGATAGCCACATTTGACGAGGCCGCAGGACGCTTCGTCGTCACCGACGTATTCGGCGAAGTTATTGAACGCCCACCACGACGAACGCGCAAGTTCCACATTCTGTCGTACCGAATAATGCGTGCGCAGCAGGCCGGACGACTGGGAGGTGGTGCCCGCGCCGATCGTGCCCCGCTCGATGACCAGCACGCTCTGCGCGCCTTGTGCAGCGAGATGATGGGCGACCGACGCGCCGATGACGCCAGCGCCGATCACAATGAAGTCGTAGTGGGTCATGTAGACCTCTGAGTGGGCGATAAGGCGAATTCTAGGAAAACGGCGGGCGCGCTAATTTTGTATTAGGCAAACTTATGGGGAGCCAATGCAATTTCTCATCCTGACCACCGGCCCTGCGAACATTGGCACCATGCTTTGGTGCCGCACAGGATGACCGGCAAGTCACCGACGCGAGCGGAGCAAGCCATGAGACGAACCCCGACCCCGATCGATCTGCGCGCGCTGCAGGCTTTCGTCGCCGTGTGCGACAGCGGATCGATGTCGGGCGCTGCGAAGCAGCTCGGCGTGAGCCAAAGCGCGATCAGCCAGTCGATTGCCGCGCTGGAGCGCGATCAGGGCTTGACGCTGTTCGACCGCGAGAGCCGCCCGCCGCGGCCAAACGTGGCGGGGCGCGCGCTGCTCGAACTGGCGGACCCGTTGATCGAGCATGCGAAGATGGTCGCCGCCCGCATCGGCGATGCGTCGCATACGGGCAAGATGCCGGTGCGGCTGGGCTGTGTCGATTCGTTCGCGGCGACCGTCGGCCCAGAGTTGATCCGAGCAGTGTCGAATTCGGAGCGGCAGATTTCAATGTGGTCAGGCCTGACGCCGGGTCTGAGCAAGCAACTGCACGATCGAGAACTGGATATCGCGATCTGCACGCAGACCACGCTGACCGATGCAAGAATCGTCGAAGTGCCGCTATTTTCCGAAGCGTTTGTCGTGGTAGTTGCGCGCAGCCATCTGAGCGGCCACCGCTCTTTCGACTGGCGCACGCTCGCCCAGGAAATGCCGCTGATCCGCTACACGGCGCGCTCGGTGATCGGCCAGCAGATCGAGCGTTTCGCGCGGCACCTGGGTATCAACAGTCCGCGTCGTTACGAATTCGACGCCACCGATCCGCTGCTGAGTCTGGTGGCGGCGCGCGTGGGTTTCGCGATTTCGACGCCCTTGTGCTTGTGGCAGGCGCGTCACTACCTTGACGATATCGCGGTGATGCCGTTACCGCCGAGCCGCCTCGGGCGGCGCGATTTCTTTCTGCTGCACCGGCAGGGCGAATGGGATCAGTTCGCCGGCGACATTGTCACGCTGACGCGCGGCGTACTCGACAACGCAATCCGGCCGTCGCTGGCGCGTGTGCTGCCCGATCTGCCGGACGACGCGTTGGGCTAAGGCTAGGGAAAGCCCCGCTTTGTATAAGCATTGCTTTTGACGCAGCTTAACCACGCACCTCGTTCTTGTGCAAGGTCGCACCAGCCGCAACAAAGATGTGCACCGCAGTCGAGCCAGCCAGCGCTTCGGTCTGATTGTTCAGCAAGCCTCACTGCGCTCAAGGCGTTTATTCACGGGAATTTTTGATTCACCCAGATAAACATGGCACAAACGTTGCATTGGTTTGCGCGCCGGCCGTGACCGGACGCAGCGCGAGATCAGTCAGCGCTCGATTGCGGGTACACAAAGATCGACAGGAATTGAATGGGCGTCTTGATCAGACGTTCAGGACCGTGGGGTATTTCACCCTGAAAGGTGAGGGTGTCACCGGGATGCAGGATGTAGGTTTGCTGTCCGTGGCGGTATTCGATCACGCCCTTGAGCATATGGATGAATTCGGTGCCCGGATGCTGGAACACGGGAAAGCGCTCGGCCTCGTCCTCCATTGTGATCAGGAAGGGTTCGAAGAGCTTGCGCGGACCCTGGTCGTAAGCGAGCAGGTGATAGGTGTGACCGCTTTTGGTGCCTTTGCGGACCACCTCCATGCCGGCTCCCTTTTTGACGAGCTGTGCGCCGCCTTGCGGCACGTCGAAATTGCGGAACAACGTGGAGAGCGAAACACCGAGCGCCTGGGCGATGCGGTTGAGCACGTCGAGGCCGGCGGAGGTCTGTGCGTTCTCGATCTTCGAGAGCATGCCGCGGCTGATGCCGGCCTGCTCGGAGACCTGGGCGATCGTCAGGCCGTGGCGCTGGCGTAGCTCGCGAATGGTGATGCCGAGGTAGCGTTCGAGCGGCGTGTTGTTGTCTTCACCGGTTTGCATGTAGGCCTCAGGAAAAGTGGAAGCGTAGCAGATCGTAGTACCTGGATCACGTGCAAGGAGTTTCTCAAAGGGAATCTTAGTTTATCGCCAATAAAGTTCCCGTCCGATCCAAGACGGGTTTGAAGCGTGCGGCAACCGCCGTTCGAAAGCGTGTTGCATAGCCTGGTCACACGCGTTGCGTGTGGCTTTTCCAACCCACCAACACTGTTGTTGCAAGGAGCGGCGATGAACCTGAACGATGCGACCAAGCTGCCGGTCAACGAACTCGGATGCGTGCCCCGGTCCGGCTCGGCGGAAGAGGCGCAAGCTTATCTGACGCAGCAGGGCGTGAAGTACGTGCTGGCGCAGTTTGTCGATATTCACGGCGTGGCCAAGGCGAAATCGGTGCCGGTCAGTCATCTGAAGAGCGTGTTGACAGCGGGCGCCGGCTTCGCGGGGTTTGCGATCTGGGGTGTCGGCATTGAGCCGAACGGTCCCGACTACATGGCCGTCGGCGATCTGGCGACGCTCACGCCGGTGCCGTGGCAGCCGGGTCTGGCACGGATCGTCTGCGACGGTCACGTGGGTGGTCAGGCGTGGCAATACGATTCGCGTGTGACGCTGAAGAAGGCGGTTGCGAAAATGACCGAGCGCAACTGGACCCTCTTCACCGGTCTTGAGCCGGAGTTTTCGCTGCTGCGTCGTTCGGCGTCCGGCACGCTGGAGCCGTGCGACCCGAGCGATACGCTCGCCAAGCCATGCTATGACTACAAGGGTCTCTCGCGTACGCGTGTCTTCCTGGAAAAGCTCACCGAATCGATGCGCGCAGTAGGCATCGACGTCTATCAGATCGATCACGAAGACGCCAACGGGCAGTTCGAAATCAACTACACGTACACCGATTGCCTGACCTCGTGCGATCACTACGTGTTCTTCAAGATGGCGGCCTCGGAGATCGCCAATGAACTCGGCATGATCTGCTCGTTTATGCCGAAGCCGTTCGCGAACCGCCCGGGCAATGGCATGCATATGCATATGTCGATCGGCGACGGCGAGCGCAACCTGTTCGCCGATCCGGCGGACAAGCTCGGCATGGGGCTTTCGTCGCTCGGCTACCAGTTCACGGCTGGTTTGCTCGCCCACGCACCGGCGCTGACCGCGCTGTGCAATCCGACGGTGAACTCGTACAAGCGTCTCGTGGTTGGCCGCTCGTTGACGGGCGCAACGTGGGCGCCGGCCTATATCAGCTACGGAGACAACAACCGCTCGACCATGGTGCGCATGCCTGGCGAGCGTATTGAACTGCGGCTGCCCGATGGCTCATGCAATCCTTATCTCGCGACCGCGGCGGTGATTGCGGCGGGACTCGACGGCGTCGATCGTGACATGTCGGCGGGCGAGCCGGCCAACGAAAACCTCTACGAGTGGTCGCCCGCGCGGCTCTCGGAACACGGCATCGGCGTGCTGCCGCAAAACCTCGAACAGGCGCTCGACGCACTGGAGTCCGACCGCGTGATCTGTGACGCGCTCGGCCCGGTCGCCGACGAATTCCTCAAGCTCAAAAGGATGGAGTGGCTCGAATACATGCGCCACGTGTCCGACTGGGAACTTAAGACCTACCTCGAATTTTTCTAAGGAGTACCACAATGTGCGGAATTGTAGGCTTGCTGGTGAAGACGCCTGCACTGCGCGAGCGGCTGGGCGTTCTGATGGTGCCGATGCTGATCGGCATGACCGAGCGCGGACCGGACTCGGCGGGCCTCGCGGTGTTCGGCAAGCCGGTCGATGCGAGCCAGCGCAAGCTGAGCCTCTATGCGGGCTTTACGAAAGAGGGCTCGGACTTCGCGTGGCAGCCGCTGGTGGAAGCGCTGAATGCGGCGATGGACGTCACCGCGCGAGTCGACTCGAAAGGCAATCACGCAGTGTTGACGGTGCAAGGCGATGTCGAAGGCGTGAAGACGTGGCTGCGCGAACACTATCCGAAGCTGTATCTGCTCTCGAGCGGCCGCTCGATCGACCTCTACAAGGATATCGGCTCACCATCGCAAGTAGCAGGGCGTTATGACTTTGCGAACCTGAGGGGCACGCATCTGGTGGGCCACACGCGCATGGCGACCGAATCCGCCGTGACGCCCGACCGCGCCCATCCATTCACAGCCGGCGACGACTTCTGTCTGGTTCACAACGGTTCGCTGTCGAACGCGCATGGTGTGCGCCGCAAGCTCGAACCGCAAGGCATTCACTTCGATACCGACAACGACACCGAAGCCGCCTGCCGCTTTCTCGAATGGCGGCTGCGCGAAGGCGACACGCTGCCGGTCGCACTGCAGAAGGGCTTCGAAGAACTCGATGGCTTCTACACGTTCCTGATGGGCACCTCAAGCGAACTCGCGCTGATTCGCGATCCGTTCGCATGCAAGCCAGCGGTGGTCGCGGAAAACGACGACTACGTCGCGATCGCTTCCGAGTTCCGTTCGCTCGCGCATCTGCCCGATATCAAGAACGCCAGGGTCTTCGAACCTGCACCCGAGGAGATGTATGTATGGAAAGCCTGACTTTCGATCTGGAGCGCACGACGGTCCGTGAGTTGAACCAGTTCTTGCACAAACCGGCAAGCGAACTGGAAGGCCAGGCGGTGACGGTCGTCGCGCCGAACGGTGCGCATAACCTCGCTGTTGGTGTGGATGCGCCGGTGCGAGTGACGATCGCCGGTCACGCCGGCTATTACGCGGGCGGCATGAACAAACACGCGACGATCGAGATCGACGGTAGCGCGGGTACCGGCGTCGCGGAAAACATGATGAGCGGCAAGGTGCATGTGAAGGGTTTCGCCTCGAACGGTGCAGGCGCTTCGGCGCATGGTGGCCTGCTGGTGATCGACGGCGATGCAGGCCTGCGCTGCGGCATTTCGCTGAAGGGCGGCGACATCGTGGTGGGGGGATCGGTGGGCAGCTTTTCTGCGTTCATGGCTCAGGCCGGGCGCATGGTGATCTGCGGCGATGCGGGCGACGCGCTAGGCGACTCGCTTTACGAAGCGGTGCTGTACGTGCGCGGCGAAGTGAAATCGCTCGGCGCGGACGCGCAATACGAGCCGATGACGCAGGCCGATCTCGACGCCGTACGCGCACTGCTCGCCGCCGCTGGCATGGACCATGACCCCGCGTCGTTCAAACGGATCGCTTCTGCTCGCACGCTCTACCACTGGAACGCCGACGCGAACCAGGAATATTGAACACACGCTCTCGAAGAAGGTCCCCATGGAAGCCAAACCCGTTCACTTCGCCCGCTTGCAGCAGGAAGAGTCGCAAGGCTATGACCGCAAGACGATCGACTATATCCATGCCGCCGCGCAGCGCGGCCTCTATGAAATTCGCGGTCTGGGCGCGAAACGCCGCGTGCCGCATTTCGACGATCTGCTGTTTCTCGGTGCCTCCCTTTCGCGCTATCCGCTCGAAGGGTATCGCGAGAAATGCTCGACGCAGACGGTGCTCGGCACGCGCTTTGCCAAAAAACCGGTGGTGCTCGACATTCCGATCACGATCGCCGGCATGAGCTTCGGCGCGCTGTCCGCGAACGTGAAAGAAGCACTCGGCCAGGCCGCCACGGCCATGGGCACCTCGACCACCACCGGCGACGGCGGCATGACGCAGGAGGAACGCCGCTCGTCGAAGACACTGGTCTATCAGTGCCTGCCGTCGCGTTATGGCTTCAACCCGGACGACGTGCGCCGTGCCGACGCGATTGAAATCGTGATCGGTCAGGGCGCGAAACCGGGCGGCGGCGGCATGCTGCTCGGGCAAAAGGTGAATCCGCGCGTCGCTTCCATGCGCACGTTGCCGGCCGGCGTCGATCAGCGTTCGGCGAGCCGTCATCCGGACTGGACCGGCCCGGACGATCTGACGATCAAGATTCAGGAACTGCGCGAAATCACCGATTGGGAAAAGCCGATCTACGTGAAGGTCGGTGCAACCCGCACGTTCAACGACGTCAAGCTCGCGGTGCATGCGGGCGCGGACGTGGTCGTGATCGACGGGATGCAGGGCGGCACGGCGGCGACGCAGACCTGCTTCATCGAGAACGTCGGCATTCCCACGCTGGCCGCGGTTCGTCAGGCAGTGGACGCGCTCGAAGATCTGAATATGAAAGGCCAGGTACAACTGATCGTATCGGGCGGCATCCGCACCGGTGCTGACGTGGCGAAGGCACTCGCGCTCGGCGCGGACGCGGTGGCGATCGGGCAGGGCATGCTGATGGCGCTCGGCTGCAACAGCGACACGTACTTTCAGAACGGCGCGCTGCATTCGGCAGCGGCGGATTACGCGGCGTTGAACACGTCGCCGGGTTTCTGCCATCACTGCCACACGGGCAAGTGCCCGGTCGGCGTGACCACGCAGGATGCGGTGCTTGAACAGCGTGTCCAGCCGGAGGAAGGGTCGCGCCGGGTGCGCAACTACCTGAAGACGCTAAACATGGAACTGACGACGATCGTGCGTGCGTGCGGCAAGCAGAACGTGCATCACCTGGAGCCTGAGGATCTCGTCGCTCTGACCGTGGAAGCCGCGGCGATGGCGCGCATTCCGCTCGCGGGTACATCGTGGATTCCGGGATGGACCAAATGAATTAAGTTGTTTCGATTTTTTTGACTGTGGAAAAGTTGAGCGCATTCAACCTTGATTCACCCATCTATCAGGAGCCCTACATGAGCACTCCGCAAAGCACTACGCAAGCAGCGCCGGTATCATCCAGCGGTCTACGTGCTGGTACTTTGGGTTTTCCCGAGGTCATTGGCCAATCCATCGCGAACCTTTCTCCGACCTTCACGCCGTCGATCAACGTGACCGCAATCGCGGCGCTGGCCGGCGCGGGGACATGGTTGATTTATGGTCTTTCGACGCTGGGGCTGCTGTTGGTGAGCATGAGCATCATCGCGCTCTCGAGCCGGATCGCGTCGGCGGGTTCGTTCTTTATCTATATCTCGCGCGCGCTTGGGCCGATGGCCGGTGGCATTGCCGGCTGGGGCCTGATTGCGGCTTACGTGGGTACTGCGATGGGGGTTGGTGCCGCAGGCGTGGTGTTCGTGCAGAATGCTTTTTCGGCCTGGAACATCGCCATTCCGTCGTGGGCGATCTACACAATCTTTATTGGCCTCGCCTGGTTTTTCTCGGCACGTGACGTGAAGCTCTCCTCGCGCCTTTCGCTGGCGATCGAAGCTGCTTCGGTGGTGATTGTGGGCGGTGTGCTGATTTATGTACTCGCACTGCACCCGGACCATATCATCGACCATACGCAACTGGGGCTGCAGGGCGTAAGCGGTAAGGGCATGGCACAGGGCATGGTGCTCGGTATCTTCTCGTACGTGGGCTTCGAGAGTGCGGCCTCGCTCGGCCAGGAAACCCGGAACCCACTGCGCGTCATTCCGCGTGCGGTGGTGTGGTGCGTGATTCTGTCGGGCCTCTTCTTCATGTTTGTGGCCTATTCGATGACGATCGCCTACCACGACGACGCGGCCAAGCTCGGCGGCGATTCGGCCGTGCTCAGCACGTTGCTCACGAGTGTCGGCGCTTCACCGCTCGGCCCGGTGTTTTATCTGATCGCCTCGGTCAGCGCGTTCTCGTGCGTGCTTGCGTGCATCAACTCGGCGAGCCGTCTGCTGTATTCGATGGGCCGCTATCAGTTCGTGCACCGCTCGATGGGCATGGTGCACCGCACGCACCAGACACCGTACCTGGCCGTTGCGTTTTCCTCGATCGTGACCTTCGTGGTGTGCATTGCGATGCTCGGCACGGGGCCGCTCAACACCTTCGGTTATACGAGTACGTTTGCGACCTTTGGCTTCCTGGTCGTATATTTCCTGGTCGCAATCGCGGCGCCGGTTTATCTGAAGAAGCAGGGCGAGCTCAAATCGATCAACGTGCTGTGGGGCGTTCTCGGCGCACTGGCGATGGTCGGCGCGGTGATCGGCAGCGTGTATCCGGTGCCCGATTATCCGTATAACATCCTCCCGTATCTTTTCGTTGCGTATATGCTGGTTGGCGCAATCTGGCTGATGATGCTCAAGAAGCGCTCGCCGCAGGTGCTCGAGAAGATCGAGCACGATCTGGAAACAAGCGACGTGATGACCCATGGCAAAAAGTAAATGAATGAACCCTTCCCCCTGGATAGTTTGCCCGCACCGAACTCGAACCCGGACGCGATGCCAGACGATCCAGAGGGAGGGCCCGCTAGCCGCCGCGGAATGGGCGGCCAGGAAATCGACCTGCAGTTGCGGCCGGAGCGGGGCGAGTGCGCCGCGATTGAGATCGGTTGTTTCTCTTGCCCTGCCCGCGGACGCGGGCAGCATCACATCAACGAGGACTACGTCGGTGTGATGCTCGGCGATCTCGCCGCGCGCGTTGCGCGTGGCAGCGTGATCGCTCTGGCCGATGGCGTGAGCGGCAGCAAGGGCGGGCGGGTGGCGGCCGAACTCTCGGTGCGGACCTTTATCGATGCCTACTACGGGCTCCCCGACACTTTGCAGCCCGGCGTGGCCGCTGCGCGCGCGCTTGAGGCCGTACACGGCTGGCTGCATCAGATCGGCCGCGTCGATCCCGAACTGAAGCAGATGGCTGCGTCCTTTGCGGCGCTGATCGTGCGTCGCGCTACCGCGTATCTGGTGGCGGCCGGCGATGTACGCCTCTATCTGCTGCGTGATGGCCAATTGACCCAGCTTGGCGACGATGACGTGGTGCCGGTCGCCTTCGGTTCTTATGTGGTGCATGCGGTCGGCATGCTACCAACGCTGGTGACGCGCGTCGAAACCCTTGAGCTGCGCGAAGGCGACCGACTGCTGATGTGCTCCGACGGGCTCTATCGCCGCGTGCCGATGCGCGAGTTGCAGACGGTGCTGGCGGCGCGCAGCGGTGCGCTCGACACGGCACGACGGCTTGGCGCACTGGCGGTGACGCGAGGCTCGCATGACGACGTGACGAGCGCGGTGCTGGATGTGGGGGCGCTGCCTTTGCTCGATGTCGGTTACCTTGAGCGGGTGCTGGGCGCCTTGCCGATTCCGGCCGTGCCCGACGCCGGCGAGGTGGTCGATGGATATCTGCTCACGAGCGTGTTGAGCGATGGCTTCTATTCGAGGATTTTCGCCGGCTACGATCTGGCCGATCCGAACACGCCGCTGGCGCTCAAGTTTCCCAAGCCGCGTGTCGGGCAGGACGAGAACGTGCGCCAGTCGATCGTGCGCGAGCGCTGGCTGGCAGGCAAGATCGACGACGATGGCGTGCTCGCGCCGCTGCCGGTCGATGCCGACCGGCAAACCCGGCTCTATGTGGTGATGCCGCTCGGCGCAGGCATCACGCTCGAAAAACTGCTGGAGGCGCCTCAACCCATGGCGCTGACGCGTGCGCTTGGGATCGCACAGCAGCTGGGCCGTTCAATCGCCGCGCTAAATCGCCGCAATATCTTCCATCGGGATATCAAACCCGAGAACGTGCTGGTGATGCGGGATGATAGCACGCGCCTGCTCGATCTCGGTTTCGGTTATATGCCGGGCATGCAGTTGCCGGGCCCCGACACCGCTCCTGGCTCGCCCGCTTATATGGCGCCTGAGTTGATGAAGGGCGCGCAGGGCGATGCGCGCTCCGAGGTGTTCGCGTATGGCGTGACGCTGTACCGGCTGTTCAGTGGCGGCAAGCTGCCCTACGGCTTTAACGGCCGCGTGCCGCTTTATCAGTACCGGCTCGACGCGCCGCAATGGCTCGACCTGGTGCTCGAGAAAGCGCTACAGCCCGATCCGGCGCGCAGGTATCAGGACGTGCTCGAAGTCTGCGCTGATCTCGAACGTTTTTCGAGCGGTCGGGACGCGCTGGCGCCAATTCGGCGCAAGCCCCTGCTCGAGAGCGATCCGGTGTTGTTCTGGCAGGTGATCGTGGTGGTGTTGCTGGCGCTGCTGTTGTGGTCCTTGATGCGGCATTGAGCGGGGCGGATCGCGCGGCAGTGCAGAGGTGTGGCGTTCGGCATGACCCGCGCGCCTCGGCAAACTGAGCCCCGTGGGTACAAAGGCAAGATGAACGATAATATGGCATTCCAGAACCCGCGAGCCCCGACCTGTCAGGCGCACGGGAATGCCAATATCCATTTCTCCTTTCGCCGCCCATGTCAGACCTCAGAATTGACCGCAACGCCAAGACGCTACGGGAACTCACTCTGGACAAGCTCCGCGGCGCAATCGTGCAGGGGTACTTCCGGCCTGGCGCGCGGCTCGTCGAACGCACGCTGTGCGACGAACTCGGGGTAAGCCGTACAGTCGTGCGTGAAGTGCTGCGACATCTTGAGACGGAAGGGCTCGTCGAGATCGTCGCGCGGCAAGGCCCGATCGTCGCGCGGCTCGATCCCGAACAGGTCGGCGAAATCTATGAATTGCGTGGTCTGCTTGAGGCCAATGCCGCGCGCGCGTGCGCCGAGCAGTCAACACCCGAACTCGTCGGGCAGTTGCGCGAGATCCGCGCGGTCATCGAAGAGGCGTTCGAGAAACAGGACCTGCCGCGTGTGCTCGAATATACGGAGCGCTTTTACGAAGCGATGTTCGAGGGCGCCCAAAAGCATGTCTCTCTGGCCGTCGTCAAAACGCTGAATGCCCGCATCAACCGGCTGCGCGCGCTGACCATTGCCATGCCGGGGCGTGGCGGCGATTCCAATCGCGAGATGAACACGTTGCTCGACGCAATCGAACGACGTGACGGCGATGCGGCGTCGGTGGCATCGGCCGCACACATCAAGCGCACCTCCGAACTGGCGCTCGGCGCGCTCGCGCAGCAAAGCGAGACCAACGGCAACGCCTAAGCTGCATTCCTCCTGTTCCCATGAAGGCCGCCGGTATCCCGGCGGCTTTTTTTTTGCCTGCTTGCCAGGCTCTTCGCTCTCCTCTGACAAATTCCGCCGTCAGGTGCTGCGCCGCACAAATGACGCACTAATGGCACCGCGCACGCTGAAATCGTGCCTGAGTCGGTCTGCGCCATATCATGGTATTCCATAATATATATCACCTTGTTGCGGACCATAACATGGAATACCATAATCTCAACGAACGACATTCACGGCCTCGGCCCCTCGTCAGGAGAACGATATGAAGCTGGAAGTGCGCAAGCTGGTCACTTACGTCGAAGAGACTTTCATCGAAGGCGGCAAAGAAGCGGCGAAGCCGCTGAAGCTGTTTGCCGCGGCGGCCGTGCTGCGTAATCCGTGGGCCGGGCGCGGCTTCGTCGAAGACCTGAAGCCGGAGATTCATGCGCTCGCGCCGCAACTGGGCGAAATGCTGACCGCCGAAGTGCTGCGCGTAGCCGGTTCTGGCGATGCAGTCGAAGGCTACGGAAAAGCGGCAATCGTCGGCACGTCGGGCGAGATCGAACACGCTTCGGCGCTGATCCACACGCTGCGTTTCGGCAACTACTATCGCAAGGCGGTCGGCGCGAAAAGCTATCTGAGCTTCACGAATGTGCGTGGCGGCCCGAACTGCCCGATCTCGATTCCACTGATGCACAAGCACGACGAAGGCATGCGCTCGCACTATCTGACCGTGCAGTTTTCGATCCTCGACGCGCCTGCTCCCGATGAGCTGGTGATTGCGCTGGGGGCATCGATTGGTGGCCGTCCGCATCACCGCATCGGCGATCGCTATCAGGATCTGAAGGAGCTCGAATCAAATGAAGCATGAGCTCGCGTCCGGACCTGTCGTGTCGCGTGGCGAGGCCGCGGGCACGAGCTACAGCGTCTACACGCCGCAGTCGGACGAGGTGCGCGCCACGGTCGTACTGATTCACGGTGTGGGCATGAACCAGACCATCTGGTCGCCGCAGATCGAACCGTTGACGGCGAGCTACCGGGTCGTCGCATATGACATGCTCGGTCACGGCGATAGCGCGTTGCCGACCGCCGCGCCGACGCTCGACGAATACGCGTCGCAACTGAAAGTGCTGCTCGACGCAATGGGTGTCGAACGCGCGCATGTGGTCGGACACTCGATGGGCGCGCTCGTGGCGCTCGAATTCGCGCTGACCCATCCGCAACGCACGCTGAGCGTCGTCGCGCTAAACGCCGTGTACGAACGCACGCCGGCACAGCGCGAAGCCGTCATGACGCGCGCCGCGACGCTCGGCAATCCGCCCCTGGATATGGGCGTCGACGCCACCCTGTCACGTTGGTTTGGCGATCCGGTCCCGGGCCATCTGACGCAGGCAGCGCAAGCCGTGCGCGGGCTGCTGCTGTCGGTCGATCCCATTGGTTATGCACGGACCTACCAGCTGTTCGCCTGCTCGGACGACGCGCACGTCGGCCGTCTTGCCAGCCTTGCCGTGCCCGCTTTGTTCCTCACGGGCGAGTGCGATCCGAACTCGAGCCCGGCGATGTCGCGCGCGATGGCGGCGGCCACGCCGTTCGGCCGGGCGGCGATCATTGCGAACGAGCGGCACATGATGAACGTCACCGATCCCGAGCGCGTAAACGAACGGCTGCTCGCGTTTCTCGACGAAGCGTCGGCAGAAGAAGCGCCGCATGTATCGATCAACGGAGAATGCCATGACTGAGCCGACCACCGAACAGGCCTTCGACATCGTCGAATTTCGCCGCGCGCTCGGCGCATTCGTGACCGGCGTGACAATCGTTACGACGATTCAGCCGGACGGCTCGCCGCGCGGCTTCACGGCCAACTCGTTCACGTCGGTGTCGCTCGATCCGCCGCTGATTCTCGTGTGCATCGCGAAGACCGCGTCGAGCTATGCGGTGTTTTCGCAGACACGCCACTTCGCCGTGAGCGTGCTTGCCGAAGATCAGAAGTCCGTGTCTGGCGTGTTCGCATCGAAAGCGGCCGACAAGTTCGCCCAGGTCGCCTGGCAGACGCGTGCAACGGGGGCGCCCGTGATGGACGGCGCGGCCGCGACCTTCGACTGCACGACGCATGACGTAGTCGATGCAGGCGATCACATCATTCTGATCGGGCGTGTGGTCGACTTTCTTCATACCAGCTCGTCGCCGCTCGGCTATTGCCGGGGCGCGTACGTGAACTTCAGCTTGTCCCAGGATGCGCTGGCTGCCGCCGGATCGCGTGCGCAAGTGGGCGCGATTCTCGAACATCGCGATGGACTCGTGCTGCTCGACACGCCCACGGGCTTGCAATTGCCCACGGGCATCAAGCTCGAACCCGCGACGGACGCGTCGAGCCTGCGCGGCGTGCTGGCGAAACTCGGCCTCGAAGTGCATCTCGACTTCATTTTTGCCGTATTCGAATCGGGCGGCGGGCAGTCTTCGAGTGTACAAATCTACTATCGCGGCCGCGTGATCGACAGCGGCGCGGCGTGGATGGACAGCGCGATTCGCATCGTCCCGTTGGCGCAGATTCCGTGGAACGAACTGCGCGACGACGCGGTGCGCTCGATGCTTGAGCGCTATGTGCGCGAACGTAGCGAAGACGCGTTTGGCATCTATGTCGGCGACACGGAAGCCGGCAAGGTGCAGACGCTTGCGCTCGCGCATTGAGGACACCACGGAGCAATCCACCGACGAATCCCGCTGCGCACGACGCGCAGCCCGCAGTTGCCAAGGGAGAGACATCATCATGAAGTTCTCGTTGTTCCTGCATATGGAGCGTTACGACAACACGACGTCGCATCGCGAACTGTTCGACCAGATGACCGAGTTGGTGCAGATCGCCGAGCGCGGCGGTTTCGAAACAGCGTGGATCGGCGAGCATCACGCCATGGAATTCACGATCGCACCGAACCCTTTCGTCAACCTGTCGTATCTGGCGGCGAAGACGGAACGCATTCGTCTGGGCACCGGCACGGTGATCGCGCCGTTCTGGCATCCAATTGCGCTGGCTGGCGAGGCGGGCATGGTCGATGTCGCGAGCAACGGGCGGCTCGATCTGGGCATCGCACGCGGCGCCTATTCGTTCGAATACGAGCGCCTCTTGCCCGGCCTCGACGCAATGGGCGCGGGTGCGCGCATGCGAGAACTCGTGCCGGCGTTGCGCAAGCTCTTCAAGGGCGATTACGCGCATCAGGGCGAGTTCTGGTCGTGGCCGTCGACGACGCCCGTGCCGCGTCCCATCCAGCAACCGAATCCGCCGATGTGGCTCGCCGCACGGGATCCGAACTCGCATGCGTTTGCCGTCGCGAACGGCTGCAATGTGCAAGTGACATCGCTCGCCCAGGGTGACGCCGAGGTCGTGAATCTGATGGAGCGCTTCAACAGCGCCTGTGCCGCGCATCCCGAGGTGCCGCGTCCGCAGGTGATGATGCTGATGCACACGTTCGTCGGTGCGAATCCCGCCGAAGTGGACGCGGCGGTGGAAGACCTCGCGCGTTTCTATCGCTACTTCAGCAAATGGTTCAAGAACGAGCGGCCGGTCGAGCAAGGCTTCATCGAGCCGCTGACGGATGCCGACGTCGAGATGTTCCCGCAGTACTCGCCCGAAGCGATTCGCAAGAACCTTGTGATCGGCGAGCCGAAGCAGGTGATCTCACGCCTCAAAGGCTATGAGGAACTCGGCTACGACCAGTACAGCTTCTGGCTCGACAGCCATATGAGCTTCGAGCGTAAGCGTAAGTCGCTGGAGTTGTTCATTTCCGAGGTCATGCCCGCGTTCGACGCGCGCTGACACGATCGCCTTTAACCCTGCCTTTAACTCTGTCTTTAACGCTGTTAACTCTCCGGAGTGGCTGACATGGTCCAGCGGTTTCAGCAATACATCGACGGTGCCTTCGAAGATGCGAGCGAGCATTTCGACAGCGTCGATCCATCGACGGGCGACGTGTGGGCGAGCATGCCGGCCGCCAGCGCCGACGACGTCGACCGTGCGGTGCGCGCGGCGCACCGCGCGTTGAACGATCCAGCATGGGCGAATCTCACGGCAAGCGCGCGCGGCAAGCTGCTGTACAAGCTGGCCGATCTCGTCGCGCAACACGCGCCGCGTCTCGCCGAACTCGAGACGCAGGACACTGGCAAGATCATACGCGAGACGCGCAGCCAGATCGGCTATGTGGCCGAGTACTACCGCTATTACGCAGGCGCCGCGGACAAGATCCAGGGCGCGTGGCTGCCCGTGGACAAACCCGATATGGAAGTCACGCTGCGGCGCGAGCCGGTCGGAGTGGTCGCGGGCGTCGTGCCGTGGAATTCGCAACTGTTCCTGTCGGCGGTGAAGGTGGGGCCTGCGCTTGCCGCGGGTTGCACGATCGTGCTCAAGGCTTCGGAAGACGGTCCTGCGCCGTTGCTCGAATTCGCGCGGCTCGTACACGAAGCCGGTTTTCCGAAAGGCGTCGTGAACATCCTGACGGGCTTCGGCAACGATTGCGGGCGAACGTTGACGAGCCATCCGCTTGTGTCGCGAATCGCGTTCACGGGCGGCCCGGAAACGGCACGTCATGTGGTGCGTAATTCAGCGGAGAACCTCGCAGCGACGTCGCTGGAACTCGGCGGCAAGTCGCCCGTGCTGGTGTTCGACGATGCCGATCTCGACAGCGCCTGCAACGCGCTCATCGCGGGCATTTTCGCAGCGACGGGACAAAGCTGTGTGGCGGGCTCGCGCCTCGTCGTGCAGCGCGGGGTCCACGATGCGCTGATCGAGCGGCTCGTTACGAAAGCGAAGGCGATTCGCATCGGCAACCCGCAGGACATGACCACCGATATGGGACCGCTCGCCACCCGCCGGCAACTGGAACACATCGAGAAGGTGCTGCGCGCGAGCGTCGAAGCGGGCGGACGCATTGTCACCGGTGGCAGGCAACCGGATGGCGTTGGTCAGGGTAACTACTTTTTGCCGACAATCGTCGATTGCGCGGACGCAAAAGTGCCGAGCGTGGTGGAAGAGCTGTTCGGGCCCGTGCTTAGCGTCGTCACGTTCGATACCGAAGCCGACGCCATCGCGCTCGCCAACGACACGCGTTATGGCCTCGCATCAGGCGTGTTCACGCGCGACCTGACGCGGGCGCACCGGCTCACACGCGCGCTGCGCGCGGGCATCGTGTGGGTCAACACATATCGCGCAGTGTCGCCGATCGTACCGTTCGGCGGCTATGGGCTGTCCGGTCTCGGTCGCGAAGGCGGTCTGGAAGCGGTGCTCGAATACACGCGCACGAAGTCGGTGTGGATCCGCACGTCGGACGAACCGATCGCCGATCCGTTCGTGATGCGCTGATGCACCGACGCGCTGACGCCATCGACGCACCGCCACTTACGCAAGGAGACAAGCCAGCATGTTCTACGAAATCCGCACCTACCGCATCAAGACGGGCGCCGTGCCCGCTTATCTGAAACTCGTGGAGGAAGAGGGCATCGAGTTGCAGAAGCGGTATCTGGGTCAACTGGTCGGCTACTTCGTTTCGGAGATCGGGCCGCTGAATCAGATCGTGCATATCTGGGCCTATCCGAGTCTCGACGAACGCGAACGCCGCCGTGCCGCGCTCGCTGAAGACCCCGCATGGCGAGCCTTCGCGCCGAAGATCCAGGCGCTGATGGAAGAGATGGAAAACAAGATCATGAAGCCAGCACGTTTTTCACCGCTTGCCTGAGATAAAGCGCACAACTGGCCGCCGTACACGTTGCCACGATACAACCGAAATCATTGGAGAAAGACATGAGCAGCAGAACCACCTTCTCAATCGCGCCGCTGATCGCGTTGTGCGCGGCGACGCTCGTGGCGGCCCCCGCACTGGCCGCGGACCCGATTGTTTTCACGAGCTGGGGCGGCACCACGCAGTCGTCGCAACAGAAGAACTGGGCCCAGCCATTCACGCAGGCAACCGGTGTCAACGTGCTGATGGACGGCCCGACCGACTACGGCAAGCTCAAGGCGATGGTCGACAGCGGCAACGTGGACTGGGATGTGGTCGATGTCGAAGGCGATTTCGCGTACGCGGCGCAGCAGGCAGGACTGATCGAGCCGATCGACTATTCCGTTGTCAAGAAAGACGAACTGGATCCGCGCTTCACGACACCGGACGCAGTGGGCAGCTTCTACTACTCGTTCGTGCTCGGGTACAACAAGGCGAAGTACACGGGCGCGCAGCCGACCACATGGGCCGATCTGTTCGATACGAAGAAATTCCCCGGCAAGCGTGCGATGTATAAATGGTCGGCGCCGGGCGTGCTTGAAATCGCGCTGCTCGCCGATGGCGTGCCGCCCAACAAGCTCTATCCGCTCGACCTCGACCGCGCGTTCAAGAAGCTCGACACCATCAAGAGCGATATCGTCTGGTGGAGCGGTGGCGCGCAATCGCAGCAACTGCTCGCGTCGGGCGAGGCGCCCATCGGCATGTTCTGGAATGGCCGCCTGCATGCGCTCGAACAGACCGGCGTGCCGGTCGGTATTTCGTGGAGCCAGAACCTGACGGCCGCCGACATGCTGGTGATTCCGAAAGGCGCAAAGCACAGGGACGAAGCAATGAAGTACCTCGCCGCCGCAACGAGTCCGCAGGCGCAGGCGAAGTTCGCAACGGATACCGGCTATGCGCCGATCAATGTGAAGTCGGCCGCGCTGATGTCACCCGCTATCGCAAAGACGTTGCCCGATCAGTACAAGAACTCGCAGATCAATCTCGACATGAAGTACTGGGCCGAGAATCGCGATGCGATCGCCAAGCGCTGGTACGCGTGGCAGTCGAAATGAATGCGCTGAACGCGAGCGTCGCATAGCAATCGGAGTGGTTGGGAGACACCATGCCTAATGTTCTGAGTACCGTCGCACATCCGCCCGCGACGGCCACGCGCCGGCGGCGCGACTGGCGCAGCATCCGCCTGCTGGTGCCCGCGCTGTTGCTGCTGATGATCTTCTTTCTGCTGCCCGTACTGTCGCTGCTGTTGCGCAGCGTGCTCGAACCCACGCCGGGGCTGAGCAACTACGCACAACTGCTCGGCTCGACGACCTATCTGCGCGTATTCGGCAATACGTTTCTGGTTGCGACGGTCGTGACGGTGGTAACGCTCGCGATCGGCTTCCCGACCGCATGGCTGCTCGCCATCGCGCCGCGCAAGCTGAGCTCGGTGCTGTTCGCGATCCTGCTGCTGTCGATGTGGACCAACCTGCTGGCGCGCACGTTTGCATGGATGGTGCTGCTGCAACAGACCGGGCCGATCAACCGTGTGCTGATGGCGCTCGGTGTGATCAGCGAGCCGCTGACGCTTGTCAACAACCTGATCGGCGTGACCATCGGCATGACGTACATCATGTTGCCATTTCTGGTGATGCCGCTGCACGCGACG
Organism: Paraburkholderia sp. EB58; assembly: GCF_050436665.1. Classification (NCBI taxonomy): domain Bacteria; kingdom Pseudomonadati; phylum Pseudomonadota; class Betaproteobacteria; order Burkholderiales; family Burkholderiaceae; genus Paraburkholderia; species Paraburkholderia sp. EB58. The sequence continues at coordinate 124,199 of NZ_JBNDMQ010000001.1, read as the reverse complement.
CTGCGCAGCATTGATCCATCGACCTTGCGTGCCGCTGCCATCTGCGGCGCGAGCCGCTGGCAGGCGTTCTGGCGCGTGCTGGTGCCGCTCGCGATGCCGGGTATCGCCTCGGGGGCGTTGATGGTGTTCGTGATGGCGCTCGGCTATTTCGTCACGCCCGCGCTGCTGGGCGGCGCGTCTTACATGATGCTCGCGGAACTGATCGCGCAGCTCGTGCAGCAACTGCTGAACTGGGGCCTCGCCGGTGCGGCCGCCTTCGTGCTGCTCGCCGTGACGCTGGGGCTCTATACGCTGCAACTGCGCTTCACGAGCGTGGCCAGGCAGGAGAAATAACATGCTGCTCGATTTCGATCGTCTGGGCGCGCTGCGCTATATGTTGCTTGCCGTCGGCGCTGCCGTCGCGCTCTTTCTGCTGCTGCCGATCGTGTTCATTGTCGCGCTGTCGTTTGGTAATTCGCAGTGGCTGATCTTTCCGCCGCCGGGTTGGACGCTGGAGTGGTATCGCCAGCTTTTCACGGACGCGGGCTGGATCGACTCGCTGCTGACGAGCGCGAAGCTCGCGGTCATCGTCACCGCGCTGTCGGTGCTGATCGGCTTTCTCGCTTCGCTAGCGCTCGTGCGCGGCAAGTTTCGCGGACGCAACGCCGCCCAAGCGTTCTTCCTCACGCCGATGGTGCTGCCCGTCGTCGTGCTGGCCGTCGCGCTGTATGCATTCTTTCTGCGCATCGGCCTGAACGGCACGATGACGGGCTTCGTGATCGGCCATCTGATCATCGCGCTGCCGTTCTCCATCATTTCGATCAGCAACTCGCTGTCGAGCTTCGACACGGCGCTCGAAGACGCGGCGCTGATCTGTGGCGCGTCGCCGCTGGAAGTGAAGCTGCGCGTCACGCTCCCCGCGATCCGGCTCGGCCTGTACGCCGCCGCGATCTTCTCGTTCCTCGCGTCGTGGGACGAAGTGGTGGTGTCGATCTTCATGTCGAGCCCGACCTTGCAGACGCTGCCAGTACGGATCTGGGCAACGCTTCAGCAGGACCTGACGCCTGTCGTCGCGGCGGCGTCTTCGCTGCTGGTCGGATTGACAACCCTATTGATGTTGGCGGGCGCCATACTGCGCCGCGCACGATAACCGAGGTGAATGAGCCATGACTGCCGCATTCCTGCAAATCCAGCGCCTGCGTAAGACCTACGATGACGTCGTCGCTATCGATCAGGTGTCGCTCGATGTCCGCAAGGGCGAGTTCATGACCTTTCTCGGGCCGTCGGGATCGGGCAAGAGTACGACGCTCTATATCGTGGCGGGCTTTCAGGAGCCGAGCGAAGGGCGCGTGTTGCTCGACGGCAAGCCACTGCTCTCCGTCGCGCCGAACAAGCGCCACATTGGCATGGTGTTCCAGCGCTACACGCTGTTTCCGCATCTGACGGTGGGCGAAAACATCGCCTTTCCGTTGCGCGTGCGCCGCCGTCCCGATGCGGAAGTGAAGGCCAAGGTTGAACAGATGCTAACGCTCGTGCATCTGTCCGAGTGCCGCGACCGGATGCCCGCGCAATTGTCGGGTGGACAGCAGCAGCGCGTCGCGATTGCACGCGCGCTCGCCTATGATCCGCCCGTCTTGCTGATGGACGAGCCGCTCTCCGCACTCGACAAGAAGCTGCGTGAGGAAATCCAGCTCGAATTGCGGCGTATTCATCAGGAGACGGGCGTCACCATTCTCTACGTGACCCACGATCAGGAAGAGGCGTTGCGGCTCTCTGATCGCATCGCCGTGTTCAACAAGGGACGCATCGAGCAGGTCGGCACCGGCGAGGAGTTGTATGGGAATCCGGCGTCACGTTTCGTCGCGAGCTTTATCGGCAATTCGAATTTCCTGCCGGTGCGTGTGACAGCGAACAACGACGGCCGGATGAACGGCGTGTTTCCGAACGGTCATACGGTGAGCTCGGGCACCTTCAATCCGGTGCTCACGGCAGGCGATGAAGGGACGTTGATGATCCGTCCGGAACAGATGCGCATTCAGGCGCTGCGCAACGCAAGCAGTGCGGCGGGCTTGCCCGTCACCGTGCGCGATATCACGTATCTCGGCGACGCGATGCATTACGCCGTCGCGACACCCTGGCAGCAGGAGATTTCGATTCGCGCGCCGGCGGGAAATCGCCATGACAGCGGCTTGTCGATCGGCACGCAGGCGCTCGTCGATTGGGACGCGCGTGATGTGCGGCTGTTCGCTCAGGCGTAAGGACGGCAATGCACACCATGAGTGACGCTCTGCCTTCGCTGAAAGTCGAACGCCGCACGACGACGTTGCGCGAACTCGCGCTTGAGAAAATGCGTACGGCGATTCTGGAGGCGCACTTTCGTCCGGGCGAACGGCTGGTCGAGCGTTCGCTGTGTGAGGAACTGGGGGTTAGCCGGACCGTCGTGCGCGAAGTTTTGCGGCATCTGGAGACGGAGGGACTGGTCGATTCGATCCCGAATCAAGGGCCGATCGTCGCCAGGATGGATGGCGATACCGCCGCCGAAATCTACGAGATTCGCGCGCTGCTGGAAGGCGATGCGGCGATGGCTTGCGCGCAGCGTGCGGATGAAGCGCTGATTGCGCTGCTGGCCGAGTGCATCGCACGAATCCAACAGGCTTTCGAAGCTCACGCGCATCAGACGGTACGGGAGCTAACGGCAACGTTTTATGAGGCGATGTTCCATGGCGGCGGCAAGAAAGTGTCGTGGGAAATCGTGCAGACGCTCAATGCGCGGATAAACCGTTTGCGCGCGATGACGATCGCCTCCGATGACCGCGGTCGGCAGGCCGTGCAAGAGATGAACCGGATTCTCGATGCGATCCGTGCGCGCGACGCGCAGCGAGCGCGCGATGCTGCCACAGCTCATGTGGCCCGGGTCGCGGATATTGCGGCGCAACTGTTGCAGCAGACGTTTGGGGAGACGTCGTCGGCGTCGTCGCGCTTGCGTTAGGCGCCGGCGTAGATCGCGCAGATCCCGGTAGATCGATGCCTCTCAACGGTGCTACGTGCCGGCCCCATGCACGCGATGTGCACGCATCGCGCAGTCGGCGAGCAAGCCGCGTTCCCTGCAAGATCCGTAAATACGCGGAATAATGGCGCAAAAGCGCGTCATTCTGCGTTTTTGACAAACGGGGAGGGCAGGCATAATACCGTTGGCGTGGCGCCGATAATGAGGGTCGCATTTCGTACAGCTCACTTTCTCTGCGAAATTTCGCGCCAGACCGTGCACCTGCGGTCGCATTACCCATGGATGCCCCGCTGCTAAGGCAGGCAATGCGCGCCTCAGCGGTGTCTCCACACGCCTCGCCTTCCTCTGAAGATTAGTTGTGCGCATGACATGCGGCCCCATTTTGAGAATCGATTGATGAAACCGGTAAGAAATTCACTAAGGTCGCGAATCGGCCGATACGTGACTTTTGGTGTGATCGCGGCGGCGCTCGCAGGGGCCGCGATGTTTTTGCATTGGCGGCACGATCGGCGCGAGGTTCAGACTGGTCCGTCCCTGACGGGCGTCGCTAGTCAGATGCGCCACGACGCAGTTGCGTGGGCCGGTCAGGAAAAGGACGCGACGCAGATGTTGCGTGACATTCACGACGGCAATGTCGCCGCGATCGGCGTGAGCCCCAACGCCATCTTGGTGTCGACGACAAAGGGCGAGAAATACTTCGTCACCGATCACAATGCCGTGTTCTCGAATGCGCTGCTGCTTGACGAAATGAAAGCCGGAAGCAGTTCGCCATATCAGCTGGTGTGGTTGCCGGACGCGGACATCCACACGGGTATGGCACGCTGGAACGATGTGTTCGACAAGACGCGCGATGCGTTGAGCCTGCTTTTACCCTTTCTTCTGATCGGCGGCCTCGCCTGGTTCATGCGCCGTGAGATGAGGGGTGGGGCCAGCTTGCTCGGGAAGGCTCCCGCGATACGCTTCGATGACGTGATCGGCGCGGGTGAAGCGAAAGCCGCGCTTGCCGATGTGCAAGCCTACTTGACCGAGCCGATGCAATTTATCGGCATGGGCGTGCGCGCTCCATGCGGCATTCTGATGACGGGAGGCCCGGGCGTTGGCAAGACGCGTCTCGCGCAGGCACTCGCCGGCGAATGCGATGCGAATTTCATTTCAATCACTGGAAGCTATTTCAGTGCAAAGTATTACGGCGTGGGTATTCAGAAGGTCAAGCACCTGTTCGAGCTGGCGCGCAAGAATGCGCCGACCGTGATCTTCATCGACGAAGCCGACGGTCTTGGTAAGCGTACGGACACGGGTGGCGGCCCGGTGGAAGCAGAGAGCAATCGCATCATCAACCAGTTGCTTGCGGAGATGGATGGCTTCCAGTCGAATGAAGGCGTGATCGTCGTCGCGGCGACGAATCACCCAGACAATCTCGACGAAGCATTACGCCGGCCTGGCCGTTTCGATCGCACGGTGCAGGTGCGGCTGCCGGACCTGGAAGACCGCACAAAGATTCTGGAATTCTACGCATCGAAGCTAACAGCGAAGTCCGACGAAATCGACTACAACCAGCTCGCCCGACTGACCACTCGCCTGTCGCCCGCCACGTTATCAATGATCGTCAACCAGGCAGGCCTGGTGGCGCGCAAGGCCGGCGCGGACGAAGTGAGCGCGGCACATTTCGTAGAGGCAATCAAGATTGCGCGGATCGGCGATGTGAGCGGTGCCGAACGCGCGCTGTCGGAAGAAGAACGTACCCGCATTGCCGTTCACGAAGCCGGGCACGGACTCGTTGCCGCGTTGCTAGGCACGGGGGTGCTCGAGGAAGTCACGATACTGCCGCGGGGCGGCGCGTTAGGTGTCGCACTGATCACGAAGACTCAGGATAAACACCTGTACCGCGAAACGGAAATGCGCAACGAGATTCAGGTGCTGCTTGGCGGGCGGAACGCAGAATTGCTGATTTTCGACGAAGCATCGAGCGGTGCCGCGCAGGATCTGCAGGAGGCGTCACGCATCGGTCTCGACATGGTGTCGAAGTTCGGCTTCAACGTCGATGGCAATCTGTTCAGTCTTGCGGCCCTGCCGCAGCAGTATGCCGGCCTGCAACTGAAGAGCGCCATTGAGCACGCCAACGTGTTGCTCAGCGACTTGAACGACGCCTGCTATGCATTGCTACGTGCCAACGAACCGGTACTGCGCGCGATCGCTGACCAGTTGCTCGAATCGGAGACTGTGCCCGGTGCAACCGTCTACCGCCTCATCAAGGAACACGCGGCAGCCACGGCCGAACCCGTGCACTTGACGCTGGAAGCTGCTGCGGCGTAATTGCGGTGCGGGGAGTGACCGCTGTGCGTGTTAGAACGGACTGGTGACATCACGCCTGTTCATCCATACAGTATGGGTTGACCTATTGAGTATGCGCGAGGCACGCCACTTGCTATGTGGTGAGGCATTCCCGGCAAATGTTCGGCGGTCCTGATGGTCTCCGTTCGGTTCGCGCGCCGTGCCCTTTTGAACGGGCGGTCTCATGACCGGAATGCTTGCTCGCCGCTAACGCGGACTCAGCCCACTTGGAGGTAAGTATGGACCCGGTCTCACATGGCATCATCTTCTGGATAATTATTGGGGGCATTGCTGGTGCCTTGGCGGGGCGTATCGTCGACGGCGGTGGTTTCGGCATCGTTGTAGATATCATTGTAGGAATCGTTGGCGCCTTTATAGGGGGCTGGCTTGGGGGCGCGCTTGGCCTGCACTTGGGCGGCGGTATTATCGGCTCGCTGATTACGGCGCTCATCGGCGCGGTTATTTTGCTCTTCATCATCCGGCTATTCAGCAGCGGCCGGGCGCGTCAGCTCTAGTTATGGCCCTTTGAACGGGCCGACCGGGATCGAGCGTGCGGTTTGGGCCTGGCGCGGGTGCGTCGCCACGCGAATTTCCGCAGTGGTAAGCTTTAGAGGCCGTGCGGCCCCGGGATAGGGGCCGCACTGGAATCTCCTGACTCTCGGGAGGTGACCATGCTCAGTCGACGCGCGAGTGCCGGCTTGCGAGGAGAAGCACATGTCCGCCCGCTCAATCGCATCGCTATCATTGTCATTCGGTCTCGTGACCATCCCCGTCAAGCTGTATTCCGCGACCGAGAGCGGTGCGGACGTGCGGTTCAACATGCTGGCGCCAGACGGCTCCCGGATGAAACAGCAGTACGTGGCCGAATCCACCGGTGAGGTCATCGACCGTTCATCGATGAAGAAGGGTTACGAGTTCGAGAAAGATAAATTCGTCGTGTTCACGTCCGATGAATTGAAGGCTCTTGAGGAAGGCGCGAGCCATGTCGTAGAGATAGTGGTATTTATTCCTGAAAAGTCCGTCGACCCGATTTACTACGACAAAGCCTACTTCATTGCCCCAGATAAACGTGGCGGCAAACCCTACAGCCTGCTTCAGCAGGCGTTGCTCAAGAGCCATCGATGTGCGTTAGCAAAATGGGCGTCGAAGGGAAAAACGCACATGGTGGTCGTCAGGCCCACTGATGACGGGTTGGTTTTCCAACAACTCCTTTTCGCCGACGAGGTCAGGTCTCTTGCCGACCTGCACATCGAACATGTCGCTGTGTCGGACACGGAACTCAAACTCGCACTCCAGATTATTGAGCAAGGCGCGCAGGACAACTACGACGCGACTGCATATGAGAACGAGGAAAAGAAGCGGATTCTGGCGGCCATCGACCGAAAGATTGAAGGCAAGCAGGTTGTTTCGAGCGAGCCTGTAGAGCGTGCCCCGAGCGGACAGGTCATAGATCTCATGGATGCGTTGCGAGCAAGCCTCGCGCGTGGCGGTGCGAAGCCGAAGACTGCACGTAAAAGTAAGGATGCGGAAGAAGCAGCTCCGGCGATTTTGCCGCGAGCACGCAAACCTGCCCAAGGTGCTGAAAAGGCGCCCGCAGTCGCAGCCAAGGTACGAGCTCGCAAGTGACGCGTAAGCGCAGTCAACACGACATCTCCGTGCGCAGGCTGCAGTCACTGCTCGGCGTCTCCCGGCGGGTCCTGTCTGGCTTGATATCAGCCGGATTCGTCACGCCTTCGCGTGGGCCGCGAAACGAACTTCGGTTCACGTTTCAGGACGTCGTCGTGCTTCGTACGGCGTTTCAATTGCAGTCCGCAAAAATATCATCCCGTAAGATTCTTGATGCACTTTCGCGTTTGAAGGCTGAGTTGCCGGATGAATTGCCGCTGTCGGGCATCCGGGTCACATCAGTAGGCAACACCATTGCGGTCAAGACGGGACCCTCGCAATGGGACGCCAATACCGGGCAACTGCTTCTGGATTTCGAAGTCGCGGAACTTAAGGGCGACGTTGTATTTCTCGATACCCGGCCACAACAGAAGGACGCTGCGGACCAGGCGGATGAATGGTACGCACTTGCCGAACAGCTAACCGACACGGACGTTAAGGGCGCAGAGCACGCGTACCGGATGGCCATTGAGGTGTCCATGGGGCCTTTTTACGCGGCCTATGTGGATTTGGGCGCGCTCCTATGCGAAGACGAACGGAGATGCGAGGATGCACTCGCCATATTCGAGCAGGCGCTGGCTCATTTCCCTGAAGACGAGGTGTTGCACTTCAACAGGGCTGTGGCTCTGGAAAACCTCGGACGCCTCGATGACGCGGAGCTAAGCTACGCGCGTTGCCTCGAGCTCAACCCTTCTTACGCAAATGCGCATCACAATCTCGGCTTGCTTCGAGGCAAGCGGGGCGACAAGCAGGGCCTCGTACGTCACCTAAGTGCTTACCGTCGACTCAGCACCTGACGGACGTGAAATCTCTGTCTCCGCCGTCGGCGATTGCATTTCCGTTTTGGTGAATCGCCATGAGCGCCAACCTTGCTTTGCCCACGCAAGCCGGCATGCCCGTATTTCAGACGAGGGGCGATGCCTGCTCATTCGGTAACGACGCGATCGCGTTGCGCTGGACGGTCAAGGACGAACGTTTCGTCGACCTTTCGTTAATCGATTTCGCGCGGGACCGCACGCTGCCCATCATCGCGCCGTTCGCACTAGGGCTCGCTGGCGGAAGTGCCGTGGGCGTGGCCGAACTGAGGGTCGTGGCGCCGGTGAACGAAACCGTGCTCGCACCCAACCCCCGCGCGTCGCGCCTCGCCGAACGAATCGCGGGACGACGTGCGACTGCCATCCTCGTCGACGCCCAAGGCCGCCTAAAAGTGGAGTGGAGCGTGGAGCAGCGCGAAGGCTCACGATACCTACGTGTACAGCTGGCGGTTACGGCGCTTCTTCAGGACGAAGATATCACTGTCGTATCACTGCTGGAGACGCGTGCTGCCGGCGCACACGCTAGCAGCGGCCTGAAGGGCACGCCTGTTATCGCGGGCAACTTCTATCTGGGCTTCGAGCTGCCGCTTGCGGAAAGCCATGTGGACGGCGACAGAGTCAGCTTTACTCTGCAACGCGCATTGCCGCTGGAAAAGAACAGGACACTGGTCCACTCCGCCGTGGCCGGCGTAGTGCGCGACGGCCAGTTGCGGCGCGACTTCGCCACCTATCTGGAGCGGGAGCGGGCTCACCCGTATCGGCCGTTTCTGCATTACAACAGCTGGGGTGACATCGGCTACCTTACGCCGTACACGCAGGACCAGGCGCTGGAGCGCATTGAAACCATCGGCCGCGAGTTGCATGGAGCGCGCGGCGTGCAGATCGATTCATTTCTGTTCGACGATGGCTGGGACGACCTTAGCGGCAACTGGCATTTCAGCAAGGATTTTCCGCACGGCTTCGTTCGGCTGCGCGACGCTGCAGCACGATACGGCGCCGCGCCCGGCGTATGGCTGTCCCCGTGGGGTGGCTACGGAGCGCCGAAACAGGAACGTGTGACGCGCGGCCGTGCCGCCGGATATGAGGTCATCGATAATGGCCTTGCGCTATCAGGGCCGAGTTACTATCGACGCTTTCACGAGGTCGTGATCGCCTTGCTGGATAAGGACGGCGTCAACCAGTTCAAGTTCGACGGGACGGGCAACGCCGACAGGGTGTTTCCAGGCAGCCTCTTCGATAGCGATTGGGACGCGGCGATCCAGCTCATCGAGGACATCCGCGTGGCCAAACCGGACGCCTTCGTCAATCTCACCACCGGTACGCATCCATCGCCGTTCTGGCTACGCTACGCAGACTCCATCTGGCGTGGTGGCAAGGACGACGATCTGGCGGGAACCGGCACTCCTCGCGAACGCTGGATCACATACCGCGACGCGCAGACCTATCACAACGTCGTGGTGTGCAGTCCGCTTTTCCCGCTCAGTTCGCTGATGCTGCACGGCATTCTCTACGCGCAGTGTAATCCTCGCCTTAACACGGCGGCTGGCGGTGATTTCGCTAACGAGGTGCGTTCCTATTTCGGGAGCGGCACGCAATTGCAGGAGCTATACATTACGCCAGGGCTGCTCACAGAGTACGACTGGGATGTGCTCGCGGATGGCGCCCGATGGGCGCGCGAAAACAGCGACGTACTGCGCGATAGCCATTGGATTGGCGGAGCACCAGACCGCCAGGAGGTCTACGGCTGGGCAGCGTGGACCCCGCACAAGGCGATCATCACGCTGCGCAATCCGGACAGCCGCGCGCACCGCTTCGAGCTGGATCTACGGCGACAGCTGGAGTTGCCGGCCGCGGCGGTGGGACGGTTCGCTATGCGTAGCATTTGGCATGAAGGGGCTTCCGATATTCCGGCTGCGCTAGACGCTGATCTGCCGCAGGAAGTTCAGCTCGCTCCGTTCGAAGTGCTCACGCTGGAATTGATGCCGATTGCCGAAGCCGAGTAGTGGAGCGGAGGGGCCCGTGCGCCCCGCATCGGCCCGCGGCGTTCGCACTAAGACAGCGTATTCGCCAGTTCCACCGGCTTCGCGTGGATCTGGTGCAAGTCAAAGATAAGCACCTCGTTCTCACCTTGCACGAGCCACGGCGCGGGGCAATACAAGCGACGTTGAGGACCGATATTCCAGTAGCGCCCGAGATTGTGCCCGTTGACCCAGACGACACCCTTGGTCCAGTTGCTCATGTCGAGCCAGGTGTCGCCGACTTCATCCAGCAGCAGGCTTGCCTTGAAAAAAAGCCCGGGCTTCAGCGGGTTTGCGCAGTTTTCCTGCAGATTGGCGATAAACGTGTCGTCCATCGGCAGCAGGAAGACATCCCACCCCTTGAGCAGGGAGAACGACCCGTCGGCGTTATTCAGCCTGACTGGCTCGAGCAGTCCCTTGCGGTCCACGATCGCCGGCCCGTAGTTGACCCGCCCCATGCCTTCGACGAGGATCTCCAACGATACCGGGTCACCCGGGTTTGACTCGTGCCCGGGCAACGTCGAAGGTAGGGCGAGCGGAGCGCCGTGCATCACGTGGAGCGGCTGCGCGTACTCCGGTGGTATCGACGCCCTCGACACGCCGCCCGCATAGTGCTCGCCGACAAAGACGGTCGCATAGTCATGCACAGTGCCGATGTTCAGCACACCGCCCGCGTACTCATGCAACTGCTTGCGGTACAACACGAACCCAAATGCCTGACCATAGCTTTCGAAGGACTGCGGATCGACGCTCTGTTCACGCGGCAATGCCGTGGGGAGGTTGTCCCAGATCGACGCGTAGAGCGCTGGCATCAAGGCGTTGATACCTGCGAGTTCGAGCGTGGGGATGGCATCGGGTATATCGGGCAACGGCGCCGGCAGAAAGCTGGCGATGATGTCGCGGTACTTCATGTACTTCGTCGTCGCCGTACCCTGCTCGTTGATCGGCGCCGAATAGTCGTAGCTGGTGATATCGGGTTGGTAGTTACCCGAATCATCCACGTTCGCGCCGGCATAAAAGCCGAAGCTCGTACCGCCGTGAATGACGTACAGATTGAACGACCGTTTCGACCGCATGAATGCGCTCAGGGTGGGGGAGAGGTCGTAGTTCGTACCCGCGAAAGCCGGTTCGCCCCAATGGGTAAGCCACCCTGGGTACACCTCGCCGGCCATCGCAGGCACTGCGGGGAATGCCCGGCGGATGGTTGCGATTTGTGCCGCGTCGCCATTGCTCAACGCAATCGCGCCACCGGTGACTGTGGTGCGATTGCGTTCGAGTTGCGGGAGCCCGTCTTCGGTGTAGAACGACCCCGTTACGCCGCCTTTAAGCCAAAGCTGCCTGAGTTCTTCAAGGTAAGCCGGGTTGCTGCCATACGAACCGAATTCGTTTTCGATCTGGATCATCAAGATCGGTCCGCCGTGATGGATCAGCAACGGCCGGATACGCGGGACCAGTTCCTCGATGTAGCGCGCCACCGCCGCCATGTAGCGAGAATCGGTGGCGGAGTCCGTTCTCAACTGGATGTCCGGATCGCTCAACAGGTAGGAAGGGAGGCCTCCCAGATCCCATTCGGCGCAGACGTAAGGCCCGGGACGCAGCAGCACCCACATCCTTTCGGACTGGCACAGCCGGATGAAGGCCTCGATGTCGCGGTTACCGCTATGGAAATCGAACACACCTCGCCGGGTCTCGTGGTAATTCCACATGATGTAGAGGGCGATACAGTTCATCCCCATCGCCCTGGCCATTCTGATTCGGTGTTGCCAATACTCGCGCGGGATGCGGGCCGGGTGCATCTCGCCGCTGCGAATCTGGAACGGCTCGCCGTCGAGCAGGAAGTCTTTGCCGCTGGGGCTGAAAGAGAAGGTGTGGCCGCGTTCGAGGTTCACGGTGCACTCGCACTTTGGCGCCTGAGGCGCGGTTGAACAAAGCGAAAGATGAAAACCAGTATATCAATCAGGCGGCCTACCTTTTTCCGTTGACTAATAATTTCCGCAGTTTCCGCTTAAAACCCCAACCACGGATAGGAGGTTAGTAGATACCCTGATCGATACGTAGGGATGCAGATGATGTTTCTCAGGATGTAGGCAATCGTTGCGGCCGGACCCTAAAGCTTCGCGAAACAAAGCCGATATCGTGGCAATGGACATGAAAATTCCGGCAGAGAACCGTCCATACGCGTACCACATGACCACTTCGGAGGAGAGCGTGTGCTGTTTCGCCTAAAGCGAACTCGCGCGCGAGACGCTATGTTCAAACGCTTAACGATACAGAATGGACTCACGCTCACGATTGCGGGCTACACGCTCGCGTTGATCGCCACGATGCTCGTCGCCGTGCTGGGTCTCAAGCAGAGCAACGATGCGCTCAAGCAGACCTATGCGACCGATACGGTAGCGATCACCCATCTAAAGACGAGTTCCGAGCTGATGCTGCAAGTGCAGCTTGCGCTCGGCAACTATGAAACGCTGTTTTCGATGGGGCGCGCGAGCGACGATCTGCTGCCGAAGGCGCGCGCCGTGCTCAAGGCGAGCGATGACAACTGGGCGGCGTATCTGGCCAAGCCGCGCAACGCCGAAGAGTCGCGCGCCGCCGATGCGGTGCAGGCTGCCCGCGCGGCGCTCATCAAGCAGGCGCTTGAGCCGGAATTCCAGCAACTCTCGCAGAACGACTATTACAAATTCCACACGACCCGAGGTGAGGCCGACCCGCTCAACGCCCGCTATGCGCAGGCGATGAACGCGCTCGAAGCGTTGCAGGTGGATCATCAGCAGGCGCGCTTCGACGCGGCGCAGGCGCAGTTTCATCGGCTGATGGTCGCGGCGGCCATGATCGCGCTGGCAGCGCTCGGCATTGGCCTGTTTGCCCGTGCCGTGCTGGCGGCGGTGATCGGGCGGCCGCTCACCCGCATGCAGTCGATGATGAGCGAGATCGCGTCGAGTCAGGATTTCACGCGCCGTGTTCCGGTGGGGCGCATGGACGAGATTGGGCGCTCGATCGTCGCGTTCAACGAGATGATCGAGAAGATTCAGCAAAGCTCCGCGCTGCTCAAGCAGAAGACCGCCGACATCCAGGCGATGCTGCAAAACATCCAGCAGGGGATGCTGACCGTCGTCGACGGCGCGCTCGTGCACGCCGAGTACTCGGCCTATCTCGAGGCGATCTTCGAGACGCAGGACATCGCCGGGCGCCCGGTCATGGAACTTGTGTTCGACCACACCGATCTGAACGCCGACGTGCGCTCGCAGGTCGACGCCGCGATTCATGCCTGCATCGGCGAGGATGCGATCAACTTCACGTTCAACCAGCACCTGCTCGTGAACGAGGTCGCGAAAACGATGGCCGACGGCCGCGTGAAGACGCTCGACCTGAGTTGGTCGGCGATCACCGACGAAAACGACACGGTCATGCGCCTCATGCTCTGCGTGCGCGACGTGACGGAGCTCCGGCAGCTTGCCGCAGAGGCCGGCGAGCAGAAGCGTCGGCTCGAGATGATCGGCGAGATTCTCGCGGTCAACGAGGAGAAGTTCCATCATTTCGTCGACAGCGCGACGGGCTTCGTCAACGAGAACGAGCGGATTATCCGCCAGCACGCGCAGCCCGATAGCGCGGCGCTCGCCGAGCTGTTCCGCAACGTGCACACGATCAAGGGCAACGCGCGAACCTACAGCCTGCAGCATCTGACGAGCATCGTGCACGAGACCGAACGGCGCTACGACGCGCTGCGCCGCAACGATGTCAGCGAAGAGTGGAATCAGGAGGTGTTGATCGCGGACCTCGAGCGCGTGAAGGAAGCGATCGAGCGTTACAGAACGATCAACGATGTGAGTCTGGGCCGCAAGGACGCAGGGCGCCGCAGCAGCGCCGAGCACTATCTGATGGTTGACCGGGGGCATATCCAGGAGAGCCTGCGCATCCTGGAAGCAGCAGACCCGGTCGACGTTCGCAGCCTGCTGACGATGCGCGATTCGGTGCGGCGGACCTTGCGCATCCTCGGCACCGAAACGATCGAGGAGGCGCTGTCGGGCGTGCTCGAATCGCTGCCGTCGCTTGCACGGGAGCTCGGCAAAGAGCCGCCCATGATGCGCATCGACGACGACGGCTATCGCGTGAACCGGCAGGTGAGCGGCACGCTGAAGAACGTCTTCATGCACCTGATGCGCAACTCGGTCGATCACGGCATCGAGACCGGAGTTGCGCGCGTCGCGCAGGGCAAGGCGGCGGCCGGCACCATCAATATCGAAGCTGGCCTCGACAGGGGGGCGCTGCAAATTAAATTGAGCGACGACGGCCGCGGACTCGCGCTCGGGCGGATTCGGAGCATCGCGAGCGCGCGCGGCTGGCTCGACGCCGACGCACAGCTGAGCGACGAGTTGGTCGCCGACTTCATCTTTCACCCGGGTTTCTCGACCGCTGAGAGGGTCACGGAAGTGTCCGGGCGCGGCGTCGGCATGGACGCCGTGCGGGATTTCCTGAAGCGCGAGAACGGCAGCATCGAGCTGCGCTTCACGGACGACCGGCGCGGTGCGGACTACCGTCTGTTCCAGATCGTGGTGTCCCTGCCGGAGCGGTGCGCGGCGCACAGTAGGGGTGTGCCGGAGGAGAAAGAAGAGAAGCCGTTGCAGGTCGACGCGCTGTCCGATTGAGCGACTTGGAGAAGGGTAGTGGTCGAACGATATGGAATCTTGATTGTCGCATTGGCGCTCGGCCTGCTGGCCGCGCTTGCGGCTGTGTGGCGCGAGCGGCGCCGCGGCGCACAGGCGCTCGCGCAGCAGCGCGCGGAAGCCAAGGCGCACCACGACGCCGCGCTCGCGCAAGCCGACGCTCAGCATCAGGAGCGGGCCGAGCAGGAAAAGCGCGAGTTCGAGTCGCTCGTCGCGGGCCTGCGCGACGACTTGGCCCAGCGCTCGGCGAGCGAGGACGAAGCACGCACGGCGCGCGCCGCCGTCCTTGAGTTCAAGGAGGAATGGGGGCGGCAGGCGGCGTCCATCGCCGCCGAGGCGGCTCGCCTCAAGGCGCTTGCCGTGACCTTCGAGCGCTGGCACGAGCAGATGATCTCGCTGATGGAGCAGAACCAGGAGATGCACAGCAAGAATCAGGAGCTGTCGTCGATCGTCGCGCACGTGCTGATCGTGTCGCTGAACGCGTCCATCGAGGCGGCGCGCGCAGGCGCCGCCGGACGCGGCTTCTCGGTCGTCGCGAGCGAGGTGCGCACGCTCGCGTCGCGCTCGCAGGAGCTTTCGAAGAGCTATCGGGACAGCCTGCATCGCAACGACCTGGTCACGACCGCGACCTTCCAGGACATTCAGGCGGGCGGCAAGATGATCATCGCGTCGCTCGGCGGCGTCGCGATGCTCGCGAACCAGCTTCAATCCAGGCTCGAACAGGCGGCGACGTGATTAGCGAGCAAGCGAAAGACAGCATCGAGCGGATCTTCCGCCAGGCCGCGCGCCTGCGCCTGACGGTCAATGCCGGCGATTCGTGCGACATCACGCACGGGGAGCCGCACGATGGCGCGGCAGACGGCGAGCTCATCGTGCTGACGATTTCATCGATCTCTTTCAGGCTGTTGCTGGTCCTGCATTTCGACAACGACGACGCTACGCGCGCTTACTACCTCGGCGCTGGGGAGGCGACGCTCGAGGAACGGTTGCTCGAAATCTGCAACCTGTGCTGTGGCGCGATGAACCACCAGCTCGTCGAGTACTTCCCGGACCTCGGGATGTCGACGCCGTACGTGCTGAGCAGCCACTGCGTGTCGTATCTGGGTCAGTTGAAGCCCGATTTCCTCGCCTCGTATCGCGTGACGGTCAACGGCGCCGTGCAGCTCGGCGCGACGGTGTGCGTCTGCGCTGACGCGCCGCTCGATTTCATAGCGACCGTCGCCGAGGTCGCCGACGTCGCCGAGAGCGTCGGCGAGCTCGAACTCTTTTGAAATTGGCCGGAAGGCAAGGACGCGGCGACGTCGACGCGCTCGTCGAGGGTGGCGAGCTGGATTTGTTTTGGCAGATTGTCTGTCAACAATTTAAGAGGAAAACATCATGGCGAAGATTCTGGTGGTGGACGATTCGAGCACCGTGCGCGACGAAGTGGCGGGCTTCCTGAGAAAAAACGGCCTCGACGTGGACACTGCGGTCGACGGCAAGGACGGCCTCGCGAAGCTGCGGACGAGCCCGGGGACGAGGCTCGTCATCACCGACGTGAACATGCCGAACATGGACGGGCTGACGATGGTCGAGAAGATCCGCGGCGAGCTCGCGAACCAGACCGTCAACGTGATCATGCTGACGACGGAAAGCAGCCCGGCGATGAAGGAGCGTGGCAAGGCGGCGGGCGTGAAGGGTTGGATCGTCAAGCCGTTCAAGGGTGAAGTGGTGCTCGAGACGTTCCGTAAGCTGGCGGGCTGAGGGCGCGGTCAGCGACGACATTGGACCATTGAAGTAACGTCGTCTCGACAGCGAATCCGTCCGAAGGTCTCACCGCGTTGAATCGATTCTCATCGATAATCTCCTTTAAGCGGCGAACCTGTCGGTGTGCAAGTGGATGTCCGGTCCGTTGCTCCGATTCCTTTTCGAGCATGAGGGAGGTGAAATGGCTACGTATGCGATTGATGGCGTACGCATTAACCCTGCAAGCGACCGCATCACGCACGTGCGCTGGGGGCTCATCGATCCGAAGACACACGACTGGACGTCCCCACCCGAAATTGTCGAGGTGACCGAAGTGGTCAATGCGATTCATCGGGGAGATGTGGTCTGGTCCCTTTTTACCCTCGGTGGCAGGCGATTTCTGGGGCCGAAGATCAAGACGGTTGTTCACACCAGCGGCGTCGATGGGATCGACACGGACGTTCCTGGTGGCCATGTCGAAAAGTGCATTGACGACCTGCCGGCCGTTTGACCGATTTCATCGGCCACTCATGGCGCCGCGCCGTCGCTCTGTTTTTTATGCTGCGACACCATTCGCTCCTGCTGCGCGGGGGGCGCCGGATCATAGTGGCTGAGCTGGATGCTGTAATTACCGTGCCCGCCAGCAATGGCGTTCAGACGCGACTGATAGTCGTTGAGTTCGGACAATGGCACCTGCCCCGCGACGACCACGGCGTTGCCGGCGGCCGTGCGTGTACCGTGAACCTGCCCGCGCCTCGCGGACAGGTCGCCGATGATGTCACCCATCGCGGCTTCCGGCGTCATCACCTCGATGTCCACGATGGGTTCGAGCAGGACGGGCCGCGCTTTCAGCACCGCATCGATGAAGGCCTTGCGCCCGGCGGAGACGAATGCCACTTCCTTGGAGTCGACCGAATGGCTCTTGCCGTCGAAGACGGTGACTCGCACGTCCTGCATCGGGAAGCCGGCAAGCGGCCCGCTGTCGACGACCTGGAGGATGCCCTTTTCCACCGCGGGCATGAACTGGCCGGGAATGGCGCCGCCCTTGACCGCGTCGACGAACTCGAAACCCATGCCTCGCGGTAGTGGTTCCACGCGCAGCATCACTTCGCCGAACTGCCCGGCGCCGCCGGTTTGCTTCTTGTGTCGATGATGCCCCTCGGCCTTGGCGCCGATGGTTTCCCGGTAGGCGATCTTCGGTGGCCGCGTCACGACCTCGAGCTTGTACTGCTCGGACAATCGCTCCAACATGATGCGCAGGTGCAACTCGCCGAGGCCCCGCACCACCGTCTCGTTGGTGCCGACCGGGTGTTCGATGCGCAGGCACGGGTCTTCCGCACTCAGCTTTTGCAGGATCTCCCACAGGCGCTGTTCGTTGCCCGGGCGCGCCGGCTCGATCGCCAAACCATAGATGGGCGTGGGGAAGTCAAGCGGGGTCAGGTGGATATCGCCGTCCTCGGGGGCGTCATGCAGCACGGCATCGAAGCCGATCTCGTCAACCTTTGCCGTGGCGCAGATATCGCCTGGGCCGGCCTGCGGGACATCCACGTGTTCCTTGCCCTGCAGCATCATCAGATGGGCGACCCTGAACGGCTGGCGTCCGTCACCGATATAGAGCTGGCTATCGCGTCTGATCGTGCCCTGATGGATGCGAAACACAGCCATCTTGCCGATGTAAGGGTCCATCACGATCTTGAAGGCGTGGGCCAACACATGCTTGTCGGGAACCGGTTCGGCGGGCACGACTTCCTGGTGGTCGCCGGCATTGCGGTAGAAGAGGGGCGGGTTGCCTTCCGTGGGATTGGGCAGAAGCCGGACGAACACGTCGAGCAATTCCGCGATGCCGACGCCGTTGGCCGCAGACGTGAAGCAGATCGGCACCAGATGACCTTCGCGCAGCGCCCGCTCGAAGGGTTCGTGCAACTGCTCCGGGCTGATGCCTTCGCCTTGCTCCAGGTAAAGCTCCATCAGGGCAGGATCGATCTCGACCACCTGATCGACCAGCGCATCGTGTGCCGCCGCGACAGACCGAAAATCGGCGTCGCCGGAAGGGTTGAAAAAGCAATCCACCACCTGGCGGCCGCTCTGAGCCGGCAGGTTGATAGGCAGGCATTGCATGCCGAAGGTCTCCTGAATTTGCGTCAGAAGCCCCGGAAGGTCGACCTTTTCGCCATCGATACCGTTCACGATGATCATTCTGCAGAGCTTGCGATCTTCCGCCCACGCCATCATGCGCCGGGTGGTCATTTCGATGCCGGTCTGCGCGTTGATGACAATAGCGGCGGTTTCGACCGCGGGCAGGGCACTGATCGACAGCCCGGAAAAGTCCGGATAGCCGGGCGTATCCAGCAGAAAAATGCGCGTCTCCCGGTAGTGCAGGTGGACGACGGCGGAGTTCAGCGAGTGATGATATTTGCGCTCGAGCGGGTCGAAATCACAGACCGTGGTACCGCGCTCAACGCTGCCGGGTGCACGGAGCGCGCCGCTCTGGTGCAGCAGTGCTTCGACGAGCGTTGTCTTTCCGCACCCGGCATGTCCAACCAGGGCGACGGTTCGTATTGAATCGGGGCTGTATCGCATGGTCGCCCTCGTCCAGTGGTGGATCTGGGGCCATTATTGGCGAAAACGGACCCGTGTGCCATACGGGGTAATCGTCGCGTTCGTCGTCACGCCCGCACAGTGATAGCGCTGTCGCCAGCATGTTTTTCACACGCGTACGAAATCGAACTATCCTTAAGGAGTCTTGCACAACAATCTCCCGTCTCTTTCCCGAGGAGGTGCGTCATGTCAATGTCTGCCACTCTCCAGGACTGCCTGAGCAGCAAGGGCTCCCGGTACGAAATCGTGCGTCATCCACACAGCCATTCCAGCGTCGAAACCGCGGCGGCTGCGCATATTCCCGGCGATCGTCTCGCCAAGACAGTGCTTTTCGAAGACGAATACGGCTATGTGGCGGCTGTGCTGCCATCGACCTACGCCGTGCGGCTGTCCGAGCTTTGGGCGAAGACCGGGCGCCGCCTATTGCTGGCCAAAGAGGTCGATCTGCGGGAACTGTTCAAGGATTGCGACCTGGGAGCGCTGCCGCCGGTGTGCACTGCCTATGGCATGCGAACCTATCTTGACGAGAGCCTCGCCCAACAGCCGGACGTATATTTCGAGGCCGGCGATCATGAAGAGCTGATTCACATGGGCACAGATCAATTCCTGGATCTGATGGAGCAAGCCGAGCGGGCACGCTTCGCCCGTCGCATGCACGGTGTGCCAAGTTGAGCGGCGCCCGCCCGATGTAAAAGGTTTGCGCAGTGCCGCATAAAGGGCGCTGCGCCACCCAACCTTTGCGCGAGGCAGATCATGCAACACAGCGATATGGTTCTGAAGAAGGTGATGGCAGCCTTCGAACGCGAATCACACCTGAAGCTCCACAATCATCCCATTCATATGAGTTTCGACGGCGGTGCCCTGACCGTCGCAGGCGAGACGCCGGATATCGCATCCAAGAAACACCTTCTTCAGTTGACCCAGGTACACAGCGAGGGAAGGCCTGTGGTCGACCAGCTGCGTGTCACTGCCAACCCGCCGGTTGCGGATGGCGAGTTGCGCACGCGTATCTGCGAACGGCTGGCGCAGGCGGTGGATTTTCGCAACTGCGTGATCTGCGCCCGCGTCAAGGGGCAGCTCGAAGTGCTGCGCGGCACCATGGACCAGGCGGGCAACGACGGCAGCGGTGTTGTCGAGGTGACGGTGGAGGAAGGTGTGGTGACCTTGACGGGGCAAGTGATCAGCCTGTCTCACCGGCACCTTGCGAGTGTGACTGCATGGTGGGTCGGCGGCTGCCGCGACGTGGTGAACCTGCTGGAGTTGGTGCCCGCCGAAGCGGACGGCGACGATGAAATCTCAGAGGTCATGCACCTGGTCCTCGAAACCGATCAGCGTGTGCGCGCTGAGCAGATCACCATCGATGTGGAAGATCGCAGGATTACGCTAGCAGGCTGGGTGGCGACCGAAGCCGAAAGACGGCACGCGGAACAGGACGCCTGGTGTCTGGATGCTACCGGCGGTGTCGTCAATCATATCCAGGTGCGCGCCTGATCTGTCCCGCTTGGCGCAGGGCTTTTCGTTCGTGTCTGCGTCAAGGCCTGCGGTGTAAGCATTCGCGCATGGGGTGCGTGTCCAGATAAAAAGAAGCCGCAGGACTTGCCTACGGCTACAAACACACTAAACGCGGGGATATGTCCGCGTTACTCAAACTTTACAGCGCAGATATGACGGCAACAAGGCAAATTTACATAACTTGCATCACTTTGCCACATCCGCAACATAGGCCGTTTCCCTGTGGAGAAAATTCACGCGCGCTGTAATAAATATTTCTTAATCTCGGAGTATGTATTATCGCCCGAATAAAATGCCAGCCTATAAATGCACGCTTCAAATATGAATTCACCCAATGAAGTCGATGCAAAGTTATTCAACAGACGAAACGGTTGGACACATATAAAAAACATCCGGCATATTGCATTTGAAAATTTGCCGGTTATGATGGCGTCTCCGTGATTCGATTTCTCGAACGATCGCTTTGTGAAGACGGCAGTAACAGTTGCCGGGCATTCAAACTGGAGAGGGTAATTGATACCCCCGCATAGAGAGACTAAACGAGGTGACGATATGCTGAGTCCCCATGAATTCGCGACCTTAATGCTCATCAAAAACGCGCCGGATCAGATAGAACTGGACCGCGCCGAGCTCGACGCCTTGCTCGAGCGGCAACTCATATCGCTGGAAAATCGCGCGTCAGGACGCTCATGTCCTCGGATCACAAGCGACGGGGATTTCATTCTCAACGCGATTGCCCGGATGCACCAGGTCTGACCAACTATGCTGCGGCGAAGGCCGGCATACATGGTTTCGCAAAATCGCTGGTGCTTGAGGTGGAGGAGAAAGGCGTGACCGTCAACACGATCTCGCCCGGCGCGTCTTGCAAAAGACGCGGCTACGAATTTTTTCTGTCACCCAAGACAATTTTGTGGATATTGGCCGGATACACCCAGTCGCGAGCTTGGCGCTCGATGAGATCCATAAATGCTGGGGGACCACTGCAGTAGATCTGAGTGTTCGCATGTGCTGGGCTCAGCGCGTGAGAAGTCTGCTGCTCTAATAGGTCAGTATCCAGGCCAAAGTGGTGATAGACCCTACCTTCGCTTTTGAGCGCGTCAAGTTCCTCCCGAAAGACTGCACGTTCAGGTGATCGAGCGAAGTTGTGCAGCTCGAATATTTGACCTGCCGAAGCAAGCCGATTCGCGATTCCCGCGATCGATGCAGCGCCAACGCCTCCAGAAAAAAGTATCGACCGTGTGCGACCGTCCAAAAAAACTTCAGGACTCCGTGGCATTGCGATAAACGCCTCGTCTCCTTGACTCAACGAAATGTCAGCTGTTTCTGTGTCCGAGTCGCCAGCAGCTTGTCTGACAGCGATGACATATGCACGCGGCCGAGACGTAGAACAGCACAGGGGATATGTTCTTTCCTTGTAGATGGCGTTGTCGAGAACAACTGTGACGCAAGCTCCATGGTCAAACGACGGAAGCTCCGATCGGGACTCGGTTTGAAGTTCAACGGCATGGTAACTCTCGGCAAGTTGCCATTTCCGCGTAATGATGACTGAGAGCAGGTTGTCGTGCATGTCTCCTCCAATAGGACCTTCGTTTTCCGAAATCGGGCATTTCTCGATGTATGGATTGCGCGAGACGGCCGGTCCAGGAAACTGCTGGGAGGACCGCTGAATGTCAGATTCAGGTTAGGGCGGAAGAGGGCCACCAGCAAGGCGTTCAACGCGAATACCACGTATATAACTCTGCTGATAGAGGGTGGCCGTTGGCTCGGTGCCGAGCGCGTTCGACCTATGCATGCCAGGAATGAACGTTATGCCGCAGGGCTGCCTTCTGCGGCATTGGCGCCACGCATACCATGCTCATCATCAATTCACCCAGTGGAGCAGATAATGAGCACCTTCAACTCGTACACCATCGAAACAGCCCCGGCCGCCTCAAAACCGGCCTTGGAAGACGCAAAAAAGACTTTCGGCTTCGTGCCGAACCTGCAGTCCCACATGGCCGAATCTCCGGAACTGCTGGCGGGCTACTCGGCACTGTGGGATCTCTTTTCGAAAAGCACGCTGACGCCACACGAACAGCAGGTCGTCTATCTGACCTCGAACTTCGAGAACAACTGCCATTACTGCATGGCCGGTCATTCTGCTCTGGCGAAGATGATCAAGATGGACGCCGGCGTCATCGCGGCGCTGCGCGAAGGCAAGCCTTTGCCTGACGCGAAGCTCGAAGCGCTGCACCGTTTCGCGACGATCGTCGTTCGCGAACGCGGGTTCGCTTCGGACGCCGATGTCGACGCGTTCCTCGCTGCCGGATATACGCGGCAAAACGTGCTCGAAGTTATCCTGGGCGTAGCAACAAAGGTCATGAGCAACTACACGAACCACATCGTTCATACCCAATACGATCCGTTCATGAAGGGCAACGAATGGACGAAGCCGGTCGACGCGGGCGTAACGGTCTGATCTGCATGAACTTTTGAGGATGACATCATGAGCAAGCTTTTCAGCCATACGAAAGTCGGACATTTTCAACTGCAACACCGCGTTGTGCTCGCGCCGCTCACGAGAATGCGCACCGAGCCGGACAACGTCCCGGGTGATCTCATGGTCGAGTACTACACGCAACGTGCGACGGACGGCGGGCTGCTTATTACCGACGCAACGGCTGTATCCCAGCTCGGCATTGCCTACGTCGGCGCACCCGGAATTTATACTGAGGAACACGTCAAAGGGTGGAAGCGGGTAATCAACGCCGTCCATGCCAAGGGTGCTCGTATATTCCTGCAAATGTGGCATGCGGGACGTCAGGCTCATCCAGCCAATACCGACGGCGTTACGCCCGTTGCGCCGTCCGAATTGCGTTCGCTCGAGCACGCCGCCATTCGCGACGAGAACGGCCAGATTACCGAGGCAGAACTGCCCGTTCCCCGCGCGCTCGAAACGCACGAGATTCCGGCCATTGTCGAGCAATTCCGTCGCGGTGCAGTGCTTGCGAAGCAGGCTGGATTTGACGGCGTTGAGCTTCACGCCGCCAATGGTTACCTGTTTGAACAATTTCTGCTCGATGGTACGAACCACCGCGATGACGTGTACGGCGGTTCGATCGAGAATCGCTCCCGCTTCCTCTTCGATACGCTCGATGCGGTCGTCTCCGTGTGGGGCCCGGGCCGCGTGGCCGTGCGTCTTTCGCCGAGCGGTACATACGGCACGATGTCCGATAGCAACCCGCATGCAACGTTCGGTTACGTGGCAGAGCGACTGAATCAGTATGAACTCGCCTACCTTCATGTGATTGAGCCTCGCATTCGGGGCATCGTGGAGAAGGAGACGAGCGATGCCGACGTTTCCTCGAAGGACATTCGCCGGATCTACAAAGGCACGATCATCGCCGCGGGTGGCTTCACGCGTGAGAATGCCGAGCAGATTATTGTCGATGGCCATGCGGATCTTGTTGCCTTCGGCCGGATGTTTATCGCCAATCCCGATCTGCCGGAACGGCTGCGTAATGGTGCGCCGCTCAATCGGTACGATCGCGAAACTTTTTACGGTGGTGACGACCGTGGCTATACAGACTACAAATCGCTGTCTGAAGATGTCGCGGCCTGATTGAATTCGTACAGACGCTAGCCGCGCGACGGGGGTGTTGTTGACTCCGTCGCCCTTCTGCGTATTGAGGAAACGTTGGCCGGCGCGCTGTGAGGAGCGATGCCTCGTCGGAATATGGCTTGGGCAACCGGTGACTGCGGCAAGACCGGCGTCTTATTCGTGACCGAGTAAACTAGGTAGTCGTCGATCGTTGGCAATCACAAAGTGACAACTTTGCTGATTTTCGTACGATGCCTGGGCTTCATTCAACGTTGGAAATGCAACATCCGGGTGTCAGGCCAGGCGGCCAGCGGGACAGAGGAGGGGTATGGTCATCGCGAACTACCAGACACTTGAACGGATCTGCGTGACAGCGGGCTCCGACCTCTACCGTGCCCACCGCTTGACCGATGGGACGCCGGTGCTGCTGAAGCGCCTTCCTGAACACGCCGACGCAGCCCAATCCGCTCGCATGAAGAGCGAATACCGGCTCCTTCAAATGTTGAATGTCGCTGGCATTGCCAAACCGCTCGCGCTGATCGATGAGCGCGACGGCCTCGCGCTGGTGCTGGAAGACTTCGCGGGCGTGTCCCTGGAAACCATTCTGGATAGTGAGCCGCGACTGGATCCGGGCGTTTGCTTGCGGATCGGCCTCCAGCTGGCCAATATGTTGGCCGGTCTTGCTGGCGCTCAGGTCATTCATCGCGATATCCGGCCGTCCAATATTCTGGTCATGCCAGATTCCGGCCACGTTCTGCTGGTCGATTGCAGTCTGGCGACGACTCACGAACACAATGCCGTCTCGGCAGAGGACGTTGTGGTGGCTGAGTGGGCTTACGTGTCGCCCGAGCAAACTGGCCGCATGAATCGTCCCGTGGATTGCCGGACCGATTGCTATTCGATGGGCGTGTTGCTCTATCGCATGCTAACCGGTCAACTGCCGTTCCAGGCGAACGATCCGCTGGAATGGGCGCATTGCCATATCGCCCGTCTGCCGCCGCCGCCCAATGCGATCGTGTCGGAGGTGCCGCAACCGGTGTCAGATATCGTGATGAAGTTGCTGGCCAAACTACCGGAAGACCGCTACCAAAGCGGGTATGGACTGCGCGCCGATCTCGACCGGTGTCTCGCGCAATGGCAGGCCTCGGGCCGGATCGAGCCGTTCCCGCTCGGCACGGAGGATATCCCGGAGCGCTTCCTGGTCCCGCACAAACTGTATGGACGCGACGGGGAGCTCGAGCGGCTGCTCGGAGTCTTCGAGCGCGTGCCGGCAACTGGCCAAGCGGCGCTGGCAACCGTTTCGGGGCACTCGGGCATTGGCAAGTCGGCGCTGGTCGACGCCTTGCGAAAGCCGATTGTCGCGAGGCACGGTTACCTCATTTCAGGCAAGTTCGATCAGTACCAGCGCGATATTCCGTATGCCACCATCGCGCAGGCGTTTCGCGAACTGGTGCGGCAACTGCTGGCGGAAAGTGAGGTGCGCATCGCCGGCTGGCGGCAACAGATCCAGGCTGCGATCGGCGGCAACGGCCAGCTCATTGTCGATCTATTACCGCAGATCGAGTTGATCGTCGGACCGCAACCACCCGTTCCAGTGCTGCCGCCGAACGAGGCGCAAAACCGGTTTCGCATGGCGTTCCGCCAGTTCGTCAGCGTGTTCACGAGCGAGACACACCCGCTGGTCCTCTTCCTCGACGATCTGCAGTGGATCGATCCGGCCAGCCTGACGCTTATCGAGGACCTGATCACGCACGCGGACACACGCTATCTGCTACTGATTGGCGCGTATCGCGACAGCGAAGTCAGGGCAGCGCATCCGTTAATGACCGCCCTCGAGACGATCCGCCACGGTGGCACGCGGGTGATGGACCTTCAGCTCGCGCCGCTGTCGGTCGTGCATCTGAACCAGTTGGTGGCCGACACGCTCCATGCGCGATCTGCCGCCCTTTGCGAGCCGCTTACGCGGCTGGTCTGCGAGCGCACCGAGGGCAACCCGTTCTTCTTTATCCAGTTCCTGGATGCGCTGCATCAGGAGGGACTGCTACGGCGTGATGCGCAAGACCGTGCCTGGCACTGGGACCTCGATCAGATCAGGGCGAAGAACTTTGCCGACAATGTCGTCGAGCTGATGGTTGGCAAGTTGAGTCAACTGCCGGTTGAAGTGCAGCAAGCGCTGCGCCTGGCCGCATGCCTCGGCAACACATTCGAGCTGCGCCAGCTTGCGCTGGTCAGCGCGCGTGCGGGCCACGATGTGGAGGCCCCAGGCAACGAGGCAGAGGCCTCACCGCTGCAACGCCTGAGCCAGGCCGAGGTTGAGCAACAGCTCGCGGCGGCGGTGCGGGCTAGTTTGATCGTGCGCATCGACGGCACCGGCAAGTTCCTGCATGACCGGATCCAGCAGGCCGCTTATGCGCTGATTCCCGACGCGGAGCGTGCCCGTGTCCACCTGCACATCGGCCGCGTGCTGCTGGCGAACCTGCCGGCAGACGAACTCGCCGAGCACGTGTTCGATGTCGCGAATCAGTTCAATCGGGGCGCCACCCTGCTCATCGAGCGTGATGAGAAAGTGCAGGTGGCGGCGCTCGACCTGCGGGCCGGGCGCCGGGCCAAGTCCTCGGCGGCGTATGCGTCGGCGTGCGTATATCTGGCGGCAGGCATGGGCTTGCTCGACGACAGCGACTGGGCCAGCCACTATGACCTGATGTTCAGCCTGCGGCTCGAACGCGCGGAGTGTGAATTTCTGAGCGGACGCTTCGACCAGGCTGAGCAACTGATCGAGGCGCTGTTGCGGCGCAGTGTGTCGAAAGTCGATCAGGCGGCCATCTGCCACCTGAAGGTCCAGTTGCATATCGTCAAGTCGGAAAGCGCGCGGGCCGTCGACAGTGCGCTGACGTGCCTGCGCCTGTTCGGCATCGACCTTCCGGCCCACCCATCGCAGGAACAGGTCGAGGCCGAATACGAAACGGTCTGGCGCAACCTGGCGGGACGCCCGATCGAGAGCCTGATCGACCTGCCGCTGATGACCGATCCGGAACGGCTGGCCGCGATGCGTCTACTATCGGCGCTGGTCGACTCCGCCCACTTTACCGACCTCCAATTCTTTTGCCTGCTGTTGTGCCGCATGGTGAACATCAGCCTTCGGCACGGCGCGTGCGGCGCGTCCTCGTATGCGTACGCCCTTTTCGGCTTTAGCCTCGGACCGGTGTTTCACCGCTACCGCCTCAGTTACCGTTTCGCCAGGTTCGGCTGCGATCTCGTCGAGAAGCATCACTTTGTCGCCTACCAGGCCAAGGTGTATTTCGCAATGGGACTGGCTTCCGTCTGGACGCAGCCAATCTCGAGCGCGAACGATTCCCATCGGGCAATCGTTCGCATCGCAATCGAGACGGGGGCTCCGACATTCGCTTGCTACAGCATGCTCCATTTCGCGAGGAGCCTTCTGCTGCGGGGCGATCCGCTCGACACGGTCTGGCGCGAGTCGGAGATCGCCCAGGACTTCGTGCGCAAGGCCGGATTCCTCGAATTTGCGGACGTCATTGCGTGCAATCAACGCTTCATCGCGACCATGCAAGGCCGGACCGAAAAATTGTCCATGTTCGGCGACTCGCAGTTCGACGAGGCAGCGTTCGAGGCGCAACTGACGGACGCTCGGATGAGCGAGCTGGTCTGCGAGTACTGGGTCCTCAAACTGCGGGCGTGTTTCCTGGCGGGCGACTACTCTGTGGCCTTCGCCGCTTCCCAACGGGCCGAACCGCTGCTGTGGACCATCGTCGGCCAGATTCCGTGGATCGATTACTTTTTCGTCACCGCGCTGACGGTAGCCGCGCTCTATGAGAACGCGTCTGCCGACGAGCAGGCCGCGTGGCGCTACCTCCTCGCCAGGCACCGCGAACAACTGCGCGAATGGGCCGAGACCTATCCGCCGACGTTTGCCGACAAGCACGCCCTGGTGTTGGCCGAGATCGCCCGAATTGAAGGTAACCTCGACGCCATGCGTCTGTACGAAGAGGCGATTCAAGCGGCTCATCAGCACGGCTTCGTCCATAACGAAGGCATTGCGCATGAGCTGGCCGCGGGATTCTGTATAGCGCGCGGATGGACGACCGCCAGCCGCGCCCATCATGACGAAGCGCGCAGCTGCTTTGCTCGCTGGGGCGCGCACGGCAAGGTCAGGCAACTCGACGCGCGCATGCCGCGCTTGCGCGAAGTCTCGGGCTCACGCGCCGCCAAGTCGCCGGGCGATGGCGCCCAGCTCGATCTGCTGTCGGTCACCAAGGCCTCGCAGGCCATCTCGGGGCAGATCGTGCTGGAGGACCTGATCGACACGCTGATGCACATCCTGCTCGAAAATGCCGGCGCTCAAACCGGCCAGTTGCTGCTCGCCCGCAACGCTCGCCTGGCTCTCGCGGCCGAAGCACGCGTGGAGCAGCAGACGATTCACGTGCGGCAGCATCTGGACGAGCCGCTGCCGCACGTTTCGGCACCACCGGGATCAGGCACGGTTGAACCGGCGTTGCCGGGCTCCATCGTCAATTACGTCCAGCGCTGCCAGGAGCGGGTGCTGCTGGACGATGCGACACAACCGAATCCCTTTTCAGCAGACGAATACCTGAGCCGCTGGCAGCCGAAGTCCGTGTTGTGCCTGCCGCTCATGCGCCGTTCCACGTTGATCGGCTTACTTTATCTGGAGAACAGGCTGGTCACCCACGTGTTCACGCCTGAGCGCGTGACCGTGCTTGAACTGCTGGCCTCGCAGGCCGCGATCACCCTGGAGAATGCTCGCCTGTACCGCGAACTGGCCGAACGCGAAGCGAGGATCCGGCGTCTCGTCGACGCCAACATTGTGGGGATCTTTATTTTCCATCTCGAAGGCCGGATTCTCGAGGCCAATGACGCGTTTCTCCGGATCGTGGGATACGACCGCGAGGACCTCGTGTCGGGGCGGATGCGCTGGACGGACCTGACCCCGCCCGAATGGCTCGACCGCGACAACCAGCAAATCGCGGAGCTCAGGACGACAGGGACATTACAGCCCTTCGAGAAGGAGTACTTCAGGAAGGACGGCAGCCGCGCGCCGGTGCTGATCGGCGTGGCGATGTTCGAAGCAGGGGAGAGTGAAGGTGTCGGCTTCGTGCTCGATTTGAGCCGGCGCAAGCGGGCGGAAGCCGAAGCGCGCGAGAGCGAGCGGCGCTACCGCGAAGTGCAGATGGCGCTCGCGCACTCGAACCGGGCTGCGACAATGGGGCAGCTCACAGCCTCGATTGCCCATGAGATCAGGCAGCCGATCACCGCGGTATCAACCTATGCTTCGGCCGCCTCGCGCTGGCTGGGCGCCAGACCGGCGAACCTTGATGAGGTCAGGCAGGCGCTCGATGGCATCGTCTATGAGGCAACGCGCGCTGGCGGCATCATTAGCGGGATTCGCGATCTGGTCAGGAAAGCGCCGCCACGCAAGGACAGGGTGGACATCAACGAGGCGGTTCTCGAGGTGATCGAACTGACGCGGGGCGAAGCGGCGAAGAACGAAGTCTCGGTGCTGACAGTACTCGGGGATGCCTTGCCGCTCGTCCTGGGAGATCGCGTGCAACTGCAGCAGGTGATGCTCAACCTGATCGTCAATGCCATCGAAGCAATGGGCGCAACGGGCACGGGTCCCCGCGAGGTACTGATCAGCACGGCCGCGGATTCATCGAATGGCGTGTCTATCGCCGTGCGGGATTCTGGCCCAGGGCTACCTCCGGAGGAGATCACGCGCGTCTTCGACCCGTTCTACACGACGAAGGAAAGTGGCCTGGGCATGGGCCTGTCGATCTGCCGGTCAATCGTCGAGACGCACGGGGGGCGGTTGTGGGCTTGCACAAATGAACCACAAGGTGCCGTCTTTCAGTTCACCGTGCCTGTGGGGCGGGGCGAAGCAGGGGTAGTTCCTGCTTTGTTCAGGGGCGTAGAATAATTACATGCCAGCAGAACGCGGCTGCGTTCCGGCTTCGCGAGGTGCCCGGATGCCTACTGGAACGACCCGCCGAACGACGGCTGAACCCGCAGCAACCGAAGCTTCTGTCGTCTACATCGTCGATGATGACACGGGAATCCGGCTTTCCCTTGGCGCGCTTATGCGTTCCATAGGCTTGCGCGTCGAAGCGTTCGAATCCCCGGACGAATTTCTCCGCTGTCCTCCCGCCGCCGGGCCAAGCTGCCTCATCCTCGACGTGCGACTTCGCGGGAAGAGTGGCATGGCATTTCACGAGGAAATAGTGAATCGCGGCATGCGTATTCCCGTTGTATTCATGACCGGTCACGGAGACATCGAGATGGTCGTGAAGGCAATGAAGACGGGCGCGCAGGATTTCTTTGCCAAGCCGTTCAAAGACCAGGACATGCTCGATGCAGTGGCTCAGGCGCTGGCGCGCGACAACGAGCGGCTCGCGGCAGAAGCCGCGTTAGCCGATCTGCGCGCTTCGTACCAGTCCCTGTCACCGCGCGAGAAAGAGGTGATGGGCTTTGTGCTTTCCGGTCTGCTGAACAAACAGATTGCCTCTGAGATGAACGTCAGGGAAATCACGGTTAAGGTTCACCGTGGACAGGTCATGCGTAAAATGAGCGCGCGCTCGATGCCGGATCTGGTCCGCAAGGCCGAATCGCTGGGTATCGAGCCCTCTCTGTCCCGCGGCGCCCATCGCTGAACGCCATCGCCAGTTTTGCGCAGTCGACACCGCCCATGAAGTCCGCGTGCCCCGCTTATACCTCTGTATAAGTGAGTTACGCCAACGCGGCATCAGCCTATCCCGGCGTCCAATAGATTTGCCCTTCGGCAAAACATACTCTTCTCTCATCGAGGCAACGCTCGTCGTTACGACGCCGCAAAGCTCGCTGCCCGCCCCGAGCCAACCTCGCCCTCCGGGCTTCCCGCCAGAGCCGTTCGCGTTTTTAATTTCTTCAAGGAATCATCATGCCGGCCGTTCTGCACAACTGGATATATATCGGCAGTAACGCTTATGCGGAGTACACGTTCGTGCCGTGGCTTGGCAGGAACATCTATCGCCGTACCGTCGACCTCTCCACGATATGCATCCAGTAGCCGGAAGTCAGTCAATACCTCAATCTTCGGTTCGATTGCTGCCTCACTCTTCGCTAAAGAGAGGAATACGATGTTGACAGCTGAACGCATTTCGACTTCTGACACATTGCCAGATAGCAGTGCTTACCATGCGTTAATTGATCCCGTGCTGACCGCAGCCGATCACCCGTCATCGGATCGACCGGCCCGACCCGCTTCAGCGCCTGGAGGACAAGACCCATGGGCGTCGATGCTCGCAACCATCCATCAGCTTTCTTCCCCGCCTGACCCGATGCGAAATCCTCCGGACCCGGTCGGGCGTCAGCATGGCGGTGACAGGGCGTTTCGTCCACTCAAGACGGACGGCGCTAACGTGCGCACCTATACCGTGACGGTCGTGGAGGAGTTGTCCAATTCGCTCCTCTCCCTGTGCTGGCACGATCCGACGCTTTGCAACTACCAGGAGCAGGTTTGGTCGCGGTCTGTCTCTCGCGCGTCCGGGCATTGCGCTCTGTCTGGCAAGCGCATCGGCCGCGGCGATCCGGTCTACCGTCCCCGAGTCCGCGGACCGGTGAGGCCACTCAACGTCGACGCGATGATTCTGGCCAGCGAACTGGTCAAGGACCGCAGAAGCGCCTGAGACGCTCTGGGGTTGGTGTATATCGATTCGAACTCGTTAGTGAAGCATTGCCAGAGTGCTGGCCACCGTAGCGGTGCGCTCCACTATCTGACCGCAGGAGGTTCAGCATGAAATTAGAGTCCGCCACGTTTTCGCGACTGCGCCGTCTCGCCCCCGTCCTCGATGACGTACTCGGTGCGGGCGAGGTCGAGCATGCAGACCAGGCCTTGGGACTTGCTTCACTTGCCAAGCTATGTTCACAACTGTTTGACGCGTACCACTCGCAACACCCGGACGAGGTTGCGCAAGTGCGGCTTGACGCCCTCGAACTGCAGTAGCACCCGGTGTCGCTTTCGCAGTCGGCCCGGGCACTCTCGATGAAGCAATTCATCGGATGAAATCTATATCAAATTGATATCGGAAGAATGCCAAACAGATATTTTTATTCTAGAAGCGGCGCTTCTACGATAAAACCATCAGTTACGGCATTCGCGTCCACGCGCCAAGGAAGATTTCCATGAACACCCTCACCGCTACCAGACCATCCACGCTGTCGCACCTGCGGTCGTTAGGGGATGTGAGCAGCAACATAAACATGAGAACCGTCGCCTTGGTCGCTTTTCCCGGTGTCCAGTCGCGGGACGTTTGCGGGCCGCTCGATGTCTTCTCGGAAGCCAACCGCTTCCTGTTGGCGGACTCGCACTATCGGGTGGAAGTCGTGGGTCAGGAGCATGGGCCGCTACGATGTTCAAACGGAATGATCATCTCCGCCGACAGGCATTTCAGTAACACGCACGAAGCATACGACCTGGTGCTTGTGGCCGGCGGCCCCGGACTGGATCGTCGGGAATTCACCGACGAGTTCTACGCGTGGCTTAAACGCGCAAGCCGGCAGGCGCGACGCTTCGGCTCGATCTGCAGTGGCGCCTTCATTCTGGCGCGCGCCGGCTTGCTGGATCAACGAATGGTCACGACTCACGGGAGCTATGCCGACGAGCTGGCGGCATTGTGCCCGACCGCACGTGTCGAAGTCGACCGGCCTTTTGTTGAGGACGGCAACCTCTATACATCGGCCGGCGTAACGGCAGCAGTCGATCTCTCCCTTAACCTGCTGAAACTGGACAAAGGCGGTGAAGTCGCGTTGAAAGTTGCCGAGCGGCTCTCCGCATTCATGCAACGCGTGGGTGGGAAATCCCAATCGGGTTCGCGTTTTACGCCATGTGGGGAAGGCAGCCCATGGGTTGCGCGAGTCCAACAATACGTACTGTCGAATCTTACCGGTGACCTGTCAGTCAAGGTTCTCGCGCGCGTAGCGAACATGAGCATTCGTACATTCGCCCGCGCATTCGTACGGGACGCGAGAATTTCGCCTGCCGAATATGTCGTGGGGGCCCGCCTGGACGCAGCCCGCGTAATGCTGCAGGACACCGTAATTCCGCTGAAAACCATTGCGTATGAGTGTGGTTTTGGGAGTGCCGATCGCATGCGATGCGTCTTCCAAAGATCCATGGGGGTCTCGCCTAAACAGTATCGCCAGTCGCGTCCTGCAGGTTTCCATGGATTGGAAACTTTAAAAAATCACTTCTTTCAACCACATGTCCAGGAATACTGATGTGAACGCGCCATGATCGGCGCGCCATCGAGAATTTTCTCTGCGAGCAGTGCGGCAGATTCCATTGCCTGCTTGGCAGGATTGAGCGGCCTGCGGCTGTTGTTCAACGCCGGACGCTAACCAATACTTAACTTCATCGACGCCCCAATGAATACCCGGCCAGGCAGGAGCTTCAAATGAAACACGTCATATTTCGGTCGCACCAGGAAATCTTCGAGCTCGCGGTCGCGCACCTGAATTCGCAACGCCGCTCGGCGTTACTTCCGCGCGGAGGAGGGGCATATCGCGGTTCGTGCGGCGGGTGTCCGATTGGCAGCTTCATTGCACCGCGCGACTACACCACCGCAATGGAAGGCGTGCCGGTGCGGTTTATCGGCAAATTGGCCAATGAGATTCCCGCGGGGATGGACGCTGGAGTTGTGGCGCTTAGAAAGGCACTCCGCCGGGCACGCATCGACGTTGACGACCCGCGCACGGTGCGACTGCTGAGTTGCCTGCAAAACGTACATGACGCCTTTGGCGTATGGGAATGGAACGATCGGCTGCACTCGATTGCGCGCGAGTTCGATATTGCAACGCAAGATGCCTTGCCAGCTATCAGTGAAGTCAGCATGAGTTTTTGACAAGGGGAGCGAGCCGTGACGTCGTGTGCGGCTCATTCCTACGCGCCGTGGTCGGGGGGGTACGCGGCGCTCAGCCGAGTATTTCCGGTTTTGCCAACCACTCACGGCCCTTGAGCATCGCGCGCCAATAGAGCGGAGGCAACACGCGCTCCTTCAGTAGCCACGCCAGCCGCGACGGGCGCTTACCGTTGATCAGCCAGGCCGGAAATGACGGTGCAACTTTGCCCCCATACAGAAACTCCGCGAGCACGATCTTGCCGCGTGCGACCGTGAGCGGGCACGAGCCGTAGCCATCGTAAGAGGCTTGCCCGCGTGCCATTCCGAGACTCGCGAGCACGTTGTGGGCGACGACAGGGGCCTGCTTGCGCAGAGCCGCTGCGGTCTTTGCATTCGGCGCATTGATCACGTCGCCTAGTGCGAAGACGTCGGCGAACTTCTTGTGGCGTAACGTGTTCTGATCGACGTCGACCCAGCCAGCCTGATCAGCGAGGGGGCTCACACGGATGAAGTCGGGCGCCTTTTGCGGTGGGACGACGTGGATCATCTCGAAGTCACGGGTGACCGACTCGACCGTGCCATCCGGAAGCACACGGCGAAATGTGGCTACCTTGCCGGGACCATCGATCGCGGTGAGGTTATAACCGAAATTGAGTCCAATGCCGTAGCGTTCGACGTACTCCATCAACGCCGGGACATAGTCGGCAACGCCAAACAGGACGGCGCCCGGGTTGAACATCTGAACCTGGATGTCTTGCAGCAGGCCTGAGCGCTCCCAGTAGTCCGAAGACAGGTACATGGCCTTTTGCGGCGCGCCAGCGCATTTGATCGGCATCGGCGGCTGCGTGAAAATCGCCCGTCCGCGCTTCATTTCCTGTACCAGTTGCCACGTATATGGTGCGAGATCGTAGCGGTAGTTGGACGTCACGCCATTGCGCCCGAGCGTTTCCGCGAGACCGTCAATCGCCCCCCAATCGAGCTTGAGCCCTGGGCACACGATCAGTTTCCGATAATGGATGACACGGCAGTCCGCAAGAACCACAGCGTGATTGTCGGGGTCGAAAGTGGCGGCGCTTGCCTTGATCCAGTGAACCTTGTGCGGCAGGACGGCCGCCATCGCGCGCGCAGTCGTCTCCGGTCTGAATATGCCCCCGCCTACCATCGTCCAGCCAGGTTGGTAGTAATGCGTGTCAGCGGGGTCGATTACCGCGATGTCGAGTCGCTCGTTGCGCGCGAGGAGACTGGACGCTGCGGCGATGCCTGCGGCACCGGCGCCGACGATGACGATGTCGTGGCGCGCCGCCGCAGTGTGTACTCTGAATGCCATGTGTTTCTCCATTAATCCTGATGTCCCGATGCAACGGCTCAAACGGCGTTCAGCGGAATCTTGATGTACGAGATGCCGTTTTCCTCGGCTTGGGGCAACTGCCCGGCTCGCATGTTGACCTGCACCGATGGCAGGATCAGTTGAGGCATGTCGAGCATGGCGTCGCGCGCCGTGCGCATGGCGACGAAGCTCGATTCGCTGGTGCCATCGCGAACATGAATGTTGCGCTCGCGCTGCTCGGCGACCGTGCTGATGAATTGCAATTCGCGCCCGCCGGGCTGGTAGTCGTGACACATATAGAGCTTCGTTTCGGGGGGCAGGCTCAGCACTTTGCTGATCGAGCGAAAGAGCACCTGGGCGTCGCCGCCGGGGAAGTCGCAGCGCGCGGTACCGTAGTCGGGCATGAACAGCGTGTCGCCCACAAAGGCCGCCGTGTCCCGGCTGTCGCTCACCACATAGGTCATGCATGCGGGCGTGTGGCCCGGCGTATGTATCGCGCGACCCCTCAGTCTGCCGATTTCGAACTCGTCACCATCGGCGAGCAGCCGGTCGAATTGCTTGCCGTCGCGTTTGAAATCGAGCCCGGCGTTGAAGAGCTTGCCGAAAACCTCCTGTACGCGGATCACCTGAGCGCCGATTGCGATCTGGCCGCCGACTCTTTCCTTCAGATAAGGCGCGGCCGAAAGGTGATCGGCATGCACGTGCGTCTCGAGCAGCCAGCTTACGTTCACGCCCAGTTCGCGAACGCGCGCAACAAGCTTGTCTGCGCTGGCCGTACAGGTGCGCCCGGACTTCGAATCGAAGTCCAGCACGCTGTCGATCAACGCGCACTCGCGCGTGTCGGGATCCAGCAGCAAATAGCTGATCGTGGACGTCGTCGGATCGAAAAAGCCCTCGATAACCATTGGGCTTGCAGTGTTCATTGTTGGCTCCTTGATGCAGATGAAATGGATGGGATGGGCCCTCTTATGCAAGCCCTATGCCATTTCCCTCTGCACTCGCCGACGTCTTGCAACCGCCTGATTCGAAAGATATTTCCTGTCCTCGCGGGAGGTGACTGAGGGCGGCTCGTGCGGTGGCGCTACTGACACCGCCAGATTGGCAGTCCCATGGCAGTGCCGTGGCAGTGTCGTGGCAGCGTTGGCAGAGGCACGTTATAGTGGAAGCCTCTTTCGGATGTGGTCGCGTATGAAGTCGCACCTCCCCAACGTCGGGTTGGACTCTTTGCCGACGGACTCTGCTGACGAACCGGTGCCAGACGTTGGCGCTCTCGTTGCATACCTTGAGCACGACCCTCAGCCCATGATCGTGCTCGACCCGCAATACAAGATCCTTGCGGCCAATACCGCGTACCA
The DNA here is from genome assembly GCF_050436665.1 of Paraburkholderia sp. EB58. Lineage (NCBI taxonomy): Bacteria > Pseudomonadati > Pseudomonadota > Betaproteobacteria > Burkholderiales > Burkholderiaceae > Paraburkholderia > Paraburkholderia sp. EB58. The sequence continues at coordinate 87,715 of NZ_JBNDMQ010000001.1, read as the reverse complement.
GCGCCAGTTCGGTGTCGCCGGCGAACCGTATATCGGTCACAAGTGCTATCAGATCTCGCATCACTACGATGTTCCCTGTGACCAGGCCGGGGAGCACTGTCCGATGAAGCGCGCACTGGAGAAGGGCGGCCCGGATCGCGTGCTTCACATTCACCACACGCCGCGCGGCCCCGAGCACGTCGATGTCGAACTGCGTCCGATATTCGGTCCCTCGCGTGCAGTCATTGCTTACGTCGAGCGACTGGTGACGGTTCGCAGTGCGTCGGCCCAACCGAGCGCAGAGGGGCTGGTCGGCCGATCCGCCGCTTTCAATGAAGCGATCTCCGCGCTACAGCGCGTTGCACCGTCAAAGTTGCCGGTGCTGCTGCTAGGCGAATCCGGGACGGGCAAGGAACTCTTTGCAACTGCTCTGCACGAGGGAAGCCCGCGCGCCCAGAGTCCGTTTGTCGTCGTCGATTGCTCCGGCGTTGCGGAGTCGTTGTTCGAGAGCGAGTTCTTCGGCTACGAGAAGGGCGCGTTTACTGGTGCCACGACGAGAAAGCCTGGGCTTGTCGAGACCGCGCAGGGCGGCACACTGTTTCTGGATGAAATCGGTGACGTGCCGCTTTCGATGCAGGTGAAGCTGCTGCGCCTCATCGAGACAGGCATGTTTCGCCGTGTAGGCGGCACCGAGACCTTGCACTCCGACTTCCGTCTTGTTGCGGCCACGCACAAGCCTTTGCTCGAAATGACGGGTGATGGACGTTTCCGGCAGGACCTGTACTACAGGATCAGTGCGTTTCCAATCCAGCTGCCGCCATTGCGCGAGCGGCGTGGCGACATTGCGCTTCTCGTCGATTCGATTCTCCGGCGCATCGGCAAGGCAGGCGGCTCAGACGGCCGCGCGCCGGGCCACAAGCTGATGGCCAGCCGCGAGGCGCTTGCAAAACTCGAAGCTTATACATGGCCGGGCAATATTCGTGAATTGCGCAACGTGCTCGAACGCGCATGTCTGCTTTCCGATGGCGGTGTGATTCGCCCCGAGCATTTGCCGGAAAACATAGCGGAAGGCACGACGGAACGTTCAGTTGTGGTCGAGCGGTCCTCGCCGACGCATGCATCGTCCCTAGTGTCGGACGACGAACTGGTGAACTTCGTGAAAGCGTTTCCCGGCACGCGCAAAGCACTCGCATCGCATCTCGGATGGAGCGAACGGAAGCTCTACCGTCGGCTGAGAGAACTTGGTCTAAGTTAGTCGGCAGGCACTGCTTCTGCTTGGGAATGGATGCCTCCCACCTGCGTATGACCCTCCCGTAACGGACTCCCCAACCTCGTCGGCAGGACCCGAACACGGGCTTCCTGCGTGCGTCGAGGTATCCATTCGTATAACCGCACTATGTCCACGTAGAACTGCCGTGGCCGTTCGTACAATAGTTTTCGGGGAGTCGTCCGTTTATCTTGATCCCATGGAGTTAGCGATTTCATTGGGGTGTCAGCCATGGCAAAGCTCGAAAAGTGGCACAACCGGCCGCTGCAGGTCCGTGTGTTGGATCGCTGCGATGAATGCGGCAAGTTGAAGGAAGACGTTCGGAAGCACGTGAACCTTTGGCCGAATATTACCGCCGTCTGCTGTGCGGAGTGTTTCGCCGAAATGACCTCAGAATGCATCGGATTTGCACTCTTCAAGTAGCCAGTGGAGACCGCAATGAGGTGGAGTACATCAATGCGACGGACCACACGGCGACGGTAACGGTGGAGAATATGTACCTGATGAAGTTCCTGTCCCGGGGCATGAGGTTGATGATGAACATTAGATACCCCCGCTTCACTATCATCGAATTGGGGGTCCTCGTCGTCTCCATCATCATCGCGGCGGCAATACAGATGTGAGTGACCCGCCGGTGGTCTCATCAATACCCTGTCTGAAATCTGGAATACGTCCATGTGTGCTGACGCCATGAGCGGCGTTCGTGCACCGTTTTTCGCGGAAAATCGGGAAGATATTTATGATCGGCTTACGTTTGATTTCTGTTGCGGTTCTCTTTGGTGTCGCGGGTATCTGTCACGCGCAATCCACAGAGAAGGTTCAAGATACTGGCGTCGATGCGCATCCACCGTCCATCGCGACGTGTGTCGCATGTCACGGTGCAATGGGCGCAGGAACGGTAAGCGGCGGCCCGCGGCTTGCGGGGATGAATCCCGACTATCTTGCGCATGCACTCGCAATGTTCAAGGCAGGCACGCGCGCGAGCGGCGTCATGCAGACGGTCGCTCGCGACCTCTCCGATAGCGATATAGACAATCTGGCGATGTTCTTTTCACAGCAGAATCCACCGCTTGCCGCGGGAGTCGCTTCACCGTCGCAGAGCCTGGTGGTCGCCGGAAAGCAACTCGCTGAGACGGGTGCTGGACCCGGCGTCCCGGCCTGCTTCAGCTGTCACGCGGCGGGTGGCAAAGGCAACGGCGCGCGCTTTCCAACCATCGCCGGCGAGCCGGCGGCGTTTGTCGTCGCCCGGTTGCACGAATTTCAATCGCGCGCGAAGGGGAAAACGCCGCCGCCAGGATCGATGACGGCGGTTGCGGCGATGCTGAACGACACGCAGATTGAAGAGGCCGCGGCTTACCTTTCGGTAACCAGACCTTGATAGGCGACGCAGACGGACCCTCCGAAACGATCCCGGCAGCCCATTGCTTCTGGCGCTTGGGACGCCGAACGGAACGGCAGAATATCCTGCGCGTTTGGCAGAATTCAGCGCGTTGTACCAGTTGTGGGAAACCGGGTGGTTGCCCAATACTGATTCTCATGGACACACCGCCGGTCACACGCTGATCAAATGTATCGCACTCCGTAGTGTGTGTCTTACGAACAAGCAAGTGGACGGATGTCTACATCACGCACAGATAGAGGGATTTTCATGAAAAAGCTGACTACCGTTTTTGGCGCGCCCGTTGTCGATAACCAGAACATTCGTACCGCCGGTCCACGTGGTCCTGCATTGCTTGAAGACGTGTGGTTTCTGGAGAAACTGGCCCACTTCGACCGTGAAGTGATTCCTGAACGTCGCATGCACGCGAAAGGCTCCGGCGCATTCGGCACCTTCACCGTCACGCAAGACATTACAAAATACACGCGCGCCGCGATTTTTTCCGAGGTCGGCAAGAAGACCGAGATGTTCGCGCGCTTTTCCACCGTTGCCGGTGAACGCGGCGCGGCGGACGCCGAACGGGACATCCGCGGCTTCGCGTTGAAGTTTTACACTGAAGAAGGTAACTGGGACATGGTCGGCAACAATACGCCGGTGTTTTTCCTGCGCGATCCGCTCAAATTTCCCGACCTGAACCATGCAATCAAACGCGATCCGCGCACCGGCTTGCGCAGCGCGGAGAGCAACTGGGACTTCTGGACGCAACTGCCGGAAGCGCTGCATCAAGTTACGATTGTCATGAGCGATCGCGGCATTCCGAAAACGTTCCGTCATATGCACGGATTTGGCAGCCACACCTTCAGTTTCATTAATGCCGCGCACGAACGCTTCTGGGTGAAGTTCCATTTCCGCTCGCAACAGGGAATCGAAAACCTGACGGACGCGGAGGCAGTGGCACTTGTCGGCCATGATCGCGAAACGCATCATCGCGACCTGTACGAAGCGATCGAGCGTCAGGAGTTTCCACGCTGGACGATGTACGTGCAGATCATGCCGGAGAAGGAAGCGGGTAGCTATCCGATCAATCCGTTCGACCTGACCAAGGTGTGGCCGAAGCGTGACTATCCGCTCATCGAAGTGGGTGTGGTGGAGTTGAACCGCAATGCGGACAACTTCTTTAGCGACGTGGAGCAGGCCGCTTTTGCTCCTGCCAACGTGGTGCCTGGCATCAGCTTCTCGCCCGACAAGATGCTCCAGGGCCGGCTGTTCTCGTATGGGGATGCGCAACGCTACCGCTTGAGCGTCAACTACCATCAGATTCCGGTGAATGCGCCGCGCGGTGCGAAGTACGTGCATAGCTACCATCGGGACGGTCTGATGCGGGTCAATGCCAATGCAGGGGGCGCTACGCCATATGAACCGAATACGCGGGGCGAGTGGCAGGAGCAACCTGACTTTCGCGAACCACCGCTGTCGATTGAAGGCTCGGCGGATCACTGGAACCATCGTGTCGACGACGACTATTACTCGCAGCCAGGCGCATTGTTCCGCCAGATGACGGCAGAGCAGCAGCAGACCCTGTTCGATAACACCGCGCGAGCGCTGAACGGCGTATCGAAGCCGGTCCAGCAATTGCATATCGAACACTGCACGATGGCGGACCCGGCGTACGGCGCGGGCGTGGCGAAGGCAATCGCCGCGCTGGAACAAGCGTCGGCATAGCCGTTCCGCCTTTCCAGGAGAGTGGAGGGCGACACGCTGGCAATCCAGCCGTGGGGTGCACCGCTGTGCATCTCACGCTGGTTCCCAACTGTACTCCGCAGACTGCATACCCGGGAGGGTTCGTGAGCAAGCTTACAGGTAGAAGTGCCGGCAATGCAGGAATGTTGTCGCCCAAGTACCGTGATCCCCGGACGGGGAAGACGTGGAATGGGAGAGGACGTAGCCCCCGCTGGATTCAAGGCGAGGACCGTACGCCCTTTCTCATCAAGAGCGGCGAGCGCTAGGCGACCCTGAGCGCCTGGAAAAATAATAAAACGCTATATTGTCTTAAGAAATAAATAAATTTCCAAATTGAGCTAATAGATTTATTCGACAAAACCGGGCCGTAAGCGTACGACCGTTGATAGATATTGTTCATTCGTCCGGTTGGAAAATAACATGTCCAGTTTGTTGAGATCGATTATCAATTGCAACTAGAATGAGCCTTGAGAAATGCGAAGCGTAGTCGGCTTCGTGGTTGCAGAGCGAGCCCCGGTGGCTGCTCCTGATATCGTTATAGAGGTCGTTCCCTTGTTTAATTCCCTGCTTACCTTTGCCTCGCATGGATTGCTTGCGTTTTCGTGGTTGAAAATGGTCGTCTTTACACTTGTAGTAACTCATATCACGATCATAAGCGTGACGATTTATCTACACAGACATCAAGCTCACCGCTCCCTCGAATTGCACCCGGTCGCCAGCCATTTTTTCCGCTTTTGGCTATGGACAACCACCGGCATGTTGACCGGCCAATGGATCGCTATTCATCGCAAGCATCACGCGAAGTGCGAGACCGAAGAGGACCCTCACAGTCCTCAGACGCATGGGATCCTGAAGGTACTGCTTGAAGGTGCCGAACTATATCGTGCAGAGTCGAGGAACGAAGAGACCATTCGGCGATTCAGCCATGGGGCTCCTGACGACTGGATCGAGCGGAACGTGTACACGCGTTTTCCTATCCTCGGCGTCAGCCTCATGATGGTGATTGATGTAGCGCTTTTCGGAATCGTTGGCATGAGCGTTTGGGCCGTGCAGATGTTGTGGATTCCGTTTTGGGCCGGGGGTGTCATCAACGGCCTTGCTCACTGGGCCGGTTACCGGAACTTTAACTCGACCGACGCAAGTACGAACATTTTCCCGCTAGGGATTCTGATTGGAGGTGAGGAGCTTCATAACAATCACCATACCTACGCTACCTCGGCGAAGCTCTCAAACAAATGGTACGAAGTCGACATGGGATGGATGTACATCCGCCTTTTAGCCGGGCTTCGACTTGCGACCATCAAGAAGGTGGCTCCTGTTCCTCGACTTGCGGACCGGAAATCGGTTCTCGACATTGATACTTTGCAGGCGGTGCTTGCCAATCGTTACGAAGTGATGGCCCGGTATGGCTATGCGATGCAGCAGACCTACCGTCAGGAGCTATCGAGACTGAAAGCGTCCGGATCGAAGGAACGATATCGAATGCTCAGGACGGCGCGCACGTGGTTTCATCGCGAGGAGGCTGTCCTCGATGAAAAACAGCGCGAGCGCTTGCCCGAACTGCTTGGCGAAAGTCAGAAACTCCGTACCTGCATGGAGTTGCGAAAGGATTTATCGGCTATGTGGGAGAGATCGAATGCTTCGCGTGAGCAACTCGTTGCGCAGATGCAAGATTGGTGTCATCGCGCGGAGCAGAGTGGAATTCAGGCACTGCACGATTTCGCCGGGCGCTTGCGCTGCTACGCCTGAGGGCGATTCGGTTAGCAACCCTATTGGCTCATTTTGTTAGCGTTCGGAGGAGGACTGGGTCGTGCCTAGTGGAGAAGTCCCGTTAAGGCTGTCGGATCGGACGGCAGTTGCCATCCATGAAGTGCTGGCTGGCCGAAGGGTTGGTGGTCTCAGCAAATTGTTATTTGCCGGCCCAGCCGTCGTGGCATCGATTGCCTACATGGACCCCGGCAACTTTGCCACGAACCTTCAGGCAGGTGCGCAGTACGGCTATTCTCTCCTCTGGGTTGTGCTGGTTGCCAACGTCATTGCCATGCTGTTCCAGGCGCTTTCGGCCAAACTCGGAATCGTCACCAGCCGGAATCTCGCCGAGACCTGTCGTGAGTATTTCCCCATTCCAGTGGTCTATGCGATGTGGGGCATCAGCGAAATTGCCGCCATGGCAACGGATCTCGCGGAATTCCTGGGCGGGGCGATAGGCTTGTCGCTCCTGTTCCATCTGCCGTTGATCGATGGCATGGTGGTAACGGGAGTGGTCACCTACGCAATATTACTGGCGGAAAAACAGGGGTTTCGTCCCATCGAGTTGATCATCGGAGGGCTCGTTGCGGCAATTGCACTGTGCTACGTCGTCGAGCTCTTTATGGCTCATGTGGCGTGGACTGCGGCGGCTCGCGGAACCTTCGTGCCGACGCTACGCTCAAGCCAGGCTTTGACGGTCGCGGCGGGGATTCTCGGCGCCACGGTCATGCCACATGCCATTTATCTGCACTCCGGCCTCACGCAGAATCGCGCGCCTGTCCGGACCGAGGAGGGGCGGCGTAAGCTGCTGCGATTCTCCAATCGTGAGGTGATCATTGCCCTCACGCTCGCAGGTCTCGTGAATATGGCGATGGTTGTGATGGCGTCCGCTGCCTTTCACAAGGGGCACTCCGACATTGCCGAAATCGAAACCGCTTACCATACGCTGACGCCTTTGCTCGGCGTCAGTGCTGCTGCTGTTTTCCTCGTTTCGCTGCTTGCATCCGGCGTTTCCAGCTCGGTTGTGGGAACGATGGCGGGACAAATGATCATGCAGGGCTTTGTCGGCTTTCGTATTCCGGTGTGGCTGCGTCGCATCGTGACAATGGCGCCGGCATTTGTGGTGATCGCGTTAGGCGTAAATGCCACGAATGCGCTGGTCTACAGCCAGGTCGTGTTGAGCTTCGCTCTTCCGGTGCCGATGATTGCGCTGGTGATCTTTACCCGCCGGCGCGACATCATGGGGGTGTTTGCAAACAACCGCCTGGTGAATGCCGCGGCGATTCTCGGGACCGCGATCATTCTTGTGCTCAACGTGATTCTGATTCTGCAAACCTTTGGCGTAAAAATCCCCGGGTTGCCTGGTGCCTGACCGGCGATGTCAATCGGAAACCCGATTGCGGGGCCATTCAACCCGGAATATTTTCGCGGATCGCGACAACTTCGCGATTTCGGCTACGTTCAAGCGCCGCGGAAACGAGCCACAGCACCAGGCCGCCGATTGCGAGAAGACTCCCCACCCATCCTGGCGCCGTCCATCCGTATCCCGCTGCGATGGCGAGGCCACCGAGAAATGGCCCGAGTGCGTTGGCAGTATTGAACGCCGAATGGTTGAGCGCTGCTGCCAGGCCCTGGGCATCACCCGCCACGTCCATCAACCGAGTCTGGAGAAGCGCTCCCAGTGAGCCGCCGATACCGATCAGGAAAACATCAAGGGTAATGGTCCAGACATGGGCGGCCATCAAGGGGAACAGTGCCAGAGAAGCCGCGGTCCAAACCAGCACCGCGCCAGTAGTGCGCATCAGAGCCCGATCAGCGAGCATCGGCACGACGATGTTGCCGATCGTAAAGCCCAAGCCAAGGACGCTTAGAACGACCGGAGCCGATTGCGCGGAAACGCCGGTCACCGCGCCGAGAACATTGGCCAGATACGTATAGACCGCAAACATGCCACCGAATCCGATCGCACCGATGCCGAGCGTCAGCCACACCTGTGCGCGTCCAAGTGCTTCGATCTCACGCAGCGGGCTGGATTTCGCATGGGCTGGTTGCGCCGGTGCCAATAGCCGTACGATTGCCATCGTGAGTACGCCGAACAACGCCACGAGGCCAAAACTCCAGCGCCATCCAACAGCCTGCCCTAACCAGTCGGCAACCGGGACCCCCAGGATGGTCGCGCACGTCAAGCCAAGAAAAACGCGTCCTACCGCTGCCGTTCGTCGATTCTCAGGAACGACGGAAGTTGCCATCAGCGCCGCGGCTCCGAAATAGGCGCCGTGAGGAAGCCCGCTGAGAAAGCGGAAGACCAGCATCCAATGGTATGTAGGCGCCAGGCCGCTCATTCCATTTGCGAGCGCAAACATGCCCATCAGGATGGTCAATAACGTGCGCCGGGCAACCCGCGCCGCCACGACCGCAACGACCGGCGCGCCTACGACGACGCCCAGCGCGTATGCGCTGATCACATGACCCGCCGTAGGCGCGTCGATTCCAAGGTCGCGCGCGAACATCGGCAACAGGCTCATCGTCGCGAACTCGGTGGTTCCGATGGCAAATGCGCCGAGGGCGAGTGCAAACAAGACCCAACCGCCCGTTAGCGTTTTATTACCAGCGTCACTCATTGCTTGTCCTCAGGCCACCTGTGCAGCCTCATCAATCTTTCCAGATACGACGTGAATTCAGCACCCGCGCACCGTTCATGCGGCCATGCAATAGCCACACGAACGGTGCCGGGCGTGGATCGTATTAGCGGTTAAGCGTACGGCATCGCCAGCAGGATAAGTGCCGGCTGCTGCGTGCGGTTGTGCAGCGCGCGCCGCTCGTTCGGTTCGAGGCGGCACGAGTCATGCCGGCCCAGTGCGACTTCCCCGGTATCGGTCTGAACGTTGACGGTGCCTTCGAGGACGACGTAGTGCTTCTCGACCCCGGAGCCCGACAGCGTCGTGTGGCCGCCTGGCTCGATCGTCGACACGCCGAGCCAGAGCGACTGCGACGGCCCCGCCTCATGTCCTTGCAGACGCAGGCACTGCATACCGAAGTGGTTGTCCGGGAAATAGGGGGGTGCCTTGCTGAAACGTGTGACGTTCATGGCTTGAGCAGCACGCGATGTTGCGCGCCGTTAAACACGATACGATACGCGTCTGCCGCCTTTGCAAGCGGGAAGACGTGGTCTTCTACAATCGGAAATGGCTTCAATGCACCGCGCTCGAACGAACCGGCGAGACTATCGAGAATGGCGGCACCTTCGACGCTGTCGAGCGCAAGCGTATCGACTCCGACGTAGGTTCGTTGGCCACGGTAGAACTCGAGAATGTCGAACGGTACTGCGCGGTCGATCGTCGAGATAAAGATCTGGGTGCCCCGTAGTGCCATGGCGCGGTTTGCCCTGTCGAAGTAAGGGCTGCCAACCGTGTTGAAGACAATGTCGGCACCATGGCCGCCGGTGAGGTCGCGTACGACGTTGTCCAGATTGTCGGCCGATTCGATCATCGTGACATTGCCGTTCGCATGTCCGACGTACGGTTGGGCATTGCGTTCGACCCCGAACACCTGGGCGCCCGCCAACGTGGCCAGCTGGATCGCAGCCTGGCCGACCTTGCCGTTCGCGCCGAGCACGAGCACCACCTTGCCCTCGGCGGCACCGCCCGCGCGGCGCAGGCCTTCGGCGGCGGTGACGAAGGGCACGCCGATTGCGCCCGCTTCGTCCATCGACAGGGCAGCAGGCTTCTCGCGGACGCTCGCAACCGGTACGACCACATAGTTTGCGTGAGCGCCATTGTTGCGAATGCCCAGTTCGCCGCCACTGCCCCAGACCTTCTTGCCAATCAGCGCAGCGGGTCCGTCCACCACGACACCCGCGTAGTCGCGGCCCGGTGTGCGGGGCCAGACGGCGTGCGGCATGAAGCCCAGAACAGCCTTGACGTCGCTCGGATTGACGCCGGAGCTGCCGACCTCGACGAGGCACTCGCCGGCTTTGATGGCCGGGCGGGACTGTTCTACGAAACTCAATTCCAGAGCGTCGATGTTCGCGCTCTTTGCTTTAACGGTTACCGCTTGTGGCATGTTACTTTTCCTTGTAGATGATGTTTTCGGTTCCGCCATTCTGGTAGGCGAGAGCAAGTGCCGCATAGCGCTCGGCGATCGCGCCAAACGCGTTCACCTCGTTGCTGTCCATGACGCGCAGCAGCTTGGCGGGATTGCCGGCCCACAGTTCGCCCGCGCCGACCACCTTGCCTGGCGTCAAAACCGCGCCGGCGGCCAGCATGCCGCCGCGGCGGATCACCGCGCCATCGAGCACGCGCGCGCCAAAGCCGACAAAGCCGGTGTCTTCAATCGTGCAGGAGTGCAGAATGGCGCCGTGCCCTACGGACACGGCATCGCCGATGACTGTCGGGCGACCGTTGGTCGAGCAGTGGACGATCGATCCATCCTGGATATTGGTGCCGGTTCCCACGGAAATGCGCTGGACGTCGCCGCGCAGCACGCAGTTGAACCAGATCGAAGAGCGTGCGCCGACCTCGACATCGCCAATGACGGCGGCACCCGCTGCCACGAACACGCTCGAGTGGATGCGCGGCCGCATGCGCAGATGTGCGAAGGACTCGAGCATGTTCACGGCAACTCCAGCAGATCACGCGCTTCGCGCGCCGAAGCGATTTCCCCGCCCATCGACAGCACGATGTCCCGTGCCCGGGCCACTAGCTGCGCGTTGCTCTCGGCAAGCACGCCGCGGGAGATGTAAATATTGTCTTCGAGTCCAACGCGGACATGACCGCCTGCCAGCCACGATTGACCGACGATGGGGAACTCGTAGCGGCCAACCCCGAAGGCCGACCACACGGCGCCGGCCGGCAACAGGTTGCGCGCATAGAACAGTGTCTCCGGGGTTGCCGAGAAGCCGTATTTCACCCCGGTGACGAGCGTCCACAAGCCGGGGCCGTCGAGCACACCGTCCTTGATAAGATCCAGCGCCAGATGAATGTCGCCGGTATCGAAGATTTCGAGTTCCGGTTTGACGCCTGCCTCGCGGATGATGTGAGCCATGCGGCTGACATTGCGTGGCGTATTGATCACCACCTGTGCGCCGGAATTCATCGTATTCAGGTCAAGGCTGCAGATATCGGGCTTGAGCGCCGCGATATGTTCGACGCGCTTTTCCGGACGCAGGAGCGTCGTACCGGCGCCGGCAATCCTTGGATCGTCCTCGCTGGGTACGAAGCGTCCACCGGGACCTGTGGTCAGGTTGATGATGAGTTCCTGGTCAGCGGCGCGAATCAGCTGGATGACTTCGCGGTATAGATCCAGTTCCATCGAGGGCTGGCCCGTGGCAGGATCCCGAACGTGAATATGGGCGACGGAAGCACCGGCAGCGGCGGCTTCAAGTGCAGATTGCGCAATCTGCGCAGGCGTGATCGGAAGTCCCGGATGTTGCTCCGGCTTCGTCAGGTTGCCCGTGATGGCGCAGGTAATGATTGTTTTGCGGGAATGCATCAGTAGGACTCTCTTGTATCAGGTTGTCACACGCACACGCGGCAGGGCTTAAGCCGGTGCCGGCACTTATGATTCGGACCGGCTTTGCCTGACTAGCCGAGGCGTCGTCCGCCGTCGACGACGATGGTGGTGCCCGTGCTGAACGTCAGCTGTGTCGCGCACGCCTCGATTGCCTGTGCGATGTCGTCAGCGCTGCCGATGCGGCGTAACGGTGTCGTGTTGGCGACCTTGTCGTTGAAGTCAGCGCTGCGGCCCGGCACGAATCCCGTGTCCACCACGCCGGGCGACACATTCAGGATGCGCACCCGCGGCGCGAGCACGCGTGCGAGCGACATGGTCATCACGTCGAGACCCGCCTTGGCCGCGCAATAGGCGATGTTGCTGCCGATGCCGTTCGATCCGGAGATCGACGACACATTCACGATCAGGCCTGCGCCGGACTTATCGAGTAACGCACGAAATGCGCGCACCGCGGCAAACTGGGCACGCCAGTTGACGCGCATGATGTCGTCGATGAGTTCGTCGGTCAGTGCGTCGAGGTCAGCGTGCGGGACCGGCTTGGTGAATCCGGCTGCATTGACGAGCACATCGGCATGGCCATAGCGGCCGGCTACGTCTGCAGCGAGCTGGTTCAGCGTAGTGCTGTCCTCAATGGCCACCGCGGCTGCGAAGTGACCGGTGCCGGGCAATCCCGCAACGATCTCCTGCGCGCTCTCGACGGTCTGGCCTGCGACGACGACGCATGCGCCCGCGGCGGCAAAGCGCCGGCCCGTCGCAACACCGATGCCACCGGTACCGCCAATAACGACTACGACTTTTCCTGCGAGTGATTCGGACATCTTGAGCCTCTTTATAACGGTGGTTACTTGATCGGGGGGACCGGATAGGTCGGTGTGCCTTCAGCCAGCACGAAGTCGTAATCAAGCGTGTAAAACGATCCGTCGACGGGCTCGGGTGCCCCCGTTTCGCGCAGTTCATAGCGGCCGACCAGGTCACGCGTCACGCCAAACGCGACGTCGGAATTCAGGTGGTCGGAATCGTCGGCGAACACCTGCGTCACGAGCGTGTCGTAACCCTCTGCGATGACGACGAAATGAATGTGTGCCGGGCGGTAAGGATGCCGTTGCTGGGCGGCGAGGAGGGGCCCCACCGGCCCGTGCGTCGGCACGGGATAACCGGACGGACGTACGCTGCGGAAATAGAATTCGCCGCGCTCGTCCGTACGAAACTGGCCGCGCAGGTTCATTTCCGGTTGCTCTGGATCCTGGTTTTCGTAAAGGCCGATCGGCGATGCCTGCCACACGTCCACTTGCGCACCCGCAATCGGTTCGCGGCGTGCGTTCTGCACTTTCGCTCTGACGAATAGCGGCGTGCCCGGCGAGCCTTCGGCGGCGATGTTCTCGCCGTTTTCATAGTGTGGTGCGCCACCCCGGAAAAACGGTCCGAGCAGCGCGCCCGAGGTGCGTTCTTGCGGGTTGGAGTTATTCAGGAGGGTGACCAGTGTCGAGATTCCGAGTACGTCGGCGAGCAGCACCACCTCGTTATGCAAGTCGTTGCATGCCAGGCCGACTTCTTTCAGGAACGCGTGTCCCTGTTCGAACTCCTGATCGGTAAGACGCACCTCGCGGAGAAACGCGTGGCTATGCTTGACCAGCGCCAGCAGGATCTGTTTCAGGCGCGGATTGGTCGTATTGCGCATTGCCGCTTCCACGATTCCGGTCACGGCATCGGCGTTATCGATGATGCCCTGTGAAGCTATTTCGTTCATGTTCACTTCTCGTCAGGTAGTGCAATCGATTGCATACTATGGCGCGCGTTTGGCACTGTCAAGCGACGATCCGCACCCTCGGCGGCAATGGCTTTCCCAAGGCAGGTGGGGCTTCGACCGCGGTTCTTAAGTCGAAAATAGCCGGAATATTCGAAAGCTGAAAAGTGTTTTGCTTTTTATGACAAGAATACGGATATATGGGGTAAACACCTAGTTTGGGGATTCGGATGCAGGCGTACATTTATGCAATCGATTGCGTAAACACCTGCAGTTTGAAAGGGTAATACATGGCGCCGCACGCCGGTCGTTCGTTGAAGCGGCGCTGTCATCTGCATGACGGGAAGAGAGTACAAATGGCTTACACACTGATCAAGAACGCACTTGTCGTCACCATGGACGAGACGCACGGTGACTTTCGCGGCGACATCCTGATCGACGGCACGCGTATCGCGGACTTGGGGCAGGGACTCGAGTCCCCCGGGGCCACCATCGTGGATGCGACGGACTTCATCGTCATCCCTGGCCTTGTCAACGCACACCTGCATACCTGGCAGGCTGGCTTGCGCACGATCGCATCAAACTGGACCTTGCCCGAGTACTTCCGTTGGGTGCATGCGGGGCTTGCCACTCAATTCGAACCGGAGGACATTCGGATCGCGACGTTAGCCGGCGCGCTGAACCAGCTTGAGAATGGCACGACGACGCTGGCGGATTGGTGCCACAACAATCCGACGCCACTTCATACCGACGCGGGAATCGAGGGATTGAGGCAGGCGGGGATTCGCGCAACGTTTATGCATGGCACGCCCAAACCGGACCCCGTGCCGGGTCAGCGGCCGTTTTGGGAGGTGCCGCATCCGCGCAGCGAGGTTGTGCGTCTCATGCGCGAACTAGGGCCGCATGATGGTTTGCTGAGCCTGGGTCTGGCGATTCTCGGGCCGCACTATTCGACCCTTGAGGTGGCGCTGGAGGATTTCGCACTCGCGCGTGAATTCGACCTGATCGCCTCGATGCACCAGGGAGGCGGTCCCGCCAGGAGCCATGACGGGTGGGCGAAACTGGAGGCAGCGGGGTTATTGGGCAAGTCGATCAACATCGTCCACGGTAACGATCTGCCCGACGAACAGCTATCGCGCTTCATCGAAGCGGGTGTGAGCTTTACTGTGACGGGCGAGAGCGAAATGATCTCCGGTCACGGGCATCCCATCGTAGGGCGTCTGCGTGACCTCGGTGTCAGGCCGTCGCTGGGAAGTGATATCGAATCGGCATTGTCCGGCGACATGCTGACTGCGGCGCGCATCACGCTGTCGCATCAGCGCGCACTGGACAACATCGCTGCGCGCAATGCGGGCGGGATTGGCGGCAAGAGCCGTGTGCGCACCCGCGACGCGCTCGCGTGGATCACGATTGAAGGCGCGCGCATGCTGGGACAGGAAGATGCGATCGGCTCGCTTGCGCCGGACAAGCAGGCGGATCTGGTGATGATTTCCACCCGGTCACTCAACATGCAACCTGTGCATGACCCCGTGTCGGCGGTCGTCATGTACGCGAACCAGTCAAATATCGACTCCGTGATGGTGGCCGGCAATTGGCGCAAGCGCCATGGCCGGCTCATGCACGACGACGTGGGAGCCGTCATGGAGGCGCTACAACGCACGAGCAGCCGGATTGTCGGCGCGCTCGGCATTCAACCGTCGGATGTTCAGTAAGGAGTAGCAACTTTGAATACGCGTAACCAGAGCGTTACCGATGCAGCCGGAACGTTTGTTCCGGGGCGTGCAATTCTTATCCGCCAGGCGCATATCATCTCCATGGATGAGGCGATCGGCGACCTGATTGGCGACGTACTCGTCAAGGACGGAAAGATCGTCGAGGTCGCACCGTCAATCGAGGCGCCGCACGCCGCGGTGATCGACGGGCAGCACAAGGTGCTGATCCCGGGTTTCGTCAACACCCACCTTCATCTGTGGCAGACGGTGATGAAAGGCTGTGCAGGCGACTGGACCTTTAACGATTATCTGCAGCATGCGCTCGGCGCGGCCGGCAAGCAGTTCACGCCTCACGACGTTTATCTGTCCACCTTCATCGGCGCGCTCGAGCAGATGGAAGCGGGCGTAACGACAGTGTTCGACTGGGCGCATATTCTCAATACGCCGGATCACACCGACCGTGCAATCGACGGTCTTGAGGACTCCGGTATTCGCGCCGTGTTCGGCCACGGTACGCCTGGCGACGACGTCGGCAAGTGGTACTACCAGAGCACCACACCGCACCTTGACGACGTGGTCCGGATCCGCAAGCACCGGCTTACCTCCGACGATGATCTGGTGACGCTCGGCCTGTCGATGCGTGGTCCTGATTTCGCGACCCCGGAAGTCACGCGCGCTGACATCGAACTGGCGCGTTCGCTTGGCATCATGTCCAGCATGCACGTAGCGGTAGGGGTGTACGGAGAGTATGTGCCGCATATTCGTGCGCTCGCCAAGGCGGGCCTGCTCGGGCCGGATATCAATCTCACGCATGGAAATCGCCTTGCTGACGACGAGATCGCAATGGCCGTCGATGCGGGTGTGAGCATTACCGTCACGCCGGAAGTGGAAATGCAGATGGGACACGGTCTGCCCATTACCGGCAGGGTGCGTGCAGCGGGCGGAAATGTCGTGCTGGGCACGGATGTGGTGTCCAGCGTGAGCGCCGATATGTTTTCGCAGATGCGCTTTGCGGTGCAACTGGAACGGGGGCTTGCTAACTCACGCCTGCATCAGGAAGGACAGATGCCCGAGCGCTTCACGCTCAATGCGCGCGACATCTTGCGCTCGGCGACCATTCACGGCGCACGTGCGCTGGGGCTCGCGAATCGCACCGGCTCCGTGACACCGGGCAAGGAAGCCGATCTGACGTTGCTCGCATGGGACCATGCGCACTTCCAGCCGCGTCTGGACCCTGTGCAAGCCGTCGTCTTTCATGGCAGCGTGGCGAACGTCGACACGGTCATGGTGAAGGGGCAGGTGCAGAAGTATCGCTATCAATCTCTGAAGCGACCGGTGCAAGCACTGCGAGACGCGGAAAAAGCCGGAGCGCGAATCCTGCAGGCTCTGGCGCTGCCGCAAACCGCGGCACTTTGACCTTGGGCCCGGCAAGTTGCCGGGCCATCACGCCTCGCGACGGGCGCGCTTTACATGCGCGTCGGCGAGGGAGCCGCGGTCGACGCGCGGATCATCAGTTCGGGCCGCAAAACGACGTTGACGTTCCCCTTGCCGCCGCCCTGCAAGGTGTCGATGATCAATGCGGCCGCCCTTGCGCCCATCTCGTACAAGGGCAGATGTATGGTGGTCATGGCTGGCGCGACGGAATCCATCAAGGGCATGTCGTTGTGACCAATCACCGAAACATCGTCCGGACAGCGCAACCCCGCCTCATGCAGCGCATCGTAGCAGCCTAGCGCAATCAGATCGTTGCCCGCGACGATCGCCGTGATGTTCTTGCGCTTTTCCAGCAGCGCGCTGCAAGCTACCTTGCCTGCCGGACGTGAATAAGCGTCGCTTTGCACGACAGGGCAAGCACTCAGTTTCAGGCTGTTTTCCTTGACCGCGTCGAGAAACCCCTGCTTGCGCTGGAAGCCGGTAGACAGTTCGATGGGGCCGCCAACGTGGGCGATGTGGCTGTGCCCAAGCTGCGTCAGATGAGCGACGGCCAGTCGCATCGCCAGGTGGCTGTCGCCAACCACGCACGACACGCGGCCGCTATCGTCGCTGCGGTTGACGACGACGACCGGCAGTCCCTCTTCCAGGCAATGCATGAGCACCGGGTCGTTTCGCTCGGCGGTGGCGAGAATCAGGCCGTCGACGCGCCGGCCCACCATCTGATCGACCACGAAGCGCTTGCGCTCCGCCGTGCCCGCCGCATTGGCGATCAACGGCAGCATGCCTCGCTTGGCGAGCTCGTCCTCAATACCGCGGCAGATGGGCGGAAAGATCGGGTTGGTGATGTCCGGCAGGATGACCCCGATGGTGCCCGAGCGGCTGGTTCGCAAGGTGGCCGCAATCCGGTTAGGCGAGTAATTGAGCTTCTGGGCGGCTTTGAGCACACGATCTGCGACTTCGGCGCCGATCAGGTGACGCGTGGCCGGGTTCATCACGCGGGACACGGTGGACGCATGAACACCGGCTAGTTCCGCAAGCTCGCTTATTGTCGAGCGTCTCTTGATCGTCATGGGCGGGCACGTCTGTGCAAAAAGGGCAACACCCTATTTTAGCGCGTCGTAATTCGCCGGCGACCGAATGTTGTGACGCGTGGGGTAAGTCGAACCTGAAAGTTATCTGGAAGTTAATGGGTTAACATCCTGAGTCTTCCAGCCGCGAAAATCATTGTTCAGGCGGTCGAAACGGAAGTTAGTAACGTTGCGGGAGTTCACACCATCATGAAGCCCTTTTGCTTCGCAGCGGCACTCGTCGTGCTCACCGCCGGGTGCAGCTCGGCATCGTCGCCCCCGAACTATCAGACCGCGCGGCCCAGTCCGGCCGACACGGATACCTACATTCTGCACAGTACCGACGGCATGACGCCCGCAGACTCCACCTCAAAGCCACCGAGGCTCACCGTCGGTGTCAGCGATCCCAATACGCAATTGATTCTGCCCTGGTTCCTCAATGACATCATCAACCTGGTCAACTATCGGTAGACCCAGTGTAGGGCTGACGTATGCGTTACTCATGGGAACAATTGAATTGCAGCCGGCCATGATGATTTCACGCCGAAACTCGTACAGAATGGAGCCCATCCCCGATCACGACCGAAACGCCTGAGGCGCAGTTGTTTGATCCGCCATCTGGTC
The DNA here is from genome assembly GCF_050436665.1 of Paraburkholderia sp. EB58. NCBI lineage: Bacteria > Pseudomonadati > Pseudomonadota > Betaproteobacteria > Burkholderiales > Burkholderiaceae > Paraburkholderia > Paraburkholderia sp. EB58. Next base: position 69,510 of record NZ_JBNDMQ010000001.1, on the reverse strand, counting down.
CGCCTAAGCTGTGAGGGCTGTTGCCCTCGTGTCGAACCGGTGACGCAACAGGTGATCATCATCAACAGGAATGCAATGAAACAACCGATCAGAATCGATTTTGTCTCCGATGTAGCGTGCCCCTGGTGTGCTATCGGTCTATCCTCGCTGCAACTTGCGCTGTCACGACTGGGCGATACCGTCGACGCCGAATTGGTCGTGCATCCCTTCGAACTGAATCCGCAGATGGTCGAGGAGGGTGAAGACCTCATCGAACACATCGGCAAGAAATACGGGCGCACGCCGCAACAGGTACTGCAGGCGCAGGCCGAGCTCCGGCAGCGCGGCGCGGATGTTGGTTTCACCTTTGGCACGCGTAAGCGCATCTACAACACCTTCGACGCGCACCGCCTGATGCATTGGGCCGGTATCAAAGGCAAGCAGGTACAGCTTAAACAGGCGCTACTGCAGGCTTATCACGGCGAGGGCAAGGCCACGAGCAACCGTGACGTTCTGGTCGAAGCAGCGGAATCTGTGGGACTTGACGGCGCTGAGGCACGCGCTGTCCTGCAAGGAGGTGACTATGCCAACGAGGTTCGTGCAGAAGAAGAGCAATACCAGGCAATGGGCATCCATTCAGTGCCGTCGATCATCTTTAATAACCGCTACCTGCTGACTGGCGCACAACCCGTCGAAGCGTTCGAGCAAGCCATTCAACAGATTCTGGCCGAAGCGTAATGTGAGTTCGGCATCGCAATGGCGGTTCGCGGCGTGCGCGGTATCACTAGCCCGGGTCTCGCTGGGCCGTAGTGGGTCGGCTACAGAAGTTCGGCTTTCGGGCGAGCGGCGCGCTGCCATTCGCCGCTCGTGCCAGGTTAGCAGGCTCCCGGGTGCTCGACCTATCAACTTGCCTCCGTGGTCACTTCTTTCAGTTCCCCTGTTGCGAGATTTAGAACGAAGCCACGAATGACGATCTCTGACGGCACCCACGGATGAGACCGAAGCTTCAACATCTGCTTCCTCGTTGCTTCGTTTACGTCGGTGTAGAAGTGGAACTTCGCCGGGGACACTGCCAACACGCCAGTGCGTTCGTGCAGATGCTTCTCGAACGACTCGTCCGTAAACATCTCACTCCCACATCCCGTGTGGCCAACAATCATGATTTCCTTCACGCCCAGAACGTGAATCGAGAACATGAGCGACCGCACAACATCGTCTGTGACGACTGTTCCAACGTTCCGAATCAGGTCCGCGTCGGCGGGTTTGATATCGAGGCGTTCCAGTAGTTCATTCAAACGAGGGTCCATGCACGTGATGATCGCAACCTTCGGGGCTGGCTTGTCCGCCAGCGATGGATCGTGGTGTTTTGCGCTTGCTTGACTTGACGTGATTGCGTGATCGATCAGACTCATTTGGATTCTCCATCTGTGCGCTTCACGATCGATGTTTTCGATTGCACGAAGGCGCGGTTTGTCGGCACTCGTTGAAAACTGGCCACGGTAGGGGGCCGCGCCGGGATGCATTTGATTCTGGACGAGTTTCGACGCGAAGACACCATGGCCCGGGGCAATTCAATTGTTCTCTTTGCTCAACCATGCGCGAGCGGCGCTCATTTTTATCTAATTCTCCGTGCCTACCATAGCTTTCATGGGTCACGTAGCCCCGACCCAGATCGAAACTAAATGTCTCGCAGGAGAGTCACCATGAACACACTTTTTCGCTCCACACTGCTTGCCGCTATGATCATCTTGCCCACGGCGGCGTTCGCGCAATCGGTCGTGCAAGTCAATGAGAACCAGGTTGAGATGATCGCGTACGAGGACGTGGGTCCGAATGCCGCGCCGGCGCAGGACCATACGAACCCGGTGAGCGACCACGCTGGCACGCATGCAGGCCCACTTTCCGACACCGAATTCAATCCCGCCGCTGACGTGGGCCTGAAGTCGATTTACGTCGGCCATTAACGCGAGCGCTCGCCAAGGATGCGAGCCGGCTGTCACGGTTAATCAGATTTGCAGATTCTCGCTGACATAGTCGATGAAGACACGCAGCTTGGGCGAGGCGTAACGGCTTGCCGGCCACAAGACCCAGAAGGTGACGGTCTGGTCGATGAAATCGTCCAGCACGACCCGCAATGCTCCGCTCGCCAGCGCATCCCGCACGAGGAAGGTTGGCAGGAACGCCAGTCCTTTATCCTGGAGCGCGAGAAAGCCGAGCACTTCAATGGTGTTGCTGACGAAGGTCTGCGGCAACTCAGGCTCCGCTTCCGATGCGGGAAGCCGAAACGGCCACGGTTCCAGTTTGCCGCTGGCGGGGAATTTATGCAGCAGGCAGGCGTGCCGGACGAGTTCGGATGGATGTTTGGGTACGCCGTGCTTCTTTAGATAGCCGGTCGAGGCGACCAGCACCTGATCGCAGGAACCAAGACGGCGCAATACCAGCCTTGAGTCGTGCTGCTCGCCCGTGCGAATGACTGCATCGAAGCCTTCTTCGATGATGTCCACCATACGATCGGAGAAATCGATGTCCAACTCGATTTCGGGGTATTGCACCATGAAGCCGTCGAGCGCCGGCATGATCAGCCCGGTTAACTGCGGCGTGCTGATTCGCAGCCTGCCACGCGGACTGCCGGCGGCATCGGAGAGTTCGGCCTCCGCCGCTTCGACCTCGCCCAGGATGCGCCGGCATCGCTCCAGGAACAAGGCGCCTTCCGCCGTCAGCGTGATGCTGCGCGTGTTGCGATGAAACAGCCGCACGCCCAGACGTTCCTCCGTGCGCGCAATGCTTTTGCCGACAGCCGAAGACGATACCCCGAGCAATCGCCCCGTCTCCGTAAAACTGCGGGTCTCCGCCACCTGCACGAACATCGCAATGCCGCTGAGGCTATCCATCGGGGTATCCCGAGATCAATTAAGGACGTATTGGTCCGATATATCCGGAACCTTAGCGTATTTTTCTTATCTCGGTCTACCAGGGCGCGCACGACAGACTCCATGAACCCAGTCCATGTCCGCGCTGTTCGTTATGCGTTTGCCTGCTAAGCATAGTTAAAAAGCTCGCTTATCCACGTGATGCGGCATTGCTACGATCGCAGTTTGATCGCCTTTGCCACACTGGAATTCCGAGCCGTGACACTTTCTATCTGCCGTTTTCTCGCACGCGTGGCGCTGACTTCGCTGCTCGTCGTGAGTGGCGCTCACGCGCAAACCGCTGCCGGTTCCTCGACGCCCGTGAAGCTGCGTGTCGGTTATCAAAAGCCCTCCACCCTCATCACGATCCTGAAGGCGCGCGGCTCGCTCGAGCACGCGCTGGCGCCACTGGGTGTGAGCGTTACCTGGAACGAGTTTGCGAGTGGCTTGCCGCTAACCGAAGCACTCAACGCCGACGCGGTCGACTTTAGCGCCGATGTTGCCGATACGGTCCCGGTGTTCGCCCAGGCCGCGCATGCACGTTTTGTGTATGTCGCGCAGGAAGCGCCGTCGCCCGGCGCCCAGGCCATCATCGTGAAGCGCGACGGACCGCTGCATACGCTTGCGGATCTGAAGGGCCAGCGCATCGCGGTGACCAAAGCTGCGGGCAGCCATTATCTGCTGCTTGCGGCGCTCGGCAAAGCAGGGCTGGCACCGGCCGACGTGCATATCAGCTACCTGACGCCCGCCGACGGACGTGCCGCATTCGAGCGCGGCAGCGTGGATGCGTGGGTCACCTGGGACCCGTATGTCGCGGCGGTCGACAAAGCGCCGGACGTCCGCATCCTTGCCAATGGCGAAGGCCTCGCCTCCTATCAACGGTATTACCTTGCGTCCAGCAGCTTCGCCGCGGCCCATCCTGATGTGATTAACCTCGTGGTCGCGCAGTTGACGTCGGCGGGCGTATGGGTCCGCGCCCATCCCGATGATGCGGCCAAGTTGCTCGCGCCTATCTGGGGGTTGGACGCGGCGACCATCGAGCGTGCGAATGCACGCCGCAGCTATGCCGTACGCGCGGTGGAGGTGCAGAATTTCGGTGAGCAGCAGAAGATTGCCGACACCTTCTACCGGGCCGGTCTGCTGCCGGCGCCGGTGGACACGGCCACGGCGTTACGCTGGAACTTCACCACCAGGCGGGCCGAAGCGACGGCCACTTCGACCACCGCGTCCGGTGGATAGGTAGCCGTCAGGCGCCGGCAGCAGCGACCAACTGGACGCGTTAATCCAGCGCGGGACACGCGTTGAATCAACGGCGCTTCATCTTGAGTACGCGAGAAATCTGACCCAGCGTAAAACCACTGTTCTTTACGTACTTCTCGTAGTCGAGCGGCGCAGTGAGCGATTCATCCGTGACGTACTCGCCCATATAACGAAAGCGGTCGGATGCCGTTCGCACAAAAACAGGAACCGGCTCGGTCTGTCGCGCCAGCGTTCGGCCGGCCGCACGTGCCGCGGCGCTGCTGTCGCAAACAATGACGTCCGGGGCGAAGGGATTCAGATCCTGGCGCAATCGCGCGGCGACTACCTTGCCACCCTTCACGGGCAGGAAGGCCTGCTTGCATCCACCCGTCACCCTGTGGATATCTTCCCGGGAATATTCTTTTCCGATTTCAAACATGATTTCACTCCTGACAATAACGCCTGGCTGAGGTCCAGTAGCGTCAAGCGGAGCGATGATATCGACGCCCATCTAAATCCGTTGTAAAGAGTGCGAGTGCTTTAGTAAAGAATGCATACGAACGTCTTTGCCGTTCTGTGCCGCACGGTCGATAACTGGATTCGCTGTTGCACGAGCGGAAACGCGGAGCTTGTCGCGATCATTGCGTCTTCGAATCGGACGCCCTAGGATGTTGATATCGCCCGCAGGACTACGCATGTCTCCTGGCACAGTTCGCAATTTATGTACACCTGATAGATGGAGTGAGCGGCTGTGCTGCGTGGTGCGCGCGATGCAACGCGAGGAATCACCGTTAGCAGGTACTGGAAGAGGAAGTGCCCTGGTAATCTGAACGGAGAAAAATAGATGAGACGCAGATTAGTGGTGGTCGTCGCTGCTATCGCTGGAAGCACGTTCGGGGCTCGCGTCGCGCAGGCACAAAGCAGCGTGGAGCTGTATGGGTCCGTCGACGGTGGCATAGGATATCTTCATAACGTTGCGGCGCCTGACGGCAGCCCCGTGAGCAATCAGATCAGGTTCACGAATGGCCTGCTGCATGGCAACCGCTGGGGATTTCGCGGCAGCGAGGACCTCGGTGGCGGGCTAAAAGCCATCTTTTTGCTGGAGAACGGCTTCGATCTCGGGACGGGGAACCTGAACCAGGGGGGACGGGAATTCGGTCGCCAGGCGTTCGTGGGATTGACAGATAAGACACTGGGCTCGTTGACGCTGGGGCGGCAGTACGATCCCAATGTCGATCTCATCTTGCCGCTGACAGCCGACGCAGTGTACGGCAAGAGCTTCGGTACGCCAGGCGACCTCGACAATTACGATGATACGGTCCGCATCAACAACTCGATTAAATACGCCAGCCCTAGTTATGGCGGATTCACCTACGAACTGATGTATGGTTTTGGCGGCGTTGCCGGAAGCACGGGCTCGGGCCAAATGTATGGCGCTGGTGCTTTGTATAACCACGGACCTTATACCGTAGCGGCCGCCTACTATTATGCTAGCGGCGGCGATACGACAGTCAACGGCGTTCGAACCTGGACTAGCAGTTCGGACTCCTTCTTCAATTCCGTGATCAACCAGGGTTATGCATCGGCCAAATCCATCAGCATCGCAAGGGTGGGGTTGAACTACGCCAAGGACGCGTTGACGGTGGGCGTGACGTACAGCAACGTTCAGTATGCGGCTGACGCCAGTTCCTTGTTCGCGCGGACGGAAAATTTCAACCTGGTAACGGCGTACACGCAATACAAAGTGACGCGATCGAGCGTCGCGGCCTTGAATTATATCTTTACGAAGTCGAGTGGGGATGCGTCCGCAACCTATAACCAGGTGAACCTCGGTTACGACTATTCGCTATCGAAAGCGACCGAGTTGTACCTGCTCGCCGGTTGGCAGAAAGCCACCGGCACGACGCTGAGTACCAGTGGGAAGCCCGTGGCGGCCACTGCTTCCATCGGTTCGTTCTTTGTGAACTCGGGCACCGATACGCAAACCCTCGTTGCGATTGGTATTAGACACCGATTCTAGGGCGATCGACAGGCTTGCAGGGTTAGATGCGGGCGACACCGTCGCGAGGCGCCCGCAGTCCGATGCAGTCACACGGGGCTCAACCCCAACAACTCACGAGCTTGTGCGGCGGTCGCAACGGGACGTTCGTACTCGGCGCAAAGTGCGGCAACGCGTGAGACCAGTTGCGCGTTGCTGGTCGCGAGCGTGTCCTTGTCCCAGCGGACGTTGTCTTCAAGACCGGTGCGGCAGTGTCCGCCCATCTGCAGGGTCCAGTGGTTCACTTCGAGTTGATGCCGGCCGATACCTGCGGCGGTCCAGGTCGCATCGGGCAGCAGTGCGCTGAGCTGCTTCACTTCGAACTCCAGAATTTCGCGGCGCGCGGGCAGTGCATTCTTGACGCCCATCACGAACTGGACATGCACCGGTGCCTTGAGCAGACCTTGCTCGACCAGGTCGACCGTGCTGTACAGCATGGCCAGATCGAAGATTTCGATTTCCGGCTTCACGTTGTGCTGAAGCATGGAAGCCGCGAGCGAGCGCACGAAGTCGGGTGGGTTCTCATACACCGTGGTGGGGAAATTCACCGAACCTGTGGCGAGCGACGCCATGTCCGGGCGCAGATCGAGCATCGCGCCGCGCTGCTCGAAAGAGCGTCCACGGCCGCCCGTCGAAAACTGCACGATCATTCCTGGGCAATGCTGGCGAATGCCTTCCTGAAGTTCGGCGAAGCGCCCGCGATCGGAACTCGACTTCTCCTCTTCGTCGCGGACATGCAGGTGAACGAGCGTTGCGCCCGCTTCGAAGGCTTCTTGCGTGCTCTCGATCTGTTCGGAGATCGAAATGGGCACGGCAGGATTGTCCTTCTTGCGCGGCACAGAGCCGGTGATCGCTACGGTGATGATGCAGGGTGAAGTCATGTTGTGTCTCCGTCGACGTACGATTGGGTCGGTTGTGCATGGCGGGTGGCCTCGTGCGGCGTCCTTTCCTGTAGACGGACACCCCTCGGCCACCCGGACTGTTTGTCAGCGCTTTTTCATCCGGGCGGCGACGACCAGAGACAACAGGCAGCCGATCGCCAGATAGCCTGCCACCGGATGCCACGAGCCACTGGCGAGGCTAACCAGGCCGACGGCGATGAACGGCGTGAACCCGCCGCCCACCACGCTCGCAACCTGATAGCCTACGCCGGCGCCGCTATAGCGATACTCTGTGCCGAACAGTTCGGTGAACATAGGTTGCTGGACACTGACCACCATGTCGTGCGCGACGTTGGCCAGCATCACCGCGAACACGACGATCCAGAGCGTCGAACGCGCATCGAGGGCGAGGAAGAACGGCACGGCACTCAGCAGGCCGACGAGCGCGCCGATGATGTAGATGCGACGGCGTCCGAAGCGGTCGGCGAGTAGCGCGAAGCAGGGAATCGTGATGACGCTGACCACGCCCACCAGCAGGCCGATGTTGAGGAAGAACTGGCGCGGCATGCCGAGATTGGACGTCGAATAGCTGAGTGCGAAGGCCGTGACGATGTACATCGTGAAGAGTTCGGCGAGGCGCAGCGCGATGATCAGCAGGAAGGACTTCGGGTGTTTAAGCAGGGCTTCGACAATCGGCAGGCGGGCGCGATGATGGGTTTTCTCCACCTTCTCGACGAATTCCTTCGACTCCTCCATGCTCGAACGTACCCACAGGCCAATCAGCACGAGCACCACGCTGAAGACGAAAGGAATGCGCCAGCCCCATGTCCTGAAGGTCTCGTTGTCCATCGTCTGGCTCAGGATCGACACGATGCCGGTAGCGAGTATCAGCCCGACGCCGTAACCCACCTGAACCCCGCTGCTATAGAACGCCTTCTTTTTCTCCGGTGCGCTTTCGACGGCCATCAGCGCCGCGCCGCCCCATTCGCCGCCGACGGCGAAGCCCTGAATCGCTCGTAGCAAGACGAGCAACGCCGGCGCCCACCAGCCGATCGTCGCGAAGGTCGGCAAAAAGCCGATCAGCGCGGTGGACAGTCCCATCATCATGACGGTCAGCACCAGCATGCGCTTGCGCCCGAGCCGGTCGCCGTAGTGCCCGAATACGAAGCCGCCGAGCGGGCGAAACAGAAAGCCCACCCCGAAGGTGCCGAAGGCGGCGAGGGTACCCATCGCGGGGCTGATCTGCGGAAAGAACTCGTGATTGAAGATGATGGCGGCGACGATGCCGTAGAGCAGGAAGTCGTACCAGTCGACAACCGCGCCGACAAAGCTACCCAGCGCTGCTTTGCGCGCGCGGCTCTTTTCGGATGGGACAAAGGTCGGGACTTCGGGAGATCGAATTGCGAATGTCATGGCATGTCTCGAATGTGTGTCGTTTTACCGGTTCGGTTTGCGGCTGGCCGGCAGTGGCGCTGCTGCACTAACGGTGATTCCAGAATAAGGGGCCGTCGTTGGGTGGGCAATGTTTTAATGGGGCAGACGGATCGGTGATCGAACGCAAATGCGCGATTAGCGCTCATTTTCAGGGATTGCACCAGGCGTTGACGCCTGCTCGTGTCACTGGCACGTCGTGAGAGGCCGAGCCGATGACATTTCGCTGGGGATCAGCATGTTTCGCAGATAGGAATCGTCAGACCGAACCGATGCAGCCAGTTCGGGGTAGCCAAAAAAATCGAGGTAGAGCGGCGTTTGCTGGATCAACATGTCGAAGCCAGGCTCGGCGGCGAGGCCGCGCGCCAATGCCGCGCGCAGGAATGGCGTAGGCTGGTTTTTCATCAGGATGTCGCACACTGCCGCGTGTTGCTCTATTGCGCTGACGTCGACCGGCAGCGGGTCCGTATCTTTCAGGCCGAGAGGCGAGGCGTTCACGATCAGATCAAAGCCGCGCGGATCGTTGTCGGCCAGACACTCAGCGCGTATTCCGAACTCGCTGCGCAGCACCTTCGCGAGTTGTTCGGCTTTCGCGCGGTTGGGGTCGTACACGGCGATTTCCGCGACGCTTGCCGCAGCCAGCGCAGTGGCGAGCGCCGAAGCCGCGCCACCGGCGCCGAGCACGAGGACGCGCCGGTTCACATACGCGATCTCGGCGCGATCAAGCGAGCGCCGGAAACCTTCACCATCGAAAAGCTCGCCTTCCAGCCCGCCCGCAGGATTCCTGCGGATGGCGTTCACGGCGTCGGCCACGCTCGCGGCAGGAGAGCAGCGGTCGACGATTGCCGCTCCAGCCGTTTTGTGCGGAATCGACAGAGACACGCCACCGACGGTGGGCGATTCGAACAGCATTTGCAAGGTCGCTTCGAGATGCGGAGCATGCACGCGCATCGGCACCATCACCGCGTCTACTTCGTGCCTCGCGAATACTTCGTTGAAGACCTCAGGTGCACGCACCTGGTCGATGGGGTCTGCCATACAGTAGAAGACCCGGGTACGTCCGGTAATTTGCATCGCCACTCCAGCGTTTCCGCGTTTCCGATGAATGGAGCTTATGAGCGATGCATGCGAAGTCCCAAGCACAAAGCGAGGGGTTCGCGCGATAATCGCGCATGACAGTGCGTTGAACGCGCAAAATAAGGGTTTTCTCTATGACGAGACCGCCGTTGGACAAGCGCGACTGGATCGCCGGTCTGGAGAAGGGACTGGCGATTCTCGAGTCGTTCGACAGCGACCATGCGCGCATGACGCCCAGCGAGGCGGCAGCGCGAACCGGCATGACACGCACGGCGGCGCGCCGCTATCTCCTAACCCTCGAGCATCTTGGCTACGTTCAGGGCGACGGCAAGCAGTTCGGCCTGACGCCGCGCGTATTGCGGGTAGGGTGGTCGTACTTCGACTCGGCGCGCTTGCCCAAGCGGGTTCAGCCGTACTTGCAGCAGTTGAGCGCGGCAATCAACGAGTCGGTGTATGTCAGCGTACTCGACGAATGGGAGCTGGTATTCATCGCACGCAACGGCACCTCGCGCGTGATGACGACGGGCTTCGTGCTCGGTGCGCGTGTGCCGGCTGCGCTTGCCTCACCCGGTGTCGTGTTGCTTGCCTATCAATCCGACATGGATTCCGTGCGCGAATGGCTAGACGGCACCGAACTGCTCCCGTTTACGCCGCACACGTTGACGAACAAGACACGTCTGATGGAAACGATCCGCCAGGCGCGCGCGGATGGCTTTTCTGTCATCGAGCAGCAACTCCAGATTGGCGTGCGAGGCATCGCGGTGCCGCTAAAGAAACGGCACGGCGAAGTCGTCGCGGCGCTCAGCACCAACATGCCGATGGGGAAGGAAAAGACCGAAGCCGCCCTAAGCCGCGTATTGCAGCCTTTGCAGGAAACGGCGCTGGCGATGCTCAACGTGCTTTAGTTGAAGCCAGTGGTCGCGGCCGGTCCCGTCGCCTTGGCTTACTCTGCAGGCAAGGCGACCGGCAGGCGCATGCGGTACAAGGAGACAGCCTGTATTGCGAGCGTGCAGAGAATCGCGCCACCGTAAGCGGCAAACAGGTTCAACTGCGTTAGCGTCAGGCTTAGCACATAGAAAAACGCGGCAAAGCCCAAAAGTCCCGTCACCACGCCGCGCAGCAGTTGCTGCGCTGCCGCATGGCCCATCATGCGGTGAGCGAAAACCGTCAGGATGATCGCCATGAACGGGAACGACGCGAGCACGCCGCTCGTTTTAGGCCCGACGTAAGGCGCGATCAGCGTCACACTGACCACGAGGCCGGCGATCAGCACCATACGCAAGGGCAAATCCCACCACGGCGGATCGAGCCTGCCGGTTCGGGCTGCCTTGTTAGGAATGAAGTTGAGCGCGAGCATGACCGCCAGAATGGCGACCAGAAACAGGCCGTTTTCCGGTAAGGCGCTCCATTGCAGAAGGGCCGCTACGACGACAAACGTCGCACTGGCGCCCGCAAGGCCCACAGTCCATCCCAGGCTCGCCAGTCTGCAATAGACAACGCAAAGGGCCGCCTGCGCAGCCGTCGCGACCAGCGACCCCGCCGTAGCCTGCGCCGCAAAGGCAGGCCCATGCTCCAGTGTCAGGAACACCGAGACCGGCCCCGACGTGAGCGGTAGCCCCACCACAAATCCTCCGATCGCTTCGCCCCAGCGGCGGACGGCAAGACTTGCGGCCAGCAGCAACAGCGGCGTAACGACGAGTTTGAAAACAAGAAGATCCATGATTAACGAAGCGACACCAGGAATGCCAACTTTTAAGGACGCGCGGGGGAAATCTCCCGCGGCTGCCTGCAGATATTGAGGGCAGCCGTCGTGTCTGACAAATCATTTTTAACGGCAGCTACCCAGCTGGGGTTCAGTTTGCAGGGCGTCTTACCGTGAAGTTGAGACGATCGAGCATCTTTATGAGCGACGCGGGCGTCCGCATACGTTCAGTACCTTCCTAGAATCACGGATAGTCATACGAGTTGCCGTGCATCTTGCCGGCCGACACGGTACCCCATACGGAACCAAATAACGAAGAGGATCTCATCATGTCGAACATTGAACCGAATGTTGAACACTATGAATACGTTTTCCTCGGCGGAGGAAAGGGCGGCAAGACGCTTGCCATGGAGTTGGCTCAAGCGGGCAAGCGAGTCGCAGTGATCGAGCGCGGCATGATTGGCGGCTCATGTATCAATGTGGCATGTATCCCGACCAAGACCCTGATCCAGAACGCGCGGATTGCTCACGTACGCAGCAATCAGTCGTCCCATAGTGAGGCGTCCACTCGCCCCGCAACCAATATGGCAGAGGTCGCACGGAACGTGCGTTCCGTGGTCGACGGCATGGTCGACATCAACCTCAAGGCGTTTATTGCCTCGGGAATGGAACTCGTGTTGGGCACCGGACACTTTATCGCGCCGCGCAAGATCCATGTGCGGATGAACGAGGGCGCCGACAGGGTGATAGAAGGCGAGCACGTGTTCATTAACACCGGTACGACGGCGGCGATTCCCGATGTCCCGGGCCTCAGGGATGCGCAGCCGCTCACTCACGTAGAAGCGCTGCAACTGGAGACAATGCCTGAGCACCTGATCGTCATTGGTGGTGGCTATATTGGCCTTGAAATGGCGCAGGCTTACCGGCGTCTTGGGAGCAAGGTCACGCTGATCCAGGAAGCGCCGCGTGTCGCGATGCGCGAGGATGAAGACATTACCTCGGCAATCGAAGCTGCGCTCGCCGAAGAGGGCATTGACATCCGGGTTGGCGTCAAGCCGGTGAATGTCTCCGGTATCTCAGGCCAGAATGTCACGCTGGAACTGGCCAATGGCGAGCGTGTTTCGGGTAGCCATGTTCTCGTTGCCGCGGGGCGCACGCCCGTCACTCGCGGACTGGGGCTGGACGTTGCGGGCGTTGAACTGGATGCGCGCGGTTTCATCAAGGTCGACGAGCGGCTCGCGACGAGTGCTCCCAACACATGGGCGATCGGCGAAGTGGCGGGAACGCCGATGTTCACGCACGCGTCCTTCGACGACTACCGCGTGCTGAAGTCCCAACTGGCGGGTGGAAATCTCACCACGAACGACCGCATCATTCCTTACGCGTTGTTTATCGAGCCCGAACTCGCCCGTATCGGCCTCAACGAAACCGATGCCAAAGCGCGTGGCATCGACGTTCGTGTAGCGAAGATCCCGCTGGCGTCCGTGCCGCGCGCCCGCACCAATGGTGCGACGAAAGGCTTTATGAAGGTCCTGGTCGACGCGCACTCCGACCAGATCCTCGGCTTCTCCATGCTCGGCACTAATGCCGGTGATGTGGTGACGGCTGTGCAGATGGCGATGCTCGGCAAACTGCCGTACACGGCCGTACGTGACGCGATCATTTCGCACCCGTTGATGTCGGAAGGACTGAACATTCTGTTCTCCAAAGTTCCGCCACGAGCAAATGGCGAATGAATATCGGGCCATTTTCCTTTCCGATCGGGCCGCTCATTTTGTTGGTGAGCGTCGCGATCGCTCTGCTTGTTGCTCGCTTCGCCGGACGCGGGACACCCCATGCTGAGCGGGCCGTTGTGAATAGCGTGATAGTTGGACTGGTGGTGTCGCGACTATCGTTTGTCGCGCACTATCTGCCCGCGTATAAAGGGGACGTTGTGAAGATGCTGGACTTTCGGGACCTGGGCTTCGATCTACTGCCGGGTGTGGTGGCTGGCGCTTTGCTGTTGCTATGGGTGGTGATGCGCCGCGTTCAGTCACGCCGGGCGGCGATTCTCGCGGCGCTTGCCGGCGTGTTTAGCTGGAGTATCGCGACGGCTTTCGCCGGGACAGGCAGCGAATCCGCCTCCTTGCCCGCAGTGAGCGTAGTCGATATGAACGGCAAGTTGCAAACGCTCGCGCGAAACGACGGCAAACCGCTGGTGGTCAATCTGTGGGCAAGCTGGTGCGCACCCTGCCGCAGCGAAATGCCGGTCCTGGCTCAGGCACAACGCGAATTTGTCGGAGTGGACGTGGCATTCGTCAATCAAGGCGAATCTCGCGCGACGGTCAGCGATTTTGTCACGACCCAAGGGATTTCCTTGCAGAATCTGGTGCTTGACCCATCGCTGGCGGTTGCGCGCGCGGTCGGCGCCCGGGCGTATCCAACCACGCTTTTCTATGACGGAAAAGGCAAATTGCTGGCTGTCCATCTTGGGCCATTTTCGCAAGCAACGTTTCAGAACGCACTTCAGACGCTGTATCCGCCTGCTGTCGTTGCAAGACGCTAGAACGCGGCATCCACCGCAGTATGCGATGCCGCGCCGGCTCGATCATTACTCGCTCAGGTTCCCGGCGCAGCCTTGATTCCATTTCGTGACCCAAAGCAATTCCACATTGCCTTGGGTCTCACTTACGCGTTGCTCTGCAGCGCTGCCGCCGCATCACGCAACGCTGTGCGCAGCCCTTCTTCGACCACCGGATGATAGAAGGGCATCTCCAGCATCGCATCCACCGTCAACTTCATTTGCAGTGCCCAGGCGAGCAGGTGGGCAATATGCTCGGCGTCCGGGCCCATCCATTCCGCGCCTACAAACTGCCGGCTAGCCTTGTCGACGTACACGTGCATCAGCCCACGATTCTTCAACATCACGCGGCTGCGCCCCTGGTTTTCGAAGCTGACCTCGCCAGTCACGAACGTGCCCGGCTCCAGATCGACGTGCCGGGCACCGACCATCGCAATGCCCGGGTGGGAAAACAGCACCGAGATCGGCGCACGGCGTGTCAGAGGCGCGATATCCGGGAAGCGGGCAGCGTTTGTTCCCGCGACCCGGCCTTCGTCCGCAGCCTCGTGCAACAGCGGCAACACGCCATTTGCATCGCCGGCAATAAAGACCGGTTGTGTGCCCACTTGCAGCGTACGCGGGTCATACACAGGCATCCCCTTGTTGTCCAGCGTGAGAGAGGTATTGTGCAGCGCCAGCCGATCGAAATTCGGCTTGCGGCCAGCCGTGACGAGGACATACTCGAAGGTGTCCTCGACCTGTTCGCCGTTACCGGTCCGAAAGCGAATCTGCACCTCATTGCCCACGCGCGATACCGCTTCCACTTCCGCCTGGGCCTCGAAACGGAACGAGTCCTGAAAGGTCCGTTCGGCATACGCCTTGATGGCCGGGTCCGTGAGCGGGCCCACACGTCCGCGCGCGCCGATCACAGTCACGTCCACACCGAGGTGGGCAAGCGCCTGTCCCAGTTCAAGTCCGATCACACCCGCGCCGACCACCGCAATTTTGCGCGGCAGGTCCGACCACTCGAACACGTCGTCATTGATGATGACGCGATCGCCAAGCGCGCGATACATTGGCGGGATGACCGGCGACGAACCCGTCGCGATCACCACGCTGCGTGCCCGTACGCATGTATGGTCGCCAACCTGCAGCAAGCCGTCGTCGATAAAGTGGGCATATCCGGTCAGCTTGTCGCTAGCTGGAATCGCCTCCACGCTGTCGAGCACAAAGCCCACCAGGCGGTCGCGTTCGCTTTTGACGCGTTGCATGACCTCACGGCCGTCAATACGAATGACGCCATCAACGTGCACGCCGAACGGCGCGGTGTGCTGCGCGGCATGAGCCGCTTCGGCGGCGGCGATCAGCAGTTTCGACGGCATACATCCGACGCGCGCGCAGGTGGTGCCGTGCGGTCCGCCTTCAATCAGGATGGCGGAGGCGCCCGCCGCCCTGGCGGCGCGATACGCCGGCAAACCGGCGCTACCCGCGCCGATAATGGCTACATCGGTCTGGATTGTGTTCATGAAATCCTCGAAACCCTAATTCGATGATGGGAAAGCACCGCGAATTCAGCGTGACGGTTGCTCGGGTAGAATCTGACTGCTCAAGTGCATGAGACACACTTTAGGCGGATGCGCTTCCGGCGCTAATCCTCAAACGACGCAAAAAACTGCTCAAGCGGCTCATATGGATCTGCTCAGTCGAGTCCTTTCCCTCATCCCCGTCAGCGGCCGTCTGGACGTGCGTTGCCACTTCGGTGCGCCATGGGCGATCGCACAAGACAGCGCGGCCGTGCGCGAGATTCCCTACCATGTGCTGCTTTCGGGCGAGGCGGTGCTGGAGCATGGCGGCGGCCCGTCCGAGCCACTGAAGGCCGGGGACATCGTCCTGTTTCCGACCGGCGCGGCGCATCGGATTCACGACGGCAGTGGACGTCAACCGGCGCCGCCGCGCGAGCGGCAAGACGCCTCGCTGGTGGTAATGGAGAACGAAGGCTCCGGCGCGCGCGCGGATATCCTGTGCGGCCGGTTTCTGATTGGCGCGGTGCCTGACCGGCTGCTGCGCGAGCATTTGCCCGGACGCCTCGTGGTGCGCAGCGCTGACACGGCCGGCGCCAGTTTGAACGGCACTAGCGAGGCCGCGGAGTCAGGCGCCAGCACGCGGCTCGCGCGGCTGATCGGGTTGATGCGGGAGGAGTCGGTCGACGAAGGGCCTGGCAGCGAGGCGCTGGTCAACCATCTGTCGGCGGCGCTATTCGCCTTGACGTTGCGCTTTGCGAGCGGCAGTTCGCAGCCACCGCATGGCCTGCTGGCGCTCGCTGCGCGGCCACGGCTGCAGCCGGCGATCTCGGCTATGTTCGACGCACCGGAGAAGCCGTGGACGCTCGATCAGCTTGCCTCCTTATGCAACATGTCGAGAGCAACCTTCGTGCGACAGTTCCAGGACGTGATCGGGCGCTCCGCGACCGATATGCTCACCGATATCCGGATGACACTCGCCGGCCACAAATTGGTCGAGTCAAGCCTGGGGGTTGCCGAGATCGGCGAGATGGTGGGTTATCAGTCGAACGCCGCATTCCAGCGTATTTTCAAACGCCTGATCGGCGTGACGCCGTCACGCTACCGGACCTTGGGCGGCAAAGTCGAGGCGGCATAGAGCCGCCAGGTCGGCAGCCCGCCCTTAAGTCTATTAGTCTGCGCATCGGCAGCTTGTGGATTGAGCCGAATAAGCATCTTGTTGAGCCTTCCAAGGATTAACCGGGGAAGGACTGAATCTTATAGTTCAGTCATGCCGTCACGGCGGTACTCTCTTCAAGGAGCTTCATCATGAAACGCACCTACTATGCCTTGCTCATTGCATCGGCTTTGAGTCTGCCCTCATTGAGTTACGCCGATGCCGCCAGCGGACCAGTCACACGTGCCCAGGTGCGCGCCGAACTGGTTGCCGCCGAACAGGCGGGCCAATACCCGCGAGTCTATGCGAGCTATCCGGACCACGTGTCGAACGCTTCGTTCCAGTATGTGTCCGATCGCGCAGCGGCCAAAGCGCGCCATAACTAACGAATGGGGGTTGCCATGACCAACGTAACGATCTACACCACGCCGACGTGTCCCTATTGCATCGCTGCGAAAGCATTATTGAAAAGCAAAGGGGTGACGTTCAGCGAAATCAGCATCGAAGGTGACCGTTCCGCAGCGGCTGCACTGGCGGGACGAACCGGCCGTCGCACGGTGCCGCAGATCTTTGTCGGCGCGTCGCATGTGGGCGGGTTCGACGATCTGCGAGCGCTCGAGAACGCGGGCGGTCTGGATCCGCTATTGGGTCGATAGCACGTAGCGTATGCCCGCAACCTGCGGGCATACGCTAAACGTCAGCCAATGTTAGCCAACTTCAACCGCGCGGATCCAGATCGAACTCGAGCCGGATACCACCAGGCTCGTACACCATGGTGTGCCGTTTGGGACCGCTGCCCAATGCTTCGGGCGCGAATTCGACCTTGACTCCCGGCCAGCCGGATACCCGTTCGAAGATAGTAGCGAAGGCCTCTTCGTTCGCAGCCCGAAGCGCAAGATGATGTAGCCCAACATTTTTCTTGCGATCGAACTCGACTTTGTTGGTCTCGTCCTTTAACTGCCATAGGGTCAAGAGGATATGTCCATCGGAGACGAACACAGCCGGATACTCGGGCTTTCCTCCAACTTCCTTCCACCCAAGACAGTTGATGAAAAAATCACGTGTCACGTCGAGATTTCGAACAGTCAATCCCACGTGATCAATGCCACGCGTCAGCGATTCAGTTGTCATGAAGGGAATCCTCTCAAGCGGAAAAGTCAGTGGATGCCGATAAGGCCTTCCAGGTCTCGGTTTCCTCCGTGACATAGGCGTTCTTCTCGGCGATGGCCTTCAGTGTATCTGTGCCAAGCGGAAGCCGCAGCGGAGGTGTGGGTGCATCGACCAGTTTCACCACGGCTTGCGCAAGCTTCTCGGGGTCGCCCGGCTGACTGTGATTCATGCTGGCAGCTCTGCGGCGAACGTTACCCGATGTCTCATCATAATCTGCGATCACCTCCTTGGCGACCATCAGCGATGACGCGTCGAGGAAGTCCGTACGGAAGTATCCAGGCTCCACGACCGTCGCGTGAATGCCGAGCGGCTTCAATTCCGCGCGCAATGACTCAGTCAAACCTTCGACTGCAAATTTGGTTGAACTGTAAGGGCCGAATCCAGCGCCCGCCCGATAGCCACCGATCGACGACATGTTGATGACGTGGCCAGCCCGCTGCGCGCGCATGACGGGTAGAACAGCGCGCGTGACATTTAGCAAGCCGAAGACGTTGGTATCGTACATGCGGCGCACATCGGCATCAGTGGACTCTTCAACGGCGCCGAGCAAACCGAACCCCGCGTTGTTGATCAGAACGTCGATGCGGCCGAATTTTTCAACTGCGGCTTTAACCGCGGCCTGCGCCTGCGCTTCGTCTGTCACGTCCAATGCCACCGGCAACAGGGCGGGTGATTCACCGAGGCGCTCGGCGATTGCTGTGACATTGCGGCCAGCCGCAACCACCGCGTTGCCGTCAGCCAAGGCTGCCTTGGCCATCAACGCACCCAGACCACGCGACGCGCCGGTGATGAACCAGACACGCTTGAAACCGTTTTTCGCTACGTCGACCATGATGTTTCTCCTACGGTTACTAGTCGTTCGAGGAATTTCAGAAACGCATACGCAGCTCCGTCGACCCGCATTTCATAGATGCCTGGTGTCTTGTGCATCATCGTCCCGACGCAGGAGCATTGAGGATCATTATGGAAACAGGGCTGGCAAAGTCAATTTTTCGATTCCACGCAGTGGAGTTGAATCGTCATACGGATTTCCCTTTCGCTGAGGGTGTGCGATCAATTATGCTGAGTGACGCGGGAGAGGTAAGACAACGGGGAGCTCATTTTCAATGCCGGAAAACAAGCCAACGCAGAAGCCACGTCGCGGCACCGTATCGAACCGTTCATTGGAACGCGGATTGGAACTGCTGCGGGCGTTTGGCCCAGGCGCAGCGTTGCTCGGCAATGGAGATCTCGTCGAGCGAACCGGGCTGCCGAAGGCAACCATCAGCCGGCTCACGCGAACGCTGGCCGAAGCGGGATATCTCGAACACGATGTGGGACGCAAGGCGTACCGTCTGGGTGTACCCGTGTTGAGCCTTGCTCAGGCCATGCGCAGTGGTTCGACCATCCTGCAGGCGGCGGGGCCGCTGATTCGCGAGATCGCGCAGAAGCACCATATTAACGTGGGCTTGGCAGCGGCCGATCGCGAAGAGATGGTTTATCTGGAGTCCGTCCGATACAATCAGCGCGTTTCGCTGCGAAACATCGTATCGGGACAGCGGGTGCCGATGGAGTTGACATCGCTCGGCCGCGCGCATCTTGCAACCCTGGAAAAGATGGCGTTCGATGCGCTCATGCTTGGCTTCGAGCGGCGCGGCCGGACGGGCGGTTGGCCCCGGCTTCATGACGAGATTCTCGCGGCCGTCGCGAGCGTGCGCGAACGAGGCTATTGTGTGGCGAGTTGGCAGCCAGAAGTAGTCGCGCTCGCCACACCGCTTTCGATTCCCGGGCACGCTTGCGTGGTGCTGAATTTCAGCGTCCGCACAACGGATTCCCTTCAAGCCGTCACGCGCGAACTTTCGGCTCCCTTACTGGCGTTGCGAGACGAGATTCTCGCCGAAGTGGAGAGGATCGACGGCTAGCGCTCGTTAATCGAGGCAGCCGGGATGCCGAGCACAATCGCCAGTCCACCGAGAATGGACACGATTGCGACCGCGAAGAGTCCCATTTCGTTGCTGCCGAAATGCGTGGACGCGTAGCCAATGACGGTCGGTGCCGATATCCCGCCCAGTTGCCCGAGCGTACTAATAAGGCCGATGCCGCTCGCCGCAACGGTGGTCGACAGATAGGCCGGTGGAATCGTCCAGAACAGCGACAACATGCCCAGGTAGCCTGCAGTCGCCACGCACAGCAGGATCATCAGTAGGCCCAGGCTGTTGGCAGCCAGCGGCAAAAGCGCTACGCCCACTGCTGCGAGCACGCAACTCACCATGAAATGCCAACGTCTCTCGAGCATCCTGTCCGAACTGCGGCCAAGCAGGTACATTGCTGCCGCGCCGACAACGTAAGGTACAGCGGAAAACAGGCCAACGTGCCAGATATTCGTGACACCGCTCTTCTGAATGACGCTGGGCGCCCAGATGTGCACGACGATGCTGGCCCACGGCACGCTGAAGTACGCGAAGGTCAGGATATAGAACTTAGGCTCCTTCAGCGCCACCCAGATCGACGCGTGTGCACGCGCGGCCTTCGTTTGCGCTTCATGTTTGATCTCGTCGATCAGAAAACTTTTTTCCGCGGCACTGAGCCATTCAGCCTGCTCGGGGCGATCGGTCAGGTACACGTAGGCGAACAGGCCTGCGACGATCGAAGGCAGGCCTTCCAGCAAAAACATCCATTGCCAGCCGCGAAAGTGCCAGATACCCGTCAGGGTGTCCAGGATCAGGCCTGAAAGCGGGCCACTAACGATTCCCGAGACGCAGATAGCGGTCATGAAGATCGACGTGATCCGTGCCCGGCGGGCGGCCGGAAACCAGTAGGTAAAGTAGAGAATCACACCCGGAAAGAAGCCGGCCTCCGCGGCGCCGAGCAGCACGCGGGCGAGGTAGAACTGCGCCGGCGTGTGCACAAAGGCCGTGCCGGCCGAGACCACGCCCCACAAAACCATGATGCGCAATAGCGTGCGGCGAACCCCAACCCGTTGCAGCCACAGATTGCTCGGGACCTCGAAGATCATATAGCCCGCATACAACAGCCCGACGCCCAGGCCGAACGCGGCTTCCGACATACCAACATCGCGCGAGAACTGAAGGTGCGCAAAGCCGATATTGGCACGGTCCAGGTAGGCGAACACATAGCAGACGAACAGGAAAGGCAGCAGCCGCCACGTGACTTTGCGGTAAACCGCGCGCGCCTCGGACAGTTCGACAATATCCCGTTCGAGTGAGGTGGAAGGGGCAGTATGCATCGCGTCTCCGTATTGGTATGCCGTCGCGGTTCGCACGATGGAAGCATGGGCGTGGCGGACGTTCAAGCGAATTATCGGCGTCACTGCCAGGATGCCAAGAGCGCAATTCCACAGAGTGAAACTGCTTGATGCCGGCCTTGGCAGGTTTGGTCCAGTTTCACTGCATGAAACTGGACGGATGCTTTGCCGGAATGCGCGGACTAAGCTCCATGTCATGGGATCGACGGAAACGCAGGCCGTGGAATCGTCGGGCGAACAAAACCGCTTCAATTCAGGCGCAGTTCTATTCAGGTGCACACATGAGTTCATCAACTTCATCAACCATCGACATGACGATCGATTCGCACATCGCGACGATCACGCTGAATCGCCCGGAAAAGCGTAACGCAATCAGTGACGACATGCGCACGCAACTTATCGAAGCGCTGACACGCGCCTCGACCGACCCGACCGTGCGGGCTGTTGTCCTGACCGGCAACGGCAAAGGGTTTTGTGCCGGTGGTGATGTCAGCGGCATGGCGCAGCGCATGGAGGCGCCCGCGGGTGAGGTCGCTTTCAACGGCTGGTCGCGCCAGCAGCGTGTGCATCACACGGTGAACCTGCTGTACTCGATGCCGAAGCCGACCATTGCCGCCGTCAACGGAGCCGCCGCGGGCCTCGGCGCCGACATGGCGCTCAGTTGCGACTTCATCGTCGCCTCGGAGGAGGCCAGCTTTGCGTGGAGTTACATCAGGCGCGGACTGATTCCGGATGGCGGCGGCATGTACTTTCTGCCGCGCCGTGTGGGGCTCGCTCGAGCCAAGGAACTCACTTTCAGCGGGCGCAAGGTTGAGGCAGCGGAGGCACTGGCACTGGGCATCGCGGATCGCGTTTGCAGCGCTGGCGATCTTCTGGCGCATTCGCAAGCGTGGGCGGCGGAGCTCAGCCTTGGCTCGCCCACCGCGCTCGCGCTCGGCAAGTCGATCCTGAACCAGAGCTATGAATTGTCGGCACAGCAGGTTTTTGCGCAAGGCAGCCAGGCGCAGGCGGTTTGCTACACGAGTCAGGAGCACCGCGACGCGGTCCTCGCTTTTCTTAACAAGAGCCGGTAAATACAGGCAGCGGAGCGGTGGACATGAATGCAATTGCGAAGTTGATGCGGCCGCGCAGTGTCGCCGTGATCGGTGCGTCGGCGGATTTGGCAAAGACCTCGGGACGTCCAGTGGCGTACCTGCAGAAGCACGGGTTTGGCGGACAGATCTATCCGGTCAATCCGCGTTACGAGACCATCGGCGGCTTGGCCTGCTATCCCGATGTTGCTTCGCTGCCTGAAGCGCCTGATGTCGGGATCGTCTTGCTCGGCGCCGAGCGTGCGCATCTTGCTGTTCGGGAACTGGCGAAGCGTGGCACCAGTGCGGCCATCGTTCTCGCGAGCGGCTATTCCGAAACCGGCGACGAGGGCGCACGCCGTCAGGCCGAATTGCTCGATGCGGCGGGGTCCATGCGCATCCTCGGGCCGAACACGATTGGTCTGGTCAACCTTACCGACAGCATTACGCTCTCAGCGAGCGGAGCGCTTGAGACCGGCGAGCTTCCGGTTGGCGGAATCGGCGTGGTGTCACAGAGTGGCGGCATTCTGGGTTCACTATTGTCGCGTGCTGCGGCACGAGGGATCGGGCTCTCCAAGCTGGTGTCGACGAGCAATGAAGTCGACCTCGATATGGCCGATTTCGTGGACTACCTCGTCGATGACGAGGCCACTTCAGTCATCGCGCTGTATATGGAAGGCTTGCGTCATCCCGACCGCTTTCGCAGGGCTGCGCTGCGCGCGGCCGCTGCGGGCAAACCGATCGTCGTGTTCAAGATCGGCCGCTCGGAGTCAGGCGCGCGCTCTGCCGTGTCGCATACCGGCGCGCTGGCCGGCGCCGACCGGATGTACGACGCACTGTTCGAGCAGCTTGGCGTGATCCGGGCAGAGACGTTCTCCGACCTGCTGGACATTCCCGCTGCGCTTGCGACGCGCCGGACGCTGGCGGGAAAACGCGTCGCGATTCTCACGTCCACAGGCGGCGCCGGCACGCTCGTCACGGATAGCCTGGGTGTCGTGGACTTCGAGACCCCCGCGCCCGATCAGGAAACCGCTGCGGCATTGCGCGCACTGCAAACCGGGGATCATGCGGTGCTCGATCGTAATCCGATCGACGTCACGCTCGCGGGTCTGCAGCCGGACCTGTTGCGTGGCGCAATCCGGACGCTGCTTGCAAGCGCCAGCTACGACGCCGTCGTCGTGATCGTAGGGTCGTCGGGACTGGCGATGCCTGATCTGATGGCGGGCGCGATCCGCGATTCGCTGCCGGGCAGCAGCAAGGCGCTACTGACGTTCGTCAGTCCGCACGCGCCGGAAATCACCGCGCTTCTGAACCGGCTCAACGTCCCTGCATTTGCGAGCCCGGAAAGCGTGGCGTCTGCCCTCAACGCCATGTGGAAACACAGTGAAAGTCATCGGCGCGTAACCTTGGCGGTTGAGCCTGATCCCGTTGCTCCGGTTGCGCTGGACCATTTGCCTGTCGGCTCATTGAATGAGGCCGAGGCCAAAACGCTGTTCGCAAGTTTCGGCGTTCCGTCGGTGCGTGAACGTGTCGTCACGAACGCGGAAGAGGCGCAAACAGCGGCGCGCGAATTCGGCGGAAAGGTCGTGCTGAAACTGCTGTCGAACGAGATCACACACAAGAGCGAGGTAGGCGGTGTCGCGGTGGGCGTGTCCGCCGACGAGATCGGCGCACGTCTCGCACGCATGTGCGATGAAGTTGAGACCAGCACGGGCAGTGTGCCGAAGGCTTTCCTGGTGCAGGGAATGGTGACGGGGGGCATCGAGCTCATCTTCGGCTTACACCGCGATTCACTGGGGACGGCGATTCTGCTTGGCATGGGCGGTGTGACTGCAGAGCTGTTCAAGGACACCACGATGAAGTTACTGCCGGCTGCGGCTCCTCTGTCCCGCGACGACGCTCTGACCATGCTTCAGTCGCTGAAGACATGGCCGTTGCTTGACGGGTATCGTGGCCGGCCTCGGGCCGACGTAGATGCGGCGGTCTCAGCGATCGTCGCGTTCTCGCGCATGGCTTCGCAGCTTGGCGAGCGTATTGTCGAAGCGGAGATCAATCCGGTCTTTGTTTTGCCCGCGGGCCGTGGCGTGCTAGCCGCCGACGGTATCGCAGTGATTGCGCCCGCATGACGGCCCGATCGAACCGGGACGTTACGACGACTTCCGAAAAGCTCGTTGAGTGTCCCGGTCCCAGCGCTTCAACCAGTCTCCGATAAATTGCGCAAAACCGTCCGCGGACGGGGAGAGGGACCGCTCCAACGGGCGGTAGACGCAAACCTGGCGGATCGTTTCGGGGTCGGTGATGCGCCGCATCACCAGCCCGAACGTGCGCGCTAACGGCGCGACGTAGGCCGGAGCGAGCGTGACGGCGAACCCTTGGGATGCCAGTCCGAACGCAGTGGTGACGTTGTCGACGACTTCCACCGGAATGATGCGGGCATCGGCGGGAACGTCCGCCAGCATCTGCGCGACCCCTCGCTCATGGTCCCGTCCTGTCGCCACAATCGGTACGCCGCGCAGATCGTGCCAGCGCACCTGTCGTCGCGAAGCAAGTGGATGGGCGGGCGCGCTCCACATGACCCAGGCGCTCTCGAACGAGGGTTCGCAACTGACCCTGCTGCCGGCAGGGCGGTCCGGGCCAATCGCGAGATCGATGTCTCCATTGGCCACTCGCTCCGCGAGTTGCTCGACTACAGTGTCGTAAATCCGAATCACCACTTTCGGCTTGTGCGAAGCATACTGCGCGATTGCAGCAGGCAAGGCGGTGCTCGCGAGCACCAGTGGCGCACCGACCCGTACAGTGCCGGCCGCGTGATTGCGGATATCGTCTGCAGATTGTTCGGCGGCCCGTACGTAGCGCAGTATCGTTTCGGCTGAAGGAAGGAAGTCGCGTCCAGCGCTCGAAAGGTTGACACGCCGAGTGGTGCGATCGAACAGGCGGAAACCCAGGTCCGTTTCCATTTCGGCCAGCAACTGGCTGACTGCCGACGAAGTCAGACCCAGCCGGTCCGCAGCCGCGCTGATGCTATGCAGATCGGCGATGGCAAGAAACGCCTCGTACTGCCGGATGGTGGCACGTGTCAGTGGCATGGGCCGATTCTAAAGAAAAACTGAAAAGTGATAAAGAATCGATTGATTGTCAGCAAGGTCAAGGTACCGGACACTTGGGTACTTCGCCAGACTTGCTTCAGTGGTTGGACCGGTTATCAACGATGCCGGAGACAATAGAGCAGCTTTGGAGACGGCAACCGTTTCGCCGACAACACACAGGAGCTTCCGATGTTCGAGCATATCCCCGCCTACCCGGGCGATCCTATTCTGAGTCTGAACGAGGATTTCCAGCTTGACCCGCGCACGAACAAGGTCAATCTGAGCATTGGTATCTATTTCGACGCTGACGGCAAGCTGCCGATGCTGGATTCGGTACGCCAGGCGGAAGTTGCCTTAATGGGTGTCAAGGGTCCACGGCCTTACCTGCCCATGTCGGGGCTCGCCGACTATCGTGATGCCGCGCAGGCGCTGGTATTCGGTGTGGACTCCGAAGTCCGCAACGCAAACCGCGTGGCGACTGTGCAGACGGTAGGCGGCTCGGGTGCGCTCAAGGTTGGCGCGGACTTCCTGAAGCGCTATTTTCCCACGTCACAGGTGTGGATCAGCGACCCGAGCTGGGAAAATCACCGGGTCGTGTTCGAGGGTGCGGGTCTCACCGTCAATACCTATCCGTACTACGACGAACACACCGGCGGCCTGCGCTTCGAGGAAATGCTGGCTGCGATCGACCGTCTCCCGGCAAGAAGCGTTGTTTTGCTTCACGCGTGCTGCCATAACCCGACCGGCGTCGATCTGACCGCCGGGCAGTGGGCTGAACTGGTGCCGGTATTGCAACGTCGTGAATTGATCGCTTTCGTTGATATGGCGTATCAGGGTTTTGGCGCAGGGCTCGCGGAGGATGCGGCCTGCATTGGTTTGCTAGCGCAGGCTGGTATTCCGCTGATCGTCGCCAGCTCCTTCTCGAAGAATTTCTCGCTCTATGGCGAACGTTGCGGCACGCTCAACGTCGTGTGTGCCTCCGCCGATGAAGCCGGACGCGTACTCGGTCAACTGATGTCGGCGATTCGCGCCAACTACAGCAATCCGCCGACGCACGGCGCGAAGCTGGTGGCCGGCGTGCTACGCGATCCAGCGTTGCAGCGACAGTGGGAAGCCGAACTGGGTGGGATGCGCGAGCGCATTCTCTCGATGCGTCATGCGATCCATGCGGGGCTGGAGGGCAGGGTCGATGAGGTCATGAGAGCGCGCTATCTGGCACAGCATGGCATGTTCACTTATACGGGACTCACAGAGCGTCAGGTAGACAGGCTCCGGATCGACTATGGCGTCTATCTGCTTCGCTCGGGGCGTATGTGCGTCGCCGGACTGAATGATCGAAACGTCTCGTATGTCGTCTCTGCCATCGCCGAAGTTGTCGGCGCTTAGGCGGCCAGATTGGCCCACAAAGCGGGGCTACTAAGCGGGCCTGCTAAGCGGGTCTGCAAAGCGGGAAAACAGGAGAATGCAATGAACACCGTCAGTGAACCAGCGAGCGCATCCGCTCGGGCTACGACGCATCCCGACGAGTGGAACGCGCGGGTTCAGCTCGCCGCCTGCTATCGTATTTTCGATAGGCTCGGATGGACCGAGATGATCTATAACCACATCACTTTGCGCTTGCCCGAAAGCGTGACAGGCGGCGAGCGGCACTTCCTGATCAACCCTTTCGGACTGCATTACAGTGAAGTGACGGCCAGCAATCTGGTGAAGATCGACGCGCAAGGCAACGTCCTCGACGGCTCGAAGTATCCTGTCAATCCCGCTGGCTTCACGGTTCATGCCGCCATTCACGAAGGGATTCCTGATGCGCACTGCGTCATGCACACGCATACGACGGCGGGTGTGGCGGTCGCCTGTCTTGAGGGCGGCCTGCAGCAGACGAACTTCTATAGCGCACAGTTGCACGAGCGGATCGCGTATCACGACTTCGAGGGCATCACGATTCATGCCGAAGAAGGGCCGCGCCTGGTGGCTAATATCCGCGATCGACAGGCTGTTATTCTACGCAACCACGGTCTGCTCGCATGGGGCTCCACGCTGGCGCAAACCTTCGCCGTGCTATGGACGCTAAACCGCGCCTGCGAGATC
Organism: Paraburkholderia sp. EB58; assembly: GCF_050436665.1. Taxonomy (NCBI): domain Bacteria; kingdom Pseudomonadati; phylum Pseudomonadota; class Betaproteobacteria; order Burkholderiales; family Burkholderiaceae; genus Paraburkholderia; species Paraburkholderia sp. EB58. The sequence continues at coordinate 42,381 of NZ_JBNDMQ010000001.1, read as the reverse complement.
CAGATTGCTACGTTCTCCATGGGGCCGGCGTTGCGCATTCCGGAAGATATCGCCCAGCGCTGCTCGCGCGATTCGCTGCAGTTCGACGTCCGTCATGGCGCGGGGCAGGACGTCTTCGATGCGCTTGTGCGGCAAATTGATCGCGTTGACACAAGCTATAAGGATTAAAGCATGAAGATTTGCATTTATGGTGCCGGCGCCATTGGCGGTTGGATGGGCGCCCGGCTTGCACAGACAGGCCACGACATCAGTGTGATTGCTCGGGGCGCGACACTGTCCGCGCTCAGGGCAAACGGTCTGCAACTCGTAGAGGACGGCAAGACGACGACGGCGAGCGTCGAGGCTGCCGAGAACGGCGCGGAGCTGGGTCCTCAGGATATCGTGATCGTCGCGGTGAAGGCGCCGGCGATGGCCGCGGTCGCTGCCGGCATCGCGCCGCTGCTGAGCACGAACACCGCCGTTATCACGGCAATGAACGGCGTTCCATGGTGGTTCTGCGATGGCCTCGGTAGCGGCCTGGCAGGCACGCGTCTGACCTCGGTGGACCCGGACGGATCCATCGCGGCGGCGATTCCCAGTGCGCAGACCGTGGGCTGCGTAGTCAACGCGAGCTGCCTGCAAGACGCTCCGGGTGTAATCCGCCATCATCTCGGCAACGGGCTCATCTTTGGCGAGGCCTCTGGACGGCCGAGCGAGCGCGTCAAAAAACTGGTGGAGACTTTTGCAGCCGCAGGCTTCAATGCGTCCGCTTCGGACCAGATACAACGGGACGTCTGGTACAAGCTGTGGGGCAACATGACGATGAACCCGATCAGTGCGATCACGGGCGCCACCACCGACAAGATTCTGGGCGACGAACTTGTGCGCGGCTTTGTGACCAGCGCGATGCTGGAGGCAAAGGAAATCGGCGCGCGCTTCGGGATTCCCATTGACCAGGCACCGAGCGATCGGCATCAGGTGACGATGAAACTGGGTGCGATGAAAACGTCCATGCTGCAGGACGTTCTGGCGCGTAAGGCTGTTGAGATTGACGCACTGGTGGGTGCAGTGCGCGAGCTAGGACAGGTCACGGACGTTCCAACACCGTTCATCGACGCCTTGCTCGGTCTGAGCCGGTTGCACGCGCGAACCTTGGGCCTCTATTGATAGTTTTGCGGTGGCGTAGCGCCTGAGCCTGTGGTTGATCGGATCACACGTTCGACAGGCTCAGGTTGATCAGCCCGGCAGCAACGAAATCCCAAACCTTGGCGCTGCCTCACGCATACGTGCAATATCTTCGGGGCGCGGTGGGGTGGGCATAACCGGGCCAGTCTGAACATCGGCGCAGTTGTCGACAAAGTCATCGAAGCCGCCCGGTGTGCACACAACCAGATAGCGTGACAGGACATCACCGGTGTTGGCCAGCTTATGCGGCACATTGCGCGGCACAAAGATGGTTTCACCGGCGTGCAAGCTCACCGTCTTGCCGTCGATAATCACATCGAGCACACCCTCGAGGACGGTAATCGTTTCCTCTTCCCTTGCGTGAGCGTGCAATGGCGTACCCTTGCCAGGCGGGCTAAACATCTCCATCATGCAAAACGCCTCGCTGGTCTGTTTGCCGGACAGCAGCATGCGCACACGGGTGCCAGCGAAATTGTATTCAGGCGAATTCGTATTGAGTACGAACATGGCTTTCCTCAAAGAATCGTGTGTAGCGGAAAACCCACTATAGCCCGGCTATCGAATCAGAAAAACGACGTTCATGTCGTTTGAGTGACGACACAATACCGTGAATCGATCATGAAAAATCTCAACCAGTTCTTGAGCTTTGCTTCCGTGGCGAGGAACGGCAGCTTCGCCGCGGCCGCGCGCGAGCTCGGCCTCGCGCCATCGTCGGTAGCAAAGAGCGTGGCCCGCCTCGAAAGCGATCTGGGAAGCAGGCTTTTCCATCGAACGACACGCTCGCTTCACCTGACCGAGGAGGGAACCACGCTATTCGCGCAGTGCGGGCGCGTCGTTGACGAAATCAGCGTGCTCGAGTCACTCATCACAGACACGACCGATGGGCCGACCGGCACCCTGCGTGTTGGCGCCCCTATCGGGTACGGGACTCGAAAGATCGTCCCTGTACTGAGCCGCCTGTTGGCCGCGCACCCCTTGCTCAACATAGAGATGCGCCTGAGCGATGAAAGAGTCAATCTGGTAGACGAAGGTCTTGATGCGGTAGTACGTATCGGAAACAACGAAGATTCGGGCCTGGTCGCGCGTCAGATTGACCGACAGCATCTCGTGCTGTGCGCAACTCCGCAATACGTCCAAACTCATGGCAAGCTGAACTCTGTCGCCGATATCGAGGCTCATCCCGTCATCTCGTTCCGGATGCCGACATCAGGCCGGGAACGTCCGCTGGAATTTCTGGAAAATGGAGAACCCATCCAGATGCGTCCGCGATCACGTTTCTCGAGCAGTCACGGTGATGCGATGGTCGAAGCCGTACTCGATGGGGTAGGCATAGCGCAGGTACTTGAGCACATGGTGGAGCATTATCTACGCGAGGGACGTCTTGTAGAGTTACTGCCTGCGTGCCGTCCCGCCCCATTGCCCGTGAGCGTGCTCATACCGGGAACGCGCATGATGCCTGCGCGCGTTCGCGCATTGATCGATGCGCTCGCAGGTCAAGGCAGCTCGTGATGCATCGTTGGCGGACGCATTGGGTTGGAAGTCGGCTTTTTTCATCCGCGAAATCGTTGCTTCATATTCGACAATGTCATCTCTTCGGGTACATTTATGGTTCCCACGCTGTCTCTTCATCGGGAATCAAACCGAGCATCGATCTGTAAAACGACACAGCGGCAGTCGCTGCTTGTGCCGCGTTTATGGGCGACGCTCCTCAATCCTGGCATTCGTCTGGAGAAAATAATGATCTTCTCGCCTTCGAAGAAAATGGCTGTCCTCCTCGCATCGGCTGCGCTCATGATCGGATCGACCGCGCCCGCTTTTGCTCAAAGCAGCGGAGGCGCTTCCGCGAGCGGCACCGCCGATGCCGCTACCCAGGCCTCCGCGCCGGCAAAGACGACGAAGGCCGAGCGCAAGGCCGCACGCAAGCAGGCTCGGGCGAAGAAAAACGCCGAGTTGAAGAAACTGGAAGACGCGGGTTATCACCCGTCGCAGAACGATCCGAACTATCCGCAAGATTTGCAGAACGCACAGAAGAAGGCGGGGATCGGTCAAGGCGCCAGTCAGTAATATCCCTAAGGGCGGGCGCGTTGTACTGTACGGATGCGCCCGCTGTAACAGGGCAGTTGTGCCGACATGCACAAGCGCCCGCGGCAACTCCACTGCTGCGAGCCGGGACTAGAACAACGTACGAATTCCGACCCGCACCGCGGTCGACGATTGCCCCGAGCCGACATAGATACCATTGGCAAACACCGGAGCCGCACCTCCACCAAGGAACACCGGCGCTGCGCCGCGCGAGGCACGTCGTCCCTGCAGATCGAGGCGATCGAGCAGCGTGAGATAGACGTCGGCTTGCTGCGCTTGCCCGAAAGCGCGCTACCTGTGGATGTCGTGTTCACGCCGTTAATGGAGGAGCCCTTATTACTTGCGATGCATGCGGGGCATCGCCTCGCCAATGTTCCGTCGATCAAGCTGAAGGATCTGCGCGATTAGCCGTTCATCGCCTATCCGCGGCTGGCGGGGGTGGCGGTGTACGAACAGACGGCCGCCTTGTGTACCAAGCGCGGCTTCGAACCTCAGGTCGTGCAGGAAGCGCAGCAGGCTTCTACGCTGATTGGGCTGACCGCCACGGGGCTTGGCATTGCGCTCGTGCCCGCGACATTGCAGACCATTGCGGTGCCGGGTGTCGTGTTCAGACATCTGGACGAGACGGACACCATTACCACGCTGTACATCGCGCATCGCTATCTCGACGCCAACGCCCGGGCCATGCAGTTTGTGGAACTGGCCTTGGGTCTTCGCCAGGACATCGTTAGCCCTGCGATCCCGTGACATACCCGAGCCGTGCGCTAATAGCCTGCGCTTCTTGACGAACGGCTGTGGCGATCGAACCGTCGATTGACGAATCGAATCCACCGGTCGCGCCCAGTGCCGTGAGCGTCGCGCATAGCCGGCCGTTGAAATCGAACAGCGGTGCGGCGACGGCGCTGATTCCTTTCAGGTTGGTGTCCTTGACGCTCGCACACTGGAGCGCTTGAACGTCGCGCCTTAACTGGCCGATGGGATCGTCGCGGTCGAGTTGCGCAAGAAGGTCCGCAGGCGAATGCAACAACTCTTCTTCCGCCATTTCCCGTACACGTGATTCGTCAAGCAGCCCCAGAAAAACCCTGCCTGTTGCTGACCACAACAAAGACATGACCGATCCGGCTCGCACGTTCACCGTGACCGGTAAGCCCGGTTCCTCGAAGCGCACGATCGTCGGCCCGCGATTGCCCATCACGGCAATAAAGCAGGTGACTTCAAGGCTTTCTCGCAGACGTACCAATGACGCTTCGGCAAGCCGGATTGGGTCGGCGAGCCGCATCGCGGCTAGGCCGATGGCAAGACACTCCGTTCCCAGCACGTATTGCTGGGTGCCTGATTCCTGCGCCACGAGCGACTCTTCCATCAGGCTCACGAGATAGCGATGAACCTTGGCCGGGCTTTCGCCGATATGCGATGCCAGCGCGGTCAGCGAAGCGCGTCCGCCGATCGCCGCAAGACCCTTCAGCACAACCATCGCCGTCGATGCGGACTGCACGCGCTGTCGACGCTCGCGTTCGGGTGCGGCGAGCGCTTCCCCCATCGTTTCAAGTACTTGAGCTTTTTTCATGCGTCCATTCTAGCGGGCGGCTGACGACGTCCGGCAGCGCCAACACGTTTACCCTGGTAGTGAATTACGCATAGCGTACTATAGTTACGCAAATGAATTGCAGCCTGGAGACATGGATGAGCGACGTCAGTAACCCGGATCGCGCCTCGGCGTGCCCCTTCCACGAAAGCGCGGGCAGCATGCCGGCGGGTTGCCCGGTCAGCCACCATGCCGCTGAATTCGATCCTTTCGAAGACGGCTATCAGCAGGATCCGCCGGAATACGTGCGCTGGGCACGCGAACAGGAGCCGGTCTTTTACAGTCCGAAACTCGGCTACTGGGTCGTGACGCGCTATGAGGACATCAAGGCAATCTTTCGCGACAACCTGACCTTTAGCCCGTCGATCGCCCTCGAGAAGATCACGCCAACCGGACCCGAGGCGAACGAGGTGCTGGCGTCATACGGGTATGCGATGAACCGGACGCTCGTGAACGAGGATGAACCGGCGCACATGCCGCGCCGTCGCGCGCTGATGGACCCGTTTACGCCGGAGGCGCTCGTGCACCACGAGCCTATGGTGCGCCGTCTTGCACGTGAATATGTCAGCCGCTTCATTGACGACGGCAAAGCGGACCTGGTCGATCAGATGCTGTGGGAGGTTCCGCTCACCGTTGCGCTGCATTTCCTTGGGGTGCCGGAGGAAGACATGGACACCTTGCGCAAGTACTCGATTGCGCACACGGTCAATACGTGGGGACGACCGAAGCCCGAAGAGCAGGTCGAAGTCGCGCATGCGGTGGGCAAGTTCTGGCAATACGCGGGCAAGGTACTGGACAAGATGCGTCAGAACCCGGATGGTCCAGGCTGGATGCAATACGGCATTCGCAAGCAGAAAGAACTGCCCGAGGTCGTCACCGATTCGTATCTGCATTCCATGATGATGGCCGGGATCGTGGCGGCGCACGAGACCACCGCAAATGCCACTGCAAACGCGATGAAGCTGTTGCTTCAGCATCCGCAGACCTGGCGTGAAATCTGCGAAGATCCGAGCCTGATTCCCAATGCCGTCGAGGAGTGCCTGCGGCATAACGGTTCGGTCGCTGCATGGCGGCGTCTTGCGACCCGGGACGTCACTGTCGGCGGTATTGATATTCCTGCGGGATCGAAGTTGCTGATCGTGACGTCGTCCGCGAATCATGACGAACGTCAATTCGCCGACGCGGATCTTTTCGACATTCGCCGCGAGAACGCAAGCGATCAACTGACGTTTGGCTATGGTTCGCACCAGTGCATGGGCAAGAATCTCGCGCGCATGGAGATGCAGATTTTCCTCGAAGAATTGACGCGTCGCTTGCCGCACATGCGTCTTGCCGAGCAGCGCTTCACCTACGTACCCAATACGTCGTTTCGTGGTCCAGAGCATGTGCTGGTCGAATGGGACCCGACTCTCAATCCCGAGCGCACCGATCCATCGGCGTTGCAAGCGCGAGCCGCTGTGCGTATCGGCGAGCCGTCTGCGCATGCGATCAGCCGGCCCGTTGTCGTCACATCGGTGACCTGGGCGGGTGCGGACATCGTTCGCGTCAAGCTCGGCTCACCTGACGGCCGGCCGCTTCCACGATGGACGCCGGGTTCCCATATCGATGTCGAATGCGGCACGACTGGCATCTCGCGGCAGTACTCACTATGCGGCGATCCGGACGATGCAGGCTCCTTCGAGATTGCGGTGCTGCGGGAGCCGCAAGGGCGGGGCGGCTCCGAGTGGGTCCATAACAACATCAAGGCTGGCGCATCGGTGCGCATGCGTGGGCCGCGCAATCACTTCCGGCTCGATGAAACAGCGAAAAAGGTCATCCTGATCGCGGGCGGCATCGGCATCACGCCGATCAGCGCCATGGCCCGGCGTGCGAAGACGCTCAACCTCGATTACGAATTGCATTTCAGCGGACGCACGCGTACGTCGATGGCACTGCTCGATGAACTCGCGGCACTGCATGGCGAGCGTATGCGGGTGTATGTGTCCGACGAAGGTACGCGTAACGATTTCAGCGCACTGCAGATCGACGAGGCGGCCCAGATCTATGCATGCGGACCTGCGCGCATGCTCGAAGAGCTGCAGCATGCGTCGGCCGGTTGGCCCGACGATGCACTGAGAGTCGAGCATTTTGAATCGACAATCGGAACCCTGGACCCGGACAAGGAACACGCCTTCGAAGTCGAACTGAAGGATTCGGGGCTGGTGGTGACGGTGCCTGCCGATCAAACGCTGCTTGCTGTACTGCGCAAGGCGAACGTCGACGTGCAGAGCGATTGCGAGGAAGGGCTTTGCGGCTCGTGCGAGGTACGGGTGCTTGCGGGTGAGGTCGATCATCGCGACGTAGTTCTGACCAAAGGAGAGCGCCAATCGAATACACGGATGATGACCTGCTGTTCGCGTGCAAAAGGCACAAAGCTCGTGCTGGAACTGTGACACGTGCCGCCTGCTTGCATAGGCGGCACGGATTTTGATCATAGTGTTTCTTCAAACGGCCGGCACCGGCGAAGTAGAGCCTCGACCCGCAATCCTGCATGCCTCGCCGGGACCTCTTATGCGAGGCGGCCGAAGTCCCGCCCGAGTGCCTTGCTGGCGGCCGTGGAGACAATACGGCTGCGCTTGATGGCGCCACGCCGATTAACGGACGCCGCACTGCGCAATTTCGACCGCGCTCGCTGACCGGCTGGTGCCGAGCCGATAAAAGACGCTGATACATCGCCGCCATGCGAGCGCATCGCGGCGCCAGTCTGTACCGGCTCAAGAATCTGCGCGGGTCGAGCCTTGAACAACTCCACCTGCAGATCGCCCGCGCCTTCGTGGATGGACGGCAGGTAGGCCACAGGCATCGCCTCTCTCAGCGTTGCTGCCGCAGAATCGACGCCGGCCTGCAGTTCACCGGCGTGCTGGCTGGCCGTACGCTGGACCGAGCCCTGCACATCGGCCGCCGCCTGCTCAATACTGCTTTTCAGCTTGCGCAGTTCGTCAAGCTGGATCTGCCGGTCTACCTCCGTCTGAACGCTGCTGAGGTAACGCTGCGCGCGCCCCAGCAGCGTGCCGGCCGTGCGCGCGACCCGTGGCAGTCTTTCGGGACCGAGCACCACCAGCGCGACCACGCCGATCACGGCCATTTTGGAAACGTCGAAGTCAAGCATGGCAACCGTATCTCCGGGTTGGTGTGCAATCAATCACATGCACGTCATTGCTGCTCGGCGACCGGACGGCCCGCGGCCTCGATCGACCCGTTCGCGGACATCGGCTTTGCGGCGGCCTGCACGGCCACCGGTTCAGCGTCCTGCATGCCTTCCTTGAAACCCTTGATCGCGCCGCCGAGATCCGAGCCGAGATTCCGGATCTTTTTTGTGCCGAAGACAAGCGAGACGATCGCCAGAACGATCAGCCAATGCGTAATGCTAAGGCTACCCATGATCACACTCCTTTCTTATGGTTGGACATCACCCAACAACCTCACTCAGGTCGTGCGCAGATCGTAACGGGATTCGCGCAGCTGATGTATCAGAGGTGTTGATGGTTTCGCGAAGAAATCCTGATTGGTCATTCTTGCCTCCCATTCTTAATATTTGCGGCACGGCGAGGACGTTGTCCTGCTGCTGCAGTGAGCCATCCACCTTGAGCGGCGGCTCACTGCAGCAAAGGAAACAGCGGATCCCTCCCTATAGCCCGTGTCGGACAGGCGTCGACCCTGACTTCCGGGAATTGATCAAAAAATAGTTAGGAGAAGCAAGCATGACTGATTTGACTCGTCGCAGTGTACTGGCCGGGGCGGCTGCTGGTGCGGTAGCGCTTGGTGCATCGGCTGTCGCCAAGGCCGCTGAATTCGGCAACCCCGACAGTCCCTTGCAAGGCGCCATTAACTCGACGCCCGCCGCGATTTCCGAGCCCGGTCCGCAGAATCCGCAACTGCGCGACGTCTTGCCCTCGTTCAACAACCCGCCGCCGACCGACGTCGGCGGCATGCCGATTCCGTGGGCATCCTTCAATGAAGCGCATAAGCGCATTCAGGCGGGTGGCTGGGCGCGTGAAGTAACGACGAAGGCGTTCCCGGTATCGAAGGATATCGCGGGCGTGAATATGCGTCTCGGACCGGGTGGCGTGCGCGAACTGCACTGGCACCAGCAAGCGGAGTGGGCCATCATGGTCAGCGGCGAGGTTCGTATCACGACCATCGACACCAAGGGTCGCGCTGAAGTCGCCGATGTGCAGTCCGGCGACATCTGGTACTTCCCGCCGGGCCTGCCGCACTCGCTGCAAGGGCTGGGCGACAACGGCGGTGAATTCGTGCTGGCTTTCGATAACGGCGCGGCCGGCGAATTCAACACGCTGATGGTATCGGACTGGCTCGCACATACGCCGCCGGACATCCTGGCCCAGAACTTCGGCGTACCAGCCGAAAAATTCAAGGAAATCCCGCTCGAACAATTGTGGATTTACCAGGGTGCGAAGGCCGGTCCTCTGGCTGCAGATCAGGAGTACTGCGCATCGCCGGCAGGCCGTCCGGATCATCCGTTCATTTTCCGCATGGGCTCGATGGCGCCGACCATCTCGAGCGCGGGCGGCGAAGTGCGGATCGTTGACAGCCGCAACTTCCCGGTTTCGAAGACCGTAGCAGCGGCGCTTGTGACGGTGAAGCCGGGTGGTCTGCGCGAGTTGCACTGGCACCCGGATAACGATGAATGGCAGTACTTCATCAAGGGAACCGGCCGCATGACGGTGTTCAACACAGGCCCGGCGGCGCAGACGGTGGACTTCAACCCGGGCGATGTGGGCTACGTCGAGAAAAACCTCGGTCACTACATCAAGAACACCGGTAAGGACGACCTCGTGTTCCTCGAGATTTTCAAGTCGGACCACTTCTCGGAAGTAACCCTGTCGCAGTGGCTGGCCAATGTGCCGCGTCAACTGCTCAGGGAGCATTTGCGGGTCGACGACGAAACCCTCGACGCGATCCACAACCTGAAGCAGCGTCGCGACGTGCTTGCGTAAGCACCGCAGTCCCGCAGCAACCGTGGCGTCGTGGGGCCGCTGGTTCGATGCGAACCGCGGGCCCGCGGCGCCTCACCCGGATTCGATGCTGTCCCGCTCCGGTGGCGGGGTAGAAGCAGTCAGTCCATCCCGACACCACGTAGCACTGTAAAGAGGCGCTCATCATGTTGATGGCAATTAAACGAACCGCCAGCTACGCTCTTTCTGGGGAAGCGACCGCCGACACGGTAACGGCGATGCGCGATACGCTCGACAACAACCGCCGGGGCGTGCGTGCGCTGCTGCCGTTCGCAGGGCCCGCGGTGATCGCCTCGGTTGGCTATATGGATCCGGGCAACTTTGCGACCAACATCCAGGCCGGCTCGACCTACGGGTACGAGCTGCTTTGGGTAGTGCTGCTGTCGAGCCTCGTGGCAATGCTGTTTCAGGCAATGTCCGCCAAGGTCGGGATCGTCACCGGCCGCAGTCTCGCGGAATTGTGCCGCGACCAGTTTCCGCGTCCGCTAGTGATGGGAATGTGGATCGGCTCGGAAATTGCCGCCATGGCAACCGATCTCGCCGAGTTCATGGGCGCGGCGATGGGCATTTCGCTGCTGTTCCATCTGGCGATGGGCTGGGGTCTGCTGATCACAGGCGTCGTCACGATCGGTATCCTGTCGCTCGACAAAAAAGGCTTCCGTCCGCTCGAAATCGTCATCGCTGCGCTGATTGCCGTCATCGGCCTGAGCTATCTGTGCGAGCTCGTCATCGCGCCGCCGGACTGGCACGCCGCAATCTTTCATACCTTCGTGCCGCATCTGCACGGCAACGATGCACTGATGCTCGCGGTGGGTATCGTCGGCGCCACCATCATGCCGCACACCATTTACCTGCACTCGGGTCTGACGCAAAACCGTGCGCCGGCGCGCAATGATTATCAGCGCCGCAAGCTGGTGCGGTTTTCGAACCGCGAAGTGGTGATTGCATTGGGCTTCGCCGGCCTCGTCAATCTGGCGATGGTAACGATGTCCGCTTCAGTATTCAGCAAGAAGGCCCCAGGCATCTCGGACATCGCCGTGGCTTATCACACGCTTACGCCTGTTCTGGGTACCGGTGCGGCCGCGCTGTTCCTGGTCTCGCTGCTGGCGTCGGGCATCTCCAGTTCCGTGGTAGGAACGATGGCCGGGCAGAACATCATGCAGGGCTTTGTCGGCTTCAAGACGCCGGTACTCGTGCGACGCCTCATCACAATGGTGCCAGCCGTCATCGTCTGTATGACATGCAATCCCATGAACGCAATGATCGACAGTCAGATCGTCCTGAGCATCATTCTGCCGGTCCCGCTCGTCGCACTGGTCGTGCTGTCGTCGCGTCGTTCAGTGATGGGCGGTTTTACGGCGGGCCGCAAGCTGATCGGCACCGCTATCGTCGCCACCGGCGTGATTCTGGCTCTGAACGTGATGCTCATCTGGCAATCCGTCGTCTCGTAAGAGGGCGCGGGTACGAAGCGCGACTTCGTGGCGGGCGCGAGGAGCTGCAATCGCGCGTGTCTCTCGAGCTGTGTCATCAGGAGGTAGAAGATCCATGCCTGTATGCACCTTGTCGATCCCCGTGAACTGTTCGAGCCGCGCGTCGCCTTCAGTGAGAAGGAACTGCCGGAAGTCGAGGGCCGCGGGCGGCAAATGCCGGTCCGCACGGTGGACCACGCACCAATGGCGTTTAAGCGGAAAGCCCTGCACGTCGAGTACCTTAAGCAGGCCGGCCCGTACTTCGAACTGAACCGCCTGCGCCGAGAGAAAGCTGATGCCCATGCCTGCCATGACCGACTGTTTGATCGCTTCGGCGCAGCCGATCTCCATGAATCGCGGCGTCGACTCGTGGTTGCCGAACGTTGAATTGGCGGCGCTACGGGTGTCTGTACCGCTCTCCCTGACGATCAGGCATTCGTGCGCGATCCGCACATACGGGATGTTCCGTTCGTAGGCAAGCGGATGCGTCGGAGCGGCGACGAGCACGAAGGGATTCGGTGCGAACGCCTCGGCGACGATGGCCGGATCATCGGGCGCGTGAACCATCACGGCGAGATCGATCTGGTCGCTTCTCAGCAGCGCGATGAGCTGGTCGCGACTACGCACCGTCATGTCGAGTTCGACGTCGTTCTTGCCATGCAGGAATGCACCGATCAGGTGCGGAAAGAAATAGCTGCCCGATGTCACCAGCCCGACCCGCAGGCGCTGGGCGCCGCCGGCCTTGAGGTTGTTAATCGACAGTTCGGCAGCTTTCAGATCCGCAAGAATCACCATGCTATGACGCAGCATGACCTTGCCTGCCTCGGTCAAGGCGATCCGCTTGCCCGCCTGGGTGAATAGCGGCAAGCCAGCGTGGTCTTCCATCTGCTTGATTTGCATCGATACTGCAGGCTGGGTCAGGTGCAGGTCTTCAGCCGCTCGGGAAAAACTCAAATTACGCGCAACGCTTTCGAAAATTTTTAGTTGGCGAATTGTTATGTTTCTCATCTAACCGTCATTCCTTCGGGGAGTACAGATGCTTTGGCAAAGCGGGACTTTTACATAGTGTAGCCCTTGTGACAAAACGCCGCATTCCCGCGCGACAGGCGCCAGAAGCCCATTCTCCCCGAACAGATGGCTGTGCAGATCCCCGCCAGGGCCGCGGCGCGGGCGGTCTGGAGATAGATGCGTCCACAACGATTTCTTTAAATGTTCTTAGCGTTTCCTTGTAGGTAATTTCCCTGATCCGCTTTCCGAATCGTGCAATGCAGCAGGGCGCCGCTCAAACGTTATTCGGCAAGCTCACGCTGCGGTGTTCCGGCAAAGCGAGGAAACGTCAGGACGAGCAAGATACTCCCGCGACAAACCTTCGACGCTCGGACAACCGAGTTGCGCAAGCGTGCGGTCGATCTCGTCTTTCATGATGGCAAGTACGTCATCCACACCGTTTTCGCCGGCCGCGGCAAGACCATAGAGCGTGGCCCTGCCGAGCAGCACTGCGCTCGCTCCCGCGGCGAGGGCTTTGACCACGTCCGAGCCGCGCCGTATGCCGCTGTCAATGAGGACCGGGCGGTGTGTCCGATTCTCCGAACTGCACAACAGTTCGAATGGCGCGACAGCGCCGTCGAGCTGACGGCCACCGTGGTTCGAGAAAATGACTCCGTCGGCGCCCGCAGCGATGCAGCGTTGCGCATCGTCCCAGCGTGAAAGCCCCTTGACGAGAAGCTTGCGCGGCCAGAGCTGGCGTAGCCACTTCAGATCGTCCCACGAAAAGGTCGCGTCCATCTGGCGGCTCATCAGCGCGGCCTGTAGCTCGGTGTCAATCGCGTCTGCACTGATGAAGTTGGCGAGTTGCGGCATGCCGTGCCGCAGATAGCTCATTGACCAGCGCGGGTGAGTCACACCGTCGAGCAGGGTCCGCAAGCTGTAGTGCATCGGCATGGCGAAGCCATTTCGCAGGTCGCGCTCGCGTTTGCCGGTGACCGCGACGTCGACCGTCAGCACCAGCGTGGAGTACCCGGCCTCCATGGCGCGCCGGACCAACTGCTCGGCCAGCTTTCTATGGACAACGTAGAGCTGGAACCACAGATCGCCGTCCGCGTGCTCCGCGACCTCCTCGATTGATGAATTAGACGCCGTGGACAACAGGAACGGGATGCCGAAGCGGGCCGCCGACCGGGCGAGGGCAATATCGCCCTTCGGCCAGAACGATCCGTTCAATCCGGTTGGCGCGATCAGGAGCGGTGCGGAGATCCGCTTGTCGAATAAGGTGATGCTGCTATCGCGCCTGCTCACATCAACCAGCCGGCGAGAACGCAGACGCACTCGCTGAAATGCTTCGCGATTATGCGCAAGTCCGGTTTCATCTTCGGCGCCTCCTTCAAGATAGTCAAAGACCATCTTCGGGAGGCGTTTGCGTGCAAGTGCGCGGTAGTCCTCAACATTGACTGGTTTGCTCATGCTTTTTCTCTTCGGCTTACGCTAGCCGGGTTTCCACTTCGATGAGTACAGGGCGGGCTGTCTTCAGCGCTTCGGTCAGGGCAGCACGTAGCGCTGTGCTGGATTGAACGTTGTGTGCTTTCATGCCGTATCCGCTTGCGAGCGCGCAGAAGTCGATGCCAGGTACGTCAAGGCCGGGTACTTCTTCGGCGTCGAGCACGCCGGCGAACCAGCGAAGCGCGCCGTAAGTCCCGTTCTTCATGATGATGAAAATCGCCGGGACGTTGTATTGCGCCGCGGTCCACAGAGCCGTAATTCCATAGTTAGCCGAACCATCGCCGATGATGCCGATCACCCGGCGCTCGGGTCGTGCAAGCTGAACCCCGACTGCCGCGGGCATCGCAAAACCGAGGCCACCTGCAGCAGCGAAGTAATAGCTGCCCTGCGACGTCATGCGTAAGCGCTGCCAGAGAATGTTCGTCGTCGAGGTGGATTCGTTCACGTAAATGGCATCGCTCGGCGCGACCTCATCGATGATGTCAAACACGCGTTCCGGCGTGAGACGCCCCGGCGCTTCCGGCGCGGCCTCGGGGCGGGACGGGGCCGACGGCATCGGACGGCTTGAGGGTTCGACGTGATCAACGAGCGCCTTAAGCGTCAAGGCAATATCCGCAACGATGGCGTCGCCCATCGGCGCGCGCGTTGCTTCCAGCACGTCGCACGTGATGGAGATCAGTTCGGCACCGGCGGGCAGAAACTCACCGGGCTCAAACTGGTGATATCGGAAAACAGGCGCACCCACCACGAGGATCAGGTCGTGTCCTTCGAGGAGTCGCGAGAGGCTGGCGATTCCGGCAGGCAGCGTGCCTCTGAAGCACGCATGGGTCGTTGGAAATGAGCAGCGCGGGGCGGAGGGAGCCATCCATACCGGCATGCGTAGGCGTTCAGCCAGTTCGACTGCCGCCTCGTTTGCGCATTGTGCGTCGACGTCAGGACCCAATACCAGTACCGGGTTCTTCGCTTGCTGCAATTTCGCGGCAAGCGTCTGCAGGAGTTCTGTCGACGGCACACCGGCGTGCTGGACGTTCCGTTCAATCAGATATCGGGCCGTCTCAGGTGCAGGCTTGTCCCAGTCATCGTATGGAATCGAAACATACACGGGGCCCGGCGCAGGCGCGCTTGCCGTGTGAATGGCTCGTGCCAGGGCGAGCGGAACCTCTTCTGCGCAGGCCGGTTCACAACTCCATTTGACGAGCGGCTTGGGCAGATTCGCAGCCTCCACGTTAGCGAGCAGTGGCTCAATGCCCATCATCGAGCGCACCTGCTGCCCCGCAGTGACGACCAGCGGAGAGTGCGAATTCCAGGCATTGGCGAGCGCGCCCATTGCGTTGCCTGTCCCGGCGGCTGAGTGCAGATTCACAAATGCGGCCGTGCCGGTGGCCTGCGCAAATCCGTCTGCCATACCCATAACGACGCCCTCATGCAGACCGAGGATGTACTTGAAGTCAGATGGGAAATTCTTGAGAAACGGCAGTTCGTTTGAACCCGGGTTGCCGAAGATCGTGGTCAGGCCATGACGGCGGAGCAGGTCGTATGAGAGGTCGTGAACGGTTTTCATAAGGGTTTTCCTGAGGGGTTGGCTCGATTCTAGGAGTGTCCATGCTATTGATCAAATCACCATTCTTTTTCATTGCTAATAGATGGTGTCTATAATCAACGGATGGGTACAACCACCACCGATCTGAACCTCGTGCGGGCCTTCGTCGCCATCTACGAGACGGGCAGCGTAAGCGCGGCTGCCCAGAGATTGAATCTGACGCAACCGTCGGTCAGTCACGCATTGGCACGCTTGCGCACGCTGCTGCACGACTCGCTCTTCACGCGCACGCGTGGCGGCATGGAGCCCACGTTCAACGCAAGTCAACTGTACGAAACATTCAGGCAGGCCCTCGACCGCATTGAAGGCGCGATCGCGGCCACGCAGAGCTTTGTTGCGGCCACATCGAACCGCTGCTTCAGACTTGCGCTGTCCGATCTCGGGGAGCTTCATTTCCTGCCGCGAATCATCGGGCGACTACAACGCGTGGCACCCGGCGTCGAGCTCGAAGTCGTGCAACTCGATCTGGAGAAAACCGCCGACTGGCTCAACACGGGGTACATCGACGCCGCGATCGGCAATCTGCGCTTTATCGGCGGCCAGGCGCGGCGCCGCCGCCTTTTCGTTGAGACTTACTCGTGTGTGGTCAGTCTCAAGCATCCGCGCATCAAAAAGACGCTATCGGTTGACGAGTACGTTCGCGCGAGACATGTGGTCGGTGCTTTGTCTTCGGGTCACAATCTCGTGGATGACGCGATGACCGAAATGGGTTTGTCACGCAAGGTGACGCTGCGTGTGCCGCACATTACGAATCTGTCCGCAGTGGTCGCGAACAGCGACCTTGTTCTCACGCTTCCCACGCGTATTGCCCAGGCGTTTGCTGAGGAAGGCCAGGTTCGCGTTTTGCCTCTGCCGCTGGCGATCAAGCCATTCGATGTCAATCTGTACTGGCAGGAGCGGGCAGCGGATACGGCAGCGCAGAACTGGTTTTGCAATCTGATTGCCGACGTTCTGACCGTGGCATGAGTTCAAACACGATGCGCCGCGAGCGCTCAAGAAGAGATCGAGGTCTTTGATGGATTTACGGCAACTGCGATACTTTAAAGTGCTGGCTGCGCACCAGCACTTCGGCCGTGCAGCTGCGGTTCTGCATATCGCGCAGCCTGCGCTCAGCCGGCAAATCCAGTTGCTGGAGTCGGAGCTTGGCATCCAGCTGGTTGAGAGGCACGCACGAGGCGCCTCGCTAACGGTGGAGGGCGAACTGCTGCTCGACCGCGCGACCTTTCTGCTGCGCTACGCCGATCAGATCAAGGTCGACATTATCGACTTGCAGGGGGCGGCGCGTGGCCCGGTTGCTCTTGGCTTGCCGCCGGCACTCGCAAGCGTTCTGGTACTGCCGCTGACTCGTGCGGTACGCAGCCAATACCCTGAAATCAAACTGCGGGTAAGCGAAAGCTTTTCGCCGTCCCTGTCTGAGTCACTGGAGCAAGGGGTACTGGACATCGCTGTGCTTAGCGGTCCGATCTCGGCCAGCTCGCTGATTCATGCAGAGCCGTTGATGTCGGAAAAGATCTGCGCCATCGGTCCTGCTGACGATCTACGTCTCGACGTCGCCGAGCTCGACGTTCAAGACCTGAAGGACGTTCCGCTGATTCTGACCGGGCTGCAAAAATCGGGCGTGAGGCTGGCGCTCGAGCGCGCAGCGGCGAGAGCCAATGTCGTATTGGACGACACCATGGAAGTGGAGTCCGCAACCGTTGCCGCACAACTCGTTTGCGAAGGCATCGGCTGGACGGTGCACTTCGCCTCAGCGATGCGCAACGAGATTGAAGCCGGAAGACTGCGGGCCGTCCCCATCAGCGGCCTTGTGCTTGAACGATTTCTTGCTCGCGCGGTGCAGCGGCCGCCTTCGCGCGCCACGCTAACGCTGATGAGGCTGATCTGTGAAACCGCTCAGACGCTCATCGAGAACGGATGGTGGTCGATGGCGGAGATGAGCCAGACGAGCCAACCAGAAGGCGTCTGATTCGCTCGGTCCGCGCTGCGACGGAACCGCTAGGCCACGTCGATGCCTTCGACTGTCGTGGCGATCGGCGGCGTCTTGAGGAGCGGCTCGATTGCTTGACGGAATCTCTGATAATGCGCCGTAGTGCGGTGATACGCGATCGCTTCCGGATTCGCGAATATTTCAAACAGCCGGAAAGTAGTCGGACTGGTGGTGCTTCGGTAGAGGTCGAAGCGAAGGCAACCGGTTTCCGCGCGCGTCGGCGCGATCACTGCTTGTAATACCGCTTCGACCTCGGCTTCATGGCCCTGGTTGGGAGTGAAGGTAGCAAAGATCGTAACAGGGGCGGGCGAGGCGTTCAATCGTCAGTTCTCCAATTAAAAAACGCCGCCGGTAAAAGCGGCGGCGTTGAGGGCGCGTCCTAGTTGGGCAACGGGCACATGGGGATGCGCATCGTGCCGGGCTCGAGACGTAACTGCAGGTTGAGCCTGTAGCTGCCGTCCGGGTCCTGCTGGAAGCGTTGCAGCAGCGAGCCGACCGCGCCGAAAACGACGTCGCGATAGGCGTTGGGATCGTCGGCATCGAAGATCTGCGTGGCGAGCGTCTTGTATCCTTCCACCATCACAATGAAGTGCAGGTGAGCCGGACGCATGATGTCGCGCCGCTGCAAGGCCAGCAGTTCGCCGCACGGGCCGTCGACGGGAACCGCGTAGCCCGCCGGGCGTACGCTGTGAAACGAGAAGCGGCCGTTTTCATCGGTCTGGAAGCGCGCCCGCAGGTTCATTTCTTCCTGCTCCGGGTCCTGGTTCTCGTAGAGACCACCCGGCGAGGCTTGCCATGTTTCCACACGCGCATTGGCGATTGGCTTGCCGTCGAGCGAGAGAACCTGGCCGTCCACGAAGAGCCCGGCGCCTGGCGTGCTGGCGCTGGCAATCGTCGCGCCATTCGGGCGGATGGGCTGGTTTGCCCGCCAGAACGGCCCTATCAAAGCCGGCTCGGTGCCTCCCGCCGCCAGGGATTTCTTCGCGTCGATCAATCCCACGAGCGTGGCGAGACCGAGGATATCCGCGAGCAGTATCCCTTCGTGTTTCTCCGGCCCGGTCGCTTTACCAATGCGGACCAGGAAGTCCAGGCCACGTTCGAGTTCAGCATAACTAAGCTGAACCTCGGAGGCGAACTCATGCAGGTGGCGTAGCAGTGCATCAAGAATCTGTTTCAGACGGGGATCCGAGGTACGCTGATTCGAGCCGAGCACGGCCGCGAGCAGCGCCTCCGGTGTGGCGGGAATGGCTTCCCGATCGCTGGGGCCGGAACCGTCCGACGGGTTTTCCAGTTTCATTTTTACTACGCCTCCTGACATGTCAATTTCTTTCGCCTGGTAAAACTCAGACTTCCGTTTTCAGGTAGCCGGTGCCGTCGTAGGCGAGGCCGGTGCCTTCGGCAGCCTTCAGCACGTCCGGGTGCCACTCGATGCGGCCGACTTCCTCATCCTTGCCGCCCACCACCGAGTAGATCACGAGATCGTGGTCATTGGGGTTGCGAAAGCCGCGCATTACGCCGGTGGGCATCGAGATGCAGTCCCATTGATTGAGCTCGACTTCGTGTTCGCCGTGGTCGCCCCAGACGACGATCATCTTGCCGTTCAGCGGAAAGAAGACCTCTTCGGTCTTGTGGGAGTGCAGGTTGGCGCCCTGGCCGACCGGAACTTCAATCAGCGTCACGCCAAAGCGGTGCGCGCCCTTGATGGCCGGCTCGACACCCTTGTTCTCGAGCACGCCGCGGTTGATGAGCTTATAGAGCCGCTTGTTGAAGCCGGGCAAGCGGCTTTCGATAAAAGTTTCGCCGTACGGCGCGACCTTGCCCCAGCGGGCGATTCGGGTGGCTTCCATTTCTTCCGGGGAGATATCCATTTCCATGTCCTTTGGGTCTGACGGTGTTCCAAACGGAATTGTTTGTCCGCCAACCCATGCTAGGGGGCTCGGCAAGCGAAATCCAACACCATTTTTTTCCGGACTTCATAACTTTCCGGCATCGGACTTCCGGCGCTCACGTTTGCCCATCGTCGACCCGCGCCGATAACAAAAAAGCATGACGTCGAGACCCATTTGTTGTTGGACTCGATGACGGCGGCACTCATAAGATCAACTCAAAGCAACACGGTTGATGCGATTGGCCTTTCGGACTTATCGCCTGACGTTGAGTGCAGATCAATAAGGAGACACCTTGAACCATCCCCTTGATATTCCTCCCGGCGTGCCGCCCACGTCTTGTCCAGAGATAGCCCTTGATGTCGGCATGATTGGTGTCGGCAAGATGGGTTTGCCCATGGCGAGACACTTCATACGGGGCGGGCACCGTGTCAGCGCATACGACGCGACCCCCGCGCGAATCTCCGACGCCCGTCAAGCCGGCCTCGTGACGCAGGCGAGCGTGGAAGCGCTCGTCGGCAGCACCGATATTGTCCTCTCTTCGCTGCCCAATGACCGAGCCTTCGAATCGGTCGCGCAGCAGGTGTCACAGTACGCGCAACCCGGCCAACTGTACGTCGACACCAGTACCGTGTCGCTGGCAGTAAGTAGACGCGTAGCGCAGATGCTTTCAACGGCAGGTGTTCCGTATCTGCGAGTCGCTGTATCAGGTAATCCGCAGATGATTGAGAACGCTCAACTGACGTCGATCGCATCGGGTGCCGAACACGATTACCAGCGGGTGCTGCCGTTGCTGAGGTTACTCGGTCCATCGCAGTTCTACATTGGATCTGGCGACGAGTCGCGCGTCATGAAACTGGTGATCAACCTGATGGTAGCGAGCACGGCAGCGACGCTTGCTGAAGCACTGGCCCTTGGACAGCGGGGCGGCCTTGAATGGCAAGCGATGTGGGACGTGATATGTGGCAGCGCCGTCGCCTCGCCCGTCGTGCGATCCAAAGCGGTGCAACTGAAGGACTATGATTTCACGCCGACCTTCACGGTCGAACAGATGCAGAAGGATGTGGGCCTTATCCTGGAGACGGGCGAGTCGCTGCACGTGCCGCTTCGACTCACTGCGCTCGTCGCGCAGGCACTGCAGCACGCAGTCGCTTTGGGCGCTGCAAACGACGACTACGCCGCCTTGATCAAGGCGGCACAACACTCGGCAGGTCTCACACTCGACGCCAGGAAGGTGCAGCCATGACATCGCTCTCTAGTACGGTCAATCGTCCCGTCAGTTCAACAGGTACTCTCCAGCACCGCTACGGAATTGCACTCGCCCTGGTGATCAGTCTGTTCTTTGTGTGGGGCTTGACCTATGGTCTCCTGGATGTCCTTAATAAGCATTTTCAGCAGACTCTCAGCGTAAGCCGCATGGAGTCGGCGCTGCTGCAGACCTGCTATTTCGGCGCGTACTTCCTCGTTGCGATTCCGTCTGGCGCGTACGTGAGCCGTTACGGCTACAAGCGCGGCATCCTGCTTGGGCTGGTCGTATTCGCCATTGGCGCACTGATGTTCGTACCCGCCACAGCCTATAACCGGTTTGCTCCCTTCCTGCTTGCGCTGTTCGTGCTCGCATCAGGCGCGGCCTGCCTGGAAACTGCAGCGAATCCATATGTCACGGTACTTGGCGCGCCGGAGGGTGGTGCGCGCAGGCTCAACCTCGCGCAGGCATTCACGGGTCTTGGTTCCTTCGCAGGGCCCATCATAGGCGGACTGTTCTTCTTTCGCGACGGCGCAACTTTCGTTAGCAGCATGGGTTCAGTGAGGCTGACCTATGTCGCGATTGCTGCCGTCGTGTTGCTACTGGCCGCCGCATTCTGGCGCGCACATTTGCCGGAAATCGAAGACAGCGCGACGCTGACTGAGCCTCTGCACTATGTGGCCCCGCTGCGGCAGCAACGCCGCTTCATCTTCAGCGTGTTTGCCCAGTTCTTCTATTTTTCTGCGCAAGTCGGCATTGCTGCGTTTTTCATCAACTACGCCACGGAGCATTGGGCGGGTCTTCCGGTTCATAGTGCCGCCTTCATGTTGTCGGGTGGCATGATCGCTTTCACGGCGGGTAGATTTCTGTCGACCGGCTTTATGCATCGCTTCCAGCCAGGGAGCCTGCTCGCTGTCTATGCGCTGGTATCGTTGGTGCTGTGCCTCGTCGTCGTCGCAGGCCTTGGTCCGGTATCCGTTATCGCGCTCATGGTGGTATTTTTCTTTGAGTCGATCATGTTTCCCACGATCTTTGCTCTCGGGGTTAAGGATCTGGGCCATCGTACCAGGCAGGCTGCGTCTTTCCAGGTGATGGCGCTGTTCGGTGGGGCCGTGGCGCCGCTTTGTATGGGCGCAATCGCCGACCGTGTGGGCATCTCGGCCGCCTACCTCGTCCCCACCGTTTGTTTCGCCATCGTTTTCGGCTTTGCGATGTTCAACCGGCGGCAGAGCTCCCTGGTTTCCCAGTAACCCGTTATCGATGTTGCCGACGTGCGGTCGCTTGCAATTTAGTTTGCCAAATTAGTTCGCTAACCTGATGGAGATGCGCCATGTCTGACGATGTTCAAGCTGAAATTCAACGGCTGATTGAGCCGAATCTAAGAAAGCGCCTGTTTGTGGCATTCAGCTATCCCGTCGCGCCGGTCGCGGAGATCGTGCCGTACATTCCGGAACATCTTCGCTACATGATGGAATATGAAGACCAGGTCTTCCTGTCCGGTCCGTTCATCAACGAGGGGCAGCTCGTGGGCGAGGGCATGACGGTACTGTATGCGGCGACGAAAGAGGACGCCGCGAAGTTCATGGACAATGAACCGTTTATTCGCCGCGGCCTGCGCCGGTATGAAATCAAGCTTTGGGAGCTGCGCGAGGGCACGTTGACAGTGAAGACCCGCTTGTCGGAAAGCGGCTTTGAGCTTGGCTAGAACGGCTGCGCCTGCACCTGCTCGAGCGAGGTCCGCCACGGAGGAGGGTTAAGCGCGCGCCGCATCCATAAACACGCAGTGCCGGACCGGCATGCCTTGGCGGGTCGGCAGCAACCCCATGACCGGCGCAGCCGCCAGGCTCCACGCCGGCAATACGCGGACGAGTTTCCCATCCGCGATCAAATGCGCCACGTCCCACTCGGACCGTTCGGCAATTCCAGGCCCATTGAGCGCCCAGTCTCTGAAAGCCAGCGGCGAATTTCGAATATTTAAATCCGCTCACCCCTTAAGAATGCTGGCGCGCTGCCGATATGGCGTAAGGAGCACTTTCGGATTGAACGTTTCCACGGTTCTAATGGATCGGTGTAAGCTGTCGATCGGAAAAAAATCGCGAAAAAATTGCAAAAAAATCGGTATCGTGTCGACACCCACGAAGCGACGGGACGGGGAAATCCTTAGTGGGCGTCGTTTTTAACAAAATTGAAGGCTGTATCCTGGTCACCTTCGCACGATGGAGACGCTGTGATTCGACGTAGCCTTGGCGGTTTGCTACTTGCGTTAAGCTGTATTGGCAGCGCAATGGCAGCCGGTCCTACCTGTTCGCGTTCTTTTACGCTGGCATTGCACGATCACGGTCTGCTCTATTCGGTCGACACCGACACGGGCATCGACAAGGATTTTGCCGACGAGCTGATCCGTCGCAGCGGTTGCCAGATCAGGGTTAGCCTTATGTCGCGTGCCCGGATCTGGAAGCTGATCGAATCCGGCGCGCTCGATTTCAGCCTGTCCGGCATTGCCAATGACGAGCGTGACCAGTACGCGGATTTCGCCTGGTACTTTAGCAACAAGTATTACCTGCTGGTGCGTAAGGATGCCGATATCCGCCAGCTAGCCGATTTCGAGCACAACGACCAGTTTCAACTGGGCGTCATCCGCAGCTTCCGCTATAGCGAGTCGGCCAACCGGCTGGTCGACTCGCTGACGGCCGAAAACCGCGTCACCCAGGCCGGTGGTCTGGATCCGCTTTATCAGGCGCTGATTCTGCGACGCATCCAGGGGATGATCATCGAGCCCTTCGATTACCCCGCAATCGACGAAAAGAAAATCCGCGACGTGACCACGATCGTGGAGTTCAACGACCCCGCCGTCCCGCACGGTCTCATCATGTCGAAGAAGGCACTGTCGCCGGAAGAGCGCGAAAAGTGGCGCGCCCTGGTGAATGAAATGCGTGCCGACGGCACCATACGGCGGATCTTCGAGAAGTATTTCAAACCTGACCTCGCCGATTCGATGGTCAATTTCCCGACGCCACCGTGAACTGGGCGCGCCTGGTTCTCCTGCCACTCCTCGTCCTGTCCGCTTCACTGAGCGTTACGTGGGCGCTTTGGGACCATGAGCGGCAGGCTGCCCGTCACGAACTGCTCACCCAGTTCGACTTCTCGCTGGGCGACGCTGTCAGCCGGATCGAACAGCGGATGGGCACGTACGAACTCTTGCTACGCGGCGTGCAGAGCCTGTTTGCCGCTACCGACGACGTGGACCGCGAGCGGTTCCGCGATTACGTCGGCATGCTCGATCTCGACGCCAACTTCTCGGGCATCCAGACCATCGGCATAGTCGCGTGGGTGCCGGGGGCGCAAAAGGACGATCATGTCGCCGCCATGCGGCGGCAGGGGCTGCCCGGCTATGTGATCCAGCCCGCGGGCTCGCGCGACGATTACGCACCCATCATCCAGCGCGAGCCGCATATCGGCCTGAATCGCGCGGCGCCTGGCTTCGATGCCTGGACCGATCCTGTGCGGCGGCGCGCCATGGAGCAGGCGCGCGATTCCGGCATGGCCACCATTTCCGGCAAGGTCCGCCTGTCGGTGGATACTGAAGCCAATGCCCGTCCCGGTTTCATCATGTACCTGCCGATCTATGCACGCGGGCAGCCGCAGGACAGCGTCGCCCAGCGCCGGGCGCATCTGGTCGGCTGGGTCTACGCCTCGTTTCGCATGCACGACGTGATCGCCAGTTTGTATGGCGAGCAACCGCCCGGCCTCACTATCGCGATCTACGACGGCGTCGAACCGTCGGCCTCGGCACTGCTGCACCGGACACCTGAAGCGGCCGGCCGGCATTTGCCTGTGGGCATTTCGGCCAACGAATATCTGGTCGTCGGCGGTCATGACTGGACACTCTCGATGAGTGCTCAGGATGACTTCAAAGACCGCTTCGGCCGTAACGCGGCGTGGTTGATCGCCAGCATCGGCACGGGCCTTAGCCTGTTGCTGGCGTTCCTCACGTGGCTGATGATGACCGGCCGTGGCCGCGCCATGCGGCTCGCCTCGGCGATGACGAAGGAATTGCGCGAGAACGAGGAGAAATTCCGCGCGATCGCCGACTGCACGGTCAACTGGGAGGTCTGGTGGGGGCAAGACGGCAAGCCACGCTGGATCAACCCCTCCGTGGAGGAGTACATCGGCTATACGGTCGAGGAATGCATGGCCATGCCCGACTTCGCGCGCACCTTGATCTATCCGGAAGATTTCCCGCGCGTCGCACCGGAGTTTCTGAAGGGGCAGCAGGGCTTTCGCGGCGAGGACCTCGAGTTTCGCTGCATTCGCAAGGACGGGTCGCTGATCTGGCTGTCCGTTTCGTGGGTGCCGATCAGCGATGCCAAAGGCGATTTCATCGGCTTTCGCACGAGCGGGCGCGATATCACCGAGCGCAAACAGGTCGAGGCCGAGCTTCGGATTGCCGCGGTCGCATTCGACTCGCAGGAACCGATGATGATCACCGATGCCAACGCCAAGATCCTGCGCGTGAACTCGGCTTTCACCGAATGCACGGGCTATACGCCCGAAGAAATTGTGGGCCTGACGCCGAGCGTGCTGCAGTCAGGCCGCCACGACGCGGGCTTCTTTCGCGAGATGTGGGAAGCGATCCACCGCGACGGCGGCTGGCAGGGGGAAATCTGGGACCGCCGCAAGAATGGCGACGTCTACCCCAAATGGCTCGCTATCTCCGCGGTGATGGGCGAGGATGGGGTCGTCAGTCACTATGTCGGCACGCATCACGACATTACCGAGCGCAAGATCGCGGAAGAGCGGATCAAGGAGTTGGCGTTCTTCGACGCGCTGACGCACTTGCCGAACCGGACCTTGCTGCTCGACCGGCTGAAGCAGGCGATCACGGCCAGCGCCCGCAGTGAAGCGTGCGGCGCCTTGCTGTTTATCGACCTGGATCACTTCAAGACGTTGAACGATACCTTGGGTCACGACAAAGGCGACCTGCTGTTGCAGCAAGTGGCGCAACGTTTGGCGTCGAGCGTACTCGAGAGCGACACGGTGGCGCGGGTGGGGGGCGACGAGTTCGTGGTGGTGCTGGGAAGCTTGCACGAAAACCGCGAGGAGGCGGCCAGTCAGACCGAAGCCCTGGGCGAAAAGATCCTCGCCGTCCTGGGGAGTCCGTATCAACTCGGTGACATTGAATACCGCAGTACCGCGAGCGTGGGCGCCACCGTGTTCAGGGGACATCAGGCGTCGATTGACGAACTCCTGAAGCAGGCGGACCTTGCGATGTACAAGTCCAAGGAAAAAGGCCGCAACGCGGTGTGTTTCTTCGATCCGGACATGCAGACGGTGGTGGTGGAGCGGGCGGCACTGGAGGCGGGGTTGCGCAATGCAATCGAAGAAAGTCAGTTCCTGCTTCACTACCAGGCACAGGTCGACGGCACCCGCATCACGGGCGCCGAGGCGCTGGTGCGCTGGCAGCATCCCACGCGCGGTATCGTGCCTCCGGCCGATTTCATTCCGCTGGCCGAAGAAACCGGACTGATCCTTGCGCTGGGAAGCTGGGTCATGGAGGCCGCGTGCGCGCAACTGGCGCAGTGGGCCATGCGGCCGGAGACGGCGCATCTCACGATTGCGGTCAACGTTAGCGTCCAGCAGTTCCGTGAACCCGATTTCGTGCAGAAGGTTCTGGCTATCATCGGTCGAACCGCGGCGAGGCCGGACAGGTTGAAGCTGGAGTTGACGGAGAGCGTGCTGGTCGACAATGCGCAGGACATCATCCAGAAGATGGGGGCACTCAAAGCGAGGGGGGTAGTTTTCTCGCTGGACGACTTCGGTATCGGCTATTCGTCGCTGTCCTATTTGAAGAGGTTGCCATTGGATCAGTTGAAAATCGACCGGTCGTTCGTGCGCGATGTTCTGGTCGATCCGAACGATGCGGTGATTGCCAGAGCTATTGTCGCGCTCGCGCAGAGCCTGGGCCTCGGGGTGATTGCCGAAGGTGTGGAGACCGAGGCGCAGCGGGACTTCCTCGCTGCTGCAGGATGTCACGCATATCAAGGCTACTATTTCTGCCGCCCGCTTCCGATCCAGGGATTCGATGCGTTTTTGAGCAGGCTTGAGGCGGGGCAGTGCGTGGCTGGGTAGTCGCGAGACGAGGGCACGGCGTAGCGATGGCGTCGCAAGGGTAGAATATTTGCAACGCAACGTGTTCCGGATAGAAGGATGAACCTCGCGAGGATTGACCTCAACCTTTTGCGCGTATTCGATGCGATATTTGAAGACCGCAACCTGCTTCTCGCGGGCAAACGGCTTAATCTCAGTCAATCCGCAATCAGTCATGCGCTCGGTCGTCTGCGCGACGTACTCGAGGACGACCTTTTTGTGCGCACGGCGAAAGGGATGGAGCCTACTGCTCGCGCGGAGGCCATGGCGATGCCGCTGCGCAATGCGCTCCAGCAGATCCAGAATGCCTTGGGTAATGAGCCATTCCTGCCGAACGTCGCGAACCGCGAATTTGTGGTGGCCGCCAATGACTACATCACGATGCTGTTGCTCGGCCGCTTGAGCCAGAGGCTCAGTGCGGAAGCGCCTATGGTCAATCTGATCATCAGGCCGTCAACGAGACTCGATCTTGCCGGACAAATCGACATTGGCCGAATCGACATCGCCGTTGGGATTTTTGCCGAAGTGCCTTCGCGGTTTCAGTCGATGCTGCTCTGGAAGCAAACGGAGGTCCTGGCGATGCGCCAGGACCATCCCATTGGTGAGCGGGCCGTTACCCAGGAAGATCTCCTGAACTATCCGCTCGTGGCCATTTCGTTGGGCGGACAGGAGGAGGGGGCAGCAGGCGGATTTATCCTTGAGCGGGGTTTGGCGCGCCAATCGGAGATGTTCGACCGGCAGGCGCTCGAGGACGCCTTTGCGAATTCTTCCGCGCGTCCCCGGCTTCGTATCTCCGTCGCCCATTCGCTGGCGATTCCCACCCTGCTGCGTGATAGCGACATGCTGGCCCTGGTGCCTGCTCCGCTGGGGCGCGAATTCGAGCGCAACGGCGAGCTGCGCACACGCCCCGTTCCCTATACGACACCTACCTCGTCGGTGCGGGCGGTGTGGCACACGCGCAATGATCAGGATCCCGCGCTTCAGTGGCTGCGCGCGCAGATTGCGGATGTCGCCAAACAGGTCGATTGCTAGGCGATCCTGTCTGCTGCAACTTCATCTTGCAGCTTTTTCACCGCGGGTTGCGTTTCGTCTGGTGGCGGCTGTGGTGTCAGCATCGCCGGGGCCGATGGGTGGCATTCGTTCGATGCTGGGGATGCGGAGTGTGCTCGAGAAGCTGGGCGCCATGGTGATTCCGCAAGGCTTCTCGCTTGGCGTGGCGCATCAGGCATTCACGGGAGACGGCAATCTCGCTGACGGAAAAGCAGACGCTGAGGTCCGGTCGGTCGGTGCTGCTCTGGTTGGCGTGACAAGGAATCTGTCCCGGCAATGAGAGGGTAAGGTCCGGCGCTCGCGATCTCGATCTCGATCTCGATGCGAGCGCCCAGATAGAAGTGACATGGCGACGCGAATCGGCGTCGCCGGATTCAATGGCTATTTTGCGTCGGGCGCCTTGACGTTATACGCAATACGGCCGGCAGGCAGGAAGAAGAGCGCAATGATTGCGCCGCCTTTGGTTTCCGGGTAGTGATGGCTTCCTGGTGCTGGGGCCGTCCAGCCGCCGTAACACCAGCCGTTCGGGCCCATGAGTGCCGCGCCATCATCGAGCGACACCACCATGTTGAATTCACCATACGGGTGCGCGTGGTAATCGCCACGGAAGGCGCTTTCCGGATTGGCCTGATCGTTCCCAGTACTATCCATGTAAACCGTCGTGATACTGAATCCGAAGGTCTTTTCCGAAGGCTCGACTAGCCGGGCACGGCGATATCTGCGGCCAGCAATCTCTACGTCGGCAGCCCAGCCTTCCACTTCGACACCAATCCTGATCAGGCGCGCCAGATCCTGATAGAGCTCGCTATCTGTGCCGTACTTGTCGTTGAGCCATTGCTCCACTTCGGAGCCCGTGGTCAGGTTCTTGACCTCTTCAAGGAAAGGAATGCATCGCGCGATAAGCTCGTCCTTACTGCTCGAAATAGGGGTTTGTGACATTCACGTCCTCATTGGGTAAGTAGTGGATCTGATTTTGCGTGGCATCAAAATGCCACAGCCACCTGAATGAAGGAAGCGACAAGCCTGCAAGGTGAAAATGCACGGCGTGCAAGAGCTGAGTCATGGCCGGCGCGCAGCGCGCATATCAGTAATCGCAGCGTGTTCAATATCGTCTTGAACACAATTCGCGTTCGCCGCGGGAATCGCCGTGAGATGATCGGCAAAGCGGCGTCGCTCCGGATCGGTCTGCAGACATGCAGTGCAACCGCAATGCGCCGTGACATTTCTCACATACACCCACTTCTAGTGACCAACGAGATCCTTTGGCGGTACGTGCCGCTAGTTCATGCCCTCATGTTCGGCACAGCGGCCGTTAGTAGCCGCATCTTTCTGGCGTGGAAGAGGGGAGTTTCAAATCCCGTCTCATTCACGTTTGGGGACGACGCGCAGAATTGGCTCGCACGCAGTTTCTACGTTTGGTTGCCCGCAGCTGACGGAGTGTTCCTGGTGATGTACGGCCTCACGGGGGCGCATGGGCCGTTTGTACTCGATGGATTGACCAACCATCATGTGATCCAATGGATCGGTCTCACGTGTCTGGCCGTTTCCCTTCTCTGGGTTGTCTGGTCACAAGCCGCGATGGGTAAATCGTGGAGGATGGGCGTCAATGACGATGCGCGCACGGAGCTGATCACGAGTGGACCGTTCGCCATTTCACGGCATCCGGTCTACCTCGGAATCAGAGGGACGATGACTGGACAGCTTCTCGTCGTGCCGACATGGCCTGTATTGGTGTTCTGGGTCGTGTCTGAGCTGCTGGGCAGATGCAAGCCAGATTCGAAGAAATGCGGATGTTGAGGATGCACGAGATTCGCTACGCTGCCTATTGTGCACGCGTGCGACGCTGGCTCTAATCCAGAGTGGTGTTGACGGCGGCGTAAATCCGCACATAAATAGCGGCGCAAGGTTGACCAGGACCGTCAACAATGAAGCGCCGTTGACGGCCTCGCTCGGGATGGACGGCCCCTGTCAGAATGGATCGCCGATGTCGTTGAGATTGGGATCTTCGGGCGGGGAATGCTGTTCGCGCAGCAGGTCATGCAGGGCAAGGTCATAGTGCATGCAGATGCGCCAACGCAGATCCTCGATGAGTTCGACGACGGCGAGCGCCTGTTCGGGCGACCAGTTGTCCGGTATCAGGAAGTCGAGCCCACGGGTAGTGCCCGAAGGCAGGTGTGCCAGGCGCTTCATGATTTCTTCTCCGCACGCGCGCTACTGCGCCTGCTGGCGCGTTGCTCGGCCCTCTCGCGCGCTTCCTTGACCCGGTAGGACTCGCCCTCGATGGCAATGACTTCGGCGCGATGTACCAGCCGGTCAACGAGCGAGACGACGCAGGCGGCGTTCGGAAACACCTCGTGCCATTCGGAGAACGGTCTGTTGGTTGTGACTACAGTACTTGCCGAGCCGTACCTGCGGCTGACCAGTTCGAACAGCAGATCGGCGTGGCGGTTTGAGTACGAGAGGTAGCCGACCTCATCAATGACCAGGACGTCAGGGGATGCATAGCGACGCAGGCGCCGGCGCAGCGCCGAATCGCTGTCCAGTGCGGCCAGTTCGCCAAGCATCTGACCGGCGGTCGTGAACAGCGCGGTGTGACCATGCACAAGCGCCTGATAGGCGAGATTGAGCGCCAGGGTCGACTTGCCGACACCATTCGGGCCGATCAGCACGACGTTGGCGGTATCCCTGACGAACCCGAGCGACATCAGCTCTTCAACGGCAAGCCGGTCGCAGCGGGTGGGCCAGCTCCAGTCGAAGTCGCACAGCGGCTTGAAGTTGCCCAGGCGCGCATCGCGGATACGTCGCTCCAGTGATCGGCGGGCGCGCTCATCCTCTTCCCACTGCAACAGCGGCGCGACCCACTGTTCGGCGGCCACATCGGACCAATGCGCGAGCAGTCCATACAGACGCAGGGCGTTCGCGCGCCCCTGAAGGTTCTCAGGCGTGTTCATCGGTGCCTCCCGCAAGCTGGTCGTAGATGTCGAGCCGGTGTGGTGTCACCAGCGTGTCCTTGTTGCGCACGTGTTCGGGCAGGATGAGGGTGACTGGCGGCGGGGCCTGCCGTGCCTCGCGCCGGCGCTCAAGCGCCAGACGTACCGGATTCGGATGAGGCGCCGCGTCGCTGGCAAGGGTTTCCTCGATCGCGGCCTGCAGTTCGGCGGGGCCATAGCGGTCGAGCAGTCGCAGCAGGTGCGTGGTGATATTGCCCAGATTGCCGCCGCGCTCAGCGGCGTGCAGCATCAAGGTCCGGCTGGCCGGCGCAGCCCGGGCCAGATGATCAAGACCGCGATGGTGACGGGCCTCGCGCTTCCTTGCGACGAGCGCATCGATGTGCGCGGCAATCTCGATTTGCGCGCCGCGATCGTAACTGCGTTCATGGGTGGCGAGCAGATCGGCGCCGTCGAGAATGCGTACGCGCCGGGGATCAGCGCGTACCGTGAGCGTGCGTCGCACATGGGTATACGGGATCGTATAGTCGTTCAGGTCGAAGCGCACGTAGGGCGTCTTGCCGACCTTCACGGCGAGGAGCAGCTCACACGGGTACGGATTCTCCGGCAACTTGAGCAGGCTGGGCTGTTCTCGTCCGAAGGCCTCGCGTACGGTGATCGTGGGTTCTTCGCGGCAGGGCCGCTCGGCAGCGGGCCCCGCGCACCAGATTGCCGCCTGGGCATTGAGATCGTCGAGGTCCGTGAATCTGCGCGCGGCAAAGAAGCTCTCGCGTACAAAGCGGATTGCCCGTTCAACTCGCCCCTTCTCGTTGCCCCGTGCGACAGCCACCGGACGGGGCTCATAACGATGATGCGCGGCGAACGCGAGCAATGTCGGGTGGAAGCGGATCGCATCGCCCTGACGCTCGAGCACGGCGCTACGCAGGTTATCGTAAAGCAGAACCCTGGGTACGCCGGACCATGCTTCGAAGGCGCCGGCATGCCCTGCCAGGAAACTGTCCATACGGGCATCGAGGAAGAAGCGCAGATAGATCTGCCGTGACCACGACAGCACCATCACGAAGGCCATCAGCGGTCGTCGTGCCCGACCGATCTGCAGGTGACCGAAGCTGGCCCAATCGGCCTGCGCCTGTTCACCGGGCAGCGTGCGCAGGCGCAGGTAAGCCTCGGGTACCGGGCGTGGCCGGTGCAGCGAGATCAGATGCCGGAAGTGGTGATGACTGCCCCGGTAGCCGCGCTCATACACCATCGCATACAGACGACTGGCCGTGAGCGAGGGAAACTTCTTCAGCGTCTCGTGGATGAACGGCAGATAGGTGTCGATCTGCGAGGCTCGCTGCACGGCGCCAATCCTGGGCAGGCCGGCCTGGGCCAGCACGCGCTGGACGGTGCCGCGATGCACGTGCAACTGGCGCGCGATGGTGCCGCAACGCCACTTCTCCACGTGGTAATAGCGCAGGATCTGCGCCTCGAGTTCAGCTCCAATGGTCATGGGTCGTTTCCTGTTCTGTCAGTAGTAGTACGAACATCACGGAAGACCCGACGGCGCAGTGGCCCGATGCGTACAAGGCCCGAACAGATGCAGCGACAGAAGCTGCAAGGCGTCGATCCGGGCGCGGCGACAGTGGATGTCGATGCGGTGGCCGTCGTCGTCGAAGTCAGTTGCAGTAGAGCATCGGCGACGGGTGTCGGGGAACGCTGATGCGTCACTTTATTGAGGCGCTGACGATAGCGACGCATCCGTTCGGCATGTGCAAAGCGGCCACGACGACTGAGCTGATAGCGTTGGCCAGCCTCGCGCAGGCGGGCGCGGCGCGAGGCCTGTGAGCAGTCGCCACCGCAGTAAATCTGGCCGCGATCGCAACGGCGGCACACGACGACCTGCGCCCGGCAGCGGGCGCACAGAAAGAGGCGGCCAGTGGCCGGCATCGGCAGTCCCCGTCAATGCCGAAGCGGTATCGACGAGGCGGATCAGCCGTGCCATACTGGCCCGGCACCCGTACCCCGTTGTGCGCGTGTGGGGCTCGACACTGGAATGAACTTGGCGGTTAGGACCGGTGTCGGGCCTGTTTCTTCGGCGGTCAGTTGTAGTCGTTCTTCTACCGCATCCCGATTCCCGCGTCATCCCCCTGCCGAACCGCACATCCCCGGTGCGTCTGCGCTCGCCCTACGGGCTCCCTCCGACGCACCCGAATCTGAGCCCCATGAAACGTCCCAGAGTCGCCGGGCTGAACAGCAATCGCGTCGCACGGCTGTCCGACGCCGTCATCCAATGTCGGATTCCGACCGCCATTCACAAGTGGGGACGAACCAGCGACGGAGCGCTTCCTCCAATCCATCTATGCTGTTCTCCTCACCAATCCAGGCAATGCAGGCATCGGGACGGATCAGCATCGAAGGCCCTGTATCGACGGCGACGCAACGTATCCTCTGCGTGGTGGCTGCAACGAACCTGGAAGCCTCTCCCCCGGTTGAGGCGTCGAGAAGAGCACCCGTGCCATCCTGCATGACATCGTAGAGCGAGACGTGGGCATCGCCTTGGCTGATCGGGTTATCGCCAATCAGCCGTCCGACGTCTTCAAGATCCGACCCGAGATCGTAACGAGTGGAAAGGCCGCTCATCATCCCTCCGATGAACTGATTGACGTCATCGAGTTGCATGAGTTTCGCCACGAGGTCCCGCATCGCACCCGCCTGGGGATCGGGCCGCATGATGGCGACCTGGGCAAGCGTGTTCGCCAGAACGGCTTCGGCGACGGGTCGCCGCTCGGCCGTGTAAGTATCGAGCAGGCTTTCCGGCTTGTCGCCCCGAATGACCGAAGCTAGCTTCCAGCCGAGGTTTGCGGCGTCTACGAGCCCGAGGCTCAGGCCCTGACCACCGAACGGCGAATGGATATGTGCCGCATCACCGGCGAGCAGCACTCTGCCCTGGCGGTAGGTGTCCACGAGCCGCGTGTTGTCCGTCCAGCGGCTCGCGCTTTCCAGCGTTTGCACACGAACGTCCTTGCCGCTGATGCGCCGTAGTAGGGTTTCGATCTCCTCACGTGTAACCGGCGCCTGCCGATCCTCCGGCGGACCGCTGAAGTCCAGCATGTAGAGTCGGCCCGGAAACGGCCCGTAGGCGAACACGCCACCCGAAGTGCGACGCCAACCGATGGGCAACAGGCGTTCGGGATGGTCGATCTCGGCAATCACCTGGTACATCGTCATGGTTGGAGCCGTGCCGGGGAAGTCAAAACCGGCCATCTTGCGGATCGCGCTACGCCCTCCGTCGCAACCGACAAGGTAGGCGCAGCGGATACGCTCCCCGCCGGCCGGCGCGGTCCACTCCACGTCGACGCCGTTTTCCTGCTGGACGAAGCTCGTGACCTCACACTCGCGGCGCACCTCGATCCCAAGCGAGCGGGCGCGGTCGGCCAGCATGGCTTCTGCGTCCTGCTGACGCACCATCCGGGGACGCCGCTCCGGCTCCTTCTGCGCGTCCTTCCGGATCAGCGACAAGCCGGCGAAATGGCCGCTGAACTTCGACGTCCGACCACGCACGTCCGCTCCGCTCTGTTCGGTGAACTGGTTGATTGCCGCGAAGCTGCGCGCCTCTGCATCGACGATGGCTGCGCTCATTCCGCGGCGCTGCAAGGCTTCGCTACCGAGCGGTCCGAGCGACAATGCCTTCATGGCCGCACTCGAAGCAGCCAGACGCTCCAGCACGAGGACGCGCACGCCGCCCAAAGTCAGTTCGATGGCAGTCAGAAGTCCAACCGGCCCGGCTCCCACAACCACAACATCCACCGTTTCCATATACCCGATCCAAATATGTACTCAGTACATATGCTCTGCTAAGATGAGCAACATGTCAACGCCACCTGATCGCCGATCCCGCAAACGCCTCGCTACGAGAGAAGGCATCTCCAATGCCGCCACGCGCCTTTTTCTGGAGCGGGGCTTCGAGAATGTGACGGTGGACGAGATCGCAGAGGCCGCTGATGTCGGACGGATGACGGTGTTCAATCACTTTCCCCGCAAGGAGGACATGTTCTTTGATCGCGACGAAGCGGGTCGCGAGATGCTGACCGAAGCGTTGCGGCAGCGCGATCCCCGCGTCGCTCCGATCGAGACGTTACGGCTGCTCGCTCATCGGCTGGTTGCGGAACAGAGTCCTTACGTCAGATTCTCTGCTGGGAGCCAAGGCTTCATAGAGACGATCGAGGGCAGCGAAACCCTCAAGGCTAGGGCCAGGGCGATACGCGACGAGATCGCGCAAGTCGTAACGGTGGCGCTATCCGAATGCGTAGGGCGAGAACCGACCGACCCCGCCGCCCATCTGGCGGCCGGTCTGCTGCTCGCGACGTGGACTGTGGCCCTCATCCAGGCTCACCAGACCTTTCGGGAGAGGCGAGATACAGAAGAAGCGAAAGCCGCCTTTCTCGCTATTGTCGAGAAGGGGACCATCGGCCTAAAAGCCGCAATGGCAGGCACGCCTTACGCCTGAGTAATCAACTCCGCCCCGATGATGTTCAGCAATGTGACAGGCTTGCCGTGTATCGGCATTAGACAATCCTCAGATCCTGGCGATGGGGAGAACGCCCCACCCAGCGTCGGCGCTTCCCCTAAACTGACATTAGCATTGCCCACGATTGCGGAATTTCGGGAGCCCATTTCTTTCGCTGTGAAAGAAGTGGCCTTTCTTCCTGACAACACGGGTGTTCTCAATGGCAGAGGATTCCGAGTACATGTTGGAGCCGCTTCGCGAGGAGGCGGACTTCACTCTCCACCGCGGGAGAGAGCTCGGCAACCCGATGCCAATCCTGGTGCTGGCGGTCGTCGCTGAACATCCGTCACCTCAGAGCCTCCGGCGCCTCGAACACGAATGGTCGCTCGCTTCGGAACTCGATACGGCATGGGCCGCTCAGCCGCTCGCGCTGACACGTTACCAGGGGCGAGCGGTCCTCATTCTCAAGGATCCTGGCGGTGAACCCCTGGATCGGATAATCAGGCAGCGCAAGCGGCATCCGATCGATCTGACTCGCTTCCTGCGTATCGCCATAGGCCTGGCAACAGCGCTTAGTCACGCTCACCGGCAAGGCCTCATTCATAAGGACGTCAAACCGGCGAACGCGCTTGTCGACGCCGCCGGTCGCGTATGGCTCACCGGCTTCGGCATCGCGTCCCGGCTCCCGCGCGAGCGCCTGCCGCCCGTGCCGGCTGAGATCATTGCCGGCACGCTGGCCTACATGTCCCCTGAACAGACCGGGCGCATGAACCGTTCGATCGACTCTCGCAGTGATCTCTATTCTATGGGCGTCACGCTTTACGAAATGCTGACAGGCAGCCTACCTTTCACCGCTTCCGATCCGATGGAATGGGTGCACTGCCAGATCGCAAGACAGCCGGTTCCCCCCGTAGAACGGACGCCAGATATCCCCTTTGCAGTGTCGTCCGTCATCGTGAAGTTACTCGCCAAAACCGCTGAAGAGCGATACCAGACGGCGGTGGGCCTCGCGCGGGATCTTCAGCGATGTCTCAAGGAATGGGAATCTGCTGGACGCATTGATGAGTTCCCGCTTGGCGAGCACGACACGCCGGACCGGCTGCTGATTCCCGAAAGACTGTACGGGCGGGCATCCGAAATCGATACGCTGTTAGCGTCCTTCGATCGAGTCGTAGCGGGAGGGCGTCCAGAACTCGTACTTGTTTCCGGCTACTCGGGTGTCGGCAAGTCCTCCGTTGTCAATGAGCTGCATAAACCGCTCGTACCGCCTCGTGGCCATTTTGCGTCGGGCAAGTTCGACCAGTACAAGCGCGACATACCGTATGCAACCCTCGCGGAGGCCTTCCAGTACCTCATTCGTCCAATCCTGGTAAAGAATGAAGACGAACTGGGTCGCTGGCGCGATGCAATCCAGGAGGCGCTCAGTCCGAACGGCCAGCTCATGGTGGATCTGGTCCCGGAGCTGAAGCTCATTATCGGCGAGCAGCCGCCGGTCCCGGAACTTCCACCACGAGATGCGCAAAGTCGCTTCCAGTTGGTATTCCGTCGCTTTGCTCAAGTGTTCACGCGGGAGCATCCCCTCGCGCTTTTTCTCGACGACCTGCAATGGCTCGACGCGGCGACGTTAGATCTGATGGAAGATTTGCTCACGAATCCGGACGTGAAACATGTGATGTTGATCGGGGCCTACCGCGATAACGAAGTGGCCCCCACTCATCCGCTGATGCGCAAGCTGGAAGCCATTAGACAGGCTGGCGCGATCGTGCATGACATCGTGCTTACCCCTCTGACTCGTGACGACCTGGAGGAGTTGATCGCAGACTCGCTTCATTGTGAGCGCAGACGTGCTGGACCGTTGGCGGAACTCGTTGAGGAGAAGACGACCGGCAACCCGTTTTTCGTCATTCAATTTATTTCCGCGCTCTTCGAAGAAGGATTACTGATCTTTGATCACGCCGAAGGGCAGTGGTGTTGGGACCTGAATCGCATTCACGCCAAGGGTTATACCGACAATGTCGTGGACCTGATGGTGGGGAAGTTGAATCGCCTGCCCACCGGGACGCAGAAAGCACTACAACAGCTTGCATGCCTCGGCAACAACGCCGACTTCACCATGCTTCGCATGGTCTACCAGGACTCGAGCGAGGAGATGCATGGACAACTTTGGGAAGCAGTCCGAACGGGTCTCGTGTTCCGCTCAGAAGAGGCTTACAGCTTCCTCCACGACCGTGTGCAGGAAGCCGCGTACTCTCTAATCCCTAAGGAATTGCGGGCGGAGGCACATCTGCGAATCGGCATGTTGATGGCCGCACACACCTCTCCAGACAAGCTTGAGGAAGGGATCTTCGAGATCGTCAATCAACTCAACCGTGGCGCTCATCTGATCATGTCGATTGCGGAGCGTGAACGCATTGCGGAATTGAATCTGATCGCAGGCAGACGTGCCAAGACTTCAACGGCTTACGCCTCAGCGCTTAAGTACCTCCACGCCGGGCGCGGATTGTTGACGGACGAGATCTGGAATCGCAACTACGACCTTGTCTTCCCGATCGAGTATCTGCTGGCTGAATGCGAATTGCTGACCGCAGATATGTCTGCTGCAGAAGATCGGCTTTCCATGTTGGCCCAACGGGCGAAAAGCGCCCACGATATTGCGCTTGTCACCCATTTGCGCCTGACGCTCTATAACCTTTTGGGTCGCAGCGACCGCGGCGCGGAAATATTCATCGAATATCAGCGAGGTCATGGCAAGGACTGGTCCCCGCATCCTACGGACGAAGAAGTATCGCGAGAATACGAGCAAATCTGGTCTTCGCTGGGCGCCCGGAAAATTGGCGAACTCGTTGACTTGCCCTTGATCACCGATCCGGATGTGCTCGATGTTCTGGATGTTTTCAATGAGGCTGTGCTCACTGCGCAGTTCACCGATGAGAACCTTCTTGCTCTCGTGCTTTGCCGGATAGTCAACCTCAGTCTTGAGCATGGCCACAGCGATGCAGCGTGCTTCGCGTTCGTCTCGCTGGGTATGGTCGTTGGACCGCATTTCGGGAACTATGAGGCTGGATTCCAGTTTGGCAAGCTAGGCTACGATGTCGTGGAGAAGTACGGATTGCAGCGCTATCAAGCTCGCGTCTACATGCGCTTCGGCAACTGTGTCATGCCATGGAGGCAACACGTCAAGACAGGACGGGAACTCGTGCGGCGCGCCTTCGACGCCGCGAACAGGACCGGCGACCTCAGTTTTGCAGCATTTAGCTGCCACCATTTGAATACCAATCTTCTTGCGGCGGGAGATCCTCTGGCTGAGGTGCAGCGTGAAGCTGAGACAGGCCTCGCATTCACAGAAAAAGTGCGGTTCGGCCGCCTCATTGACCAGATCGCAACGCAGCTCGCGTTTATCCGGACACTTCGTGGCCTGACAACGACGTTCGGTTCGCTCAATGACGGTCACTTTGACGAGCTTCAGTTCGAGGGTAGTTTTTCAGGGAACGCGATTCTGGCGACGCGCGAATGTTTCTATTGGGTCCGCAAGTTACAGGCGCGTTTCTTGGCGGGTGACTACGCTTGCGCGATCGAGGCGTCGGTCAATGCCAAACGCCTGCTCTGGTCTACGCACTCCTACTTTGAAGTGGCGGAGCATTGCTTTTACAGCGCGCTCGCCCGGGCCGGGGCTTTTGATTCGGAAACCGTAGGCGCGCGAGAGGAGCACCTGGAGGCGCTGGCCGATCTCCACAGGCAGCTTGCAATATGGGCGGAGAATTGCCCGGAGAATTTCGAAAACCGCGCTGCACTGGTGGGCGCGGAAATCGCGCGGATCGAAGGGCGCTTCCTTGACGCCGAGCAATCGTATGAAATGGCCATCCGCTCAGCGCGTGCTAACGGCTTTGTGCACAATGAAGCGGTAGCGAATGAAGTCGCGGCGCGTTTCTACGCGGCACGGGGATTCGACAAGACTGCCCGTACGTACCTGCGCGATGCCCGCTACTGTTACCTCAACTGGGGAGCGGACGGCAAGGTAAGGCAGCTTGACCAGCACTATCCGCACCTTATCGACGAACAGGCAGCAGCGGGCTTGACGAGAACGATTGAGGCGCCGGCCGAACTTCTGGATCTGGCCACGGTTATCAAGGTATCCCAGGCACTTTCCAGCGAGATCGTTCTTCCCAGACTGATCGAGAAACTGCTACGAATCGCAGTAGAGAATGCAGGGGCCGGGCGGGGTCTGCTCATCCTCCTTCGCGGTGGCGCTCAGGGCGGCGAGCCGCGGATCGAAGCGGAGGCGACCAGTGGACCGGGCGGTATCGAGGTGGCGGTTCGGCAAGCCGCCATCACGCCGGCTGACCTCCCGCAATCCGCGCTGCATTATGTGATCCGGACGCAGGAGCGCGTACTCCTCGATGACGCTTCGGCCGATAGCGTGTATTCAAAAGACGAATATGTGCGGAAGAAGCACTCACGGTCCGTCCTGTGCCTGCCAATCGTCAAGCAGGCGAAGCTGGTCGGCGCACTTTATCTGGAGAACGAACTGGCGCCGTTCGTCTTCACGTCGGACCGGGTTGCGGTACTGCAGTTACTGGCTTCACAAGCCGCTATTTCACTGGAGAATGCCACCCTCTTTACCGACCTGCAGCGCAGCGAAGCATTCCTCGCTCAAGGACAAAGGATCAGCCACACCGGCACCTTCGGCTGGAGTGTTGCAAGCGGAGAGCATTACTGGTCGGAGGAAGGCTACAACATCATTGAATATGATCAGGGTGTGCGACCCTCCGTGGACCTCGTATTGCAACGAATCCATCCCGACGACCGGGATGCTGTCCGGCGGGCTCTTGACGCGGCGGTCAAGGAGAAGAAGGATTTCGACAGTGAGCATCGTTTCATCATGCCGGACGGGAGAGTCAAGCACGTCCACGCCACGGGCCGGGCGGTGAACATCGGCAACCTTGAATTTGTTGGAGCCGTTCGTGACATCACTGAACGCACGCGGGCGGAAGAGGCTTTGCGCCTGGCACTGACCGATCTCGCGCGCATCAACCGGGTGACAACCATGGGAGAGCTCACGGCTTCTCTCGCTCATGAAATCAATCAACCGATTACGGGCGCTATCGCCTACGCAAACGCCTGCCTGCGATGGCTTGATCGCGACAAGCCGGATCTTGATGAAGCGCGCGCGGCGGTCACCCATATTGTGAAAGACGGTCAACGCGCTGCGCAGATTATCGGAAAGATCCGCGCGCAGTTCGAGAAAGGGGCCCTGAATCGGGAGGTCTTCGGTGTAAGCGAAATTATTCGCGAAACCGTTGGCCTCCTGCGCGGCGAGGCAGTGCGATACAACATATCGGTCCGCACGGAACTGGCAGCCGATCTTCCTCAGATCGTCGGCGATCGCGTGCAATTGCAGCAGGTCGCGATGAATCTGATCGTCAACAGCATCGAAGCGATGAAGGACGTTGATGGAACACGGGAGATGGTCATCAGGTCGCAGCGGGCTGAAAACGAGCAGATTCTGGTTTCAGTCAGAGATACCGGCATAGGGGTTCCGCCGCAGTTCGCGGAACAGATTTTCGATCCGTTCTTTACAACCAAACCCCACGGCACCGGCATGGGGCTTCGCATCAGCCGTTCAATCGTTGAGTCGCATGGCGGGTGCTTGTGGGTCGCCGGCGTCGCTGGGCGCGGCGCAACTTTTCAGTTCAC
Organism: Paraburkholderia sp. EB58; assembly: GCF_050436665.1. Classification (NCBI taxonomy): domain Bacteria; kingdom Pseudomonadati; phylum Pseudomonadota; class Betaproteobacteria; order Burkholderiales; family Burkholderiaceae; genus Paraburkholderia; species Paraburkholderia sp. EB58. Next base: position 1,523 of record NZ_JBNDMQ010000001.1, on the reverse strand, counting down.
GCTGCCCACTACGGTTTCGGATCGTAGTTAATAATCTAACTGTCGGACTGCGGCGAGTCGGCCTGGTGAATTCATGCCGCGTCGCCATCTGTTACGCTAGCTCGCAGATCAACGACATGATGTGACCATGGCTCACACCTCTTCTCGCCGGCCAGCAGGCGTGCCGATGCGCGGGAACTCAAATGCCCGGGCATTGTCCGGTTCCGCGTCATCGCCGGCCTCGTCGCCTACGCCAGGCGCGCGGCCACCGCTTGCCAGCCTCGAAACAGTTTGCACTGTCGCGCGTCAGGGCTCGTTTCTGGCGGCCGCCGGGGTGGCCGGCCTCACGCATGGCGCGATTAGCCGGCGGGTTGCTGCTGTGGAGAACTGGCTCGGCACGACATTGTTCGAACGCCATGCGCGAGGCGTGCGGCTGACACCGGACGGGCAACGCTTCGTCGGCCGGATCGAGCAGGCGTTCGGCATCATCGACAGTGCGGCGAATCAGTGGCGCTCGCCGCGCAGCCTCCGATTGGTCAAACTCAGTGTGGTGCCCGGGTTCGCCAAGCTGTGGTTCTTCGAACGCCAGGCTGCTTTGGAGAGCGAAGCACCGGCGCTGCGCATCGAACTCGATATCGATCATCGCAACGCGGATATCGCAAGCGAGCAGGCAGATCTGGCGATCCGCTATGGGCGAGGCAACTGGCGTCAACTCGAGGTCAAACCGTTCCTGCCGGAGACGCTGTATCCGGTCGCGCATCCCGCGCTCGCCGCACAGTTGGCGAAACAGATCCGTCGGCATGGCGACGCCGCGCTGCTCGACATACCGCTGCTGCACGACTCCGACGTGACGGGCTGGCGCGCGTGGTTCGGTGCGCTGGACATCCCGCTCAAACCGCGCACCCAGGATCGCCGTTTCGAGGACTACACCCTCGTGCTAGCCGCCGCCGAAGCCGGACTGGGCGTGGCGCTGGCGCGCACGCCGCTCGCCGACGCGTACCTCCGGCGCAGCGAGCTCGTACGTGTGAGCCGCCACGAGGTCGCTTCGCCGCTCAGGTATTACTTCGTCCATGCGAAGGGAGAGAGCCGGCCCGAAGTGCTGGCGCTGATTGAGCGGATGCAGAGGGCGTCAGCGGAAGTGTCGTCGCGATAAGTAGCGGGTAAGGCGCCCCTGCTAAACTCGGCCCGATTCGCGACCTCAGTGTGTTTGAGTAAACCAACTATGAAAAGTAGCGCAAAAGGCGGCCTTGTCTATTCCACCGATGGCGGACGGATGTGTCCCGAATGCCGGAAGGTGCTCGCGGAATGCGTCTGCAAGACGCTTACCAAAACACTACCGGCAGGTGATGGCGTGGTGCGGGTAAGTCGCGAAACCAAGGGCCGGGGAGGGAAAAGCGTGACGATCGTCAAAGGACTGCCGCTCGATCCTCTCGCTTTGGGCTTGCTAGGCCGAAGTTTGACACGGCGCCCGATCTAACCTGTTGAAGCGCCGAGAGATTTTCGAGACGAAGGGGTTGGCTACTGGGAACAGACGGGGTCGATGC